>NZ_HG938354.1:1204710-1807065 GCF_000731315.1 Neorhizobium galegae bv. orientalis str. HAMBI 540
CGTGCCGGTGCGCGACGTGACGGACTCGGATTTCCTCCGTGTGCTACCGGCGCTCGACAATCTCGCCGCTGTCACCAGCGATTTTTCCAGGACGCGCGCTTGGCCGGTCAGTTTCGGCCTCGACCAGGAAAGCAAGGTGGCGGGCCGCCAGCGCGACGCCTATCAGCGGGCATTGAACGCGCTGCTTCTGCCCCGAATACTCGTCCAGCTGCAGAAGGAAATGATCGTAAGCAAGGAAGTCGCGACCACCTTCGATGCCTTGAAACTCTACGGGATGCTTGGCGGGCTGGGCCCGATGGATGCGGATTTCGTCGCCCAGGAAGCGGAAGAGATCTTCACGACGCTTTATCCCGGCGAAGGCAGGTCGGCGGCGCGGCAGGCGCTGATCGCGCACGCCAGCGCCATGGCCCATGGCGGGCTGCCGCCGATCGAACTCGACAACACCCTGATCGCCAAGGCCCGCGAGACGATCCGCTCGCAAGGCATCCCGAACCGGGCCTACGATATTCTCGCAAACTATCGCCAGTCTCGCGCACTTGCCGACTGGACCCCTGCAAGTGCGCTCGGTCCGCTTGGCGAACAGGCTTTCGAACGGATGACCAAGCTTCCGTTAAGGGAAGGCCTGCCGGGTCTCTTCTCCAGCACGGGATATCGCCAGGCCGTTCTGCCGAAGATCACCGACGCGTCGCGAGCAGCGCTCGAGGAGCATTGGGTTCGCGGCGAAGCCAACCCGGCCGATTTGACCGTCGATGCCGTCGCTCAGACCGCGCTGCAGCTTTATTTCGACAATTTTCAACAACGCTGGTCTGCGCTGTTGGCGGATCTGCGGATCAAGCCATCGCAGACGATCGCGGACGCGGCCGAGACCACCCGCATCCTCTCGAGCGAGCCAAACCCGGTCGAGAGCTTGGCCAAATCCATCGCCGCCGCCACGGATCTTCGCCGGCCTGGCACAGAGGTCGCGTCCGCGGCCGGCGACAGCCTGCCTGACTCGACCACCGCGCTCGCCAGCGCAGCAAATGCGCCGGACCTGTTCGCTTCCCTTCGCGCTGCTCTCGAGCCGCCGCAATCCAACCAACTGCAGGCGGGACAGAGCCAGGAAGCGCCAAAATCGCAGATCGCCCGACTAAAACCGGTTCTCCAGAAGGTGCACGATCAGCTCTCGCGTGCGACGACCTCTACCGCCGAAGTAGCCAAGGTCTTCGATGTTGACAGTCAGTTGACGAACGCCAATCAGGATCTGCTGCAGCAGGCGCGCAGTTTGCCGGCCCCCATAGACACCTGGATGGCGGGTGTGGCTGCCGATATCGGTTCGCTGGCGGTCAAGTCCGCCCGTATACGCATCAGCGACGCGTGGACTGCCGAAGGGGCAAATTTCTGCGCCAACGTGATCAAGGGCCGTTATCCCTTCGACCGGGAATCCCCGCGCGACGTGGCGATGAGCGACTTCGTCCGCCTGTTCGGTCCCAAGGGCCTGTTCAAGACGTTTTTTAACGACAGGCTGGCCCCGTTCGTCGACACCAGTTCCTCGCCCTGGGGCTGGAAAGGCACCTTCGGCTCAACCAGCATACCGAGCGAGGCAATCGCTCAGTTCGAGAATGCCGACAAGATCAACCGGGCTTTCTTCGCCGCGGACGGAGAAAGCCCATCGGTTGCCATCAACATCAAGCCGGTGTCGCTCTCGGACGGGGCAAATGCAGTGATGCTGGAGATCGAGGGAGAACGCGTCGTCTATTTCCACGGCCCGATCCAGTCGAAATCGATTGCCTGGCCATCAAAAGAGGCAAGCAACGCTTCGCGCATCGCCTTCCAGCCGGGAGGCTGGCAACAGGCGTTGACGGAGAACGGCGACTGGTCTCCCTTCCGCCTCTTCGATGGCGCCAATATCACCATGCAAGGGAATGATCTCTTCCGCGCCAAGTTCCAGCAGAACGGCCAGACGGCAGAGTTCGATGTACAGTTCGGTTCCGTCCTCAACCCCTTCCGCCTGGAGGCTTTGAATGCCTTCTCTTGTCCAACGCAATTCTGATCGGGCCACCATGAATGAGCGCGCGACGCTGGGCCAGATTTGGTCGGAAACCGACCGTCTTGGTTTCTTCGGCAAACTGCCGAGCCATGGCGATTTCGTTTCGATCGGTCTCGGGCGAAAACTGCAGGCCGCGCTGGATGCCTGGTTGCAATCCAGCCTCCACGCCATCCAGGCAGAGTTCGGCAATCAATGGGAACGCCGTTTCAGATCCATGCCGTCCTGGCGTTTCATCGTCGATAGGGACCTTTGGGGACCGGCAACCGTTGCCGGTGTCATCGTCCCGAGCCTCGACCGCGTCGGCCGCAGCTTTCCTCTTGTCCTTGCAGCCCAGCTTCAGGGGTTTTCCGGAGATCCGCGCAGCCTTTGTCTCGATGATACATGGTTCATCGCAACCGAAGGCCTGGCCGAGACGTCAGCCCGCCACGATTTCAACATCGACACCTTCACGACGGACCTGAAGCGGCTGAGGCCGCCACGACCCGGTCAATTCGACGGCGGGGTGGAGCAAAGCAGCCCGACGCCGCCTGGAACGCTCTGGTGGCGGATGGATCCGGACGACCGGCGGATGAAGGGGTTCCGCGTCGGTGGCGCTCCCGGTCCATTGGATTTCCTGAAGCTCCTTCCCGAAGGCGACGCCAAGGAGGCCGGACAACCCGGTTCCGGCCTCCGCCAACAACCGGCGGTGGCTGAACCGAAGCCAGCGCCTGCCGAAGCACCCGGCAGCCTGAAGCTCTTCTACAGCTATGCCAGCCACCCCGGAACCCGCCTGTCTCTCAACGCCGACAGCATCTTCATCTCGGCAACGCCGTCAATATTCGCGATCGCAGACGGCGTCGGCGATGGCAGCGTTGCCCTCGAAGCCAGCAGGATCGCCATCGACATGCTGAGCCGGGCGGCGCCCCAGGAAACGATCGAGGCTCTTGTTCAGGAACTCAAGGGAAAACTGGGCAAGGCCCACGGAGTGCTGCAATCCGGCCATCTGACGGCAGACCGCTCCGTGCCCTCGGCCAGCATCGTCATTCTGGCATCTCTGCATGAAAGTTATTCGATTCTGTGGGCAGGAGATGCCCGGTCTTATCTGCTGCGCGACGGCATGATGCGTTGCCTCACGCGTGACCACGCCGAAATCGGCCTGAGGCGCTCGCTTGCCCGCGGGATCGGCCTGAAGGGCCAACTGGTGCCCGAGGTGGTTTCCGACCGGCTGCGGCCCGGGGACCGGCTCCTGCTCTGCAGCAATCCGCTGCCCCGCATCCTGTCTGAACGCGCCATTGCGGAAATCCTGCTAGCGATGGAACTCGACGAGGTTTCCGCCGTACTGACGCAGGAAGCCCTGATCGCAAATTGCCGGGAAAACCTGACCGTCATGGTGATTGACGTGAAGGCCGATCGTGGCTGATCATCTCGAGGATACGGATTTTGAGGAGGTTGCACGCAATTTTGCAGCGCTCTGGCACGCTCTTACCGTGGCCGGGGACGGCGACCCGGAAAAGCACCGTTCTCTGATCAATCAGGTCCGCGACGCCCTGGACCGGGGCGAACACCGCCTTGCCGGTCACGACCCGACGATCATCGCCAATACGTTCATACTTGAAGCCCTGGTCCACGAGGGGGCGACGACACGGATCTATCGTGCGCGCCATCGCGACCTCTTGAGCCTGCACGCGGTCAAGACACTCCGCCCCGACCAGGCGGGCGACCCCGTTGCGCGAAAACTGCTGCTAAACGAGGCGAGGATCGGAGGCGCGATCCGCCATCCGAACGTGGCTGCGACGGAGACGCTTCTGCGGTTCGCCGACGGCCGCCCGGCTCTGGTCCTCGAATGGATCGACCGCAGCCTTGAAGACATTGTCCAGGAGACATCGCTTGGGGTCGGCGATATCATGCACGTGATCGCTGCCATCTTGAGAGGGTTAGAGGCGATCCACGCGGCCGGCTACGTCCATGGCGATCTGTCGCTCTCCAACATCCGTAGTATGGACAACGACCTCTCGCGGCTGAAGATCGGCGATTTCGGCATCGCGCTCGAAACGGGGCACTGTCATCGGGATCTCGACATCGCCTTTGCCGGCCGCCCCCGGTTTGCGCCCCCGGAACAACTGGCAGGACAGGCGCTCGACGGCCGTTCGGATCTCCATGCTGCAGGCCTTATCCTGTCGAAACTCCTCGATCATTGTCGAGAGACCGGCGCGACCGTTAAGCGCTTGCGTCAACTCGCCACGGAACTCGCGCGGCCGGAACCGCAGGAGAGACCTGAAAACGCGAAAGCCGCCCTGCATCTGCTGGACGGCCTTGGCAAAGACATACCGCGTTAGGATCAGTTGCTGCCGGGCAGCGGAGCGGCGGCCGTCGGCGCGCTCTTTTGATAGATCGTGAAGAGCTTTGCGAAGTCCACGAGACCCGAATTGCTGGCATAGAGAATGTCGCCGTCCGCCATCTTGAACCGCTGCATCAGCGACAGGTTGGCGACATCCTTCATGTCGACGCGGTAGATCGCCGGCTTGGTCGTCATGACCGCGGTGCCGGGGTTCTTGGCAGCATTTGCCGCCGCAACCTGGCTGTAGACCGGCTGGTTGCGCACCACATAGAAATTGCTGGCGTCGGCCCGGTCGTCGAGCAACCCACCCGCACGGCTGAATGCCTGCATGAGAGTGAGCTTGCCTGGCTCGAATTCGAATTCGCCAACGCTCTTGAACGCGCCGAAGGCCGTAAACGACGGCGCATCCTTACCGATATAGACCTGGTCTTCCGGCAAGAGGTAGATGTTCTGGCGATCCTCGTTGATCACCCGCTCGAGCGGCGCGCTGGCCTTCTGCTTGCCGCGAATGACGGTCACCGTAGCGGCGGTCGGCGCCGAGGAGGCCCCGCCTGCGAGCGCGACGGCGTCGAGGACGCGCTCCTTGCGCGCGGTAAGCGGGAAACGGCCGGCCGCACGGACATCGCCATTGACCGTAAAGCCGGTCGTTGGCTTGTCGACGACGGAAACCACTGCCTGCGGGTTGACCGCCGAACCCTTCAGACCGGATGCGATCCGCGCCTGCAGCGCCTCCGGCGAGGATTCCAGCACACGCTGTTTTCCGACAAAGGGCAAGGTCACGGTGCCGGCGGAATCCACGGTGAAGCGTCCCAGGTTCAGCGTCTTGCTCTGGGTCGAGGAGAACATGCCTTCCTCGCCGGTATCAAGGATGGTGACCTCTATGACGTCGCCGCGGCGCAGCCGGCTATCCGCAAATCCCGTGGAGCGCAGGACACTGAGGCCTGGATCGGCTGCGGAATAGCCAAGCGGAGCAACGTTGAACGGCTCCATCGGCGCATTCGCCAGCCGCACCACCGGGATCTTCTGCCCAGTCTGGGGATCCGTCGCGTCATAGAACCTCCCGGCTGCCGGGCCGTCCGACGGTGCGGCACAGGCACTGAGAACCGCAACATAGACGCAAGGGGCAAGCTTCCGCATCCCGTATCCTTTGGAAAAGCCTCGTTTCCTTGACAAGTATCAAGTCGATGCATCACGGCAATATGGCCCGAGCACAAAAAAGCCATTATGACAGCTTGGAGGCGAGCACGTGTGGTTGATATGCAACTCTACCCGGCCGTTGGCCTGTGTAGCCCAAAGCGGGTTCGGCATTTATAGCGAGCAGATGTTGATTTCGCGCCCGCTCCAGCGCGGGATTTTGCGGCAGGTTGCATCCTGATTCGCCATAAGGTGCCCACATCTTCCCCTCTGCCAAAAAGCGAAAGACCCTCGGTGAACCGAGATCACAATGCCGAGCGGGAACGACCCAATCTGACTGAGGACATGACCTCGACTCGGCCAGATTGGATGAACTCATCCTTGCCGTTTATGACCTGCCGTAAACCAGGCTACCAGCTCCGCCGAATTGCGTACGCCTACGGCTTGCATAAGCCGCGCGCGATGAGATTCGATGGTCCGTTTCGAAAGTCCGAGCTCGTCAGCGATCATTGCGTTACTCTTTCCCTGGGCAACCAGGGTGATGATCTGGTGCTGCCGGTCGGTAAAGGTAGGATCGGAGCTTTTGATCGGCCGGTTGATCGCTTGGAAACAATAGAGTGCTTCGGCAAACGGATCGGCCAAATGGTGGCTCCGGCCGTTCACCCTGCACCAGAAGCGTCCGCCATCCCCCCTCGTCATGATCCGCTCGTCATAAAAGACCTGCCCGGCAGGCAGATGACTGCGCCACAAATGACCAATGCGGACAAAGTCTGCGATCTTCGGATAGAGCCGCGCAAAACTGGTGTCCAGGATCTCTTCGCGGCGAAGCCCAAAAAGCGTCGCGAATTCGACGTTACAATCGCGAATAATGCGATGCCTTGCATAAACCATCGGCACCGGCATATCGGCCAGCAGAAAGCGATGGCTCTGATCCGGATCCGGGATTGATGCTGGAGCGTCAGACATGCAGTATAAATACGGCTAGTCGCCGAGGCCGTTCAAGCCTTAGTTTCGTACGAGCGTAATTTCGTGGGAGGGTCGGGATGCGAAAGACAGTATCGAGCGCCACTGAGGCGCTGGCAGGCGTATTGAAGGACGGCATGGTGATCATGTCGGGAGGCTTCGGGCTTTGCGGAATACCGGAAACGCTGATCGAGGCCGTCAAGCTGTCCGGCGTAAAGGACCTCACGGTCATCTCGAACAATGCTGGCGTCGATGGAATAGGCCTCGGCTTGTTGCTGGAAACGCGCCAGATTCGGAAAATGATCTCGTCCTATGTCGGGGAGAACAAGCTCTTCGCCCAACAGTTTCTGTCCGGCGAACTCGAGCTCGAGTTTAATCCGCAGGGTACGCTTGCCGAACGGATACGCGCAGGCGGCGCAGGCATTCCGGCCTTCTTCACAAAGACGGGCGTCGGTACGATCATTTCGGAGGGCAAGGAGATTCGGGAGTTCGGCGGCGACCAATATGTCATGGAAATGGCGCTGACCGCGGACGTATCGCTTGTCCATGCCTGGAAGGGCGACACCGAAGGCAATCTCGTCTATCGCAAGACGGCCCGGAACTTCAATCCGATGATGGCGACCGCGGCCAAGTTCACAGTCGCCGAGGTCGAACTTCTCGTCGACGTCGGCCAGATCGACGCTGACCATATCCATACGCCGGGCATCTTCGTCTCGAAAATTCTCCATGTTCCCGATGCGAAGAAACATATCGAACAGCGGACCGTGAGATCCGTACAGACGGAGGCGATGTAATGGCTTGGACACGCGACCAGATGGCCGCGCGCGCAGCGCGCGAGCTTCAGGACGGCTTCTACGTCAACCTTGGCATCGGCATCCCGACGCTGGTGGCCAACCACATTCCCGACGGGATCAATGTCGTGCTGCAGAGCGAAAACGGCATGCTCGGCATCGGCCCTTTCCCGTTCGACAATGAAGTCGACGCCGACCTCATCAATGCCGGCAAGCAGACCGTCAGCGAACTGCCGATGACGAGCTTCTTTTCGTCGGCCGACAGTTTCGCGATGATCCGCGGCGGTCACATCGACCTGTCGATCCTCGGCGCCATGCAGGTGGCCAGCAACGGTGACCTCGCGAACTGGATGATTCCGGGCAAGATGGCCAAGGGCATGGGCGGCGCGATGGACCTCGTCGCCGGCGTCAAACGTGTCGTGGTACTGATGGAGCACGAGGCCAAGGGCGAGTCGAAGCTTTTGCCGGAATGCGATCTTCCGCTGACGGGCAAGCGCGTCGTGGATCTCGTCATCACCGACCTCGGCGTTTTCACGATCGCAAGGACGGGCGCTCCGGAAATGGTACTGATCGAAATGGCAGAGGGAGTGTCCCTTGAAGAAATCAAGGCAAAGACCAGAGCTGGCTTCAGGGTCGGCCTTTGATCGGCGCATGGGGCGATACATCCCGCAACGTGATCGCCTCACGCTGGAGCTGATCTCTCCCTGATCTGCGACAAAACGATCGAAACGCCGGTGAGCTTCACGCTGTAGCGGGCGGGCACGATCATCTGAGGCGCTGCTCGGTCTCGGCGTCGCATAGATGGAGACTGCTTGCGGCAAACGTCAGCCGGATGATGGTCTCGCCTGCCATCACCACGCTCCTGCCATTCAAGGCAATGACAATCTCAGGCGCGGTGGCGGTGGTGATGAACGTTGCCTGACGAGAAGTCATAAACAGTGGTGATCGTGCTGCACTACATCAACCAGGCCGGTTCTCACGCTGACAGGATCGTCGCCTTGAAGGGCGGGCAGGTCGTCGCCAACGGGACGCCAATGGAGATCCTTACGCTCCCGACCCTTCTCGGCATATTTGGATTCGAGATGCGGGTCGAGATGATCGACGGATACCCGACCTTGCTGCACTTCCGGTGAAATCTTGCAACGAGACGTAGCTGACGAAGGCCGTGAAATGCTGGACGCCGTACGGGCCGAGGAGAATTCCGATGAAGTTGCGGCCACGCAGAGATCAGATCAGCTGATTGAAGACGATCAAATGGGCGCTCTATGGCAGAATTGGCCCGGAGCATGGTAGCAGAACGCATGCTACCGCTCAATTGACAGGGTCACCACACAAAGTGAGGAAGGCCCGTTAACTTTACGATGTCCAACAGGGCCCTGCCGAGGAATAGGGATTCTGCGCAGGTTAATGTTTTTATAAGTCGCCGCCAGTAAGGTTACCGGATATCGTAACCTGCGAGCGAGTTGATCGTTCCTTACGAGCGTGCGGTGGATCAATGTTGACGCATTCCCGGTTCCAACTTCCATCAGAGTAGATCGGTTTCTGAGTGACCCACGTCCTCCAAAATGAAATCGAAACTCATCGTAGCGTGAGACTGTGGGCCGAGCTCGAGCATCGGACCAGAGTCACGCCCGCAATGCTTCATTCGATCAACAAGGAGGGACGATTGATCTCCGTGAGCGACGCCTGGCTATCGAAGCTCGGTTATGCCCGCGACGAGGTTATCGGGAGGCGGTCATCCGAGTTCCTGACTCCGGAATCGCGGGAATATGCGATCACGGATGTGTTGCCCGGTTTTTTTCGGACCGGTCGCATTGATGACGTCGAATACCAGATGGTGTGTAAGGACGGACGGGTGATCGACGTCCTGTTGTCCGCCGTTCTGGACGACAATTCCCCGGGGGTCGGTGTTTCGCTGGCTGTCATCACGGATGTGACCGCGCTCAAAACCGCCGAGCGGCAGTTGACCTTGAGCGAGGCGCGTTACCGGGAATTGGTCGAGAGCCAGTCGGAACTGGTGTCGCTCGCCAGCCCGGAGGGCGAATTGCGCTTCGTCAATCATGCCTATGCGCGGCGCTATGGCCGGCTGCCCCACGAAATGGTGGGCAGGAGCCTTTTCGACTTCGTCCCCGAGGAGGGCCGCGCCGCAGTAGCGGAGCACTTGAAGCAAGTATGCGGCGTCGATCGAAGCGTCGAAAACGAAAATCAGGTGGTTCTGCCAAATGGCCAAACGCGATGGATGGCTTGGACGAATAGAGCGCTCACCGACGCCGAAGGACGAGTAACGGCTATTCATTCGGTCGGTCGCGACATCGACGAACGCGTTGCTGTCGAGCGGCGCCTTCAGGAGAGCGAAGCGCGCTACCGCCTCCTGGCGGACAATTCGACCGACATGATTCTTCTTGTTGGCCGCGATGGAAAACGGACCTATTCCTCTCCAGCATGCGTAGCGCTTCTGGGCTATGAACCCGAAGAGATGCTTCAGATCCGGACCAAGGATGCGATCCATCCCGACGATATCGGCTTTCTGGCGGATCGGCAGGCCTACATCGATGATGAAGCGACGACTTTCCGCTATCGAATGCGCCACAAGGACGGCAGTTACGTTTGGGTCGAGAGCGTTTCGCGGGCAATTGCGGCCGAGCCGGGGCAATTGCCTCAGCGACTTGTCGTTGTTCGCGACATCCAACAGCGCCTGGCAGCCGAGCAGCGCCTCAAAGAAAGCGAGGCCCGCTACCGCCTGCTGGCGGACCACGGGACGGATATGGTGTTTCAGCTCGATCTCGACCTGGTGCGCCGATATGTATCGCCGGCTTGCCGCGAAATTCTTGGCTACGCCCCGGAAGAATTGACCGGGATAAAATCCGTCAGCATGGTGCACCCCGAGGACGCGGTGGGTGTCACGTTGGCTTTCCAATCGCTGCTGAGCGGCCATGTGGATCGCCACTCGATCATCAATCGCTTTCGCCATCGTGACGGACATTGGATTTGGGTGGAGGCGCAACTCAAGACGCTCAAGGATCCCCAGACAGGCCAGCCCTCAGGCATTATTGGAACCCTTAGGGACATCTCGGCTCGAAAGGCCATCGAGGATCAACTGCAGGACGCCAATCGGCGCTTACAAGCGCTCGCGGAGCAGGACGGGCTGACCGGCTTGGCCAACCGGCGATCTTTCGATAACGCACTTTCACGCGAGCATGGGCGCGCGCGACGAGACAAAAAGTGCCTCGGGCTGCTCATGATCGATGTCGACTGGTTCAAATCCTTCAACGATCGTTATGGTCACCCGGCCGGCGATGAATGCTTGAAGAGGATTGGCGCGGCAATCAAAAACACAGTCTGCCGGCCTAGTGACGTCGTCGCGCGCTACGGCGGGGAAGAATTTGCCGTACTCCTGCCGGATACCGATGAAATCGGAACTGCGTCAATCGCTGAGCGGATTCGACAGGCCGTGTTCCACTTGGCGATCGAACACGAAGCCAGTCCGAAACACGTCGCGACTATCAGTGTTGGAGCCGTCTCACTGGCTGAAGGTGGGCCGGCCGAACCTGAGGCTCTTTTGCGCAACGCCGACCAAGCACTCTACCGCGCGAAAGACAATGGTCGAAACACCGTCGTTCGTGGCTCACATCTGGCTCCCCACGGACCACCGGGATGAGGGAATGGCCCAGATCATTTTGTAAGCAGAATAATGATCGGCCCTGCCAATAAAACTCCAAAAATGACGATCGGTTGGACATAGCTTGGCAGTAAACGCGATTTTCCCGGCACGTTGACGCCTGCTATATTGGGCGCAGGATCCGCCCTCCCCGCAGGCGTTGGCGATCAGCGTCGCGGTGGTCTCCTGCGACAAGGGCATCGTCAGCCCCACGCGTTTCGTGCTTGCCCAGAATGTCAGGGCTTTCCTGACGCCATGGGGTGTTTTGACCTGCACCCACCGGACCATGCCGATGACCTCCCGATATTTAATTTCGCGTTTGACGAGCGCCCGAAGATCATCACGACGACGCCTCGGCGCCAGTTGCAGAATGACACCGTCGCAGCGTCGGCCACGCTCGAGCGCCATCATCAAGCCGGGCTGGATGTCCTCTCACGATCTGCCTCAGCTCGGAAAGGCCTCACTCAGTTCTACGATCGCCTCGCAGGTCAGAAGCGAGACAGGGCGATTTCCAACGAGAAAGAACAGTTTGGCTGTTTCCTCAAGCTCCTCAAAGGAATGGACGGCGTCTTGAAGAGATGTCCCGGAGACGATCGGGCCATGATTGGCAAGCAGCATCGCCTTGTGCCCGCCCGCAAGTCGGCGAACCGCCTCGGCCAATTTGCGATCACCAGGCCGGTAATACGGAACCAATGGAAGGCGCCCGACCCGCATCATCTGATAGGCCGTCAGGGGCGGCAGAACGTTGGCGCTGTCGTCATGGCAGATGCAGGACAGCGCAACGGCATGGGTCGAATGCAGGTGCACGATCGCTTTGGCGGATGGCCGTTCCTCATAAACGGCAAGATGGAAGAAAGCCTCCTTGGACGGTGGATTGCCTGCGAGAAGGTCTCCGGCAGGCGACACTTTCGATATCTTTACGGGAGTGAGAGAGCCGAGCGAAGAATTGGTCGGCGTGACCAGGATCGCCCCATCATCGAGACGGATCGACAAATTCCCAGCACTACCATGGGCAAGGCCGCGCGCGTAGAGCAAGGCTCCGAACTTCACTATCTCGCAGCGAAGAGTATCTTCTGTCATAAGGATACACCACCTTCTAAAAGCCGCAGCGCTTTCCGGAAAAAATCCGGTGCGCCGAAGTTGCCGGATTTAAGCGCCAAAGCAATGGCCCTGGTCGGCTCGGCCAAAATGGGCACACCGGGATCGATTTCGGGGCCGATGCTCAGGGCCTCCAAATCGAGCGCTTGCGCCACCGCCCCCGATGTTTCTCCCCCGGCCACGACCAGCCTAGTAACACCACTGTCGACAAGTGCCCGCGCCGTATCTGCAAACAACCCGTCGAGGGTTAGAGCAAGACTCTCGCGCCCGTAACGGCTCTGCAATGCCTCGACTTCCATGGGATCATCGGAGGAATAAACGAGCGGTGCCTGGCCACGGTGACTTGCTACAAATTCGACGATTTCGCGTACGCCGAGCGTGCCGGCCATGATCGCATCCACATCAAGCGCCATGACCGGATGGTCATTTGCATGCGTGGCAATCTGATGGCGGGTAGCTGCTGAACAGCTTCCGGCCAGTATTGCTTCCGGTCCAGCGACACCTTCAAACGACGTCCTGGCCCCGCGGGCTAATCCGCTACGAATGAAGTTTGCCGGCAATCCGATGGCGATGCCCGAGCCACCCGTGAGAAACGGCACACCAGCGGCAGCGGCACCGAGTGTGATGAGATCCTGATCTATCGCCGCATCGCAGATGACCATCGTCCTCCCTTCCGCGGCGGCGGCGTCGAGCGCTGCCCTGACCTCGGCACTGCCGGCGCGGACCGTGGCCACCGGGACAAGACCGACGAGGTCGCGTGTCTGGTGCGTCAGCCAGCGACGAATATCGGAGTCCGTCATCGGTGTCAGGGGATGATGCCGCATGCTGGATTCGCTCAGCAACTGGTCGTGAACGAATAGATGTCCCTGATGCACCGTTCGACCGACAGTCGGAAATGCCGGGCACGCTATGACACCTTTCACTCCGAGGGCATTGGCAAGTGCTTCGCTCACCGGTCCGATATTGCCTTCCGGTGTGGAATCGAAGGTAGAGCAATACTTGAAGACGAACTGCACGCAGCCTTGCGCTTGCAGCCATTCCAGGGCCGCCAACGACTGTACCACGGCGGCCTCGACAGGTGCCGAGCGCGTTTTCAGCGAAATTACCGCCGCTTCGACGTCCGGCGCAGCTGGTGATGTCGGTATGCCAAGATATTGCGTCACAGCCAGTCCGCCTTGGCCGGCAAGGCCCTTGGCCAGCGTGTTTGCAATGTCGCTAGCACCTGTGAAATCGTCTGCGATAACGCCTAGCAGCATGATTTAGTACCCTCCACCTTCAATCAACTGTTTCATTCTGGCCACCGCGCTGTCGGGGGCGGTCAGAATAGTCATCGGTACAGCCGCCCTCACCGTTTCCGCAGCCCTCGAGGTTGAGAAATGGGCGAGCATGATGGCATCGCGCTTTCCAAGACCCACGGCCGCTTCGGCGACCCGGCGATTGTGGTTGGAGACATCCCCTTTGCGAAGGCTTTCGATTGCGCTTGGTGCATGTACGATCGTCAGCCGCGCCTTGCTGCCTGATTGCGCCGCGAACGCACGGAATTCCTCTTCCATCGTGTCGATTGCCGGCGCAAAGGTCGCCACCATCCCGATGTCGTCTCCAGTCGCCATGGCAGCGCGAAACATAGCCTCGTTCGGCATCAGCACGGGAACCTGGACTTCGGCGGAAAGCCGTTTGATCGCCGGGCCGAACGCAGAGCATGTTATGAGGATGCCGTCGGCCGCCCCTTCGATCGCCTGATGCCCAAGAGACAGGAACCGTCGCGTCAAACTCTCGGAGAGCTGCGTTCCCTCGCCTGCCCGATCGACGGACAGGCTTTCGTCGAGGATATTGACGGCCTGAGCTTCGGGCCAGAGGTTTTTCATCGAGGCACAGACCGACTCCATCGCCACCGGAGTGGCGTGGAACAGGAAGATGCGGGGATCATAGGTCATAGTGCACCTCTATCGACGTTCTAAAGAAACGTCTGGTCCTGCAGGCGCCGCATAGCCCAGAGCTCCGAGCCCTGTGGCTCCTCTACCATGTCGTAGGTGAGAAGCGTCCCGGCAGAAATATCCACTGTTGCCCGGTTGCCCGTTAACAGGTGTGCGCAGGCGGGGTTGCTGGCGTTTACGGGTACCGCCGGAATGATACGGGCAGTCAGCATCGGGCTGTGGTCGTTCCCGAACACCTCGCCAGCCTTAATGTCCCGCGCCGCGACTTTGACGAGATCGTAGCGCGGCCGGTAATCATCCGAGCCGGTGTCGATGCCCAGCAACCCTGCCATCAGCAGCGAAGTCGAGGTCTCGACGCCGCAGAGGTGATACGGCCGGTAAATGACGGCTGCGGTCTCGTCGTAATTCGGGATCTGGCCCTTGGTGACAAGAATATGATTGGAATAGGCATTGTCGCAACGGACGACGAGAAACACGCCACCGCCAAGGCCGGATTCATCCGGGCGCCGCAAACACGTTGCGAGGTCGATCGTTTCACCGCGTTCGAACAGGCCGCCATTGGCAATCTCCGCATAGGCAACCGGGATCTCGGTAATGCGCAGTGCCGCATGCACGAGCGTATCAACGGCCGGAGCCATACCCGTATAGTTTGCCGCGACCGTTATTTCGCAAAGGTCGTATGCGCCCGGTTGCGGCAGGCGGGCAAGAATCTCCTTTCGTCGGGCGACAAATTCTGCGGCCTTCCCTTCCGGGATCATCGCCAGCCATTTGCGGTCTTCCTCGGCGATGGTGATCGTCTCGACGTAAGGTGCGTGAACCTTCTTGTCGGTCCTGATAGTCACGGTACCGGCAGCCTCGTCGTAAACGAACTCGCCGTCGGTTGCCTTGCCGCCCGAAAGCACGGTGAGCCCCACCGACTTCGCCCATTCGTAGAACTGGATCAGCAAACCGTGCTGGTCGCCGTCAACCGGCGTGTAGATGACGCCCGCATCCCTTGCGAGCCGCTTCAGCATCGGCCCGACCGCAACGTCGCAATCCTTGGTCACCATAGCGACGTGCTTGCCGGCCTCGATTGCCTGAACGGCATATCTGACGCTTGCCTCGGGAACGCCGCTGCTTTCGCAGACGATATCCACGGCCGAAATAGCACCGATGATTTCAGGCTTGTCGGTATAGACCGATTTACCCTCGACGATCCGGGCCTGCGCCTCTTCCGCTGTCTCGACTTGGAAAACGAGCGCCATGTCGTAGCCGCCTTTTTCGTAGGCGCCCCGCGCTGCGGCAAGTGAGATATCGGCAACCGCGACCACGTTAAGACGCGGCGTATAGGGTGCCTGGGTTACGATCGCGGTGCCGTAGTTTCCGGCGCCGATGACCCCGACCTTCACCTCGTCGGCTTTCGCGAACCGTGCATAGAGATGATGGTAAACCATTGTTTTCAATCCTCTTCAACTGCGCTCGACAGGCGCTTCAAGATTAGTGCGAGCCTGCAGGAGGCCAAGTTCAGGTCACGCGCAGGCGGCTCTCGCCTGCGCATCGGGTGTCGGACTGGATGCTGTCGGTGGTCTTCTCAGTTGACCTTGCTTGCGTCCGCTTCGATCGTCGTCTCGCTCGGCAGGCGTTTTTGCAGGAACCGGGGCGCCACGAGCAGAACGACCGTGATGAGCAGGATGACCAGCGCGATCGGGCTTTGGAAAAAGACCGAAAGGTCGCCGTCCGACGCCACCAGGGTGCGACGGATGCCACGTTCCAGGATCGGGCCGAGGATCATGCCGAGTACCAGCGGCACAGGTGGGTAATCCAGCTTCATCATCAGGTAGCCGAGGATGCCAAAGCCGATCACCAGCCCCACTTCAAACATCGAGTTGTTGATGCCGAATATCCCGAAAGCGATAATCGCGATGACGGCGGGGAACAGGAAGCTCGGGCGAACGAATGCGCAGGTCGCCAGTACCGGCGTCAGTACGACGGTGATCGCCACCAGCGCCAGGTTGCCGATGTAGAAGCTGCCGAAAATCGTCCAGACGAAAGCAGATTGCGTCTGGAACAGCATCGGGCCCGGCTGCAGTCCGATCATCAGCAGGCCGCCCATCAGGACCGCCGTCGTACCAGATCCAGGAATGCCGAGTGCGAACATCGGGATCATGTTGCCATAGGCGGCACTGTTGTTGGCAGCTTCAGGTGCGGCCACGCCTTCCATCGCGCCATGGCCGAAGCGTTCCGGATGCTTGGATGTGCGCTTGGCGAAGGTATAGGCAATCATCGTTGCAGCCGTTGCGCCGGCCCCCGGTAGGATGCCGATGAAGAAACCGATGAGCGAGCCGGAACCCAGTTCACGCCAGCAGCGCAGCGTGCCACGCACGTCCGGGAGCAGTTCGCGGAAACGGAAACGGTTACTCTCCTGCGGCTTACCGATAGATGGCGGGGTGGCATACATTTCCGCCAAACCGAACAGGCCGACTGCAATGATCGAGAATTCGATGCCGTCGAACAGCCGGACTTCGCCGAAGTCGAACCGCGGCAGACCGACCATCGGGTCAAGCCCGATCGTGCCGATGAACAGGCCGGCGAACAGCGACATCATCGCCTTGTTAAGATCGCGGCCGCCGAGCACGCTGACCAGTGACAGAGAAAAGATCATCAGCGCAGTCATTTCGATCGGACCGAAGGCGATGGCTGCCTGGGCAATCGTCGTGGCGAACGCGGTCAGCAGGATGAGGCCTATCAGGCCGCCGATGAAGGACGCCGCGATGCTGAGGCCGAGTGCGGCGCCGGCCTTGCCATTGCGGGCGAGCTTGTGTCCGTCGATGACGGTCATCGTCGCCGAAGCGTCTCCTGGAATTCCGAGCAGGATTGCGGTAACAGCGCCACCGTATTGCGCGCCGTAGTAGACGGCCCCGAGTGCGGCGATTGCGGCGGTTCCGTCGAAGCTGACGGCGACCGGCAGGAGGATCGCCACGCCGGCGGTCGGCCCCAATCCGGGCAGCGCGCCGATGAACAGACCGATGACCGCACCGATCATGATCGCGACAAGAACGGAGGGCTGCGACGCTGCGACCAATCCCTCGGCGAGCAAGTGCCATGATTCAAACATGATGGATTCTCTTTCCGGGGATCAGAGCAGAGGAATGGCGAGAACCATGCCGAAGACGAGATAAAGTATGGCCGCCATCGCTATCGAGATCGCGCTCACCGAAATCAGTGAGCGGGCGTCGCGCGCACCGAAGACGCAGCCGATGGCGATCATCAGCGGTACCGAGGCTATCAGCATGCCAATGACGTCAGAGATCAGGACGAAACAGACAAGGGCGAGACTGACCAGCCCTACCGTGACGACTTCCATCGTTTCGACGCTGCCGAACAGGCCCGACCGCTTGAGGACCTTAATGAGGTTGAGCACGGAAAAGAGTGCAAGCCCGGCTCCGATCCACACCGGAAAGAAGCCGGCCGCCGGCACCGAGCCGTCCTGGTAGCCGAACATGGTGCCCTGCCAGGCAATATAGATGCCGAGCAGGGCGAAGACGGCCGAAAGACCGAGATCGAATGAACGTAGAGGTATCATCTGCTATTTCTCCTGAGCTTGGCGCTATGGAGCCTGTGATGGGGTGTCGCCCCGGGGGAGCCGGAGGGCGCCTATCTCATTTGATCAGGCCGAGTTCACGCATCAGGGTCTCGTATCGTTGCGATGTCGCGACGATCTCCTCGCCGAATTCCTTGCTGTTGAGGAACAACGGTATTTCGTTGAAGCGATCGACATACTGGCTGCGCCATTCCGGGCTGTCGGCAACGGTCTTCATCACACCTTCCCAGTAGGAAACGGCCTCAGCCGGCACGTCCTTGGGCATGATGATGCCGCGAAGCTGGGTATGGACAATCTCGTGTCCCAGTTCCTTGAAGCTTGGCACATCCGGAAGCGATGCCATTCGCTCGGCGGAAGTGACCGCGAGCGCACGCATCTTGCCGGCATTGACCTGTTCGAGAATTTCGTTTGGATTGCCGAACACAAGGTCGAGATGCTTGCCGAGAACGGCCGCCATGACCTCGCCTTCACCGTCATAGGGAACGACCTTGATCGTCGCCCCGAGCTGCTTGTTCACCAGATGCGACAGCAGTGCAGGGTCGGACACCGCGCCGGCGGAACCGATGGTCAGTCCCTTCGCCTCCTTGAGGTCGTCGATCGTTTTGATCTCGGAACCGGCCAGAACCGCGAGAATGTACGGCGAGCGTGCGATCGCTGCCAGCGGGGTGAAGTCCTTGTAGCTCAGCGAAATCTTGCCAAGCAGCGGCGTGGTGAAGAAGCTGACGCCGACGCCGCCCAGATAATACGGGTTTCCTTTGCGGGAGCTGATGTAGGAATAGCCGACTGCACCCGAGCCTCCCGGCCGGTTTTCGACCAGCATCTTTACCGGGATGAGGTTTTTCTCGTTGATGACCTTGGCCATTGTGCGGGCAACGATATCGCTGCCGCCGCCGACGCCGAAAGCGACGATATAATTGATGGTTTCGCTTGGATAGGCGTTTGCCCGGGCAAAACCGGACAGTAGCGGTTGCGCCGAAATCATCGCCGCGCCGCAGCCCAGAAGCGTGCGACGGTTTATACCCTTGCGGGGGTCATGTGTGTTCAAGGTCGTTCCTCCCAATTGAAATCTCGGCCCTCCCGCCGATGCCGACAACCCCTTCCCGATCGCGACAAGGCAAAGTTTGGACCTCTCATTGCTGGTTAGGCAAGTACAATAATGATACCGATTGGTCTCTTTGATTTACCAATGCAGGTTTCAATGGACATCATCAACGACATCAATCTTCGGCTACTGCAGACCTTTCTCGTCGTCGCCAGCGAGGGCAGCTTTCGTATGGCCGGCGAAAAGCTCAGTCGCGCTCACTCGGCCATCAGCATCCAAATCCGCCAACTCGAGGAACAGCTTCAAGTGAAGCTGTTCGAGCGCACAACGCGCAGCGTCAAACTGACGGAGGAAGGTGCAAAGCTGCAGGAAAGCCTACGCAAGGCTCATTTCGAAATACAACATGGCCTGCGGGAAATTCGCGAAGCTGCGGATCTAAAGCGGGGCCAATTGTCACTGGCCAGTTCTTCCCACGTCGCCTCGGTTCACCTACCGTCGATCCTGACAGAGTTCGTTAGCCAGTTTCCCGAGGTTGCGGTCACGATTCGTGAACTGACCTCAACCGATCTTTACGCCGCTTTGCGTATGCAAGAGGTCGATTTCGCGATCGGTCCCCATGGAACGGATCAGGCATTCGAGTTCATCCCGATTCTCGTTGAACCACTTCATGCCGTGGTGCATCCACGTTTCTTAAATCCGTCCAAGGATACGGTTACGTGGCGGGAGATCGCCGGGTTTCCGATACTTCTTCCCGCGCCACAAACTGCCATGCGCAGGATTGTTGACAAGGTCCTGAATGACGTCGGGGTGGAATCGCCAAACCGGTATCAGTTCATCCACGCCGAGACGATCATCGCTATGGCGGAAGCCGGGTTGGGCATCGCGGTACAACCTGGCACAAGGCTGGCGAAGCACCCCACCACCACGGCCCGAGTCATGACATTGACAGATCCTCATATTCGTCGCGCCATGTCTCTTATCCGCTTGAAGAACCGCGTCTTGTCACCGACCGCGCGTTACCTCGCCGACAAGATCGTCGCTGAGGTCCGCCGTGTTACCGGGTATAGCCCGGAAGAAGATTTTATCGTCTCCTGACGCGTCGAAACCGCCAACAGGTCACGTGGAGCCATTGTCCGGCTGGCGAACCGTCTCAACATAGTCCAGAAGGTTTGCCAGGAGCGCCTTTCCGTATGGCGGTAATTGCTCCCGGTTTCGCACGCAGAGGTAAAGCTCGCGCTCAGACCACGTTTCGCAAATCGACAGCGTCCGGAAATCCATGGTCCGGCCGTAACGGAGAGCCGCAGTTTCAGGGACAATACCAACTCCCGTACCGCATTCGACGACGCGGCACAGCGCCTCAAAACTCTCCACCCGCATGCGAATGGTGGGCCGCCTGCCGAGTTCATTCGCCAGGCGTCGTAAGAATTGCGACAGCGCCACCTTTTCGTCGAGGACGACGAGGGGATGATCGAGAATGCTTGAATAGGCAAGCGGTCCGCCCAGAGGGAAGTCACGCGGAACAATCGCCACGAGCCTGTCAGGTACAAACCGCCACCTTTCCAGACCCGTCATGTCGGCAGACGATGCCACAATTCCCATGTCGGCTTCACCTGCCCTCAAAAGATTGACCACTTCCAGACTTGGCTTGTCTTTCACCGAAACGAAGACATCGGGATGATCACGCAGAAACGTCCCGATAAGCTGCGGCATGTGCTCGGAAAGCATGTTCGTATTCGAAAGAAAACGGATGGTGCCGCCGCGCCCCTGTGAAAATGCATCGAGCTCGACTTCCAGCTTTCTCGCGTCATCCAGCAACTTGCGCGCATGCCGGCACAACAGGTCTCCTGCGAGAGTGGGCTTGATGCCGCGACCGGTGCGTTCAAACAGCAAAAGGCCGAAATTTTCTTCCAGCTTTCTCAGCCGTGCGCTGACCGCCGCAACAACGATGTTGTTCTTTGCCGCAGCCGCCGTGAGGCTTCCGCCTTCTACCGCAGACAGGAAAATCTTGAGGTCAGTAAAATCGAAATTCAACAGAGAAACCTTCACTTTTGGTGAAATCTGTTTGTACAACAAACTGACTACCCAAGTCATCCGTGGCGACGCTATGAGGGACATCAAGTTGCGCCCGCGACACATCGACACGCCTCATTCCTTTCGTGAAGAGTGACATGACACGTCATTTTTATTCAATATTACCTTGGATGGAGTAGGATTTTTCAGGTTTGGCTGTGTGGGCTGCGGCGATACGTGTCAGGTCAGGGCGTGGGAGGCGTTCTGGATCTGGAGTTTTGCATTCATGATTGATGAAAGCCACTCATGTTTAAGCTTCCTCCCACCCTCAAAGCCGCGCGTGGTCCCCTCGGTTCTCTCGCGCTC
Organism: Neorhizobium galegae bv. orientalis str. HAMBI 540; assembly: GCF_000731315.1. Lineage (NCBI taxonomy): Bacteria > Pseudomonadati > Pseudomonadota > Alphaproteobacteria > Hyphomicrobiales > Rhizobiaceae > Neorhizobium > Neorhizobium galegae. The sequence continues at coordinate 1,225,630 of NZ_HG938354.1, forward strand.
TGTCTTGGTGCTCTGGTCGCGACAAGCTGTCCCGCCTTCGCAGATGACGCGTCTGATCCCATCTCTCGCGGACGTTATCTTGCCACAGCAGCCGACTGTGCTGCCTGTCACACCGCACCGCAAGGCGGCGCACCCTTTGCCGGCGGATACGGCATCGACACGCCGCTCGGGAAAATTTTCTCAACGAACATCACACCATCCAAGGAAGCCGGTATCGGCAACTACAGCGAAGAGGAATTTTCTCGCGCTGTGCGCGATGGCATCGCGAAGGATGGCAGCCACCTCTACCCGGCCATGCCCTACACGGCCTACGCAAAGATCACCGACGAAGACATGAAGGCGCTCCACGCCTACTTCATGCAGGGCGTCAAAGCAGATGACCACAAGCCCCAGAAAACGGAACTGCCGTTTCCGTTCTCCATCCGTGCGTCGATGGCTGGCTGGAACCTGCTTTTCCTCGACAAGGATCGCTTCCAGCCCAACCCTGCCAAGTCGGCGGAATGGAACCGTGGCGCTTATCTCTCCGAGGCGCTGGAACATTGCAGCACCTGCCACACTCCGCGCAACATGTTCATGGCGGAAGACGCCAGCAAGGCGCTCTCCGGCGGCTCCATCGGTCCGTGGTACGCACCCGACATTACCGCGTCGACGGTATCAGGCGTTGGCGGCTGGTCCGATGCCGAGCTGACGCAATATCTCAAGACCGGTCTGGTTGCGGGCAAGGCTCAGGCTGCAGGCCCCATGGCGGAAGCTATCGAAAACAGCCTGCAGCATCTTCCCGACGAAGACATCAAAGCCATCGTCACCTATTTACGCGACGTTCCGGGTGTGGCTTCAGCGACCGGCACCTCTCGCGACGCTTTCGGCGCGCCATCCACCGTGGTCGAAGCCTCGCTACGCGGTCTGCCGGGCCAGGCTCCGGATGAAAACGGCTTTCACATATTCAGCGGTAGCTGTGCTGCCTGTCACCAGGCGGAAGGCCAGGGCAACGACCATTATCCGTCCCTATTCCACAACACGGCGACCGGCGGAGATCGCCTTGACAATCTTGTCGCCACGATCCTGTTCGGTCTGCACCGCACGGTGGGAGAAACCGTTGCCTTCATGCCCGCCTTCGGGGCGGACGCGTCCTACACGGATCGTCTCTCCGACAAGGACATTGCCGATGTCAGCAACTACGTGCTGGCCAACTACGGCAATCCGGCGATCAAGGTGACACCGGCAGACGTCGCGCGCATTCGTGACGGCGGTGAAAAACCTCTCATCGTCAAGCTGGCACCGTTTGCACTGCCTGCAGGCATCGCGATTGCGGTGATCGTCATCGCCCTGATCACCTGGCTGGTCCTGCGTCGCCGCCCGCGTCCGGTGCTTGGCTGAGCCTCAAGCGCTCGGCCACCCCTTCACCTTTTCGCATTTCATGCTCCATCGGAGATCCTGATGCCCTTTGATCCATCTTCCCCGGCCATGTTTGGCCAAACGCTCTCCCGCCGCAGCTTGCTGCGTGGGACGGCCGCCTTGGGCGGCCTGGCGCTCGCCGCCAGCCTCGGCGCGCCTCTGTCTGCTGCGGCAGCGGACGACGCCGTGGCATCGTTCACGCAACTGTCGGAGTTTCTGACCGGCTACACGCTCGATCCGGTTCTCGGCGCACGTTTCCTGGCAGCCCTGAAAAAGCGCGATGCCGATCTCGACGCCAGCCTCGCGGCCCTGTCGCAGCTCATCAAGCAGTCCGGCGTTGCAAATATGGACGGCTTTCTGGCGCTGACCGGCACGGATCCGGCGCTCACCAAAACAGCCACCAAGATCGTATCGGCCTGGTATCTCGGCGTTGTCGGCGAACCGGAAGATGCCGAGCTGATCACCTATGCAGAGTCGCTGATGTATCGCCCGACCAAGGGCCTCCTTACCGTTCCGTCCTACGGTCCCGGCCCAAACGCCTGGGGACCGAAGCCCGGCAGCAAGATCTGACAGGAATAGAGACATGGCCAACACATCCTACGATGCGGACCTGATCGTTATCGGCTCAGGCGTCATGGGCGGCATTGTCGCCGCAAATCTGGCAAAAGCCGGCAAGAAGGTTATCGTGCTGGAGGCCGGCCCTCGTGTCGACCGCCGCGAGATCGTCGAAACCTACCGCAACGCGCCGGTAAAACTGTCGCTGGCAAATGCCAAGCTGCAGGGCGCGGGTTCGCCATTCCCGAGCATGCCCTGGGCGCCATCCACCTATGGCGACTATCTGCAGTATGAAGGACCGGTGAAATACAACACCTCCTATCTCAGAGTCGTCGGCGGAACGACCTGGCATTTCGGTTCGGCGCTGTGGCGCATGATCCCCAACGACTTCAAGATCCAGACGCTTTACGGTCGTGGCCGCGACTGGCCGATTGGCTACGACGATCTCGAGGACTACTACAACAAGGCCGAGCTTGAACTGGGCGTGACCGGAACCGATGGCCAGGACGAAAGCGGTCGGGGCGGCGGTCCGATGCCACCACGTTCGATGTCTTTCCCGATGAAGCAGTTGAACAGCACCTACATGTTCGACACATTGTCGAAGAAGCTCCTCGTTGGTGGCTTCAACCCGGTTCTCGAGCCGCATGGACGCGCTTCGCGCCCCTATGGCAACCGCCCGGTCTGTGCCGGCAACAACAACTGCAACCCGGTCTGTCCGATCGGCGCCAAATATGACGGATCGATGCATATCGACGAGGCCGAACGTCATGGCGCACTGCTTCTCGACAACTCACCGGTCTACAAGATCCAAGCTGGCGACGACGGCAAGATCACTGCCGTGTGGTACAAGAAGCCTGATGGCTCCGAGCATCGCCTCACGGCGAAGTATTTCGTGCTCGCCGCCTACGGCATCGAATCCGCCAAGCTTTTGCTGATCTCGACATCCGAGAAATACCCGAATGGCATCGCAAATTCCTCGGATCAGGTTGGCCGCAACCTCATGGACCACACCGGCATCAGCATGAACATGCTGACCAAGGAAGACATGTGGCCGGGCCAGGGTCCAACCGAACTTCTCGTCTACCTCAACCAGCGCGACGGCGAATTCCGCAAAGATTATCCAAGTTACAAGATCAAGGTGCGCAACACCGTTCCGACAGCGCAAATGACCGAAGGTTTCATCAAGAAGGGCATCCTCGGCTCGAAGCTAGACGAGGAGATTCGCAAATATTCGGCCCGCTCGCTCAACTGGGCGATCGATTTTGAACCGCTGCCGCTGCCGGAAAACCGCGTCACACCGTCGAAAACCAAATTCGACGCGCTCGGTGTCCCGGTTCCCGTTCTCTATTACAGCGTCACCGACTACTGGAATGCCGGTCGCGATCGCGGCCTGCAGGATCTGCACAAGATCGCCGATTTGCTGGAAGCCGAGGTGTTGTCCACGGACGTCAAATGGCAAAACCGCCAGCACGTGATGGGCACCACCCGCATGGGCAACGACCCGAAAGATTCCGTTGTCGACCGCGACTGCCGCACGCACGATCACCCGAACATGTTCATTGCCGGCACCAGCGTCATGCCGTCCGCTTCCTGTATGAACCCGACCCTGACGGGTGCTGCGCTCAGCGTTCGCATTGCAGAACAGTTGATCAAGGAAATCTGAACGCGAAGACCGGAGAGCCCTCCAATTTTCTGCGGAGGGCCTCGTGTCGAACATGGGTCCGAAATCCGGCTCATCTGCGGCCTGCCATTTTCAAAGCACGCATGAGTAGCTGACTTTTGTCATGTTCAATTGACTTGCCAATCTCTGCCGGGAAAAAGATGATTATATCGCCCGCTTGGCAATGTGATTTTGGATGATGATTAAGCTTTGCGGGCGGTTGCAGTCATGTCTCCGGCCTTTTTGTGCGGCACGATACGACCGCTGGCCCTGATGTTGTTCGCTTGAGCCGATCTATTGATGACAATGCCATCCAGACATGACATCACCGCGCTTCCTGCTCTCAAATACGCCCACTGCGTTTTGTCGTTTCAGACGGCCTTCCCAAACTGGAACTATCCGCGAGGGGCGGGACCTATTAGCTTCAAAGCAGCGCTATATCTCGTCTATCATCGATATACGTGCCGATACCTGCTTTACGATAATTGCGTATTGACCGTAGATATAGGCAGTATACCTTAAGCCGACGGTCGCAGGTGTTTCTGAAGCGCGGCCAGATTGAAACCTCAACGGCCTGACCCGCGATCATCGGCTCCCTGGAGCTGAATCTTACGCCGAGCCGATCGCGATCGGTGGTGTGATGGTTGGCGCCACCGTGGCCAAGATCAAACAGTCACGTCACCCGGACTGGAAGGAAGGCGATATCGTTGTCGCCTATTCGGGCTGGCAAAGCCATGCCGTTTCCGATGGAAGCGATCTGCGCGCCATCGACCCGGCCGTCGCTCCGATCTCCACCGGGTTGGGCGTGCTCGGCATGACAGGCTTTACCGCCTACGCCGGCCTGCGCAACGGCAAAGCTTTCGGTCGACAGACTACCGGTTACCATGCGGGACATCCAGCAAAAGAGCATCACGGTCCGCGGCTTCATGAACGTGGAATTTATCGCGCAGCAGCCGAACTTCTTGAAGGCGGCCGCCGGCTGGATCGCCGACGGTACGTTGAAATGGCGTGAGGATATCGTCGATGCCCTTCAGAACGCTCCCGCCGCATTCATCGGTCTTTTGGAGGGTCGCAATTTCGGTAAGCTGGTGGTCAGAATATCGCCGGAGCGATAAACCTTTCGGAAGACTGACGCACCTAATCCCGAACGCGGTCGTATTCCTCCTGCGCGCGTTCGAGCTCCGGTCCGTAGTTCATGGACCATTCGTAGAGCGCCTCGAATGGCTGCCTAAGGGAGTGGCCGAGCGGGGTGATGGTATATTCGACGCCGACAGGCGTTGTCGTCGTCAGTACTTCACGGCGAATGAGCCCATTGCGCTCGAGGCGTTTCAAGGCATCGGCAAGCGCCTTGTGCGTAATACCGTCGAGGCGCCGCATGATCTCGTTGAAGCGTGACGGCCTGGTGCACAGGACGGTCAGGATCAGGACCGACCACTTGTTGGCGATCTGCTCAAGCACCGGCCGTGCCTTTTGCACGTCTATCAACGCCTCGACGGAAACGGGCTTGGGACGACGGGGCGGGCTGACTTTGACGGGCATGTCTTCAATCATGGCGGACATAGGTATACTCCTCGATATCTTCTTTACTTATAGTGCGTAATTGACCGTAGGTATAGGGCGTATATCTTCCATCTGTCACTTTTGATGGAGTTTACATGACCAGATTAGCAAGCAAGATTGCCCTCGTTGTTGGCGGTCACGGCGGCATCGGCGGCGCCGTTTCACAACGGTTCGCGCAGGAGGGGGCGCAGGTCTATGCGACCAGCCGCAAGGGCACGGATGGCGTACCTGAAGCAATAGGCGACGGGAGCATTAGGCCTCTGCAGGCAGATGTGAGCAACACCGCCGATCTGAACCGCGTGTTCGAGCAGATAAAGTTGGAACAGGGGCGCATAGACGTCCTCGTCGTCAACGCAGGCCTTTCCGAATACGCCCCGCTTGAAGAGATTTCCGAGGATCATTTCGACCGGACATTCGGGCTTAACGTCCGCTCGCTCGTCTTCGCGGCACAAGGTGCTACTAACCTCATGCAACCTGGCGGAACGATCGTGTTGATCGGCTCCATCGCAGGGGACATCGGCACCAAAGGGTATGGGGTCTACGGTGCCACCAAGGCGGCGGTCCGCTCGTTCACGCGCACATGGGCCAACGAACTCGCTCCGAAGGGCATCCGTGTCAACGTCGTCAGCCCCGGTCCGACCGATACTGCGATGATGGCGGGAGCCTCGAAAGACGTTCGGGACGCGCTTTCCAGCATGATTCCTCTGGGGCGCATGGGCCGGCCAGACGAGGTCGCCGCTGCGGTCCTGTTCCTTGCCAGCGACGAGAGCAGTTTCACAACCGGTGCGGAACTAGTCGTCGATGGCGGCATGGCGCAGGTCTGACGCGACAGACACACGAGGCGGGAAATGGGCAGGTTCGACATGATGGATCTCCCGCTGCCCGCCTGTGTCGATGTTCGTCCTTTTGCTCCACCTCGCTAAGGACCGAGGATATGATTGGATGAGCGGGTCGGCATATCGTGGTGTTCTCTATATGGAGAAGAGGAGGGCGCTGTCCGTGATTGCAGCATCAATCCCCTGAACCAAAGGCTGAAGCATAAGCATGGGCCAACGTGCGGGCCGCAGCTCCAGTTCGATCATCGATATCGGCTGCAGATTTCAATCGCATCCTATCGCTAGGTCTGGCGGAAGATCAGCCTGAATTACCCCGATCGGGCGAGCCGATAGAGGCGCTATCGCCGAATGGTTTCTCGGATAGAGTTCAGGCCCCTTCATGGTCGAGCAGGAGAGGGATCGCGTCATGCAGGCCTGTCCGATCGTCGTCCAGTCAAGGCGGCCATTCAGGATCGGTGGCGGCTTCCGGTAAATGATCAGGTTGATGAGATAGGGGCGGATATTTTCCAGCACCCCTTTCGGTGCGATCGGCGCGATGCGCACCTCGCAGAATTCCGAGATCTTTCTTTGAAAAAGACGTGATGAAATATCCTGTTTGGGCATGCTCATTCCATTTCTCTCAGGCACCAGTGCCGAGGGCGAGCGGGAATAGGAGGCAGGCTTTAACAAAGCATGTATCGGAATTATAATTTGACGGTCACGCTCGATCCCGCAGTGCGCGTAAATTCTTCTAGAAGGCATTTAAACAGATCATAATCCATAATATGATCTGCAAATAGATCAATTACCTTGACTTTTTTAAGGAACAGAGATATGTAAACGTAACATTTAATACGCGACGATAGGTTTAGAGATCAAATGATTGCTGAGTCAGGGGCTTTGCTTGCGGTCGGCCGGCTGTTGAAGACGGCACGTAAAAACTTGGGACTCACTCAAGAGCAGGTTGCCGACTTGGCAGGCATATCACGTCCTCGCTATCGCGAGATCGAGGCTGGAAGTGCCGCTGCTCGCACAACGACCTTGATCAACATTTCGCGAGCGCTCGGTCTCGAACTAATGCTCATCCCGCAGGCCATGGTCCCGGCGGTTGATGCCCTGCTGCAGCCCGATGGTGCTGAAGACGACCTTCCTGCGTTCGCGGTCAGCGCCGACGGCAATGCCAATGCCTGAGGCTCCTCTCAATCCAAGACCCATATCGTCACTTGAAGTGCTGCTGAATGACCTGAAGGTTGGCACGCTTGTGCGGACGCCCGGCGATTTCAACGCGTTCAGCTTTGAGGAGAGCTATCGCGCGACGGGCGGCTTCCCTGTTTTGAGCTTGTCTTTCCGCGCGGCAACCGGGGGTCTGCGCAAGGATCCCAAACCTGTTGCCAGAGCCTTGCCGGCATTCTTTGCCAATCTTCTTCCTGAAGACAAACTGCGCGAGGCGATGGAAAAGCACCATGCCGGCAGTGTTCGCGCCGGAAACGACTTTGATCTGCTGGTTGCACTCGGGTCGGATCTGCCGGGTGCCGTCCGCGTTGTGCCAAGCGAAGGAACGGTTGCTCGCGTTGACGATCCATCACCTCTCAAATCGAGGGCCCGGTTTTCGCTCGCTGGCGTGCAGATGAAGCTTTCCGTCATCAAGAACACCGGCAAGAGTGGCGGCCTGACACTGCCGCTGGGAGATGAGCAGGGGTCTTATATTGCCAAGTTTCCGTTGACGTCGTTTCCCGGGGTCTCGGAAAACGAATATGCCAATCTCGCTTTGGCCGAAGCGATCGGCATGGACGTGCCGGAACGTGAGCTTGTCGAGCAATCGGAATTCGAAGGGATCCCGGAGGAATTCAAGACGCTATCGGACGGTAAAGTCCTGCTCGTCAAACGCTTTGATCGCGGCACCGGCGGCGAGCGGATCCACATCGAGGATTTTGCTCAGGTGTTTGGAATCTATCCTTCGCGCAAGTACGAAGGAGCAGCCTATCACGATATTGCGGCTGCTCTCGGCATCGCCGTATCGTCGGCGGCGTCGATTGAATTTGTCCGTCGACTGGCGTTGGCCGCCATCACCGGGAATGGCGACATACATCTCAAGAATTGGTCTCTGATCTATCCTGGTGCGGGCGACAAACCCGCGCTCGCTCCTATTTATGATGTGCTCTCGACCATTCCCTACATCCCGGCAGATGCCATGGCGCTGTCGCTCGCCGGCGAGCGTTCCTTCAAGGCGATGGATGCACAGCGATGGAAAGTCTTCGCCAATCGTGCACGCTTGCCGGAAGCGGCGGTGCTCAAAGCGGTGGTCGATACCGTTGAACGTGTCAACGAGCTTTGGTGGTCGCTGCCGGAGCGTGAGGTCGTTCCGGCAAAAGTTCTTGAGCGGATCGATGATCATGTGAAGTTGATGATACCAATCCTCAGCACGTGCGCGGACTAGCATTACAGAAGAACGCGAGATCGCCATCGCTGATATTTACGCCGGATCAGGAGGCCACGGGTCCAAAGCCCCGATTTCGTCTCGTCATATTCGTCGACATCGAGGTCGGCGCGTTCGCAGTAAGCCCAGTCATGAAGCCGCGCGCCTTTGGTGCCATCACCGGCGGAAAATGCCAAAAGCCATGATATCCGCGCAAAGGCGCACTGGAACGCTGTGACGACCGCGCGTACCTACGTCATCAACAAACACCGCGTTCGCGGCGGCAATGGAACATTGTGACACCGCATGCACCAGAGCTGTCAACGCATAGCATGTGCAGCTACATAATGTGGGCGAGTGCAATCGCGTCAGCTACATCCTCGGAGCGCTCATCCAACATCGACGTTGCCACCCGAATGTTATTGCTGTGAACAATGCAGAATTTGCTTCCCGAGTTGACCGCAATGTTCCGGGCAGCGAGCGTAACCATTGCAAAGGGCTCAGAGACCACCGGCACCCACAAAGATAACCCGTCTCCATCTTCGATGGTTAGGCCGCGCACGCGCAGAGCGCTAGCGAGCATATCGCGTCGTTTTTTATAGATAGCCCGGGCAGATGCGATGCCTTCCCAAGTTTCCGGTTGGCGCAACAACCATGCGCCGGCGGCTTGAAGAACGCGGCTGGTCCAGGCAGCACTAAAACTACGATAAGACTGGATCTGTTCAACGATTGCCGCTGTGCCTGACAATACCGCCAAACGAAGATCGGGGCCGAGCGTCTTGGAAAACGAGGTAATGTGAATGACCCTATCGGGAAACTGCGTGCCAAGCGAATGACGCTCAACCCCCGAAATATCGGACATGCCATCATCCTCAATTATGAGGGTGTCGCTGTCACGTAGTACTTCAGTCAGTTCGCCCAGACGTTGCCGCGTCACTGTCCGGCCGGTCACCGAATGCAGCCGCGGCTGAAACAGGAAAACGACCGGTTTGTAGCGCATCGCATCCTGGAGCGATGAGGGCAGCGGGCCGTACTCGTCACATTTCACAGGTAGTATACGTGCACCCTGATGCTCAAGAATATCGAGGAGCCGCATCGCCGTCGGTTCTTCGATGGCGACAGGCGCGCCGGGCGTCACCAGCGCATGAATGGCGGTATACACTGCATTATAACCGCCGTTGGTCGCAAGCATCGCTTCCGGGTCATAGGGCCATGTCTTGCGTACTTCGGCCTCCAGTTCCGGCAGAATACGGCTGCGCTCATAGCTGTTGAGGTTCTCTGCGGAAGCCCCGTATGCCAGCGCCTTCTCCAAAGTCGGCAGCAGCCTTGGGTCCGGAACGGCCATCGTCAGGTCGAGCACATCTGCACCGTAGTGGCCGGAACTCGCAAGACGCTCTGGCTTTGCGATGAAGCGGTCACCGCTGACCCAGGTGCCGTTACGGCCCCTTCCTGTAATGATCTTTTGCCGTCTAAGCTCGCTCCAAGCTTCCGAAATCGTCGCCGGGCTGACACCGAGCGAAAAAGCGAGATCACGGATCGGAGGCAGCTTGGCGCCTACGGGAAGCGCCCCTGCCCTGATCAAGGCACTGGTTTCCAACGCAATTCCGCGAATTGTTCGATCGCTTAATTTTTCGGCAAACCAGATCGAATCGTAGGCGTCGCTCATTTTCTCACCAGTTTAAATGTTCAATAACGTAATAACATTTGATCATTACGATGTGAACATTTTAATCTCCCTTCGTAAGCACTTTCTGACATGAGTATGTAGAATGACACTGGGCCTTCGAATTGCACTGCGTGACTGGGACTACATGACCCCGCTGATCCTCGGCGATGTCGCTTCCGACAAGCTCGACTTACGGGTGGAGCGGATCGGAACGCTTGTGTCCCATCTCGGCAAGAGCCCCGACCACGAGGCTGCCGAGATTTCGTTCAGCCGCTATACCCAGCTTCGCCACGACGGCGATGACAGCGTCGTTGGCATTCCCAACTTCATCATGCGCGGCTTCCGCCATCGCTGCATCATGACCACTCGCGACAGCGATCTGACAACGCTCGGCCAGCTGGCCGGCAAACGCATCGGCGTCACCGGATGGCGCGACAGCGGCAACACGTGGACGCGTGCAGCTATCCGCCGCGAAGGCGTCGAGATCAAGGATGCGACGTGGTATGCTGGCCGCCTGACAGAGGCCCACCCAGTCACCGATCGCCTCGACGGCTTTGGCCAGCCCGGCCTGATCGAAGCCTGCCCCGGCGAACGCCCGATGGTCGACCTTTTGCGCGAAGGCGAACTGGATGCGATCTTCACGCCCTTCATGCCCGATGGCTATTTCGAGCCTGGCTCACCGTTCCGTCAGGTGCTGACCGATTTCCGCGCAGAAGAGCGCCGGTATTTCGACGATGTGGGATACGTTCCGGGCATGCACCTGATCGGCATCAAGGCTGATATCGTTGCCGAGAACCCATGGGTAATTGCCGAAGTCAGCAGACTGATCGACGAGTCGCAGCGCATGTGGACCACCAAGCGTCGCAAATATGCCGAAACCACGCCATGGATGTTCGACGAGGTCCTGAAAACTTCGCGCGAACTGCCCAAAGGCTGGGATGCCAGCGGATTTGCCGCCAACCGCAAGATGATCGACGATTTTGCCGGTGAATTGCACGCGCAGGGCATCATGAAGCGCCACATGACGCCGGAAGAGCTTTTCGCATTCGATACGGATGGCAGCCGGATCTGACCGGCAGTCGTAACCTTAATCTCTCAAGAAACGTCGCTTTGTAAAAAAGGGGAATGAACATGTCGCATAAGAAACTCATCGCTCTCGCTCTCGTCAGCGTAGCACTTGCGGGCGTCGCCAGGGCGCAGGACGCATCCATCAAGCTGGACGTCAACAAGGCGCTCCACGATCGCCTGCCGGAAGACATCAAGCCCGCCGGCAAGATGATCTCCGTCAACAACGGTTCGTTCCCTCCCTACGAAATCGTCACCGGCACCGATATGACAGGCGCCAGTGCCGACCTGACCGATGCGCTCGGACAGGTTCTCGGCGTCAAGATCGAGCATGCGACTGTCGGTGGTCTGCCGGCCCTGCTGGCCGGCGTTAACGCGGGTCGTTACCAGTTCGCCTTCGGCCCGATCGGCGACTACAAGGATCGCGAAGCAGCAAGCGACTTCGTCGATTGGGTGCAGGAATTCGTCGTCTTCGCCACTCTCAAGGGCAATCCCAAGGGCATTGGCTCGCTGGACACCTCCTGCGGCCAGCGCATCTCGGTCATGGCCGGCGGATCCGCCGAACGGGTGATCAAGGCACAGTCGGACAAGTGCAAGGCTGATGGCAAGGAACCGGTGGAGGTCCAGTCCTATACCGACCAGCCGGCATCGATCCTGGCCGTCCGTTCCAAGCGCGCCGATGCCTTCTTCTCCTCACAGGCGCCGCTGACCTATTTCGTCTCCCAGGCGAACGGCCAGCTGGAACTGACCGGCGTCGGCCAGAAGAACGGCTTTGAAGACATCTTCCAGGGCGCCGTCGTGCCGAAGGGCTCACCGCTCGGCCCGCTGTTCGTCGATGCCATCAAGGTGCTCATGGACAATGGCACCTATGCCGCGATCATGAAGAAATGGGGCATCGAGAACAACATGATCAAGCAGCCTGGCCTCAACCTTGGCGGGCAACTTCCCAAATGAGCACCACCAACAACAACGCAGCGCCTTCGGGCGCCGCGGACTTCCGCGATGTGGCGACGGCTCACACGCCTTTCAGGGCTGGCCCTCTTGCCCTCCGGATCGTGATTGCGCTGGTCGTCATCGACTTCGGCTGGATCGTTGCCGCCAATGAAAACTTCGGCTGGCCGGTTGTTGCCCAGTATTTCTTCGATCCGACGGTTTTGAGCGGTCTTTACGTCAGCCTTGGCCTCACCGTGATCGCCATGATCCTCGGTGTCGCGCTCGGCCTGGTGATCGCTATTGCCCGCATGTCGTCCGACAAGCTGGCGAGTTCGTTCGCCTCGCTGTTCATCTGGTTCTTCCGCGGCACGCCGCTGCTCGTCCAGCTGATCTTCTGGTACAACATGTCGACGCTGTTTCCGGCGATTTCGATTTCACTTCCCTTCGGTCCGACGCTTATTAGCTGGGATACCAATTCTGTGATCACGCCGATGACCGCGGCGATCGTTGGCCTCGCACTCAACGAGGCTGCTTATATGGCAGAAGTCATCCGCGGCGGCCTTCTGTCAGTTGACCGCGGTCAGACCGAAACGGCGGAAGCCTTCGGCATGACCAAGGCGCGAGCCCTGCGGCGGATCATTATTCCGCAGGCGATGCGTTCGATTGTGCCGCCGACCGGCAATCAGTTGATCAGCATGATCAAGGCGACCTCGATCGTCAGCGTCATCGCCATGGCCGATCTGCTTTATTCGGTGCAATCGATCTATAACCGCACCTTCGAGATCATCCCGATGCTGCTGGTCGCGGTCCTCTGGTACCTGCTCATCACCTCGGTGCTGAATATCGGTCAGGGCTATATCGAAGCCTATTATGGTCGCAGCGACCGCCGCAATGGCGCCACGCCCAAGCCAGCAGCCGTCACAGAGGAGGCAAGCCATTGACCATCGTCGATACCACCAAGCCCCTCGTCCAGGCTCGTAATGTCCACAAGTCCTTCGACCGGCTCGAAGTGTTGAAGGGCATCGACCTCGACATTATGCCGGGGGAAGTCGTGGCCGTTCTGGGGCCGTCCGGCTCGGGCAAATCCACCTTCCTGCGCTGTATCAATCACCTCGAAGATATCCAGAAGGGATATATCGAGGTGGATGGCGAGCAGATCGGTTACCGCGTCAAGAACGACCGGCTGGAAAGGCTGTCGCCCAACGGCATTGCAAGGCAGCGTCGAAAGATCGGCATGGTGTTCCAGCAGTTCAACCTCTACCCGCACATGACCGTGCTGCAGAACATCATCGAGGCGCCAGTCGGCGTCCATCGTGAAAGCCGAAAGGATGCGATCGAGAGCGCCAGTCGACTTTTGGAGCGCGTCGGTCTGTCGGAGAAGGCGAATGCCTACCCGCGGCAGCTTTCCGGCGGCCAGCAACAACGCGTCGCAATTGCCCGCGCGCTGGCGATCAAGCCAAAGCTGATGCTGTTCGATGAGCCAACCTCGGCGCTCGATCCGGAACTGGTCGGCGAAGTGCTGGCGACGATGCGGGACCTGGCAAAGCAGGGTCTTACCATGATCGTCGTCACCCACGAGATCAGCTTTGCGCGTGAAGCGGCCGACCGGGTGGTGTTCATGGACGGAGGGGTGGTCGTCGAACAGGGAAAACCGGAAGACGTGATCGGCAATCCGCAGCATACGCGCACACAGGCTTTTCTGTCGCGCTTCCTGTAAATCCTCCCCGACTAACCCCGGCCGAAAGGCCGGGGTCTTTTGTTCAAAATCTGAAAGTCTGGATATCCCATGCCTAGCCAAGACAATCTCTACGCCCGCATCGCCGATTTCGACTCTATGGAAGCCGAGCTGAAGGCGACCCGCCAGCATCTCCATGCTCATCCGGAACTCTCTTTCGAAGAGGCCGAAACCGCCCGATACGTAGCCGAAAAACTCGAAAGCTGGGGTTACACGGTAACCCGCAATGTCGGCGGTCATGGGGTTGTGGCGACGCTCAAGAATGGCGAAGGCACCAGGAGCATCGGTATCCGCGCCGACATGGATGCGTTGCCGATCGAGGAAGAGACAGGCGCGCCTTACTCCAGTACCGTACCCGGCAAGATGCATGCGTGCGGCCACGACGGCCATACCACGGTTCTGCTCGGGGCCGCTGAATATTTGGCGCGCACCAAGCGCTTCAACGGCACAGTGACGCTGATCTTCCAGCCTGCTGAAGAAGCAGGCCAATTCAGCGGTGCGCAGCGGATGATCGCCGATGGCCTGTTCGAACGCTTTCCGATCGACGCTATCTTTGGTCTGCACAACCATCCCGGCATGCCCGCCGGCACGCTGCTCACCCGAGCCGGCCCAATGATGGCCGCCGGCGACACCGTCAAGATCACCGTCACCGGCAAGGGCGGACATGCCTCGCGTCCGCACCTGACCGTCGATCCGGTCCTTGTCGCCTGCAATCTCGTGATGACGCTGCAATCGATCGTCTCGCGCAATGTCGATCCGACCCAGACGGCGGTCGTCACGGTAAGCACCATTAATGCCGGAGAGGCATCGAACGTCATCCCTAATAATGCCAAGATTTCGATGAGCGTGCGCTCCTTCGATCCGGCGATCCGCGTTTTCCTCGAGGAGCGCATTCGCAAATTGACGGCAAGCGTTGCCGAAGGGCACGGCGCGACCGCCGAGATCGAATACGAATACGGTTATCCCGTTGTAGTAAATTCCGAGGAGGAGACGGCCTTCGCACGCGAGGTCGCCGAGGAACTGGTTGGCACCGACAATGTCTTGACCTGCCCGCCTCTGCCCGGCAGCGAAGACTTTGCCTATTTCCTTCACCATCGTCCCGGCAGCTTCCTGCGGCTTGGCAACGGCAAAGATTCGCAGATCCTGCATTCATCGAAATACGACTTCAACGATGGCAGCCTGACGACCGGCGCCGCCATGTGGGCACGCCTGGCCGAGCGTTATCTCAACGTATGAGGCCCTCCGAAAAATAGAGTTTAGCATTGCCGCCATGATCGCCTCAAGAAGGTGTCCGAAGCCGTTCACGCTGGCAGGCGGAGAATGTCGTTCGAAGATGACTTGGCGATAGCTTCGGCGTGCGGAGATGGCAAGGCCGATTGGACGCATCAAGCTTCATCCCCAATTGTTCTTGTGCTTGCGCCGCGCATATTTACGAGATGGCGGAGCAAGAGATGACGTCCCGCCAGTCAGACGGGGCATTCGGCTTGAACCCTAAATCCGACGGCTGCGACCGCGCTGAGCTTAGAGCTGCTGAGCGACATGGTCTGTCGAGCTGCCATGAACCATGGGACTCGGAGATCCGCTAGATGCCAAGACCGAATACGATGAGGAGATAGCGTAGTCTATAATCTTAGCCGCGGTGCTTCAAGTGAAGCATAGGATGGTGTTCGTAGTGGCCCGCCCCGTTTTGCACAATCGGGTCGCTCGACGTCAGTGTCTCGATCTCTTCATCATCGGCGATCTGATAAAGAGAGACGCCGTAACCACCGGCTGGATCCATGACCGGACCGTGCGCGATGATCTTTCCCGTACCGAGAAGCCAGTCGAGATAGGCGCCGTGCTGGGCCATCCAGTCTTTCTCGTCCACCGTCATTGTCGCAAGGAAGTCCGTGCGGGGGGGTATGTATTTGCAGAGGTAGTATTTCATCATCGAACTCCTCAACGGCCAGGTACCAGACTGTCGTCTACCGTCGACCATAAATTTAGGCTGGAAGGACCTTGAGGCAAGCGTTACTATCTATTTGAGAGTGAGTCACCAAATTAATCGAGATGATGACGGATTGCACGCAGGCCTGATGTGGCCAGTCGTCGATAGTTTGCGAAAGAATTGCGTTCTTCGCTAGCAAGGTGGTCATGCTTGTCTCCGCTAAATTATAACAGCGGAGGGTGGGTATTATGCCGAGCTTGCCACGCGGCTTTACCGGAAATCTCGGGCTTTAGGGAACGGGCTCGGCATAGTCTCCGGCTCGGGATAAACACCTTATGCCGAGTTCGGCATGAAGATATGAACATGTCGTGCGCGGCTATAACCGGCTTCCGTATGTCCCGTGGATCGGATCCGCCACCCCGCGCAAACTCATCACCCCTGCCTGCCGGCAGTTTGAACTCTTCATCGCGATCGGCAAGGCCCACAAGGTCGGCTGATAAGTTGCAGGGCAACAAGATGGACGACCTCCCCTTCCCGCTGGGTCCGACCATTGATCGCCATCATCGAAGACCCGAGAACGACCCGCCGGCGTTTTTCAAAGAGTGTCGGCCAAACAACGAGGTTGGCCGGCCCAGTCTCCTCCTCAATGGTGATGAACATCACGCCCTTGGCCGATCCCGGCTTCTGCCGCACGAGTACGAGGCCGGCAGTATAGACCCATCGCCCTTCTCTCGAATTCATCGCTTCGACACATGTGGATGATGTTGCGAGCGGAGAGATCGCGCAAGAAGCCGTGCCGAGTTCGCGGTTCGGGAGCCGCTCGCGCTGCCCCGGTATTTACGTCGGACGGCGAAGCAATCTAGGGGGGTAAAACGATGGCCAGCCCGTACGAAGCTGCAACTGTGAAAGATCAAGGCCCGTGCGATCCTCGCCGAGCCTTTGATCCCTGCTCTTATTCATCGCTAGCGCATCACGGCGACATCACGGCGAAAGCTCCTCCAAAACCTGGCCCTTGGTCTCGACCGCGAAGAGGGCCGTCACCAGGGCGCCAACGAGAAGGATCGCTGCGAACGCGCCGAAGACATACTGGATGCCCATCGACGACATGACCCAACCCACCGCGATAGGGCCCGCGGAGGATCCGAGACGAAGCCAGGCGCTGCCTGTCCCCGTGCCAATGGCACGAAGGCGGGTCGGGTAGATTTCCGCCGAATAGAGATAGAGCGAGAAAGTTACGGTTTGGACGACGGCGTAGGCGAGACCGGCCAGGATCAGGACCTGTGTTGCCGACGTCGCACCCAACCAGGCGAGGATGACAAGCGGGATCGGCGCGATCAGAAGCGCACCGGTGTACCAGCGCTTGCGACCGACCTTGTCGATGAGCAATGCGCAGATAACGGCCGCGATCACGCCACCGACCGAAGTGATAAACCCGTATAGGATACTGGTTTCTAGCGGCAGGTTGAATGTCTGGCGATAGAGGGTCGGAAGCCAGGTGATCGTCCCATTGGCGACCATATAGGCACAGAACCACATCGCCCAGATTGACAGTGTGCGCTTGAGATAGATGCCCTGGAAAAGTTCGCGCCAGTCCGATCGACGACGGACAGGGGCGGCTATGATTTTCGGCTCCGGCAGTTCCTTGCCGGCGGCACGAGCGCTGTTCTCAAGCTTGGTGACGATGCGGTCGGCTTCCTCATAGCGGCCGTTGGCGGCGAGCCAGCGAGGTGATTCATTGAGGAACCAGCGCAGCGGGATCATGAGGACGGCCGGGACCAGGCCGACGACGAACATCGCCTTCCAGCCATAGGCTGGGACCATGAAATAGCCGATCAAGCCTGCGCCGACGAGGCCGAGCAGAAACATGACCTCATACAGCAGGAAGAAACGACCCCGCCCCTTCGAGCTGATCAACTCGTTGATATATGCACTCGCGACCGGAACTTCGCCGCCGGTTCCGATGCCTTGAATGAAACGCAATGCCATCATCATGCCGGCACCGGCCGCAAAAAGGCATGCGACGTCCATGCTGACGAATAGCAGGATGGTGAATAGCAGCACTTTGAGACGGCCGATCCGTTCGGCAAGCCAGCCAAAGCAAATGGCGCCGATCAACTGCCCCAGGTAGCCCATCGACAGGATCATGCCCGTCTGTCCCGGGGTCAAACCCCACTCGCGAACAAGAACCGGCATGGCATAGGCTATGGCAATGACGGTGTAGCCGTCAAAGAACGTCGCTGCGCCGACGATATTTCGAGCCCAGAAAACCTCCCGGGTCACCGGCAGCCGTTCTAGGCGGGCGCTGATTTCAGCTTGGGTGTCGACCGTCGGCGACTGCGCGGCCATCCGTTGTTCCATATTCATATTTTCCTCCCTCTGCCTGGCCCACTCTCCCGGCCTGGCGTCGAACCTACGCGTTGGATGTCTTAAATTTCGGGACCCTTTGGCATGGTGTGGTTGTGGATCCAGAAGGTGTGGCTCTCTCATCGGCTAGCCAAGCACCAGCGTGACAGGCGGCGCGACCGCGGCGCGTCACTCCCCGATGCGCCCGCAATCCCTCCCCGTAAGAGGCCCCCGCTTGAGAGGCGGGGGCGTCGTCAGTCACTCGGCTGCCAGAAGCTGCTCAACCCGGCCGATGCCGGCAGCATCAAAGGCTGCAAAGATCTCCGCTTCGGCCTTTTCGCCGAGGTTCTTCAGAGGCTCCCGGATAGTGGCATGCTCAAGCACACCACGATGAACAAGCCCAAGCTTGAGGGCGACGGTGCCTTCCATATGGGAACCACGGTGGTAGACGGCACGGGTGACGGGAAGGAGACGTTCGAAAATCCGGCGGGCTTCCGGATAGTTCTGCGCCTTTCCTGCCTTGATCAGGTCGATCAGCAGCTCCGGCGTAATATTGCCGTAGCCCACAAGCAGGCCGTCGACATCGAACATGGTCGGCAGCAGCCATTCGTCATGGCAGCTCAGGATCTGCAGGTTCGAGTTGGCCTTCTTGAGTTCCGGAATCTCGACGTACCAGCGCTTCATGTTTCGAACGCCGTTTTTGGTGGCGACGACGCCATCCTGGGTCGCGATCGCAAGCTGGGTGTCCAGGTCGTAGGAAGCCTTGGTGGCATCCGGGTACTGGAACAGGATGCACTGCAGGCCCGATTCCTGCCAGATTGCCTTGTAGCGATCCTGCGGGGCGCCTTTCTGGAAGCCGAAACGCAGCCAGCCGTGGTTCGGATAGACAAGAGCACCGGTCGCGCCGGCAGATTTGCACTTCATGGCTTCTTCTGCGGCAACCTTGGTGCCCTCGCCGGTGATGCCAGCAATGATTGGAACCTGACCATCGACGGCTTCGACATAGGTGCGGATGAGCTTCAGGCGCTCTTCCTCGGTCAGGAACGTGCCTTCGCCGGCATGGCCAAGGATAACCAGGCTCTTGACGCCGTCCATGCCGGCAAGCCATTTGGCAATACGGGCATTGGCCGGATAATCGACTTCTCCGTCGCGGGTAAACGCGGTAACGGGTGCCGGGCTCAGGCCTCTCAGATCCATCGTTGGCATAGGTTTTTCTCCTCCTAGATAGCCGCTGGCCGCCTTCGTGATCAGCGATGGGATCGTTAATGGGAACGTTCCCACTATCGTTTCCGATTTTACTGGAGTCAACATTTTTTTTGTTGCATGGTTGGGGCGTTGACCGCGAGAACGCCGCAGATGGAAAAAAGCGAAATGGATTCAAAGCCCGCAGAAGCGAGCCGTCAGACACGGGTGACCATCCTTGATGTCGCGTCGGCAGCTGGCGTTTCGAAATCGACCGTATCGCGCATCCTCGATGAACGACTTCCCCGATCCGACAACGAAACTTCGCGCCGCGTCCGGAAAATCGCAGAAGACATGGGTTATGTCAGAGACGTCTCCGCGGCGAGCCTCCGACGCGGCAACACGATGACGGTTGGCGTGATCGTGCCTCGGCTGACCGATACCGTCATGGCAATGCTTTATGAAGCCCTGGCAAAAGCATGCGGCAAAAGTGGCCGCTTCGCGATTGTCGCAACGACGGATGACAAGCCCAGGGCCGACAGGCTCGCTGCCGAGTCTCTTCTGAAACGAGGCGTCGACGGGTTGATCCTTTCGACTGCCCGCGAGGATGACGATTTTCCTGACGAGCTTGCGGCCCGAGGTGTACCTTTTGTCCTGGCGTTGCGTACCGATGGACGGAGCCTGTCTTCGGTGGGCGACGACAGGCTGGGCGGATATCTGGCGACGCGCCACCTCCTGGACCTCGGTCATCGTCGTATCGGAGTGATTGCCGGTCCTTCATATGCCTCCAGCTCGCGCGGTCGCGTCGAAGGCTACAGGCAGGCATTGGAAGAGGCCGCCATCTCGGTCCGCCCCGATTGCATTGTGCCGTCGACCTTCGGGATCGACGCCGGAGCGGATGCGGCCCTGCATCTCATGCGCCTCGAAGATCGCCCGACGGCGATCTTTGCCGTGAACGACAACACCGCAATCGGTGCTCTTTCCGGCCTGTCACGCCTCGGGATATCCGTACCCAACGATGTTTCGATCGTCGGATACAACGACATCCCGATCGTCAGTCATCTTCCGACACCGCTCACGACACTGCGCGTCCCCTTCGAGCAGATTGCGTCAAACGCTTTGGATCTGCTCACAAGCGGCGCCATTTCAGCAGACGATCGAATCCGTATTTCGGCTCCGACCCTCATACCCCGAAAATCGTCCGCCAAACCCTGCTCTTGATGGGAATCACTCCGAAGCACAACGCATCCTCGATGCCGATCGAGGTAACGGAACCATTGCCGACATACCGCGGTTGTGACGCATCAAGAACAAGGAAGCTCACGATGCGCATATTCTCGATCCCTGTGTTGATCGCAGGTTCGCTTATTCCCTTCAGCGCGATGGCAACCGAGGAAGACTTCCTGAAATCGATCGAAGGTGACTGGACGGGCGGCGGCAAGGTGCTCCGAAAGCTGGGTGGCGACAGCCTCAGCGTGTCCTGCAATATGAAGTCCGAGGCTGATGCATCGAGCTTTTCCATGGATGGCTCGTGCCGTGCCCTCGTGGTCGTGACACGGGGCTTCAAAGCTAAGGTCAATACGTCGGGCAACTCCTATTCGGGTACTTATGTAGGGGTGTCGGGCAAGCCTTCGACGCTCGCCGGTAGCCGCGAGGGCGATACGATCAATCTCGACGTGACGTGGGCCAATGAAATCTACGGGGACCGCAAGGCCACCATGATCATCCAAAAGGTTGGTGAAACCGGCCTGCGTATCAAGACCGTCGATAAGGATCCCAGTTCTGGAGAGTCGATCGTAACCACCCAACTCGATTTGAAACGGAGATAAGGTCCCCTCGGCGATGGCAGGAGAAGTTCGCAATTCGACTCCGTTTACGGCCACCAACCCGCGCTAGCCTCAGCGTCCTCGCTGTTGCCAGAAATGCTGGGGAACGTATCTGGATGCGGGATGTTATCTGGCGCTGGGTATCGGAGCTGAAGCATGTTCGATCCTAAACGTTGGCGCCGACCGGTGGTTTACGAAGACGAGAATGGCCTACGCCGCAAAGTCAGCAGCACTGAACAGGCCTCGGACATTCTGACCTCCTCTTGGCCTGTGAATTCCGGGGAAGAGTTTCTTCGAGCTCACGCAATCTTCCTTGAGGTCATGAGTGGTAGCCGACCGGTGGCGGAAGCGCGGGCTGCGTTCCTGCGAGCTGCGGAGGAAGCCGACCTTGACATCAGTGGCAACTGAGCTGGAGGATAAACATGTCGGAAGGTCCGAAGACCCATCACTAGCAATTCTACCAGTGGCACCGCGCACCAAATGGCCTCAAGTGCCGTCATGACCAAAAATGAAATAGAAGCCTTCGTGGCTGCCATGATCGAAGCCGGGAGCAACATCCAGGCGATCGGGACAATCGGCTATGTCCTGGCTGAACCGGTCAACCCGACTGACAGAGAAGCTTATCGCCGGATCGAGCTTGTCTCCTCGGCATTCGGCGAGCGAAACCATCTCAAGGATGAGATCATCGCCCGCCTTCACGAGCTCGGACGGGTGGTGGCGATCACAGAGGAGCCCGACACAGGCCGTGCTTGATCCCTGTGCCGAGCGACGGGCAAGCGGATAGGAGAGTATCCGGCGATGCGCCCGCGGCGTGGATATGGCGGGCGGCATCCATGAGCGCAAGCTGATGCAGTGTGGCGGATCAGCGCATCTGAGTTGAGAATGTCGCGAGGGCATCGTAAACTTAACGGCAAAGATGCCAGACCACGACGCCGGCCTATTTTGTAGGTCATGCTCGGGCGATTTTCGCCCACAGGTTCATCGCTGCTGCACGCAATTCGCGATGATGGCTGCAAGGGATGTCGTGGCGCGGGATGTGGAACAGGTTGGCAATCGGGTCATGGATGGAGAGGAAGCGTTGTAGATGTCGCTGTGACTTGAAGCGCTTCATGATCCGCTCTCGCCGCCGGACTGGCTGGTGGGAATTCTCCGCCCGATTGTTCAGGCCTTTGTGGGAGCGATGCTCGACACCGGACATGAACTCCCCCTTTGCGGCGTCGTAGTATCGAAACTTATCGGTGATCATCCACCCGCGGCGCTCTCCCCTGGTTCTTCAAGAGCTTACGCGTTAGACGTTTGGCCGCCTTGGCATTGCGGCGGCTTTGCACCGGCACCTCCAGAACAAAACCGTCCTGATCAACGGCGCGCCATAGCCAGTGCTTCTTGCCTCGGATCGAAATGACGGCCTCATCGAGGTGCCACTTGTCTTCAAGCTGGCCGGATGAGCGACGACGGACGTCGTTGGCGAAGGTCCACCCAAATTTCTCCGCCCACAGCCGGATCGTCTGATGTGAGACAATGATCCCGCGGGCAGCCGACAAGTCCTCGACATCCGCAGGCTGAGAGGGAAACGGAAATAAAACCACACAGCGTGGGCAATGATGTCAGCGTGAAAGCGATGGCGGCGATATAGCGGATCACGGGCTAGTTTGGTCATGCCACCAGATCCCACATTTTGATCGTTGCTCAGTTAACTTTACGATGTCGTCTGAGAGCGTCCCATTGCTGGCACGGCGGAAATTTTCGCTCGAAGAAGTATCTCTCGGCCTGGCACATCTTCGGAGCGGCCAGCGGAAATCCCAGCCCCCTCCCGCCGGCTTAAACCGGCAGAAGTGTGATGCGGTGGGTGGTTTCCAGCGCGATGCGGGCGTCGCTGTAGAGGAGCGGCACGTATTCGCCTTTCGACCAGGTGTCGGCGAGGTCGCCGTAATGCGGCGAACGGGGGTCACCGGACTGACCGGGTGTGTTGATGCAAACGCTATTGTCCCAGTCGCCGACATCCATGACAAGTCGGACGGAGGCGCCGGCATTGACGCCAAAATCACCCATCCGGTAGCCGGCATGCATAGGCGTCGAACGGCTACCGCCAACGGGCAGCGGGCCGACGTTCCAGTCGGGGTCCCCTTCGGTCTTGATGCGGCTGGTCGCGTGTTCGAAGAGCGCGCGGTGCAGGTCGCCCCAGCGCCAGGCCGACGGATCAGGGCCGAGCCGGATTTCGCAATCGGCAAAGCCTACGGAAAGCGTCGAAAGCAGCATGGAGTCGCGGTCGGCGGCCTCCCAGAGCGCGCCGGGTTCGCTGAGCAGCACCAGCATGCGGTCGACATCGCCGGGCAGCAGCAACTGGCGGATGGTCGGGTTCGGTGCGAACCTTGCCAGCAGCGCCGGCCGTAGATGCTTCATCCACCAGACTTCGAAGAGCGCTGCCGGTGCGCTCGCCGCTTCGAGGCGATAATCCCAGCCGTTGAAAAGCTTTATGGCATGTTCCTGCCGGTCATCCAGCGGTTGACGGCTGGCAACTTGTTGAAGCACAGCGCAGATGGTTGCGGCCGGGCGGGAGTAGACGTCGGTCTGCAGAGCCATCGAGGCCCCCAGCGTGTGTTTGGGATCGGCACGCAGGACCGATTTTATGCGTTGGGCGCGGCTCACTTCCGCCCATTCGTGGCCGATCGATGGAGCACTTGGATCGCGGTCGGCCGGCAGGTTCATCTCGTTGGCCGAAGCAACGAAACCATCGGCCGGGTTATAAGCACGCGGCAGTTCGCCGGCGGGCAGGAAGCCGTCCCATTCGTGGCTGCCATGGCCCGGCACGGGCAGCAACCCTTCCCAGTTGCGGCGCACCGGCGTGAAACCGGCGGTGAACCAGCCGATATTACCGTCCACATCGGCGCTGACATGGTTGACCGAGGGCGTACCCCAGGACCCAAGCGTCTGCGAAAACGCCCGCACCGAACCGCTGCGCATATAAGACAGGCTGCCGAGATAGGCGGCCGAACCGGGCGACAGCCAGACGGAGCGGATGGCGATGACCTGACGGATCTTCGGGTTTTCGTGGAGGATCGGGCCGTGGCGGGTGAACGAAAGCGTCAGCGTCTGGTCGGGATGGCCCTTGACCGCGAAACTCTCCTCGATGCGGGTGATCTTCTCCCAGCCGTCGGCGTAACGATACTGTTCCGGATCGCCGTCCTTGGTCGCGTAGACATAGACGTCTTCCTGGTCGGCGCCGAAGATGGTGAGGCCGAAGGCGGTGCGATCGTTATGGCCGAGCGAGATGCCGGGGGCGGTCGGTTCGCCGGTGCCGATGGCGTTGAGGCCGGGGGCCTCGAGGTGGACGAGGTAACGCAGCGACGGAACCGCATGCGCGCGGTGCGGGTCGCTGGCAAGGATCGGTCGGCCGGTCTCGGTGCGCGAACCGTGGACAGCCCAGTTGTTGGACCCTTCCTCCGCGATCGCCTGGACGATATCGCCGAGATCGGTGACCTCAGTCCATTTCCAGACATCGTCTAGCCCCGCGGTCAGGCGAGCCTTGTCGAAGGTGACGGCCGCCGTGGCAAGCTTGAACAGGCGCGTCGCGACGAGCGGGATATCTGCGAGCGAAATCCCCTCCTCCGGCTTCGGCGAGACCGGCGGATCGAGCTCGAAGCGCAGCAGGTCGGTCTGTGCATCCGCAAGCGCCATGATGTTAGCGCGCAGGATTTCGGAAAGGCCGTTGCGGGTTAGCGCATGGCTGCGGATCCGCACCACGTCGGCCGGCTGCCAGCGCGACGGCCTGGTGCCGAAGACCGTGAATTCTGGCGGCAAGCGGGCCGGCTCCGCTTCGCAGAGCGCGACATAGGCATTGATGCCGGCGACAAAGGCGGTGCAGATCGCCTGCGTATCCGGTGCGTAGGAGGTCCACTCCGGCGCCATGTCGCCGCGGTAGAGGAAATGCCGGGCGGCGTGGTCCTGCGCCAGGTAGCCAGGGCCGAAGTCGGCGGCGAGCAGACCAAGCCCGCGCTTGCGCCAGAGGTCGAGCTGCCACAGCCGGTCGCGAGCGGCATTGAAACCCTGGACGAAGAACAGGTCCTTGTCGCTCGCCGCCTTGATATGCGGGACGCCCCAACGGTCGATGCGGATTTCTGCCTGGGCATCGAGGCCAGCCAGCCGGAAGGTTTCGTGTGCCTGGGCGTCAGTCATGTCAGTCTCTCATGCGCGATGGCTTCTTAGGCGTGGTGACAAGCGACGCGCGCGCCATCGGCACGGGGCGTCAGTTCCGGCCGCTCTTTCGAGCAGATTTCGGTCGCCAGCGGGCAGCGCGTATGGAATGCGCAGCCGGACGGGATGTTTGAAGGACTTGGCAGTTCGCCGCTGAGGATAAAGCGCTGCTTGGCGCGCTGCACTTCGGGGTCGGCTTCCGGCACGGCCGACATCAGCGCCTTGGTATAGGGATGTTTCGGATTGGCGAAGAAGGTGTCGCGGTCGGCCATTTCCACGAAGCGGCCGAGATACATGACCACGACCCGATCGCAGATATGCCGGACCACGCCGAGGTCATGACTGACGAAAAGGTAGGAGACGCCGGTGCGCTTCTGCAGCGCCACCAGCAGATTAAGGATCTGGGCGCGTACGGAGACGTCGAGCGCTGAGACCGGCTCGTCGCAGATCAGGAGATCCGGCTCGAGGGCGAGCGCCCGGGCGATCACCACGCGCTGGCGCTGGCCGCCGGAGAACTGGTGCGGATAACGGTCCGCGTGTTCGGGCCTCAGGCCGACCTGCTGCAGCAGCGTCGCGACCCGTTCCTTCAGTGCCCTCCCCTTGGCGACGCCGCGCACGATCAGCGGTTCGCCGATCGTGGCGCCGACGGTCGCGCGCGGATCGAGAGACAGCGCCGGATCCTGAAAAATCATCTGCACCTTGCGGCGGATATCGTTGAGCTGGCGGCGACTGGCGCCGACCACTTCGTCACCACTGATGCGGACGCTGCCGGAGATCGGCGCTTGCAGGCCGACGATGGTGTTGGAAAGCGTCGACTTGCCGCAGCCGGATTCGCCGACCAGCGCCACGGTCTCACCGCGGGCGATATCGAGGTCGACGCCATTGACGGCCTTGACCACCGGGCCTGACTTGCCGAGCAGTCCGCCGCGGCCGCCGAAATGCACCGCGACATCGCGGATTTCGAGAACGTTCTGATGCTCGCTCATGCCGCCACCTCGCGGATTTCCGCCATGCGGTCGATATGCCAGCAGGCCGAGCGATGGCCTCCGCCGCAATCGAAAAGCGGTGGCTGTTCGGTGCGACACTTGTCGGTCGCCAGCGGACAGCGCTCGACAAAACGGCAACCGACGCCGAATTCGTTCGGCGTCGGCACCGTCCCCTCGATGGTCGCGAGGTCCGCCTTCGGCGCATCATCGAGCTTGGGAACGCTGGCAAGCAGCAGGGCTGTGTACGGATGCTTCGGCTGCCGGAAGAGATCGTGCACCGGCGCAATTTCGGCAATGCGGCCGGCATACATGACCGCCACGTCGTCGGCGATATCGGCGACCACACCCATGTCGTGGGTGATCAGCACGATCGCGGTGCCGCGGTCGGCGACAAGCTTCTTCATCAGGTCGAGGATCTGCGCCTGGATGGTAACGTCGAGTGCCGTGGTCGGTTCGTCGGCGACCAGCAGGCGCGGCCCATTGATCAGCGCGATCGAGATCATGATGCGCTGGCACATGCCGCCGGACAGTTCGAACGGATATTGATCCAACCGCCGGGCCGGGTCGGGAATGCCGACATCGACGAGCATCTGCCGCGCCTTCTCGTAGGCCTCTGCCTTGGAGACGCCATGGTGGACGCGATAGGCCTCGGCAATCTGGGAACCGACCGTGGTCAGCGGGTCGAGCGAGGCGCTCGGCTCCTGGAAGATGATCGAGATGTCCTTGCCGCGCGCCTTGCGCAACTGCCGCTCGGACAGGGCTGCGAGATCGGTGTTTTCGAGCATGATCCGGCCGGCGGTGCGTCTGGCGGCAGGGGGCAGCAGGCCGAGCATGGCATAGGAGGTCAGCGACTTGCCGCAGCCCGACTCCCCCACCAGCGCCATGACCTTGCCGGGCGCGACGGTGAAGGAGACGTCATCGACGACATTGGCGCCACCGATATCGATGGTCAGCCTGTCGACGGAAAGCAACGGGAAGGCGGCGGGGTTCATCATCGCTCCTCAGCCTGCCGTCTTGGCCCGTTCGGGGCGCTTGTAGTTGCCGATCGAGTTGCCGCCATCGACGCTGATCACGGCGCCGGTGATGAAGGCCGCCTTGTCGGAGCAGAGATAGGCGATCGCGCCCGGCGCATCATCGGGACCACTGGCGCGGCCAAGCGGAATGTTCTTCAGCATGTTGGTGACGTATTCGTCGGAAAGTTCGCTCACCTCGCTGCCCGGCGCAAAGCCCGGCTCTACGACGTTGACGCGGATGCCGTATTCGGCAAGCTCCAGCGCAAAGCCCTTGGAGAGCCGTTCGATCGCGGTCTTCGAGGTGCAATAGGGGACGGAATTCTGATTCATCTTGCGCGCCGCGCCCGAGGAGATGTTGATGATCGAGCCGGCCTTGCCTTCCGCGATCATCAGCTTGGCGAATTCGCGCGACAGCACGAAGGGCGCGCGCAGGTTGACGCCGAAGACGCGGTCCCAGTCGGAGAATTCCATCTCCAGCAGGCTGAAGCGGGTGTAGATGCCGGCATTGTTGACGAGAATGTCCGGCGCCTTCCATTCCCGCTTCACGAGATCGACGAGTTCGAGCATCGAGGCGTCGCTGGTGAGCTCGGTCGCGTGCAGCAGAACCTTGGAGCGGTCGAGCCCGAGCTCGGAGACCGCCTTTTCAAGGCCATCCATGCGGACATCGCTGAGGCAGAGCTTTGCGCCTTCCCTGGCGAAATAGGCTGCGGTCCAGCGGCCGAAGATGCCGGCGGCGCCGGTGATGACGATGGTCTTGTTTTCGAATTCCATGACTTAAAACCTCAATGCGCCAAAGGGTTCAACGCGAACGGGAACGCGGGTCGAGCTGGTCTCGCAACCAGTCGCCAAGCACGTTGACGGAAAAGACGAGCAGGAAGAGACAGGCGCCCGGAAAGGCGACGATCCACCAGGCCCGCTCGATATATTGACGGCCGACGCTCATGATCGAGCCCCAGCTCGAGGCCGGCGGCTGGATGCCGAGGCCGAGGAAGGAAAGGCCGGCTTCCATCAGGATCATCAGGCCGAACTCGGCGGTGGCGACGATCAGCACCGGTCCTGCGATATTCGGCAGGATGTGGTGGAAGAGAATGCGCGCCGCGCCAGCGCCCGCAAGTTCCGAAGCCTTGATGAAGGGCAAGTTCGCCACCTGCAGCGTCTGGGCATAGGCGACGCGGGTATAACGCGGCCAGCGTGTCAGGCCCAGCACCAGCACCAGCTTCAGGAAGCCGGGGCCGAGCACCGCGACGGTCAGCACCGCCAGCAGGATCGCCGGGATCGACATCATGATGTCGACGAGACGCATGATGAGGATCTCGATCTTGCCACGGAACCAGCCGGCGACCATGCCGAGCGTGACGCCGACCAGCGACGAGACGACCACGGAGAGCACCGCGACCGAGAGCGAGACGCCGGCGCCGTAGAGCGTGCGTGACAGCAGATCGCGGCCGAGATCGTCGGTGCCGAGCCAGTAGGTGATGCCGCGCATCTCGAAACCAGGCGGCTTCAGGCGGCCGAGCAGGTTCTGCCGGTTGGGGTCGGCTGGCGCCACCCAGGGCGCGAAGACCGCCAGTAGCACGATCACCAGAAAGATGACCGACACGACGATGACCGAGATCGGGACCCGGCGAAGGCGTTGGCGGAGGGCGAGGACGGCGGTGCTCAAAGCCTTCTCCTTAGCGGACGAGATGGATGCGCGGATCGACGAGCGCATAGACGAAATCCGCGATTACGCTGGTCAGCACATAAACGAAGGAAATCAAAAGTACGATGACCTGGACGACCAGGAAGTCGCGCGACTGGATGGATTGGATGGCAAGCTGGCCGATGCCCGGCCAGGCGAACACCGTCTCGACGATGACGGCGCCGGCAAGCAGGTTGCCGATCTCGAGCGCGGCGATGGTGATCACCGGGATCGCGGCATTGCGCAGCACATGGCGGAACACCACGGAGCCGAGCGACAGACCGCGGGCACGCCCTGCCCTGACATAATCCTTGCCGAGTTCGTCGATGATCGAGATCCGTGTCATACGGGCGAAGGTCGACATCGAGATCGCCCCGAGAGCGATGGAGGGCATGATCAGCGAGGCGAAATCGCCGGAGCCGGAGGTCGGCAACCAGCGCAGCGTCACGCCGAAGAGGAATATCAGTACGATGCCCGACAGGAAGGTCGGCACGCTCTGACCGGTGACGACGATCGCCGTCAGCAGCCGTTCGATCCAGCCGCCGCGCCGGGTCGCCATGATGATGCCGGCCGGAATGCCCATGCCGATCGCCACCACCAGCGCGCCGGTGGCGAGCATCGCCGTATAGGGCACACGCGAAACGACGATATCGAATGCGGGCACACGCTGGACGACGGAAATGCCGAAGTCAAAATGCGCAAGACCGCCCAGATATTCCAGGTATTGCACCCAGATCGGCCGGTCGAAACCGAGCTGGCTGCGCAGCTGAGCGATCATCTCGGCCGATGCATCCTGCGGCACCAGCAGCAGGGTCGGGTCGCCCGAGAGATGCATGACGACGAAGACGATGGTGAGAACGCCGAAGATCGCAATGATCGCCTGTATCAAACGCTCGACGGCGTATCTCAACATGGTCGTGTTATCCGTCTGTTACTGCTGCCAGCTCATGTCCATGACGAACATGGCTTCGTTGGCGGTCGGCTGCCATTTCAGCTTCTTGGCGGCTCCGTAGAGCGCATAAGCCTGGTAGAGGCCCATGCCCGGAACGTCGTCCTTGAGGACCTGGTAGGCCTGTTCGTAGAGCTTCAGACGCTCCTTCTGATCGAGGATGACGCGTGCCTTATCCACGGCGGCATCGAACTTCTCGTTCGAGTACTTTGCCCAGATGCTGCCGGTGCGGAACAGCGGGAAGATCACGCCGTCGACGTCCTGGCAGGCGCAGGACCAGGCGCCGAAGGCAAGACCGCCGGCATTGGCCGGATCGCCCTGGCGGCGCTTCAGGAAGGTCGCCTGGTCGCTGGACGAGATCTCCACCTTGAGGCCGGCTTCGTTGACCATCTGCTGAATGGCTTCGACGGTGGCGCGGCTATAGGCGGGAGAGGTCAGGAATTCGACGGTCGCGCCCTCCGCGCCGGCGGCCTTCACCAGTTCCTTCGCCTTGTCGAGGTTGTATTCGTAGCCCTTGATCTTGTCGGTGTAACCGAAGACCGGCTCGGCGCCGAGCACTTCCACCGGCTTGCCGTACCCTTCGAGCAGCGCCTCGACGAGCGCCTGACGGTCGATCGCATAGGCGATCGCCTGGCGGACGCGGACGTCCTTGGTAACGCCGCCCTGGGCATTGATGAATAGGTAGCCGATGCGCTCGGTCGGAACCGAGAGGACCTGCGAATTGCTGTCGCTCTTGATGCTTTCAGCCTGATCCGGCGGCACGTCGCGGACGAGGTCGGCCTTGCCAGTCTTAAGGTCGGCGATCCGGGTCGAAACATCCGGAACGGTGCGGAAAACCACCTTCTGGAACGGCGGCTTGGCGCGCCAGTAGCTGCCATAGGCTTCGAGTTCAGTCTGAACGCCCTTCTGCCAGTTGGCCATCTTGTAGGGGCCGGAACCGAGCGGCTTCAAGTTGAATTCCTGGTCACCGACCTTTTCGACATAGGCCTTCGGCACGATCGAGAGCTTGACGAGCTGGGCGAGCAGCGCCGGATAAGGCGACTTGGTGGTCATCTTGACCACGGTCGGGCTTACCGCCTCGGCCTTGGCGATCTGGTCGAACTGCGAGAGCTGCGGGCTCTTCAGCTTCGGGTCGATGATGCGGTTGATCGAGAAGGCGACGTCTTCGGCGGTCAGCTTCGTGCCGTCCTGGAAAGTAACGTCATCGCGGATCTGGAACTCAAGCGTCTTGTCGTCGACATATTTCCACGACTTGGCGATCTGCGGCACGATCTCGCCCTTGACGTCGCGGGTCAGAAGGTTGTCGAAGATATTGCGGTAGATCGAGTAGCTGTCGGTGTTCCACTGCAGATGCGGATCGAGCGTTGCCGCATCGTTCGGCAGGTCGATGGTCAGCGTATCCTTGGATTGTGCAAGCGCGGTCGACGCGGTGAGCGCCAACAGCACGGCGGCGATGGAGGCTATTCTGGCAGACATGTCCCTTACCCTCATTGTTGTTGCTGCTGTATTCAAGAACTGTTTATGCCGCCTTCTCGGCGGTCTTTAGCCCGGCCTCGTCGGCACAGTAGCGCGCCAGTTCCGCATGGGTGCAGAACCAGACGTCGCCCTTCGACTTGGCGTGGCGAATGATCTCCTCCAGAATGAAGATGCGTGAACGGTGCCCGACATGATGCGGATGCATGGTGAGTTGGAACAACCCGCTCTCTTCCCACGCGACTTCGAGTTCGCGAGCAAAGATATCGAGGACCATGGCGGGGCCACCATAAGGTCGCGCGCCGGTCATCCGGTCCATCGCCACATAAGGCGCGTCGTCGCGGATCCACTCGACGGGGATCTCGACCACGCCGGTCGGCTCGCCGTCCTCCAAAAGCTCGTAGGGCTCCTCGTCGGCCATCAGCGAGGAATCGTAGAGCAGGCCCATCTCACGGGCGATCTTCAGCGTATAGGGGCTGAAATCCCAGGACGCGGTGCGCATGCCGACCGGGCGGATGCCGGACAGGCGTTCGAGCGTGTCGGCGGCGCGTAGCGCCAGGTCGCGTTCCGTCACCTGGTCGAGACGGGAATTGAATTCGTGGATCCAGCTATGGATGCCAAGCTCGTGGCCCGACGAAACCACGGTCTTCACTTCGTCCGCATTGATCATCGCCGAGACAGCCGGCATGAAGAAAGAGGCCGGCACCGAGTATTTTTCCAAGAGGCGCAGAATGCGCGGCATGCCGGAGCGTGCACCATACTGGCCCTGACTCATTTTGCCAAAGGATATGCCGCCATTCTTCAGTTCCAACGTCTCGTGGTCGGAATCGAAGGACAATGCCACTGCCATGCGCGCGCCGTTTTTCCATTTCGTCGGTCTCAGGCTACGCCCGGCGCGCACCTTCTGAACCTTTTGCCGCCAGACACTATCTGGCCAGGTCCAAGGTTCGGAGGCATCGTTTTGCTTATTCGCCGCATTCATGAGATCGTTCATCCTTATCAGCGCGACACTCGAAAACGTGAGTGGTTGCTTTCTAGGCAGAATTGTTACGAGCCGATCCGATAACCATCAATGGGGGTTTTGTTCACATATATGAACTCCGAAATCAAAAGCGCCGGCCGGATTCTCGACCTGCTGGAATACATGGCGTC
This sequence comes from Neorhizobium galegae bv. orientalis str. HAMBI 540, assembly GCF_000731315.1. Lineage (NCBI taxonomy): Bacteria > Pseudomonadati > Pseudomonadota > Alphaproteobacteria > Hyphomicrobiales > Rhizobiaceae > Neorhizobium > Neorhizobium galegae. The sequence continues at coordinate 1,258,153 of NZ_HG938354.1, forward strand.
CCGCCGGGAAGCGGTTCCGCTCGCCCAGATCGTGCGGGATCTTTCGTTCCCGAAAAGCAGCGCGCATGGCCTCGTCCAGACACTCGCCGCCCGCGGTCACGTGGTCCAGGACGATGTCGGCCGCTACATGCTGGTCGAAGCGAGCCGGCACGGCTTTCCGTTCCGGCGCCATGAAGAGCCGCTGGTCGTGGTAGCGAAACCATTCATGGAAAAACTGCGCGACGAGTCCGGCGAGACCATCCTGCTCGCCACGATGAACGCCCATTGCGATATCCGCCGTCTGGCAAAATGCGTCAGCCGGCATCGGGTTCGTTATGACGTCAACCTCGACGCGGCGATCGCCGCCTATTGCACCGCGACCGGTCGCGTGCTGCTCGCCTTCACGCCGAAGGAGACGCTGGAGCATTACCTTTCCCGTGTCCAGCTCCTTTCTTATACCCGCTATACGGTGACCGATATCGAGCGCATCCGCGACGTGCTGACCAAGGTTCGGCGGGATGGCTATGCGCTGAATGACCAGGAATTCGTCACCGGCTCGACCGGCATTGCCGCGCCGATCTTTGACGGCACCGGCGCGGTCGCCGCCGCGCTTAATCTCGGCGTTCCGACCGTGCGCTACAATGAGCAACGCGAAGGCTTTCTGCTGATGGTGCGCAGTGCGGCGGACGATATCAGCCGGGCGCTCGGTTATCGCCGCTGACGTTCATTCGCACCGCGGGATGATGGAAAGCGCTGAAATCCTGCATCATTTGGAAAGCTACACTCTTTCGTCCGAGCATTTCGGAACAAACGAAGTCGGCCTTCGAAGTTGCCACTTTATCGGTGACAATACTCGCGCCTCCTCGCGCGTTTGGCGGATCCAGTCGATGATCTCGTATCCGCGATTGCTCTGGTGGAAGAGGATCTCATGTTCGAGTTGGCCGGCAACCCTGCGCAATCTTTTTCCACGTCGGTAAGCGTCTCATGCCCTTAGATATACGGCTGGTGCGTGCCAAGAAGATTGAGGTTCGGTCCGTTAAGAACAAAGATGGCACTCACGCTGCGATCTTTCCGATATCGGGCATTGGAGGTTGGCTCAGCCGAGCATTTCCGAGACGCTGACTGTCCGGTTTTCCCGGCCGGCTTTTGCGATCGCCAGCACGGTCGCAAGCGTCAGCATCCCGTCCCGCGCAGAGATCAGCGGCCGTGCCTTGCCTTCGATGACATCGACGAAATGGTTGAGCTGGTTTTCATAGGCGCGACTGCCGTCGAGGGTCACGTGCTGACGTATCAGCGGGTGCTGCCAGTGCGCGTCTTCCGTCTCATGCCGCCAGATGTCCATGCCTGGTATCGACAGCGCCGCCTTGGTGCCGGCGAGATGGTAGGAATTTTCCGGCTGGTGCGGAAAATAGAGCGCCTGGCCGGCTGCCGTATCCCAGTTGAACGGCGAGACCGCCGTGTCGCTCATCAAGAGCGTGCCGAGCGCGCCGCTGCCGAAACGGACGCTGACGCTCGCTGTATCCTCCACCTCAAACGACCGCACCGCGCTGGAGGTGAAGGCCATGACCTCGTTGATGTCGCCGCAGATGAAGCGAAGGCAATCGATGTCGTGGATAAGGTTGATAAGCAGCGGCCCTCCCCCCGGCTGCCTGCGCCATGCTGCCTCGAAATAGGCACCCGGCTTGTCGGTCATCCACATGGCATTGACGGCGACCAGCCGGCCGAGCGCGCCTTCAGCGACAAGCTGGCGTGCCTTGGCGATATCGGGGCTATGACGCCGCTGATGGCCGACCAGCACCGGAACGCCAGCCTTTTCGACTGCGGCGACGAGATGCATCGCGGCTTCCAGCGTGTCTGCAATCGGCTTTTCGACCAGGCAGGGGATCTTGCGCTCCACGCAGGCAAGCGCCGCCTCGACATGTAGGGCGTTCGGCAGGGCGATGATTGCGCCATCCGGTCTCAGCGTGTCGAGCATATCCCGAAGGTCTGTGAAAAACCGCGCGCCGAATTCATCGGCGACGGCTACCGCCCCTTCGGAAACATCGGCAATGCCGACCAGTTCGGCGCGGGGATTGGCCCTGAGTAGCACGGCATGCTCGCGCCCGATCAGCCCCGCACCAATGAGTACTATTTTCTGGGACACGGAAAACGTTCCTTTGCTTGGGGCCGGCGGCTTGCTCACACTCTGGCAATCGCCCGGAGTTCCTCTGCGGTGGTGGTCGGAAAGCCGAAAAACTCGAGATAGGCGGGGATCTGCTCGAAAAGCATGTCGATGCCCACCTGGAATTCGCAGCCGCGCGCACGGACCGCCGCCAGGAAGGGCGTGATCTCTTGCTTCAGCACCACTTCACCAACGAAGGCCGAAGGCGCGATGCGCGAAACATCGAGCGGCAATGGATCGCTGTCGTTCATCCCAAGTGGCGTGGCGTTGACGACAATGTGGTAACCAGCAGGGTCCACCGAACCTGTTACGACATGCAGGTCCGGGTAATTGAGCCGTAGACGTTCGGCCAGGCCATCCATCATTGGCGCATGGGCATCATAGAGCGAAAGTTCGGCTATGCCCGCCTGGGCAAGTGAGGCCGCAATCGCCGAGCCGACTCCGCCCGCGCCGATCATCATCGCTCGGCTGCCGCGGACTTCTCGACCGCGCCGTAATACTCCACGCACGAAACCCTCACCATCGAACATATCGCCGATCAGCGTACCATCGGCACCGAGGCGTACAGCATTGCAGGCACCAGCCACCCGAGCACTCTTCGAAACCTCACCGAGCAGTCCGACGGTGGTGATCTTGTGCGGCATGGTCACCAGCGCGCCGTGGATGTTGGAGAGCCTGAAGACCAGCTTCAGGAAGGCGGGATAGTCTTCGGCCTTGCACCCCATCGGCACGACGACCGCGTCGATGTCATGCTTTTCGAAATAGGGATTGTAGATCAGCGGCGCCTTGAACGAGTGCGTCGGATAACCGAGATGGGCGATGAGCTTCGTCGTGCCGCTGATCATCGGCGTAGGCCTTCCGGACTTCTCTTTGGACGTCTCTGAAACTGCGGCATGGGGTCCATCCTAGACGGCTTGGGACATCCCGCCGGCCAGCCCGGCGGGATAAATGCTTCATCTGACTATTGTTCGTCGCAACGTGAGGCCGTGCGAGCGCCTGTCGGCGCCTGCGTTCGATCAGTGCCTTCCGAGGATCTCGCCCAGGAATTTTCGCGTGCGTTCATGTTTGGGATCGGAGAAGAACTCGGCCGGTGGTGCTTCCTCGATGATCCCGCCGCTCGCCATGAAGATGACTCGGTCGGCGACCTGGCGGGCAAAACCCATTTCATGGGTAACGCAGATCATCGTCATGCCTTCCCGGGCGAGATCGATCATCGTATCGAGCACTTCCTTGACCATTTCCGGATCGAGCGCCGATGTCGGCTCGTCGAACAGCATGACCTGCGGCCGCATGCAGAGCGCCCGGGCAATCGCCACGCGCTGCTGCTGGCCGCCGGAAAGCTGGGCCGGATATTTCTCCGCCTGTTCGGCGATCTTGACCCGCTCGAGCAGTTGTCGCGCCCGGCCTTCGGCCTCCGCCTTGCCAAGCCCCAGCGCCCGCATCGGCGCCAGCATGCAGTTCTGCAGCACAGTGAGGTGGGGAAAGAGGTTGAATTGCTGGAAAACCATGCCGACTTCGCGGCGCACGGCATCGATGCTTTTCGCCTGGTGGCCGAGCAGGATGCCGCCGACGCGGATCTCGCCCTTCTGATAGGCTTCCAGATGGTTGATGCAGCGGATCAGGGTCGACTTGCCGCTGCCGGACGGGCCGCAGAGAACGATCTTCTCGCCCTTGCGCACCGAGATGTTGATGTCGTTCAGGGCCTGGAACGCCCCATACCATTTCGCGACGCCAGTCATGCTGATCATCGTCTCGGCACTGGCCTTGGTGGTCGAGATGTCGCTCATGAATGAGCCTCCGGATAGGTCGTCGAAAAAAATGAGGGCTTGGGGTTCATGGCTCCTACCTCAGTGACGCCGCAAACTTGCGTTCAAGATGGGCGCCATAGATCGTCAGCGGGCAGCACATGATAAAGTAGAGGATGCCGACGATCCCGAAGACCGTCAGCGGCTGAAAGATCTGGTTGGAGATGATGTTGCCGGCGCGGGTGAGTTCGGTGAACCCGACGATCGAGGCAAGCGACGTGCCCTTAATGAGCTGCACGAGGAAGCCGATCGTGGCGGGCAGCGAGATGCGGAGCGCCTGCGGCAGGATGACGTCCTTCATCCGCGAGACATAACCGAGCGCGAGCGCCTTGGACGCCTCGGTCTGGCCGCGCGGCACGGCTTCGATCGCGCCGCGCCAGATTTCGCCGAGATAGGCGCTCGCATGCAGCGTCAGGCCAACCGAGACCGCCGCCCAGGCATCGACCTTGATGCCGATCAGCGCCAGTCCGTAATAGACGACGAAGAGCTGCATCAGCAGCGGCGTGCCCTGGAAGATGGCGATGTAACCGGAGGTGATCCGCTCGACGAGCGCGACGCCGGACGTGCGCGCCAGCGCGATCGCGAGGCCGGCGATGCAGCCGCAGACGAAGCCGATCACGGACAGGGCAACCGTCCATTTGAGGCCCATGAGGAGGAAGAGGAATTCATCTTGACCCATGATCGTCTCCTCACTTGACCGGATAGGCGAAATAACGAGCCGAGAAGAATGCGAAGAGGCGCATCATCAGCCAGGAGATGACGAGGTAGAAAGCCGTCACGGTGAAATAGACTTCAAAGCTTCGGAAGCTGTCGGATTCGATCCGCTGGGAAACAGATGTCAGTTCATAGGCCGAGATCGCCGATGCGATGCTGGTTGTCAGCGTCAACAGCACGAACTGGCTGGTGAGCGAAGGGAAGATCGCTCGCAGTGCCGGCTTCAGGATGATCAGCCGGAAGACCTGCGCCTTGTGCAGGCCGAGCGCCAGCCCCGCCTCCATCTGGCCCTTGGAGATCGACTGGACACCTCCGCGGATGATCTCTATCGCATAGGCGCCGCCATTGATGCCGAGCGCGATGATAGCCGTCGGCGTCGGGTCGAGCCTCAAACCGGCGAGCGGCAGCGCGAAGTAGATGAAGAAGATCTGCACCAGGAACGGCGTGTTGCGGATGATCTCGACAAAGCCGATTACGAGCCAGCGCACCGCTTTGATCTTCGACGTGCGAAGCACGACGCCGCCGATGCCGATGATCGTGGCGAGCAGCATGCCACAGATTGCCAGCATGAATGTGCCGAGACAGGCGGTCAAAAGGTTCGGCATGCCTTCGATGACCGGTGTGAAATCCAATGTGTAGTTCATGGCTATTCCTACGGCTCTTCCCTGAAGATCAGGATACCTTCGCCATTCCGGCCATAGCTTCGATGGCCAGTTCGTAGCCTTTCGCGCCGAAGCCGATCATGATGGCGGTCGCAACGCGGGAAATCAACGAGTTGTGGTAGATGCTCTCACGGGTATGGACGTTCGAGATGTGAAGCTCGATCTTCGGCCCGTCGAACGTCTTCAGCGCATCGAGAAGCGCGATCGAAGTGAAGGTATAGGCGGCCGGATTGACGATGATGCCGCAGGCCTCTTTTCGCGCTTGATGCACCGACTCGACCAATTCGCCTTCGAAATTCGTCTGGCGGAAATCGACCTTGAAGCCAAGACCCGCCGCGCGCGTCTCGCAGTTTTGGCGGATGTCGGCCAGCGTCGTAGTGCCGTAGATCGAAGGCTCGCGCTCGCCAAGTAGGTTGAGGTTGGGGCCGTTCAGCACAAAGATCGTGTTGTTCATTGCCATGCTCCGAAGTCATCGTCCAGGTGTGCCGGCGCCGCGTGAACCGAACGGCACCGGCGCAGGCATCGTGTTTCCACGATGCCGCGTCGCGGCTGTAAAGAGTGAGATCGCTTCAGGTTCAGTTCGCCGTGAACGGAATGCCTTCGAGGCTTGCCGGGAATTCCGGAACTGGCACCTTCATCCACTTGTCGTAGATCTTCTTCAGCTCGCCATTGGCCTTGATCTTGTCGATGAAGCTGTTCAGAGCGACGTTGATCTCTTTTTCGCCAAGCCGGGTACCGGCGCCGTTATAAAGCTTCTGGAATTCCAGCTTGTTCTCAAATTTACCTGGAATAGCCTTTTCCACGCGGTCCATATAGAAGATGTTACCGCCAAGAGCTTCCGCCTGGCCGGAAACCAGTGCCTGGATGCTCGGCGCGTCCCCGTCGTATCGGCGGATCGTGGCGGATGCCGGCGCGTTCTTGGTGACCTGCGTATCCTGAGCCGCACCCTTGGCAACGGAAATGGTCATATTCGCCATGTCTTCGTTGGTCTTGATCGACTTGTCCTTCGGGCCGATCAGAACGATGGCATTGGCATTATAAGGCTTCGAGAACTGTATGGCCTTTGCGCGATCCGGCAGCATCGCCATGGTCGCGAACAGGACGTCGACGCGGCCGGACGTCAATGCCGGAATGCGGTTGTTGACTTCGAGCGGCACGAATTCGACTTCGACACCAAGTTCCTTGGCAAACAGCGCGCCCATATCGGCGTCAAAACCATCCTGCTTGCCAGCGCTGGTGACGAAACCCCATGGCGGGTTGTCCCCTTGGATACCGACGACCAGCTTGCCCTTTGCCTTGATCTCGGCGGGCGTGATGGCGGCTGCAGGCTGACCCAGCGATACGGCAGCCATAAGGGCCGCAGCTCCCAGCAGGACATGGCGGCGCTTCAACTTCATCTCAAACATGTTGCTCCTCCTCGAGCGGTCAAACGAGACCCGGCCAGCACTCCGTTTGCTGACGACGACAAGAAGCTGCCACGAGAGCATCTTTAAATCAACAGAGTTTTTTGGTAATCTATGATAAAATCAATTTCGGCATGGACATTCAATCATAAAGTATGTCAGCGATAAGCTCCGGCACCCGTGGAAAGCGAGAGTGCGAGGGAGGCATTCGGAGAGGAGGACCGGCATGAAAACGTCGATAGCCACGGTTTCGATCAGCGGGGAACTGCCCGAGAAGCTGGAAGCGATTGCCAAGGCCGGTTTCGATGGGGTGGAGATCTTCGAAAACGATTTCCTCGCCTTCGACGGCAGCCCCGCCGATGTCGGGAAAATGGTGCGCGATCACGGGCTGGAGATCACGCTGTTCCAGCCGTTCCGCGATTTCGAGGGCATGCCGCCCTCGCATCGGAGCCGCACCTTCGATCGTGCAGAACGCAAGTTCGACGTGATGCAGGAACTCGGCACCGACCTCGTCCTTGTGTGCTCGAACGTCTCGCCGGTCTCTCTCGGCGGCATCGACCGGGCGGCGGCGGATTTCCACGAGCTCGGCGAACGGGCCGCCAGGCGTGGGTTGAAAGTGGGCTACGAGGCGCTCGCCTGGGGCCGGCATATCAACGATCATCGCGATGCCTGGGAGATCGTGCGGCGTGCCGACCACCCGAATATCGGGCTGATCCTCGACAGCTTTCACACCCTGTCGCGGAAGATAGACATCAATTCGATCCGCTCGATCCCGAAGGACAAGATCTTCATCGTCCAGCTCGCCGATGCGCCGCTGATCGACATGGACCTGCTCTACTGGTCGCGGCATTTCCGCAACATGCCCGGCGAGGGCGATCTGCCGGTGACGGCTTTTACCACCGCAATCGCCGAAACCGGCTACGACGGTTATTTCTCGCTGGAGATTTTCAACGACCAGTTCCGCGGTGGATCCAGCCGGGCGATTGCCGATGACGGCTACCGCTCGCTCATCTATCTCGGCGACCAGGTGCGGCGCAGCCCCAACGCTTCGGGCCTGACGGTTCTCGACATGCCGGACCGCGCAACGGTCAAGGGCGTCGGTTTCGTGGAATTCTCTTCCGACGAGAAGGACGCGGCCGACCTTGCTGCGATCCTGCGAACGCTCGGTTTCCGCAAGACGGCGAAACACAAGTCGAAGAAGGTCAGCCTTTACAGCCAGGGCGATATCCGTCTCCTCGTCAATACCGACGAGAAGGGGTTTGCCAACGCCTCGTTTGCCGTCCACGGCACCTCCGCCTATGCGATGGCTCTGGTCGTCGACGATGCCGGGCAGGCGTTCGAAAGGGCCGTGGCGCTGGGGGCCGAACCGTTCAGGCAGCAGGTCGCAGCGGGCGAAGTGGAGATACCGGCGATCCGCGGCGTCGGCGGCGGCCTCGTCTACCTGATCGACGACAACAGCAATCTCGGCCGCTTTTCCGAGATCGATTTCCTGCCCGCCAGCGAAGAGGGCGAACCCGAGATGGCGCCGGCGCATCTCGAGCATGTCGACCATATCGCCCAGACGGTCGCCTACGAGGAAATGCTGACCTGGCTGCTCTTCTACACCTCGATCTTCGAGACGCAGAAGACGCCGATGGTCGACATCATCGATCCGGCCGGCGTGGTACGCAGCCAGGTGGTCGAAAACGCCTCCGGCACGCTCCGCATCACCTTGAACGGCGCCGAGAACCGCCGCACGCTGGCGGGTCATTTCATCGCCGAAAAATTCGGATCCGGCGTCCAGCATCTCGCCTTCCACACCGACGACATCTTTGCGACGGCCGCGGCGTTGCGCAAGAACGGGTTCAAGCCGCTTGCCATCTCGCCCAACTATTACGGCGACGTCGAAGCCCGCTTCGGCCTCGATGCGGAGCTTTCGGAGCGGCTGAAGGAAGAGAACATCCTCTACGACCGCGACGAGCACGGCGAATATTTCCAGCTCTACAGCATGACCTATAGCGAGGGTTTCTTCTTCGAGATCGTCGAACGGCGCGGTTATCGTGGCTACGGCGCCCCGAACGCCATCTTCCGGATCGCGGCGCTGAAGAGGGCGCTTCGTCCCGAAGGCATGCCGAGAGTGTGAGCGGTGCCCGGTTATCCTATGAGGAAATTTAGTTTCGGCGAGGATAGAGGCTGGATTGAATATGAATATGATCCCGCATTATATATGAGGATCGAAAGAATATCTGAGATGATTTCATGCTTCCGAATACAATTGTCGAGACAGTCGCCGAAAGCAGCTACCGGCGGATTCGCGCGGACATCATCTTCGGTCGCCTGGCGCCGGGGCAGAAGCTGAAACTGGAAAGTTTAAAAGAGAACTACGAGACCAGTGTCAGCACGCTCCGGGAAATATTGAACCGGCTTTCGTCCGAGGGGCTCGTACTTGCGGAGGGACAGCGCGGCTTCGAAGTGTCGCCTATCTCGGCCATTGATCTTCGGGAAATCGCGGCTCTTCGGCTTCTGCTTGAGACTCATGCGCTCGAACAATCGTTCCAGCAGGGCGATGTGGAATGGGAGGCTCGCCTCGTTTCCGCGCATTACAAGCTCTCCCGCATGGAACGGGTGATGGCGACCGGCGACACAAGCCAGGCGGAAAACTGGAAACGCTATGACTGGGAATTCCATCAGGCGCTCATCTCCGCCTGCGGATCTAAGCTGCTGATGGATACCCATTCGGCGGTGTTCGACAAATACCTGCGCTACCAGATGGTGGCATTGTCCTATCGAGGAGAGATCGCGGCAACAGAGCATCAGAAGCTTCTGGATGCAGCGCTGAGGCGCGACAAGGAAGTGGCAAAGACGGTACTGACCATCCATATCCAAGATGGCGTGGAACATGCGCTCGCCCGCAATTCTCTGTTGTAAGGCGAACCAACGATCAAACACACAACCTGGAACCAGGGGGACACCATGCCGGAACCAGTGAGCCAATCGACGGAAACGATCAGCGACATCGTGTTCCGCCAATTGAAGCAGGACATTATAGCCGGGGCGCTGCCGCCGGGTTCCAAGATCAAGCTGGAGCAGGCCAAGGAGCATTATTCGATCAGTGTTTCATCGCTACGTGAGATCCTGAGCCGGCTTACGACAGAAAACCTGGTGATCGCCGAAGGCCAAAGGGGGTTCGAAGTCAGCCCGGCCTCGCGCCAGGAACTGATGGAGCTCGCCGACCTTCGCATTGTACTGGAAACGCATGCGATGGGTCTGGCGTTCGCATCCGGCGACCTCGAATGGGAGGGCCGGATCGTCGAGGCGTATCACAAGCTCGCGGCGGCGGAGCGTCGTCTTCTGGCCGGCGATGTTTCACGCACGGTCGACTGGGTCCGGTACGACTGGGAATTCCATCACTCTATCGTCTCGGCCTGTAACTCGGCGACGCTGATGGCGAATCTTTCTTCGGTTTTCGACCGCTTCCTGCGCTATCACATGCTCGCGGAAAGCTTCCGGGGAAAGGCTGTCGTCGATGATCACAAGCTGCTGTTCGAACTTGCCCTCGCTAAAGACACCGAAGGTGCAAGGAACATTATCCGCAAACACGTCGAGAGTGGCGTAGAGCACGTTCTGAAAAGCAACAAGATACGATAAGAACTCTGCTCCTCGGCGCCCTCGATACAGGCTGCAGCCGATTTATGTCCGCCTTGAAGGGACACGAACCTACGGCGGCTTCACTTCTGGATTATTCCCTTGAGAACATTCAATTTTAGAAATTCTCCAGAATACCGATTGAATCTCAGGTCAGTCCGCAAAAGGGAGCTGACCGTGTTCATTCCTCAAGGCTCAACCTGTAACGCTGTTGGATGCCAGACTCCCCAAATCTCGGTAGCAACACGGCAAAGATAAAAGTCCGCGATTAAGCGTTTGGAAGAAGACCCATCGGCTCGATACCTATTGGTCACCAGCGCGGCCGCACATGCTCCCGTCATGACCCGATGGCCAACTTATTTCGTGTTCCCCGCCACGACATTCCATCTGCCCTTCATCGCGAACTGCGAGCAGCAGCCTTGGAGTGCTGAGTCTACAGCGCCACCGGAATGCCTCTCGCCACGTGGAAATGGACGGCGTTTGAGAGGGAATTGTCTTCAAGTGCTCGCCATTCCCGCATCCACGCGATAGCCAGCCTTATTGAATAACGGTTTCTTTAAATCGGAAATTCCGATATGGAAGCTGGATCGTAGATTTGGCCGGGATGCAAAATGAGTTCGAATTTTCTCGTCATCGATCCGGAAAAAGATTTGGCTGCAATCAAGGGGGTATCGTCCTTGCCCCGCATCAAGCTTTTGAAAGAATTGTCAAAACGCCCCGGGATCAATGTAAATGAACTGGCGCAAGCGTCGGGTCTGCCGCAATCTTCAGTGTCGGCGCATCTTCAGGTGCTGGAAAAGGCAGGATTGGTGCGAACCGAGACGCAAAAGGCCCGGAAGGGAAACCAAAAAATCTGTTTTGCCGTCTATGATGAGCTTGTTGTCACATTCCACCCGGCTGCCCCTGCCTCATCGTCCGATATGATCGAGGTTTCCATGCCGCTGGGTCTCTACACCAATAATTCCGTGACCGGCCCCTGCGGCATCTGCTCCACCGAGGGTATCATCGGTCTGCTGGATGTGCCCGAAACATTCATGGACCCGGAGCGGATGAAGACAAGCCTGCTCTGGTTCACCAGCGGCTTCGTGGAATATCAGTTTCCGAACAATGCGAAGCTGCGCGGAGACAGCATTGAAGCCATTGAAATTGCTATGGAAGTAAGCTCAGAGGTTCCGGGCACGCTGGCAAACTGGCCCTCGGACATCGTATTGTCCATCAACGGCAAGGAAATCGGCGTGTGGACCTCCCCTGGAGATTATGGGGATCATCGCGGCACCTATACGCCGGGTTGGTGGAAGCTGAAAGGCTCACAATACGGCATGTTGAAAACCTGGTCAGTTGGGCCCGTGGGAACCTTTGTCGATGGAATCAGGATTTCCGATATCAAAGCTCAGGATCTGGATTTGGATGACCACCGGTCTGTCCGTCTGCGGATCGAGGTCAAGGCGGAAGGCCGGCATCCCGGCGGCATCAACATCTTCGGACGCGGCTTTGGCAATTACGGCCACGATATTGTTCTTCGATTAAAAACGAAGAAATAGGGGCGGCCCTCATCTCCTTCTTGTGCATCGCAGCACATCCTCCCCATTGACAAACCAGCCTCATCTGATGAACCTTATCTAAAAGTACGATTTATATCGTCAATATGGATAATCGGAGAAGGCAGCATGAAGGCACGCGTGGCCGTCCATCGGGATTTCAAGATCAGCGACATCGATGAGCGGCTCTATTCCGCCTTTATCGAGCATATGGGCCGCGCGATCTACGGCGGCATCTACGAGCCTGGCCATCCAGAGGCGGATGAGCAGGGTTTCCGCAAGGATGTGCTGAAGTTCGTGCAGGATCTGAAGGTCCCGGCCATCCGTTATCCTGGCGGCAACTTCGTTTCAGCCTATCGTTGGGAAGATGGCATCGGCCCGAGGGATCAGCGCCCCGTTCGCCTCGACCTCGCCTGGCGGTCGAAGGAGACCAACCAGATCGGCGTCAACGAATTCGCCGACTGGGCGTCGATGGCCGGCATCGAGATGATGCTGGCCGTCAATCTCGGCTCCCGTGGGTTGGAAGAGGCCCGCAACTTTCTCGAATATGCCAATTTCCCCTCCGGCACCGCCTGGAGCGATCTTCGCCGCTCGCACGGAAAGAACGATCCTTACGGCGTCAAGATGTGGTGCCTTGGCAATGAAATGGATGGCCCCTGGCAAATCGGCCACAAGGTGGCGACCGAATACGGGCGTCTCGCCAACGAGACCGCCAAGGCCTTCAAAAGTTTCGACAGCAGCATTGAGGCCATCGTCTGCGGCAGTTCCAACGACGGCATGGCGACCTATCCTGAATGGGAGCGCGAAGTGCTGGAGGAGTGCTACGAGAACGTCGATTATATCTCGCTGCACAAATATTTCGGCAACAAGAGCAAGGACACGCTCAATTATTTCGGCAAGGTCGAGGAAACCGGGCGCTACATCCAGACCATCGCCGGCACGATCGACTATGTGAAATCGAAGAAGCGGGCAAAGAACGACGTCCACATCTGCTTCGACGAATGGAATGTCTGGTACCACATCCGCGATGAGGACAGTCATCGCTGGCGGACATGGGACTGGCCGGAAGCCCCCGCGCTACTGGAAGAGACCTATAATTTCGAGGATGCGCTGTTTGTCGCCTGCCTGTTGAACGAATTCATCCGCCGCTCCGACCGCGTCCGCATCGCCTGCATTGCGCAGCTGGTGAATGTGATTGCACCGATCCGCGCCGAGAAAAACGGCCCGGCCTGGCGTCAGACGATCTACCATCCCTATCGTTTTGCGTCGATCTACGGGCGCGGCACGGCTCTTCGCGCCGCAGTCGATGCGCCAACCTATGACTGCCGTGTCGCCGACGATGTTTCCTATCTCGATGTCGCAGCCATCCAGAACCGCGACGAGGGCATGCTGACATTCTTCGTCGTTAACCGCCATCTGACCGAGAGGGCAGAGCTTGAAGTCACCCTGACCGGCTTCACCGATTCCGTCTTGTTCGAGCATCATGCGATGGAGGGATACGGCCTCAACGAGACCAACGGACCTGATAGCCCCGACCACGTCGTGCCAAAACCCAGCTCCGGCGTTGGCGTCGAGGACGGCAAGCTAAAAGGCTCGATTGCACCGCTTTCCTATCATGTCTTCCGCCTCAAGATAAATTGAGGTGACGACATGGGGATCATTTTGACCAATGTCCGGAAGAACTTTGGGGAAGTCGGCGTCATCCACGGCGTGAGCATGGAAATTCCCACTGGAGACTTTGCGGTCTTCGTGGGGCCGTCTGGATGCGGCAAGTCAACGCTTCTGCGCATGATCGCCGGGTTGGAGGACACCACCGGGGGCTCGATTTCCATCGAAGGGCGTGACGTTACCGATGTGGAGCCGGCCAAGCGCGAAGTGGCGATGGTCTTCCAGTCCTATGCGCTCTATCCGCATCTGACCGTCTTCGAGAACATGGGCTTTTCGCTGAGCCTCAAGAAGACCCCGAAGGCTCGCATCAAGGAAATGGTGCACGAGGCGGCCCGCATTCTTCATCTCGAAGAGCATCTGGACAAGCGCCCGTCGGAACTATCCGGCGGCCAGCGCCAGCGTGTCGCCATCGGTCGCGCAATCGTACGCCAGCCCAAGGTGTTCCTGTTCGATGAACCACTGTCGAACCTCGATGCCGAGCTGCGGGTGCAGATGCGGCTGGAGTTGGCCCGGCTGCACAAGCAGATCGGCGCGACGATGATCTATGTCACGCATGACCAGGTGGAAGCGATGACGCTGGCTGACCGGATCTTCGTCCTGAAGGATGGCGTGGTCAAGCAATCCGGCAAGCCGCTGGAGCTTTACGATAATCCCGACAATCAGTTTGTCGGCGGCTTCATCGGCTCGCCCGCGATGAATTTTCTCCCCGGCCGGGTGCTTGGCCGGGAGGGCGAATTATTGCGCATCGGCCTGGACGGTCTCGACAGGGAGTTGCTGGCGAAAGTGACCACGGGGTTAAGCGATGGGACGAGCGTCAGAGTTGGCCTGCGCCCGGAGCATTTGCGTCCCATGGACGGCGGTTTCAACGCAACGGTTGAAATGGCGGAGGATCTCGGCGGCGTTTCCTTTGTCCATGCGCGTCTCGTCGATGGCCGGATGATCGTCATGGAAACACGCGGACGCCGTGAAAGTTTTGACGGCAAGACCCTCCCTCTCGGGGCGAATGCAGACGAGGTTTTCGTTTTCGCGGAGGATGGTAGCCGACTGCATTAATTGAGCATGCACGGAATGGTTCAACCTCCGCCGACGGGAGAAGGTGGCTTGTTTTAGGGAGGAGACTTCAATGCAATTAAGGAAACTATTGGCGGCTGGCGCAATCGCTCTTATGGCGATTCCGGCCATGGCTCAGGAAAATGTAACCTGGTGGGACTTTCTCTCAGGTGGCGATGGGGTGCGCATGAAGGCGCTGATCGCCCGCTTCAATAAGGAACATACCGATATCAAGATCACCAGCACGACGCTGGAATGGGGCATTCCCTTCTACACCAAGGTGCGCACCTCCGTTGCAGTCGGGCAAGGCCCCGATGTCATGACCTATCACCTGTCGCGCCTGCCGCTCGGCCTTGACGAGGGTGTGCTTGATCAACTCACCGACGAGGATATCAAGAACGCAGGCGTCACCAAAGACAGCTTCTTCCCGGCGTCGATCAAGGCAGCAAGCTCCGATGATGGCAAGCTTTATGCGGTACCCCTCGATATCCATTCCCTTGTTCTCTATTACAACAAAACCTTGCTTGCAGGTTCCAAATTCCTGGATGCCGGCGGCAAGCTGACAGGGATCAACAACCTCAAGGATTTTGAAGAAGCTCTTGCCTTTGCCAAGCAGAAGGGTTCCGTATCACCGATTTCCTACGCCACCGGCGATGATGGCGGCGTTTACCGCGTCTTTTACACGCTGCTTCGCCAGCAGGGTGGCGAGCTTATTTCAGGAAAAGAGGTTCTGGCCGGCGACAACCTCCAGAAGGCGGCAAAGTCCATCGAGGTGATGACCAAATGGGCAACCAATGGCTGGCAGCCGGAACAGGCTGCATACGAAGCCTCCGTGGCGCTCTTCACCTCCGGCAAATCGGCCTTCATGCTGAATGGCGTCTGGGAAGTGCCAACCCTGG
Source organism: Neorhizobium galegae bv. orientalis str. HAMBI 540 (assembly GCF_000731315.1). Lineage (NCBI taxonomy): Bacteria > Pseudomonadati > Pseudomonadota > Alphaproteobacteria > Hyphomicrobiales > Rhizobiaceae > Neorhizobium > Neorhizobium galegae. Next base: position 1,273,656 of record NZ_HG938354.1, read on the forward strand.
TTGATCAGGAAAAGAAGGGAACGCTCGGCTTCAAATGGGGTGCGGTGCAGGTGCCGAACCTGATGGGAACCCAGACGACCTGGGCGGACTCCCACGCTTTTGCAATTCCGGCAAAAAACAAGATGTCCCCCGAAAAGCGCAAGGCCGTGATGACCGTGATCGGCTGGATGGAAAAGAATTCGCTGGCCTGGGCGGAAGCCGGGCACATCCCGGCCTATAAGCCAGTGGCGGAAAGCGCAGAGTTCAAAAAGATGGAGCCCAACGCCACCTATTCAGCGCTTGCGAACAGTGCCTCCTACGATCCGCGTTCGCCGATAGCCGGCGTGGCCTCTCCCGCCTATGACGCGGCGCTCAATATAATCTCGCCCGCAATCCATGGATATGCCGAACCAATGGCTGCAGCCGAGCAGGTCAAGCAGGATTTGCAGGACAAGCTACGCTGACGAAATGATCCGTGGCCGCACCAGTGTTTGTTTTAGCCGTATGATCTTATCCGAAAAGCGTGCCAACTTTTCGGGATCATGCTCCAGGCGTGCGGCCACGCTTTAATTCTGAGAGGGAGTGCCTGTCGTGGCCATGCTGACAAACCGGCGCAAGGACGTGGCCGTCGCCGCTTCGCTCGTTGCGCCTTTCGTGTTGATTTTCGCGCTAGTGTTCCTTTATCCGACGATCAAGCTGGTGCAATTGAGTTTCACCGATGGGCCGCTGATCGGCTCTGGCAACTGGATCGGACTCGGCAATTTCAAGCGGCTTTTGTCCGACAGGCTGTTCCTGACATCGCTGAAGAATAACGGCTACTTTGTTTTGTTGACCGTGATCCCGACGACAGCGCTTGCGCTTAGCATTGCGCTGATGGTCACCCGGCTGCGCGGGCCGTTGCAGGCGCTTGCACTGGCGATCTTCTTTCTTCCCTATATCCTGCCAGTCTCCGTCGTCACGCACATATGGACTTGGATGCTGGATTTCCAGTTCGGCATATTGCAACCGGTGCTTACATTTTTCACCGGAAAGCCCGTTGCTGTATTCAAGAATCCCTATTGGGTCATGCCAACCATCGCCGCCGTGACGATCTGGTGGACAAATGGCTTCAATGTCCTGCTGTTCATCGCCGGCCTGCGCAATATTCCGAAGGATTTCTATGAGGCGGCCCAGCTCGATGGCGCCACGCGGTGGCAGCTCTTCGCCAGAGTCACATGGCCGCTTCTATGGCCGGTCACGGCGCTGGTGCTGACACTGCAACTGATCTTGCAGTTGAAGATTTTCGATCAGGTCTATCTGCTCAGCACCGGCGGACCGTTCAATTCATCGTATGTGCTGCTCCTGATGGTCTATCGCGAGGCATTTCAATTGAACCATGGCGGCTATGCTTCGGCAATCGCGCTCGTGCTGTTCGTCATCATCGCAGCACTTTCCGTTTTGCAATTCCAGTTGCTTCGCACACGAGGGCGCCGATGATGCGGGAAAGAAAATTCGAAAACCGGGTTCTGACCATCGGCACGTTTCTGGCGGCGGGGCTGTGGATCTTTCCGCTCTACTGGGCCTTCATCACCTCGATCCGCACCGAGGAGCGGGTGGTTTCCGATGGGGCGGGCATCGTCCCGGACGAATTCAATCTCGGCGCCTATGCCGACATCCTCCGCAATACCAATATTGTGAACTGGTACATCAACTCCATCGGCACCGCCCTCATTATCACCGTCGTGGTGATCATCTCGGGCATGATGTGCGCCTACGCAATTTCGCAGATGCGGTTTCCCGGCAGACGGCTGCTTTACGGCATCGTATTGGCAAGCTTTATGGTCCCCATCCAGGCATTGGTGGTCACCCAGTTCATCCTGATGAACGACATGGGCCTGATAAACACCTGGACCGGCATCATCCTGCCACAGCTCGTCGTTCCGGTGGTGATCATCGTCTACAAGCAGTTCTTCGATGCGGTGCCAAAAGAGATGCGCGAGGCCGTCGTGCTCGACGGCGGCGGTGACTATACGCTGCTGTTCAAGATATATTTACCCCTGAACTGGGGCATCACGACCGCGCTCGCCATCATCACCTTCATCATGGCGTGGAACCAGTTCCTCTGGCCGTTCCTTGCCGTGACGACGGAAGACAAGATGACGATCCCGGTCGGCATTACCCAAGTCAACGATGCGTTCGGCGTATTCTATGCAAGACTGATGTCTGTCGCCCTGCTCGGCGCCATGCCCGTCGCCATCGCCTACCTGATTTTCCAGAAGAAAGTGACCGAGGCCGTCATGATCTCATCCGGTGTGAAAGGATAAAATATCCGACACCTGCGCCCAGCCACGTCCGTTTGCCATCCTTCGACCGCTTGACGGTCACGCCCCACGACCGATTACCAAAATGTCCGTCGACATAGCCGTCCGGTAATTTCGCAAGGGCATCGTCAAACGTCGCTTGGTTTGATGGAGGTGTTTTGCCGTCGGCGATCATGGTGCCAGGCATTCGTCGCAGATCCCGCAGCCATCGTCATCCATGCTCGAGGCCGGACGTAACCTTCGACAGCACGGACATGTCGTTGCATCCGACGCACACGTTTCATCGCGGTCCGGCGGAAGAATTTCAATATAGAATTCCGGCAGCATATCGGCCGCGCTTCGATCCATGGCGATGCTCCAGTTCGGGGTTACACTAGAGATAGTAAGCTTCGAGGGCTGCACAAGCCGGCAGAGATGCCGTCAAGGACTAATCAGGTCGAATGCAGTGCAACAATTGAGCGGTCTTCTTGACGATCTTCCCGACGGCATCGCAGACAAGGAATCCCGGAATGACGGCGCCATCGTTGCAGCGCAGCAGGTGTCTCAGATAAGATGGCTCGCATAAATCCCAGTTGAAGGTGCCGTACCGCGGGAGAGCCCCTCCCCCCGGAGTTCGATTTTATCAAAGCTTGCTACGCCAAGGCGGCGGACCCCGTCACCGACCGCACAAAGGAGAACATTTTCGGTAATCAGCCTAGCACGCATATTGCTCGTATCGGGTAGACCGAAATGGCCGTTAGCGTCGATCGCAATGCATTCCCCTACCCCATCCACCTGAATCCGTATCAGGAACTTCACCGCTTCAAGCCTGGCAAGAACAGGTGAGCTGACAACTTGCCCCTTCGAGCTAAAACCCCAAAACTATTCCGACTTGGAATGAGCTATCTTGTTTTCTCATTAGACAGGAAGGCCTTGATCGCTCCACAATGCACATAGCATTAGCATGCCTATAAAATAGGCAGTCGGTGTTGCGCGTTGGAGTGAGCGAATGCAGCAGCAGGGTCAACGGAGCTTCTATCTCCCGGTGGACGAGGTTCGGAGCCTCTATGTCGAGGAGCATGGCAATCCTGAGGGCATCCCCGTCGTTGTTCTTCACGGCGGGCCAGGTGCTGGCATGTCCCTGAAGCAGCTCGAAACTTTTGACCCCTCTGCGTTCCGGATCGTTATCTTTGACCAGCGCGGCGCCGGCCGGTCGACGCCGCATGCGGATCTCGACCGCAACACGACGACGGCCTTGGTCGCCGACATGGAATTGCTACGAGACCATCTCGGCATAGACAAATGGCTGGTTTCCGGCGGATCATGGGGCAGCTGCCTGGCGCTGGCCTATGGCGAGGCGCATCCGGACCGTTGCCTCGGCTTTCGCCTTCACGGCATTTTCCTTGCCGGCAAGGAGGATATCGACTGGTGGTTCAACGGCGTGCGTGCGATTTTCCCCGATCAGTGGGAGGAATTTGCGGCCTTCATTCCCGAAGCCGAGCGTGGAGATCTGCTGTCGGCCTATTACCGGCGGCTGACTAGCGGCAATGCCCATGAAGAGGTGGCCGCGGCACTCAGCCTGCGCAGCTTTTCCGCCAAGACCCAGACGTTCCTGCCAGACCCTGGCCATGTCGCAGCCCTGATGGAGCCGATGGCCGCGCTCGCCGTTGCCCGGCTGTTTACGCATTACTGCATGCACGGCGCGTTTCTCGCTCCGGGCCAGTTGCTCCGCGATATCGGCCGAATCCGTCACCTGCCCTGCGAGATCGCCCAGGGACGGTATGATACGGTGACCCCGATGGCGTCCGCGTGGCGGCTTTATCGGGCCTGGCCGGAAGCCGGCTTCTCGATTGTCACGGAAGCCAATCATCAATCGACCAAAGGCCCGCTTTTCGAAGAGCTGAAAAATGCCTCCGAGCGGCTGCGCGGCAAGCTTGTCGCGGTCAATGCGCTTGAAAGCCGGAGGGTGTGATCGGGTGACGTCGTCGGCTGAAGCCATCGCTCCGTTCCTGGAGATCCAGTCCGTCAAATCGCCGGCCGTGTCGCCCGACGGCCAGTGGCTTGCCTATCTCTCGAATGCCACCGGCTTCAGCCAGCTGTGGGTCAGGCCATTCGCCGGCGGGCCGGCACGGCAGGTTACCGCCATGCCCGAACCGATCGGCGCATTCGCCTTCAATCCGAAGGGGCCGGGAATCCTCTTCACCATGGATTGCGGCGGTGACGAACGGCATCAGCTCTGGCTTTTGCCGGACATTGAAGCCCAACCCGTCGCGCTGACGCAGGCGCCGGGTGTCGTGCATGTCTGGGGCGCCTGGTCTCCGGACGGTGAGCGGATCGTCTATGCGTCCAACGCTCGTTCCCCTTATGACATGGACATCCACGTCATAAATGTGACGACGCGCGAGGCGTCGACAGTCTTTGTCGGCACCGGCATGCGCGAGGCGCTCGCCTTTTTCCCCGACGGAAACGCTCTGCTGGTGCGGGAATCGCTGCGCTCCGGCAACGATCAGGACATGTATCGGCTGGAGATTGCCAGCGGCGAACTAACGCCGATCATGCCGCATGCCGGGAAAGCCCGTTATCTTGCGGCACGGCTGTTCAAGGACGGCAGCGGCGGCCTGACTGTCTGTGACCAGGGCAACGATTTCATGGCCATTCGCCGGTTTGCTGCCGAAGATGGCAGCGTCGCACACTTGGTCGAGCTCTCCGACCGCGATATCGAAGCCGTGGCCCTGTCGCCCGACCAGCAGCGCATTGCCTACGTCTCCAACGAAGACGGCTGGAGCCGCATAGGCCTGTGCAACCGCGACGGCAGCGATATGCGGTCATTCGAAGGGCAGCCGGTCGGGGTTATCACCTCCGTCGCATTTACGCCGGACGGCCAGTCGCTGGTCTTCCCACTCGAAGGGGCGGCGACACCGCCGGGCATCTGGAGGCTCGATCTGGCCAGCGGGCGTTTCGAGCTGACGGTCGCTTCCGACACATTGGGGCTGGACGTCGGATCCTTCCGGGAGCCGCTGGTCGAACGCTTTGCAAGTTTCGACGGACGGCTGATACCGGCCTTCGTCTACACACCATCCTCGCCGGCGCCTGCCGCCGGTTACCCTGTTCTTTTCATCGTGCATGGCGGGCCGGAAATGCAGTGGAGGCCGGATTTCCGCGCCGACGTCCAGTTTCTCGTTTCGCAGGGTGTCATGGTGGTGGCACCAAACGTACGCGGCAGCACCGGCTATGGCCGTGCCTTCCACGAGCTTGACGACCGGAAAAAGCGCCTGGATTCGGTTGCCGACCTGCGGGCCGTCGGGGTCGCCATCGGGGCTCGAGCGGATGTGGATGACAGCCGTATCGGCGTGTTCGGCCGCTCCTATGGCGGCTTCATGGTCCTGTCGGCGCTGACCGAGGATTCCGATCTCTGGAAACTCGGCGTGGATTTCTACGGTATCGGCAATTTCCTGACGCATCTCCTCGCCACCGGCCCGTGGGGGCGGCAGCAGCGGGTTGCCGAATATGGCGAACCGGCCGTCATGCGCGAGGCCTTGGAAAGATTTTCGCCGATCAACCGGATCGCCCGGATGAAGGCGCCGCTTCTGATCGTTCACGCCAACCGCGACCCCCGCGTGCCGATGGGGCAGAGCGAAGACGTCTATTCGTGCCTAAGCGGTCTCGGCCACGATTGCGAATACCTGCGCATCGACCACGAGGGGCATGGGTTTGCGCGCCGGGAAAACCGCTTGAAGGCGTTTTCCGCCTTCGCCCGGTTCCTTGAAAAACACCTTTGACATCAAGCCGTATGGAGACTTCGAAATGCAGAATAGCGAGCGAATCTGGGATCTAGTGGACGAGCACAGGGCGGAATTCGCAGCCCTGAGCGACCGTGTCTGGGGCATGCCGGAAATCGCCTATACGGAATATGCCTCGGTTGCCGAACACGCCGCCATGCTCCGGGAACAGGGCTTTCGCGTCACCGAAAACGTCGCGGGCATCCCGACTGCGGTGATGGGCGAGGCCGGCGAGGGCGGACCGATCATCGCCATTCTCGGCGAATACGATGCATTGCCGGGCCTGAGCCAGGAGGCCGGCATCGCCGAACCGAAGCCTTTGCCCGGCAACGGCCACGGCCATGGCTGCGGCCATAATCTGCTCGGCTCCGCAGCGATGCTGGCGGCGACGGCGATCAAGGACTGGCTGGCCCAGTCCGGCAAGCCCGGTCGGGTGCGCTATTATGGCTGCCCGGCGGAGGAGGGCGGAGCGGCGAAGTCGTTCATGGCGCGCGAAGGCGCGTTCGACGGCGTCGATGCGGCCATCACCTGGCATCCGAGTGCCTTTACCGAGGTCGCCCGCGCGCTGTCGCTTGCCAATACCCGCATGGATTTCCGCTTCACGGGTCGCGCGTCGCATGCGGCCGCCGCGCCTCATCTGGGCCGATCGGCGCTCGATGCCGTCGAACTGATGAATGTCGGCGTCAATTATCTGCGCGAACACGTGCCGTCCGATAGCCGCATCCACTATGCGATGCTCGATTCCGGCGGCATTGCACCGAATGTCGTGCAGGCGAAGTCGGCCGTTCGCTACGCCATCCGCTCGCGCGACCTCAAGGGCATGCTGGACCTCAACGAGCGCGTCAAGCAGGTGGCCCTCGGCGCCGCGATGATGACCGGCACCACGGTTGACATTTCGATCATGAGCGCCGTCTCCAATCTGCTGCCGAACCGGCCGCTGGAAGAGGCGATGCAGCGCAATATCGAGCATCTCGGCCCGATCCCGTTCGATGCCGAAGACAAGGCCTTCGCGGCAAAGATCCAGGCGACGCTCAGCGACGAGGATATCGACAACGCCTATCGCGCCGTCGGCATTCCGCGCCAGGAAACGCCGATCTGCGACTTCATCGTTCCGCTCGACGTGCGCGGCGAGCCGATGATCGGCTCAACCGACGTCGGCGACGTCAGCTGGGTGATGCCGACCGTGCAGGCGCATGCCGCGACTATCGCCATCGGTACGCCTGGCCATTCCTGGCAGGTGACGGCGCAGGGCAAGACCGCGGCTGCCCATAAAGGCATGACCCATGCCGCGAAAATGATGGCTGGCACCGCCATCGATCTCCTCAGCGACGGCCAATTACTAGCTGCGGCCAAGGCGGACCATCAGGCGCGTTTGGGCAAGACGTCCTACGTTTGCCCGATCCCGCCGGACGTCAACCCGCCGCTGCAGCCGCGTCCGAAGGAGGCCGCCTAACCCTTGAAGACCGGGGGCGGTCCAGCCCCCGGCCCAGATCAGAGCTTGAAAGTCACAAAAATAAAGGGAACGAAAAGCATGATTACCAGAAGCATTTCCAAGATCAGTTATCTTGCTGCCGTCGCGGCCTTGTCAGCCTCGATCAGCCTGCCGGCGCGGGCGGCAACGCCGGACACGGCGCTTGTCATGGCGTGGAATATCGATGCCATCAGCACCTTCGATCCGGCGCAGATCGGCGAAGTCGTGACCAGCGAGCTGATGCAAAACACCTGCGATTCCCTGGTGGATTTCGATCCGAAGGACGAGTCCAAGGCCTTACCGCTTCTCGCGAAAAGCTGGGATGTGTCCGAAGACCGCAAGCAGATCACCTTCCATCTCAATACCGGCCTGAAATTCCCAGGCGGCGCCCCGGCGACAGCGAAGGAATTGGCCTGGTCGATGCAGCGCGTCGTGCTGCTCGGTTACGGCAATGCCGCAACGCTGACCGAATACGGCTTCAGCAAGGACAACGTGAAGGAACGTATCACCGCGACCGACGACAACACGCTCGTGTTGTCGCTGGATAATCCCTATCCGACCAACCTCATCCTGCAGGCCATCGGCGCCAATCGCGTGTCGGCGCTCCTCGACCAGAAGACGCTGATCTCGAAGGAGATCAATGGCGACATGGGCAACAAATACCTCGCCACCAACACGGCCTGCGTCGGTCCCTACAAATTGGTGCAGTGGAACTCCGGCGAGTCCATCGTGCTGCAGGCGAACGAGGACTATTACGGCGCCAAGCCGAAGCTGAAGCGCATCCTGATCCGTCACGTCGCCGAGCCGGGCACGCAGCGCCTGCTGTTGACCCAGGGCGATATCGATATTGCCCGCGACCTGTCGCCCGACGATCTTGCCGATCTCGACGGCAAGCCTGGCTTGAAGGTTGAGCGCGTGCTGAAGCCCCAGCTGTTTTTCTGGACCTTCAACGCCGCCGACCCGATCTTCAAGAACGAAAAAGTGCGTCTGGCGATGCGTTACCTGATCGATTACGACGGTCTTGCCAAGTCGGTCATGACCTATCTCGGCGTGCCGCGGGCAAGCTTTGCCCAGCTCGGCGCCACCGGGGCTCTCGATGCCAAGGAAGGCCAGCCGTTCAAGCTCGATATCGACAAGGCCAAGGCGCTGCTGACCGAGGCCGGGTATCCGGATGGCTTCGAAGCGAACGTGCTGATCGGCACCTTGCCGCATTCGGCACCGATCGCCCAGAGCATCCAACAGAACGCTTCCAAGGTCGGCGTTAAGCTCAACCTCGAGCGGATGGCCAATGCCCAGCTCTTTGCCCGTATCCGTGGCCGCGAGTTCCAGACCGGCATGCTGGCCTGGCAAACCGGCGTTCCGGATGCGCACGGCAATGCCTCGCGTCTGGTCTATAATCCCGACAACCGTCCGGAAGCCAAGCTGACGCAGATCCCGGCCTGGCGCTCCGCCTACCAGAACGAGGACTTCAACAAGCAGGTGAAGGCAGCACTTCTGGAAGGCGATCCGGCCAAGCGCAACGAACTTTACTACGCGCTGCAGAAAGACGTCATGCAACAGGGCCCGATGGCCATCATGTTCCAGATGTACAATACCGTCGGCATGAGCGGTAAGGTCAAGGATTGGACCTGGAACGGCTTCCGCGTCTATTACAACCTCGTCTCCAAATAAGGGACAGGCGTTCATGACGGACCCCACCTTCCCGGTTCCCCGCAGCGATGCGGGGAACGTGGCCAGGCCGAACCCGGCATTCGCCCTGCTGAGCATTCTCGGCACGACGCTATTGCCGGTGTTCGTGACGCTGTTCGGCCTTGCGGCCCTGACATTCTTCATCGGCAGGATGCTGCCGATCGATCCCGTCGCTTCCATCCTCGGCGACAATGCCACGCAGGAAGCCTATGAGAAGATGTCTCGCGCGCTCGGCATGGACAAGCCGCTCTGGTACCAGTTCGGCGTCTACGTGAAGGGTATCCTGTCGCTCGATTTCGGCGACGCGCTGACCACGGGCAAGCCCGTGATGGAAGACATCGCTCGCGTGTTTCCGGCCACCATCGAGCTTGCCACGCTGGCAATCGTCATCGGAACGGGCCTTGGCATTCCCGCCGGCGTGCTGTCAGCCATGTACCGCAATTCCTGGCTCGACAATGCCATCCGCTTCACGGGCCTGATCGGCTATTCGGCTCCGAATTTCTGGCTCGGCCTGATGGGACTGGTGCTGTTCTACGCGACGCTCGGCTGGATCGGCGGGCCGGGGCGTATCGATTTCATCTACGAGTTCGATCTTGAGCCGGTCACCGGTTTCCATCTGATCGACAGCGCACTTGCCGGCAACTGGGAGATATTCGGCAATGTCTTCGGCCATATCATCCTGCCTGCCTCGATCCTCGGTTTCGGTGCACTTGCCTATATCAGCCGCATGACGCGCAGCTTCATGATCGAGCAGCTGGCGCAGGAATATATCGTCACAGCCCGCGTCAAGGGCCTGTCTTGGGCACGCACCGTCTGGGTACATGCGTTCCGCAACGTCGCGGTTCAGGTGCTCACCGTCGTGGCGCTGTCCTATGCCTTCCTGCTGGAGGGGGCCGTGCTGACCGAAACGGTATTCGCCTGGCCTGGCTTCGGCCGCTACCTGACCAATGCGCTCCTCGTCGGCGACATGAATGCCGTCGTCGGTTGCTCGCTTCTGGTCGGCGTCATCTTCGTGACCCTCAACCTCATCTGCGACCTCCTCTATCGCGTCTTCGACCCCAGAACCCGGTGAGGCAGCCATGACAGACAAATCCCTTTCCCCGACCGAGAAGCCCGCTGCTTCCCCCGCCGGCCTCGGTCTCTGGCTGCGGGCGCCGGTTCCGACCTCGCCATTTCATGCCCGCATGCAGCAGCTGTGGCTGCAATGGCGGCGGCTGCGGTCCAACGCGTCGGCGCTGTTCGGCCTTTGCGTCGTCGTCGTCATGCTCCTGGCGGCACTGCTTGCGCCCATTCTAGCGACGCATGACATTTACGATCAGAACCTTGCGGCGCGGCTGCTGGCGCCCTCCTTCCAGCATTGGCTCGGCACCGACGAACTCGGTCGAGACGTCTATAGCCGCCTGCTGTTCGGTGCCCGCATCACTCTCTACATCGCGCTTCTGACGACCGTCATCGTCGCGCCGATCGGGCTCATCGTCGGCACCACGGCAGGTTATCTCGGCGGCTGGGTCGATACAGTGCTGATGCGCGTCGTCGACGTGTTTCTGGCCTTCCCGAACCTCATCCTGGCGCTGGCCTTCGTCGCAGCGCTCGGACCGGGCATCCAGAATGCCATCATCGCCATTTCGCTCGCCTCCTGGCCGCCGATCGCCCGGCTGGCGCGCGCCGAAACGCTGACAATCCGCAAGTCCGATTACATCGCCGCCATGCGGCTCCAGGGGGCTTCCAGTGCGCGGATCATTTTCGGACACATCATGCCCATGTGCATTCCGTCGGTGGTGGTGCGCGTCACGCTCAACATGGCAGCCATCATTCTGACCGCCGCCGGTCTTGGCTTTCTCGGGCTCGGCGCCCAGCCGCCGAGCCCGGAATGGGGCACGATGCTGTCTTCCGGCCGCGAATTCGTGATGACCAGCTGGTGGATCGCCGCCATTCCCGGCACCGCCATCCTTCTGACCAGCCTCGCTTTCAATCTTCTCGGCGACGGCCTGCGCGACATACTGGATCCCCGCCATGGATAAGCCGCTCGTCGACGTCAAGGACTTGAGGATCCGCTTCCACGGCGCGCAACGCAGCCACGATGCCGTGCGCGGCGTCTCGTTCACCATCGGCCGCGAAAAGGTCGGCATTGTCGGCGAATCCGGCTCGGGGAAATCTCTGACCGGTCGGTCGCTCCTGAAGCTGACCCCAAAGGGCGCGGAGATCAGCGCAACGCATATGCGCTTCAAGGATCTCGACCTTCTGTCTGCTAGCGAACGGGAGATGCGCAAGGTCCGCGGCAACCATATTTCGATGATCCTGCAGGATCCGAAATATTCGCTTAACCCGCTGATGCGTATCGGCAACCAGATTGTCGAGGCCTATCGCCTGCATCACAAGGCGCGGCCGGCCGAGGCGAAGGCGAAAGCGCTGGCCATGCTCGAAGCGGTCCAGATCCGCGATCCGGACCGGGTGTTCAAGCTCTTCCCGCACGAAGTGTCGGGCGGCATGGGGCAGCGTATCATGATCGCCATGATGCTGATCCCCGAGCCGGATCTGATCATCGCCGACGAACCGACCTCCGCTCTCGATGTGACGGTACGCCGGCAGGTTCTGACCATTCTCGACGAACTGGTCACCCGCCGCGGCACCGGCCTGATGTTCATCAGCCACGACCTCAATCTGGTTGCCAGCTTCTGCGATCGGGTTCTGGTCATGTATGCCGGCCGGATCATGGAGGATCTGCCGGCGAGCGAACTGCACAATGCCCGGCACCCCTATACGCAGTCCCTGCTCGAAAGCCTGCCGCGGCTCAATGTCGCCGTCGAGAACCTCACGGTACCGGTGCGGGACCCAAGCTGGTTCGACGGCCCCGTCTATCGCAATGGAGCGCTCGCATGAAACCGACGAGACCGCTGATAGAGGCCATTGGTCTTTCGATCAGTTTTGGCCCGAAACATGCCCGCACTCGCGTCGTGGACGACGTATCGTTCCGGATCGACAAGGGTGAGGCCTATGGCCTGATCGGCGAATCCGGTTGCGGCAAGTCGACGATCCTGCGGGCCTTGAGCGGGCTCAACGGCGACTATGACGGTGCCCTGACGCTGACCGACAAGGAACTGCCAAAGACGCGGAGCAAGGATTTCTTCCACCGCGTGCAGATGGTGTTCCAGGACCCCTATGGCAGCCTCCACCCCCGCAAGATCGTCGAAAAGGTTCTGGCCGAACCGCTCGCCATCCACGGCATCGACCGGGCCTCGGAGCGCATCGTCGAAACGCTCGATGCCGTAGGCCTCGGGCCGTCCTTCCGCTATCGTTACCCGCACGAGCTTTCCGGTGGTCAGCGCCAGCGCGTTGCGATCGCCCGGGCGCTGATCACCGAGCCGGAAATCCTGCTGCTCGACGAACCGACCTCGGCGCTCGACGTCTCGGTGCAGGCGGAAATCCTCAACCTCCTGAGACGACTGCGGATCGAGCGTAACCTTACCTACCTCATGGTGTCGCACGACCTCGCCGTCATCGCCCATATCTGCGAGCGCGCCGGCATGATGTACAAGGGCAAGATCATCGAAGAACTGACCTCCCAGCAGATCCGTCAGTCGCAGGCCAGGCAAGACTATACCCGCGAGTTCCTGCAGGCCACGATCGAGGCCGTCGCGAGGCGTGACGAGGCGGTGGCATGACCGCGCTCCAGGCATTTCCCATTGACGGCTCCGGCGATCCCACCGGGGCGTGGGATCACTTCGCCACGCCGCGCGACGCAGGTCTCCGTGCAGCCGCGCTCGAAAAGCTGCGCGCCATCGCAGCGTTGGGGGCCACCGATATGCTGCTGGTCATCCGCCATGGCAAAGTTGCTTTTACCCTCGGCGATCCGACGAAGAAGTTCCTGTGTCATTCGATCCGCAAGAGCTTTCTGGCGGCGTTGATCGGCGCTGAGGTCGAGAACGGCCGGATCGATCTGTCGAGCACCATGGAAAGTCTGGATATCGATGACCGAGAAGGGCTGAGCGAGGTCGAAAGGCAGGCGACCGTCTATGATCTGCTGACGGCGCGCTCGGGCATATACCATCCGGCCGGATATGAGACGCCCTGGATGCGCCGGATCAAGGAGCGACGTCATGCCCACGCGCCGGGCACCTTCTGGTGCTACAACAACTGGGATTTCAACGCGCTCGGAACGATTTTCGAAACGCTGACAGGCGAAAGCGTTCACCAAGGTTTTGCCCGGCAGATTGCCGGTCCCACCGGCATGCAGGACTTTTCGCTGACCGACGAACGATCCGGAGGCCGGCCCGACGGATGGCACGAGAGCTTCGATATCAGCGAGCACCGCGCCTATCCATTCCGCATGTCCAGCCGGGATCTGGCCCGTTTCGGACAGCTTTTCCTGCGCCACGGAGTCTGGAATTCGGCCCAAGTGCTGCCGACCGGCTGGGTGCAGGAATGCGTCATGCCCTATTCGCATGCAGGAACGCATGGCGCCTATGGCTATATGTGGTGGCTCGAACGGGACGGCGTTTTCCTGCCGGGCTTGGTGACGCCAAAGGGAAGCTATGCCGCGATGGGGGCCGGCGGGCATTATTGCCTTATGATGCCCGCCCTCGACATGGTCGTCGTCCATCGCGTCGATACGGAAATAACAGGCCGTCAAGTTAGTGCATTCGGCATGGGCCGGTTGCTGCGCCAATTGCTCGCGGCGGTGGACGAGTCTTCCTGAAACCAAAGCCAAAAATCTCGGCCGGCAACCGTGCCCGTCAGGAGGCGCGAACGTGGCCGCGTGTCTATCCATCAAGAACCAGCGAGTTTCCCATGAGAACCGTTATTGAGACTATCGCAGACTGGTGTGCCGCCCCGCCGGCGATCTCCGGCGACGCGAGCCGGCTTGCGCATCAGGCTATCGCAGACACGATTGCTTGTCTGTATGCCGGTCGTGCCGACAAGAGCACGCTTTCCGTCGCGCTGGCCTTCGGCCGGCGACCGGACGGTGAGGCACCGCTCGTCACCGGCGGACGTCAGTCGGCATCGGTCGCAGCGCTGGTCAACGGCACCGCAGCACATGCCCTCGATTACGACGATAATTTCCGTCCCGGCATGAGCCACGCCTCGGCCGTCATCGTGCCGGCGCTTCTGGCCGTCGCCGATGGGTTGAGCGTCAGCGGGCGCGCGCTGACGGATGCGTATCTCGCTGCTCTCCAGGCACAGGCCTTCGTCGGCAGCGGCGTCGCCGGATCGCATTATACTGCCGGATGGCACGGGACGTCGACGGTCGGCAGTATAGGCACCGCAGCCGGCGTCGCCAAGCTTCTGGGAATGGATGCGGACGGAATTGCCCGGGCGCTGTCGATGGGCGCCAGCATGGCTTCGGGAACGAAGGGGCAGTTCGGCACCCCGGCAAAGCCCTTCCATGCCGGGATGGCGGCCCGCAATGCCGTGGAGGCTGCGATTCTTGCCGCGACGGGGCTCCAGGGACGTCTCGACATTCTCGAGGGCCCGCAAGGCTTCCTGGAAATGTTCGGTGGCGAGGCGCCGAAGGGCTACGATATCGCAGGCATTTCAGGCACGCGCCAGCATACGATCGAGACGGTCGGCGTCATGCCGAAACTGCATCCATGCTGTGGCTCGACGCATCTGATCGTTGATGCGGCCCTCGACCTGATGAAGGACGTGCCGATCGACCCGGATGCGATCGTATCCGCCGAATGCCATGTCGGGATTGCCAACTATCGCAATCTTGCCTATCCGCATCCCCGTGACGAGATGGAAGCCCGCTTCTCCATGCAATATTGCCTGGCCCTGGCATTCCGCCACAAGAGCCTGTCGTTGCTCGACTTCAACCCCGCAAGCGTCGGCGTCGTGACGAAAGACCCGCTCCTTGCGAAGATATCGATGACCCATTACAGCGCTGCGGAAGAAGCAAGTGCGACGAGCTACCTGCCGCACCGCTTGCGGATCACGCTCCGCGATGGCCAGGTGTATGTGGTGGAGCGCAGCTTTGCACGCGGCGGCCTGGCCGAGCCGTTTTCGGAGGATGACCGCAGGACGAAGTTTGCAGACTGCCTGGAAGGTGTTGCAAACCCTATGTCCGTCTATGCCGCTCTCGCTGCCCTGGACGAGCAGCCAGACCTTGCATTTCTGGCCCCCGTTTTCGACGGCGGCGCCAGGAAATGACCGAGACCTAGCCAGGAAGGGTCCGTAGTCTAGCGGTTGGCTTGCAGCGCGACCTCTTCCGCCTGTCTCCAGAACTGACCGGCGCGCTTGCCGCGCAGGCGATAGGAGCGGTAGAGCCTGATTTCGACTTCGATATCGAAGGAGGGATCGGCCGCCCGGACGAGTTGACCGGTCTGCAGTTCCTGAATGGCCAGGCTTTCCGGGATCCACGCCACTCCGTGGCCAGACACGGCCATCGCCTTCAACGCTGCCGACATCGCATTCTCGTAGACCGTATTGAACCGGAGCGCCTTCTTGTCGAAGACGGCATTCGGCAAGGCCTGCGCGAAAAACGAATTGTCCCGGTAGCTGAGGTAGTCGATCAGCCTACCATCGGATTGCACGCCATGCAGCGGATCGCCATTCTCGGCTGGTGCGGACACGGCGATCACCTGCTCGGCTCCAAGCGTCAGATAATCGTGTTCGGAAAGGTCCTGCATCGCCGGAACAGAATCGTGGGCGTAGATCAGCAGGAAGTCGCACTCGTTGCGGAACAGTGTCGCGACATTGTTGGAAAAGGAAGAATAGGCTTCGGTGAAGCGTGTCCGGAACGGTCCTCCCAGCGCCTCGACCTTTTCCATCCAAGCCGGGAAGAATGTCAGCACGAGGGTACTCATCGTGGCAAAGGAGAGGACCTCCTCCGTCGAGCCGTGCGCTTCGATCGTATCTTCGCGCAAGGCGCAGAGCATGTCGACGCTTTTGCGCGCTTTCGGCAAAAAGCTGTAGCCCGCCGGCGTCAGCTTGACCGGATAGGTCGAACGGTCGATCAGCGGGAGCCCCACCCATTGTTCGAGCTGCCGAATACGGCGGCTGAGCGCCGACTGGGTGATGTTTCGGTCATGGGCCGCAAGCGTGAAGTTCATGAAACGCGCCAGGCTGACGAAGTCTTGAAGCCACTTCAGTTCCATCCAGCCTCTCCAGCCATTTGCAGCATCATTAAACGGTCTTGACCGGGAGCAACGAGGCTAAGCTGCAACGTCTTCGCTTTCTCCTTCCGACAATGACGATAACGGGTGCGACCAGTGATGTCGATTCCAGCGCAGTTCTTCGGTCGGGATCTTGGGATGAAGGTCGGAATTGCCCTCGAACTTGAGAAGCCGTGGGACGTCTATCTTGATCCACGATATGCAGGGAATGACATCGGGTCGCTGCTCCTCGGACGGATGGAGCAGGACGGTGATGTCATGTCTGGACTTCGCGGTGCTCGTTCTGGCCATCGTCACAGCCCGTAAATCCGGAATGACGATCGGCCAGAGAGCTCGCGCACGGCGCCGAAGCTCACCAAGGACGGCAAAAGCCCGGCCACCCTGGACTATGATGTCGTGAGCGACCACCTCGGTTTTGGTTTTATCGCGGCCATGCGCGATGACCGTGGCACCCTCGCGTGCAAGCCCGCGGGCCACCCCCTCGCCAACACCTTTGCTACTGCCCGTCACAAACGCGACCTTCCAAGCCCTAAGTCCATACCAAAGTTCTATCTTCATCCGATGGATCGATAGGACGGCAGAACGGTGGTCGAGACAATTACGCACTTAAAGGTGCCCATCGGATATGAAGACAGATCAAGCTGCCTCGGCCCCGAAGGCTCCGTCGCCCATGTCACACGGGTGCTTCGCATGCTCGGGGGACGGTGGAAGCTGCCAATCCTGTTCCGCCTCTTTTCGGAGCCGTCGATGCGGATGTCGCAACTATTGCAAGACATGCCGGGTATCTCGCAGAAAATGCTGACGCAACATCTCAGGGAGTTGGAAACCAACAGCCTAGTCGCACGACAGGGTTTTGGCGAACAGCCGCCACGTGTCGATTACCGGCTGACGGACAGGGGTCGCGGGCTCATGCCGGTCTTGATGTCGGCACGAGAATCCTCGCGGGCGTCGCGGAAAAATTCTGCTAGCGTCAAGCCATTTCGAGCGATGAGGATGCGGTCATCGAAGCGGCGGTTTCCGATTGATCGTGGGAGACATTCAGCCGCCGCGCCACGATATCGTGATTGAGCCACTGGACAGGCCCCGATGGGTTCGAGGATTCGCCAAAAATAAGCTGCCCGGTCGCCTCGACCACGAGGCCGCTCAAATGGTCGCTGATCATTGCCTTGGTGCCACGGTGCATGGCGGTGATTTCATTGGACGTGCCGATAGTTAAATCGGCCTGTGCCTGGCTATTTGCCATCGGCCACGCCGAGAAATCGTAGAACGGGCGCATGACGTCGCTGGCCTGCATGGCGGTGATTTTGCGGAAGACATCATCCATGGTGAAGCCGTCCGCCAGAAGGTGCTGGCATGCCAGCCACTGCTCCTCTGCCCATCGCCCGCCGTTCTCCTTCTTTAACGCAAGCAGCAACGGGATCAGCGGCAGCTCGATCCCGGTGAATACGTCGGAGGAATTCGTGCGGATTTCGGGACAGTTATAGACCGTAGCCTTTACACCCGTGGCCCACGCATCCTCCGCGATACGCTCAAGCCGCATCTTGGCGTAGCCTTGGGTATAGTTCGTGTAGGTCTGCCAGCGATAGCTCCCGTCGATGAGAACTGCCGATCCGTGGTAGCCGTAGGCCGTATACCGGACCTGCCCACCCGATGCCTCAACACGCTCACGGATGGTCGCGCTAAAGTCGATGAGGTGTCGGTAGGTGTTTGCGGAGACGTCATCGAAATTTTGCAGGATGAGCTTGCCCATATCGCTGTCGAGCAGCGCCTGCGACGACATATGACGGCTTCCGCGTCCCTTGTAGATTCGATTGGCGACGACGAGAAATACCTTCGCCTTCGGGATGCCTCCAGCCATCGTGTGGGCAAAGAGTACATTCCTGCCGCTCACAATCATGCCATCGAGGATGGCCATTACCTCGGAAAGAGCTGTTGTGAACCGCTTGGTGGCAATCGCCCGGCATTGCGAAACGTAATCCCCGTCAAGCTTTTCCTGCTGCCAGTTCTCGAGCGTCATCGCAGCAAGCAGGTCGGTCGGCGTCGGACCGCCTTCGGGCGCGTCGAGATCGAAACCCGCCATCAAGGGAATGTTGATGATCTTCCCACCCAGCCGGGACTCGGCCGCTGACAACTCCTCGGCGTTAAGCGGACGCAAAAAGTTGTTCTCGTCGCGCCGTCCAACGGTAATGCCGACGATGTCCATGCCAGCCTTGCGGGCTTCGTCCAGCAAGCCTGTGGCGTATCCGCGTCCGAAAAGCTCACCGAATAGGACGAACACGTCGCCCTTTCGGAAGATGGTATTTTCGGACAGGCGGTTCAATGCGACCGGGTTTTCCATACGTTTGGCTCTTTGGTTTACATGTCGCCGAGCAATGACTCGAACGCCCTTTGATTGTCACAAGACCGCGGCGGCGCGGAAAAAGGAAGTCATTTTGAGTTTCTGTTCATTTCAAAACGTGATGACGACGGGGTTGCTTCGGTCCCTTTGACCCGGGCGGCATGGAGGGTATTTCAACTGCTCGGCCAGGATTTGATTTGCGACGACGCTTAGACTTGTGCAAATCGGCGCTCAATCAATCAGATTGTTCGCACAGCCTCCACCGAACATGTCCGCACGCATCCACAGGCCGTGCTGGTTGCGGTCCACCCCGGCACCGTCCGCACGAAGCTGGTTGATGGTAACGTTTGTCCTGCTGCACGGAGCAGCCTCTTTTTTTGCAGCGGTGTAATCACAGCCGTTGTACCACCGGCTTTTCGCGCCTTGCTGATCGACGATGCCGGTACAGAACTCAGCGGGATTGCGCTTCCATGTGCTGGCCAGATTGCATCCGGCGCGATCAAGGTCGGGTCGTCGCCGACGCTCGTCCCGATGCTGCGGCGGCCCCATTGAGCTTCCGTCCGTTGCAAGCAAGGCGAGCAAGCGATTTATGACTATGCGAGAAAGGAGACGGTTGTCTCGCCGGCCGATGGTCTCGTAGCGCTCGCCTGGAGGCGCGGCCAGATCGCCGTGGACAATGCGCCGCTTTCCTACGTCATCGAGGAGATGAGCCGGCATTTTTACGGCCGCATCGTCGTTGCGAGTTCGGCGCTGGCCGACCGCCGCGTCAGCGGCACGACCAAGGTTGCGAACACCGATGACGCGCTTGCCTTCGTGACAAAGGCCCTCGGCGTGAAAGTGACCCGCCTCGGGCCCTTGATCGTCATTCGCCAATAGACGACATAAGAGGAGGTCGTCGCGCCGAGCTTCATCGTGGCCGAACTTTGACAGTTCGGAACTTGAAGAAGGTGCCAGACTTAGGCTCTTGAATGGTATCGAACCGGTGGCCACTACATTCGAGACGCCAACGCCCTGAAAATATAGGGCAATGTCGGAGACGGATATTCAAGCAGCTCGGGCGAGCCGTTCCCCCTAACCGATCCTGAAGATCGACCAGCCGATAATCATCGTCTTGGTCTGGCGTGCGGCATCTACGAACAGGCGGCTGCAACACACATCGCACATGCTTCCATTTAGTACCGCTCTCGTAGGTTCGCGATTGCCCCCGAGCTCCGCCGCGATGAGCACTCCCTCTGAATAAAGCATTCCATCGGATATCTCGCCGCTGGGGATGGCGGACGCGATATAAATCTCATCGATATTGAGGAGGGACCGCTCGCCTGGCATGCCGTTTCCGCACCTCATCGAGAACCTCGGATCTTCACATCTCCGGTCGAGTTAGACGCTACCCGCCGAAAATCTGGCGCTATAAAGTCGCCACCCAATCGCCAGCAGATCGCCTCGCTATTGCCGCCTAGATAACTTCTGAGAGCCACATTGTCGCCGGATATTTTCCCAACCCTAATCAACGGCTGGGCCAACATGCTGTCATTCACGCTGCACCATCAAAAAGGAATGAAAATGATCACTCGTTATATCGCTCCTGCATCGCTGACCACTGCCCTCTTGAGCTTGATGTTTCTCAGCAATCCTGCGTCCGCGCAGCAGGCAACTCCAGAGAAGCAGCCGATTCAAGGGCAAGCAGATAGCAATGGTGCGGCTGGCGCCGTCAGCGATCAGAAAATTGAGGCCTTTGCAGTCGCATATCTCCAGGTGGACAAGGTCAGGCAGGAATATTCGGCCAAGATCGGAGCCACGCCGGACGCAGCCGCGAAGCAACAGCTGCAGGCCGAGGCCGGCAAACAGATGGTTCAGGCGGTCGAGGCCTCTCCGGGCATGTCGGTCGAGGAGTACAACGTGATTCTAACAGCCGCGCAGAAGGATCCGGCACTTGTTCAGAAAGTTCAGGAAAAGCTTCAGAAAGCCATACCTGCACAGCAGTAAGCTGCAAGTTTCACCATGATCACCGAACAAATTGGTCTTCATCCAACCGCCTCTGAGCGTTGCAATCTTGGGGCGGCATTTGATCAAAAATCCTTGCCCGAACAAAGCGACGTTCAGCATGGCAAATGAACCCGACTGCTTCAATCATGGCCCAGCCAGACGGAAGTTGACGTCCCAGGCAAATCAAGGAGAGACGAAAGCATACGATGCGCCTATCTCACCGGGTATCACCCATCCGAACGCAGCCGGCCTTTGCTATGCGGGCTGCCCAGTTTTTCAGGCGCAACCCATTGAGCCTCATGAGCCTTCGGCATCATGATGATCGTATATACCCGAACCCCCTTCGAACGTGACGGGGTTCATCGAACAGAGCGAATGGGTGACCGCGGCCACCCTCTATACGAGGGGTGGCCGCTTTCTATTCGCCGCTGACATGCGCTATTACGCCATCGACCACCGGAATGCCGTGCACGCGCTGCAGGTCGAGCGCAAATTCCGCCATGCCGGCACATCCGAGCGAAACACCCTCAGCAGAGGCCACTGGAGGTAAATCCGTCTCGCACCGTGTAAATAAGCATGCCGCAGTGACGCCACCTGCATCAACAAAAACAAATACTTATGTTGCTCGATCGGCACTGTGCCCCTACGCCGCTTTACAGTTCATGGCCTGCAAGTTCGCGTCCAAGGATGAAACTAAAGACCGGTTCAGGCTGCCCTTCGTCCGCTCGCTGCAAAATCGGCGGAGCGACTGCGATTGCCTCTGCATAGCCAGCAAGCGCTTGTGACCGCAGGCCGAGTGCCTGTTCAAAGGCATCGTCCGGCCGATGTATCAGTTCTCGGAACAACGCCGCCGCGCGTCCGGCGTGTCGCTTGGCTGCGACGCGCTTACCTTCCCTGATTTTTACACCGGCGGCGCACAGCAAGATCAGGCCTTTGAGGAGGGCGCGGATATCGCTGCCCTTGTCCGCAACCTGCCAAAGCCCTTCCCAAGCCTCATGAGCCTCCCAATAGTAGCCGTGGTTGAACAGGTCTTCACCCCATGAGAATTCCTCAGATTCAACTGTGGCGACAAGATGCACAGGCTGCATCTGATAACTATGTCCCGCTGGATCGCGAACAGGATGCGGCTGTCGGCCCGGCAAGTAGGCGTAGGCCGGAAACACTCTGTGGGGAACCAACCGTGGACGGGTCATGGTTTTGCCGCTAAACAGATCTGAGGTGGGCCACCACCCCTCCGGTGATCAGCGGCGAAATCCTTGCGGTCAACTTCCGAGGGACGACCACCTGGGCCACTAATCGGCCGCTGGTGTCCAGGACCGCACCCTCGCCCTGCTCGATGGCATCAATCAAGGTTGAAAGATTCTGCCCCATGGCAGCGATATCGTCGGCAGCTTCGGCACATTGCGCCGGATCGACATGCCCATGATCCATGGCAACGACGAGGCAGATCAGCAATGCAGCGTCTTTGGCTGATACCGGGCGGTCCGGCAGTGACAGAGTAGTCTCTCCGGCTGCCCCGGCCGGATCCAAAGCGAAAAGAATCTCCGCGCTCAACAAGAAGTCGCTATGCTGAAGATCCATTTCATCTGCAATCAAACCGCAGAATTGCCCGAACTTCATGATTGACCTCCCTACATAATGTCGTGAACTCTCACGAAGGAGAGACCCACCCCTTGTAGATAGCGTCATCGTCAGGAAACACCAGTTATGTCCGCCGTCGATGTAGGCGGTGCGCCGATGGCCGAGGTAGGCGGCCGGCGCCGCTCGCGGTTATCTCTTTGTTTCCGTCGGACATCCGATACCTTCCGCAATAGAATTAACGGAGCAGTGATGCGCAATGTCAGGGGAGGCAGCCGGCTGCGCCAGCTTATTGATTTCGGAAAGCGAATATTTACGCCCCTTGTCAGCAGGTCACCCTGGATGCCGGCTGCCGCAAATCTGCACCAGATCAGAAAGGATGGTTCTGAGCTCCGGCCACGGCGCTTCCTCCAGGCCCGAGCCGGGGTCCTCTGTCTCCAGCACACAGTGCAGCTTCGCAGCGATGCCGGCGATGGATCGAGATGAGGTGCTCCACAGCTCCTTTGCCAAGGCGCCCTCGACCTATGCAATTTCCGTCTCCGCCTTCTTGGCGCTGGAGTAACCGATCCGGGCGTCACCCGTGTTCCAGTTGGCACGGCGTGCCGCCAGCTCCGCTCGGGCCGCTCGTCGTGTCTCCGCCTGATCGGGGTTCGGGAGAAGGCGATCGATCTCTTCCGTGGTGTAGGCCCACATGTGTCAATTTTTATATGAGTTTGATCCGGATTTCCATTTCGCCGTGATCCGCTCCAGCTGATTACAAGTTGTTTGCGGACAATTCTCTATACCGAGTCTGGTGGGCTAACACGAAACGAAAAAGCGGATCAAATCCTGCTGAAACTCAACACCAGACCCTCGATGAAAGCGGCGCGGTTGAGCAGTTTCCGGACGAGGGTCCGATCAACAGATCCTGCCGCTGCGGCCTTGGAAGCAGGTGTCCGAGCCTTAGCGCCTGGACCGCGCCTTGCCACGTCAGGTGCGGTACGGCTCCGTCATAGGTCAGTTGCGGTGAAAATCCGTTGCCGGAAGCGTCGTTTTTCATGTCTCTCGGCATGCCATTCGTCTCGATATCCCTATGCGTCCGATGCCGAACCTGCGTGAGCAGACGCACCAGACTATCCTGCGCGTCCGGAAGCTCCGGCACACGAAGCCCGGAGGCTCGATGGTGTCTGCCCGAAGACCTGCTTGAACGCCTTCGTGAAATGCGAGGCGCTGACAAAGCCGACGTCGAATGCAACATCGATGGTGGCCCGATTGGTGTTTTGCAGCAGTTCCTTCGCACGCTCCAGCCGGATCATTCGATAGGCGGCCCCCGGCGAAGAACCCGCCTTCTCCTCGAACAGCCGTTCCAATTGTCTCCGGGAAAGGCCCACCGATTTGGCGAGGCCGGAGAGCGACAGATCGCCCTCGAGATTCTGCTCCATCGTGATCAGCACGGAAGTGATCCTCGGATCATCGGCTTCTATTCCGATTGGGCGCCTTGCCTGGCAATCCTTGGCCGACCTTGCTCTATCGATCTGCAAGATCTCCAGTGCGTTTCTGGCGGCGTCGCGTCCGATGTGGCGCTCAACCAAAACATTCGCGAGATCGGCGGCACTGCTCCCCCCGGCACAGGATCCACGGCGGCCATCAAGATGGAAAAGTCGGTCCGACCGCGCGTTGAGCTCGGGAAACCTCTCACGAAAAGCCTGATAGTGAAGCCAGCTTACGCAAACCTCGTGCCCTCTCATCAATCCTGCCTCCGCCAGGATGAAAGAGCCGGTGCAAACGCCGATCAGCGGCACGCGATGCGAAGCAGCCTGCTTCAGGAAAGCGATCGTATCCTGATCGACCGGTTGAGAGACGGATAAAAGACCGCCGACGACGACAATGTAGTCGAACAAGGTCGGGTCCACGAAATCCGATGTCGGTGCCACCTGAATGCCGCAGCTTGACGGGATCAGATGCCGGGTACTTCCCAGGACCTGCCAGTCAGCAAGCACTCGACCCGATCGGTCCTTCTGGTCGCTGGCGAGCCGCAACGTGTCGATGAACATGGCGAATGCCGAAAGTGTAAAGGATCTGGCAAGGACGAACCCGACCTTGAGGCGCTTGGTATCCTCTTTGTGTTCCGCCTTTTTAAAGTGTTCCTGCCGCATGAATCATCCTTCTCGCCTGTCATTGGCGCGCTGCTTGATGTCACTGGGGCAGGCTTAGCTTGGCCATGCGGCCACCGTCTATCGTCCACACCTGCCCTGTGACGAAAGAGGATTCAGACGATGCCAGCCATGCAACCAGGCTTGCGACCTCTTCCGGCTTGCCAGTGCGGCCGACGGGATGAATCTTGCGTATGTTTCGCCGGAAGGCAGCCGGGTCCGGCATGCTTCCAATGAAGTCTTGATTCAGATCGGTGTCGATCCAGCCCGGAGCAACTGCGTTGCATCGAACTCCTTCGGCGCTGTGATCGACTGCCACTGCCCGTGTCAGTCCGTGAACCGCGGCTTTGGAGGCACAATATGCCGCATGTTTAGGGTTGGAGCCCAATCCTTCGATCGAGCCGATATTGACGATCGTGCCGCCACACACACGCAGATGCGGCAGCGCCGCCTTTATCATGACGAAGGGGGCGGTTATGTTCACCGCCATCGTCTTCTGCCAGTCGTCAAGACTCATCTCTTCGACCAGCGCCTCCTGCATGATGCCTGCATTGTTGATAAGTACGTCGAGCCGGCCCGCTCGTTCATGGACTTCCTCGACCGTGCCGCTTGCACTCGCGGGGATGGTGAAGTCGGCAGCGATGCCTTCGAACTCATGATCCTCGCCGCGCTGCGCCGTAAAGACGCGCGCCCCTTCGTCCCGCAGGCGACGTGCTATCGCAAGACCAATGCCGCTGCGTCCACCCGTGACGAGCGCGACCTTTCCATCAAATCTTTTCATCCGACCGGCTTTCCACCGTTGACCTCGACGAGAGAGCCGCACATGTAGCGCGCGGCGTCCGAGGCCAGAAATACAACAACATCGGCTATGTCTTCCGGTTCGGCGATGCGCCCGAGCGGCACGGTCTTGCCAAGCTCGGCGACGGCGGTGTCCGGATCAAAACCGCGCTTGATGAAACCGGTGCGGAGCATCGGCGTGTTTACCTCGTTGGGGCAGACTGCGTTGACGCGAATGTTCTGGTGCGCATGATCCATGCCCATGCACTGCGTCAGGGAAGCAATCGCGGCCTTCGTCATGCAATAAACGGCATGGTTGGGACCGGCCCGCACACCCCAGCAAGAGGACACATTGACGATCGCGCCACCGCCCTGCTTCTCCATGATCGGAATGGCAGCACGGCACAGGCGAAAGGGCGCCCGGACATTGACGCCGAGCGAAAGGTTCCAATCTGCGTCTGACGTGTTGACGACGTTCCCGCGGGTGATCACCCCGGCATTGTTAACGAGTATGTCGAGGCTACCAAGCGCCTGCGCCGCGGCCGCCGGTAGGCCGTCGGCATAGGCATCGTCGAGAAGATCCCCAGGAAATCCGGCTTCCGCCTCGATTGCGGACACGTCCCGGTCCGCAACCGCGACCCTTGCACCGGCCGAGCGGAGCAGCCTGACGATGGCAGCCCCTATCCCTCCGGCTGCGCCCGTAACAAGCGCTGTCTTTCCGTTAAAGCTCATGACTTTCCCAACCACGTGTTTTCATCAAAGGTAAAGCCGGCGTCTGTCACATCGATAAGAAGCGTGTTTACCGAATGTTGCAGACGAAAAGAGTGGGCGCTTGTGAAAGCGCCCGTCTTCAACTTTACTTGGCGGCGTCGCGGGCGGACTTCAGCCAGCTGTCGTAGGTCGCCTGGTTCGCCTTGATCCAGTTGGCGACATGGCGGTCAATATCGGCAGATGTCTTTTGGCCGTCCGTAATCAGCTTATTTTCGGCCGAGATGTCGTTGATATCGAGCTTCGCGACTTCGAAAAGTTTCTTGGCTGCCGGATTTTTGACAAGGAAGTCGTTGCGCGCCACCACGCCGATGTTATCGACGGCAAAGCCGAGGTTCTTTCCATTGAATTCAGTATTCAGCTTCGCGCCGTCAGGAAGCGAGGTGTAGGGAACGCTCAGCCATTCCACATCCTTGCCGGGAACGAGAACGCCGGACACCCAGTACGGTGTCCACGTGTAGTAGAGCACGGGCTTGCCGGTCTTGAAGCGGGCGATCGTGTCGGCCATCATCGCCTGGTAGGAGCCCTGGTTATGGGTCACCGTATCGCGGAGCTTGTATTCGTCGAGCTCATGCTCAATGACGCGCTCGCAGCCCCATCCCGGGATACAGCCCGCCAAATCCGCCTTGCCGTCTCCATCGGAATCGAACTTCTTTGCAATGACCGGGTCCTTGAGCTGGCTCAGGTCATGGACGCCGGAGTCGTATGTCGCCTTGTCGATCAAGTAGCCCTGGAGCGCGCCCGCAATATAATTACCGACCCGGCTCATCACCTTTGTACCGCCGGCTTCGTCGAAGAAGCCCTTGTGCAGTGTCTCCCAACTGACTGCTGTGAAATCAGCATCGCCAGCGCCGATCGCGACGTGGATAGTCTGATATTCCGCCTCGTTCGGCTGCGCAATCGTGTAGCCAAGGTCCTCGAGCGCGCGGAATAGGATCCGATGCTGGAAAAATTCCTCGATTTGGGTGGGCAGCATCGGGCGCACGGTGACGCCCTTACCCGGCTTGTCATTGGCGAGCACCGGCTGAGCCATTAGCGCCAGCGAGAATGCTCCTACAGTCAACAGTCGTTTCATTGTCTTACTCCCAGTTGTTGTTAGTTCCCGAGAACGACCTATTTTTTGCGGTCGATCAGTTGCACGACGAGGCCGATCGGGCCGGTCCGCCACCAATTTCTGTGTCCCTTTTCGCGACCTGAGCGGCCGAGGCCCTGTGTGATGCGATCCAGTACGATGGCCAGCATCACGATCCCAAGGCCGCCGACGATCGCCTTGCCGGCATCGAGCCGACCCATGGCGCGCAGGACTTCGTTGCCCAGGCCACGAACCGAGATCATCGAGGCGATGACCACCATTGACAGGGACAGCATGATGGTCTGGTTGAGGCCGGCAAAAATGGTCGGCGTCGCCATGGGCAACTCAACCTTGAACATGATCTGCGCCGGCGTTGCGCCGAAGGCCCGTGCCGCTTCCACCACGCTTTGATTGACCGAGCGGATGCCAAGCGACGTCAGACGGATCAGAGGCGCGAGCGAGAAGATGATCGTAACCAGCACGCCAGCGACATTGCCGATTCCGATCAGCATCACGACCGGCACGAGATAAACGAAGGCTGGGATGGTCTGCATCGTATCGAGAACGGGCCGAAGCAGGGCTTCGAAGCGATCGCTCTTGCCGGCCAGGATGCCGAGCGGCAGCCCGATTGCGACGGCAAGCACGACGGCGGCGACCACAATGGCGAGGGTCGTCATCGCCAGCGGCCATGCCTCCGGGGACAAAAGCCCGAGAACGGTCAGCGCGACGGCCACATAGACCGCCGTCCGGCGTCCCGCCGCCTGCCAAGCGATCAGGACAATGACGAACAGCATGATCAGCGGCGGTACTGCGTGAAACGTGCGCTCGATGCCTTGGATCAGCCCGTCGAAGAAGAATTTGAACGGCTGGATCGCCTCTCGATGGTCGATCGCCCATTGCTTGATGCCATCGGAACGGCCGGCAATGTTCAGGTCGATGCTTTCGAACGGATTGAGCCAGTTGGAGCTTTCGTCGGCCATCAGTGGCTCCTCCGCTGTACAGAACCGATCTCCTGGCGCCCCTGGATGCCTCTCAGCAGGCCATCCTTGGTCACCACGCCGACGATGGCGTCGTCCGCCTTGACCAGAGTGGGATGGCTGGTGCCGATGGAGAGGTCGACCAGCGTGTTGAGCTTGTCGTCGGGATGGGCGACCGGCCAGGCGGCTGTCTCCTGGCCGGGATTGAGCTGGCGATATTGCTCGAAGGGCTGCATGACCTTGGCGGCCGTGACGAGATCGAGCTTGGAAATGCCGCCGACGAAATCCGCCACGTAATCGTCCGCCGGCTGGGTGACGATTTCTTCCGGCGTGCCGACCTGAACGAGCACGCCATCGCGCATGATCGCGATGCGGTCACCGATGCGAATCGCCTCGTCGAGATCGTGGGTGATGAAGACCGTCGTCTTGTGCAGTTCGGCCGAGAGCTGCATGAATTGGCCCTGCAACTGCCGACGGATCAGTGGATCAAGGGCGGAAAACGGCTCGTCCATCAGAAGGATCGACGGATTGGCGGCAATTGCGCGGGCCAGACCGACGCGCTGCTGCATGCCGCCGGACAGTTCGTCGGGGTATTTCAGGTCCCAGCCCGTCAGCTCGACAGTTTCGATCGCCTGGCGGGCGACCTCACGCCGCTTCTCTTCCGGTACGCCACGGACTTCAAGAGCGAAGGCCACGTTGTCGCGCACGTTTCTGTGCGGCATCAGCGCCATGTTCTGGAACACCATGCCGATCTTTTCGGCGCGCAACTGTCTGAGTTCCTTCGGCCCCATCGCATTGACGTTCCGGCCCTCTATATAGACCGCGCCGTCCGTGGGCTCGATTAGCCGATTGATATGGCGGATGAGCGTGGATTTCCCAGAGCCGCTCAGCCCCATGATACAGAAGATCTCCCCGCGCCCGACGCTGAAACTGGCGTCGCGCACGCCGACGACACAGTCGAGCTTATCGCGGATGTCGGTTTTCGACAGCTGGCCCGACTTGATGGATTGGATTGCCTGCTTGGCCCGTCCGCCAAAGACTTTCCAGATGCCCTCACATCTGATCACTGCTTCCTGAGGCTGCTTATTCATTCACCCCGTTCCCATTTGTTGTTTTTAGTCTTACAACATAAATATTGTCAGTAGACAACATGTATTATGCTAGGCTACAGAGAACACAGATAGGGCGCAGGGCAAACCTGTGTGAGGAAACCCAATGATCCGCGAACCCAAGCGCAACAAACTGAATTGCCTTGAAGACCTGCGCCGCCGAATCCTGACCGAGGCGCTTGAGCCCGGCAGCTATCTTGATGAGACCGAAATTTCGGAGGCTTACGGCATATCGCGCCCGCCGTTGCGCGAACTTCTGCGTCAGCTGGCCGGTGAAGGCTATGTGATCCTTCACGAAAACCGCGGCGCGCAGGTTGCACCGATGACGCACAAGACGCTGCGCAACTTCTTCATCGCCGCGCCGATGATCTACGCGGCCATTGGCCGATTGGCGGCTCAGAATGCGACTACAGCGCAGATCATGCGCCTCAAGGACACGCAGCTGATGTTCCGCGCAGCGATCCGCGATGGGAATACCGAGCAGCGGACCCTGACGAACGAGCGCTTTCACTCGATCATGGGCGAGATGGCCGACAACGAGTTTCTGATGCCGAGCCTGAGGCGCCTGCTGATCGATCATGCGCGCATCGGCATGATTTTCTACAACACGCGCCGGCCGGAACTGGCCGATCAGCGCGCAGTCGCGGTCGAGCAGCACGATCAATTCATTAGGCTGATCGAGGAGCACGACGCAGATGGCTGCGCCGACCTCGCCATAGCGCATTGGGAGCTTTCGCGCGCCCAGATCGAAAGTTTCGTCGCGCCAGCATCCTTCTTCGTCCCGCTGGGGCGAGTACCTGACAGTATGCCATGAGGAGCATTTCATGAAATTCGAGGGGATCTACACGCCGGTCATTACCCCGCATCGCGGCGACGGTTCGATCGATCGCGATGCCTTTGCCAAGATGATCGAATACCTGGTTGCGTCAGGCGTCCACGGCATCATCAATGGCGGTTCGACCGGCGAGTACTACGCCCAGTCGATGGATGAGCGGATCGAGTTGGCGACACTTGCCAAGGAAATCATCGGCGACCGCGTCGCGCTGATCATCGGCACCGGAGCCATCAGGCTTCAGGATTCGATCCAGGTGGCGGAGACGGCGGCAAAAATCGGCGCCTCTGCAATCCTCGTCGGATCCCCTCCCTATGCCGTGCCGACCGAGCGGGAAAATGCCCTGAACGCGCTGGCGATCGACCGTGCTGCCGATCTCCCGATCATGCTCTACAACTACCCCGGCCGCATGGGCATTAACATGGGCGAGGAATTCCTCGACCGCGTCGGCCGCAGCCGCAACTTCCGCGCCATCAAGGAAAGCTCCGGCGATATCAACCGGGTGCATCTGCTGGCCCGTGATTACCCGCATATCCAGATGTCCTGCGGCATGGACGACCAAGCGCTGGAATTCTTTGTCTGGGGCGCGCGCAGCTGGGTCTGCGGTGGATCGAACTTCCTGCCGACAGAACATATCGCGCTTTATCGGGCCTGCGCCATAGAGGGCAATTTTGACAAGGGGCGCCGGATCATGTCGGCGATGATGCCGCTGATGCGGGTGCTCGAGCAGGGCGGCAAATTCATTCAGTGCATCAAGTATGGATGCGAGATGGGCGGTCTCTATGCCGGCCCTCCCCGGCCGCCGCTCAAGGGATTGAACAAGGGCGACATGCGCCAGCTTGAACAGGTGGTGCGGGTCTTGAAGCGCACGATTGCACAGATTGAAGCGGAGGCATAACGATGGGCGAGCTACTGACACACGACGAATACAAGGCGATCGCCGCTGGACTGGAATTTCCCACCCAGGCCTTTATTGATGGCAGCTTCCGGCCGGCACTCTCGGGCAAGACTTTCGAGACAGTCAACCCGGCCACCGGCAAGATCCTGGCCAATGTCGTCTCATGCAGTGCCCAGGATGTGGATTTCGCGGTCGAGAAGGCGCGAGACGCCTTCGAGGACGGCCGCTGGTCGCGACTTCATCCGACGGCCCGCAAGGAAATCCTCATCCGGCTGGCCAAACTTCTGAAGCACAACGCTCGCGAGCTTGCCGTTCTCGAAAGCCTCGATAGCGGCAAGACCATCTATGACTGCGAAAATGTCGATGTCCCGGAAACTATTCATTGCCTTACCTGGCATGCCGAGCTGATCGACAAGATCTACGACCAGGTCTCGCCAGCCTCGGACAATCACATCGCCATGATCGTCCGCGAGCCCGTGGGCGTCGTCGGCCTGGTGCTGCCCTGGAATTTCCCTCTGCTGATGCTGGCCTGGAAAATCGGCCCGGCTTTGGCGGCCGGCAACTCCGTGATCGTCAAGCCCGCCAAGGAAACGACTCTGACGGCGCTTCGCGTGGCAGAGCTTGCGATGGAGGCTGGCATTCCGGCCGGCGTCTTCAATGTGCTTCCCGGCAGCGGCGCAGAAGTTGGCGAACCCCTCGGCCGGCATATGGACGTGGATATGGTGTCGTTTACCGGCTCCACCGAAACTGGCCGACGCTTCCCACGCTACTCAGCCGAATCCAATCTTAAGGAAGTGACCCTGGAGATGGGGGGCAAGAACCCCGCCGTCGTCCTAGACGATGCGGAGAACCTCGATCGCGTCGCCGCGCATGTCGTCAACGGCGCTTTCTGGAACATGGGAGAAAACTGCTCGGCCTCGTCGAGGCTCATCGTTCAGCGCGGCGTCAAGGACGAGTTGTTGAAGCGAATGATCGCCCATGCGCGCGAATGGCCGATGGGCGATCCGCTGAACCCCGAAAACCGGGTCGGCGCCCTCGTTTCGAAAGCCCATTTCGACAAGGTCTGCTCCTATTTCGAAAAGGGCCAGAACGTGCTCCTGGGCGGCAGGGCGAAAGACGGCTTCGTCGAGCCGACCATCATCGATGTTGCGGATCGCCAAGCGAAGATCGTTCGCGAAGAGGTGTTCGGCCCGGTCCTGTCCGTTCTGACCGTCGAGAGCTTCGACGAAGCGATCGCACTGGCCAATGACACGGAATACGGGCTCGCCGCCTCGATCTATACCGCGAACACGAAGCGCGCGATCCGCGGCGCCCGTGCCATCCGTGCAGGCACCGTCACCGTCAATTCCTTCGGCGAAGGCGATATCACGACGCCGTTCGGCGGCTTCAAGTCCTCGGGCTTCGGCGGCCGCGACAACGGCATTCACGCCCATGACCAGTACACGCGGATCAAGACGATCTGGCTCGACCTCACCGACGATGCGGACGAGGCCGTCGCTTGAAAACCTACCAGGCTGAACGGCTGCCGGTACATCGGGGACCGGCAGCCTGGAACGCCATCCTCCCCGCCCAGCCGGCCTCGTCTCCGCTCGACAGCGTTATCCGCGTCGATGTCGCCATTGTCGGCGGCGGCTTTGCCGGCCTCTCGGCTGCCAGACGCTTGAAACAGAATGCGCCGGATCTCCGCATTGCGATGCTGGAGGCCGGTGCCATGGCCGAAGGCGCGTCGGGCCGCAATTCCGGCTTCATGATCGACCTGCCGCACGACCTGCAATCCGACGATTACGCTGGCAAGGGCGTCTCGGCCGACCGGCACATGATCGGCTTGAACCGCGCCGCCATCGCTTTCGCGCGCGAGGCAGTGGAAGACTATCGCATTGATCCCGCCTTCTTCGATCCTGCGGGAAAGATCAATGGCGCCGCCGGCCGGAGCGGCCACAGCCTGAACGTCAGCTATTCCGACCATCTCGACCGCCTCGGCGAGGCGAATGAAATGCTCGACGCACAGGCCATGCATGAGGTGACCGGCAGCCGCCATTACACGTCGGGCCTGTTCACGCCGGGCACCGTCATGCTGCAGCCCGCGGGATATGTCCGCTCGCTCGCCGCCGGTCTGCGGCAGGACAGCGTGCAGATTTTCGAGGGCACACCGGTGGAGAAGATCGTCCGCGCCGGCGCGGGTTGGGATCTGGTCTCGCGGAAGGGACGCGTCAGCGCCGGCAAGGTCATTCTCGCCAACAACGGCCATCTCGAAAGCTTCGGCTTCGCCCGCAAGCGGCTGATGCATGTGTTTCTCTACGCCTCAATGACGGTCGAGCTGGACAAGGACACCCTCGCCAAGCTGGGTGGCCAGCCGCGCTGGGGCATCACACCTTCCGACCCGATGGGCACGACGATGCGCCGCATCGACACCGCGCAAGGGGGAAACCGCATTATCACCCGCACCTGCGCCAGCTATCTGCCCGAGATGGTGCCGTCGGAAGCCTTGGTCGAGCGCGCCGCACGGGTTCACCGCGAGAAATTCGCGGACCGTTTTCCTGACATTCCCGACGTGCCGATGCAATATAGCTGGGCGGGGCATCTGTGCCTGAGCTGGAACGGCGTTGCCGTGATGCGCGAACTGGAGCCGAACCTGTTTTCAGCCTGCTGCGACAACGGTCTGGGCACCGTGCGCAGCACCCTGACCGGCATCGGGGCCGCGGATTTGCTGCTGAGAAAGCAGACTGAAATTTCAGCCCATTTTCTTGCCGAGGAAGAGCCGACCAAGCTCATGCCGTCGCCCTTCGCCGAGATCGGCGCGAACCTGTACTTCCGCTGGAAAGAATGGCGCGCCCGCGCGGAATAGATCGATTGCCCGGTCGTTTTTCGGCACCGGCAGTTCGGAAACATGACTGTGGGAATGGACCGGCGGCATCAGAATTGCCGACGCAGATGGAGGGAATTCAATGATCGAAGCAGCAGTTCGACACACCCGTTCCGGAGGACGAGATGCGCGGCGCACGAAGCGAACGGCACCCGACTTCGGCATGCTGCCGTCGCTCCACCGCAACCTACCCGTGACCGAGCTGATGGACGAGGAACATGTCGCCCGCATCGACGATGCCTCGATGTCTATTCTCGAAGAGGTCGGTGTCGTTTTCCGCGATCCGATCGCACTTGAGGAGTGGAAACAGGCCGGCGCCGATGTTCGCGGCGAGCGGGTTCATCTCGATCGCGCCCTGGTGCGCCAGCTGATCTCGACCATTCCGTCCAGTTGGACCTACCGCGCCCGCAACCCGGAGCGCAGCCTGCCCTTCGGCGGCAAGCATTCGATCTTCGTGCCGATGACCGGTGCGCCCTTCATTCGCGACCTGGAAGATGTGAGACGCTGGCCGACGATCGCCGACCTCAACATGTTCCACAAGCTGTCGCATATGTCGCCAGCGCTGCATTCGACGGCCCACCACATCGTCGAGCCGATGGATATGGTGGTCAGCCACCGCCATCTGGCGATCACCTATTCGTCGATGAAATACAGCGACAAGACCTTCATGGGCATGACGACCTCGGGCAAGAATGCCGAGGATGTGCTCGACATGTGCGAGATCCTGTTCGGCCGTGAGACGATGGAGGAAACGCCCGTCGTCACCGGAAACTGCAACGGCAATTCGCCGCTCGTCTGGGACGAGACCATGCTGTCGGCGATGCGGGCCTTCTGCCGCCGCAACCAGCCGGT
Source organism: Neorhizobium galegae bv. orientalis str. HAMBI 540 (assembly GCF_000731315.1). Classification (NCBI taxonomy): domain Bacteria; kingdom Pseudomonadati; phylum Pseudomonadota; class Alphaproteobacteria; order Hyphomicrobiales; family Rhizobiaceae; genus Neorhizobium; species Neorhizobium galegae. The sequence goes on from NZ_HG938354.1 coordinate 1,308,144, forward strand.
CTTGTGCTCGCCCTTCCTGCTCGGCGGCGCCAACACGCCGGCCTCCGTGGCGCCAGCTGTGGCCCAACTCAACGCCGAGGCCCTGTCAGCACTCGCCTATACCCAGATTGTGCGCAAGGGTTGCCCGGCAATCTACGGCCACTATCTCTCGACCGTCTCGATGAAGTCGGGCGCCCCGATGGCCGGCACGCCGGAAATCAGCCTGATGAACTACATGATCGGCCAGATGGCGCGCTTCTACGGGGTTCCGTGGAGAACATCGAACCTTCTTGGCGGCGCCAAGACCTTCGATGCCCAGGCCGGCTATGAAAGTGCCATGACGATGAATGCCGTGCTCCACGCCGGCGCCAACTACATCTGGCACTCCGCCGGCTGGAATGAGGCCGGCATGCATTGCTCGGTCGCAAAATTCGTCGTCGATGCCGAGATGTGCGCCATGGGCTACCGCATGGCTGAAGGCGTGCGCTGGGACGATTTCGACGAGGCGCTCAGCGCCGTCCGCGATGTCGGCCCCGGCGGCCATTATCTCGGGCACCCCCATACCCATGCCAATTTCCAGCGCGCCTTCTTTATGCCCAAGCTGTTCAACAACGATTCCATCGAGCAATGGCAGGTCGATGGCTCCGTAGAGATCACCGGCCGGGCACTCCAGTATGCGAAACGCCTGCTGGACGATTACGAGGAGCCGAAACTCGACGAAGGCGTAGACGAGGCGCTGCGCGACTATATGGAGCGACGCAAAAGAGAAATCCCGGCCGTCGACGCGCTCAATACAGAGCACTAACCCCGTTCCCGGCTTGGCCGTTGCTCCGACAACGGCCGTTTTTTGGAGATGCCCGTGAAGATTTCAGAAATCCATATTTATTCGCATGTCATGCCGGTCAAGAACGGACCGTACAAGATCGCCAGCAGCATCGTGCACGCGCTGGAATCGACCCTGGTCAAGATCGTTGCGGACAACGGCCTGTTCGGCTGGGGCGAAACCTGCCCGGTCGGCCCGACCTACCAGCCGACCCACCCGAAAGGCGCCCGCGCTGCGCTCGAGGAAATGGCCCAGGGACTGATCGGCGCCGACCCGCTGCTGCCCGTGGTTCTTCGCCGCAAGATGGACAGCCTGCTGAACGGCCATTCCTATGCGAAGGCCGCCATCGACATCGCGGCTTACGACCTCATGGGCAAGCATTTCAACATGCGCGTTGCCGATCTGCTCGGCGGCGCGGTCACCGATCGCGTGCCGTCCTATTATGCCTCCGGCATCGGCGAACCCGACGAAATCGCCGAGGTGGCGGCGGAAAAGGCTGCCGAGGGATATCCGCGCCTCCAAATCAAGATCGGCGGCGGCCGACCTGTCGAGGTCGATATCGCCGTGGTCCGCAAGGTCTGGGAGCGGGTCGGCAACCGCATGCGCCTCGCCGTCGACGGTAATCGGTCGCTGACGACACGCGACACGCTCAGGCTGAGCCGCGAATGCCTCGATATTCCCTTCATCCTCGAACAACCCTGCAATACCATTGAGGAGATCAAATCCATTCGCGGTCAGTTGCACCATGGCGTGTATCTGGATGAAAACGGTGTCGACCTGACGACGGTGTTACGTGCCATTGGCGACGGTGTCTGCGACGGCTTTGGCATGAAGGTCACCCGCATCGGCGGCCTCCATGCCATGGCTACCTTCCGCGACATCTGCGAAGCTCGCTCGATGCCGCATACCTGCGACGATGCGTGGGGTGGCGACATTATCGCGGCCGCCTGCACCCATATAGGTGCAACAGTTCGGCCTCAGCTATGCGAAGGCGTTTGGATCGCGCAACCTTATATCGAAAGCCACTTCGATCCAGAATACGGCGTCGTCGTGGAAGGGGGCCACATCAAGCTTCCTACTGGGCCGGGTCTAGGCGTTCTACCAAACGAAATCCTCTTCGGCGCGCCTTTAGCGTCCTACTCGTGAGTACGGGATTATGATTATGACGGCTACACATGATGAGGCTTCCACATGACGAGATTTGAACTGGGAACCATCCCTCCAATCATGGCCGGTGTCGTCCTCACGAACCGAGACCTGGGCCAAGTCCAAATGCCGGGCTGGCCATGAGGTCGTGATCGGCGCCTATGCGACGGCAAGTTCCGCTCGCTGCTGGTCGGCGTCAACCGTGGTGATCACTTCGTCTATGTCGGCCGGGTCGGGACCGGTTATGGCGCAAAGGTCGTCGATACGATTTTGGCGAAGTTTCGCGAACTCGCGACGACCAAATCACCGTTCACAGGGATCGGCGCGGCGAAGAAGGGGCCGATATCGTCTGACTGAAGCCGGAGCTTGTGGCCGAGATCCAGTTCGCCGGCTGGACGGCCGATGGCCTTGTCCGCCTGGCAGCATTCAAAGGCCTGCGCGAGGACAAACCCGCTCAAGAGGTCGTCGCTGAGAAGCCTGCCTCCCTTGTTGAAGCTGACGTGCCCGATCCAGAGATCAAAGCGAAACCGCCGACGGCGAGGACACCTTTCCGCAAGGGCGGAAAAGCAAATGTGATGGGCGTGTTGATTTCCAATCCTGAGAAACCGCTATGGCCGGACGCGAACGACAGCCACCCCGAAGTGCCGACGTACGTGTTCATCAATCTGAGCTTTCGACCAGTTCGGCCGTGCTTTTCAGAGAACTGATTTCTTTGGGAGCGCGTTCCGATCTCTCATGTCCGCTGGCACGGTCTTGGCTTCATGGGCGACAACGGTCTGCAAGAACCGCTCGAGCAGCGAGTTAAAGCTTTCCGGATTTTCCCAGAAAGGCGCGTGACCAACACCCTCCATCACATGAGCTTTGCCCTCGAAAAGCAACTGGATGTTCAGGCCCGACAGATAACTGAGTTTGACAAAAGGATCCCGTGAGCCGTTCACCAAGGCAATGGGTATGTCCGCCTGTTCGACCGTGCGGCGCTGATCGATCCCCTGCCCCCTCAGCATTGTGCGCGAGAAAATGGCCCGCAACCTTCCGTCAGAGCGCGCGATCGCGTCCTGAAAAGATGAATTGGTCGTGCCTCCGAAGCAGAGAGACTGAAACCGCTCCACGTCGCGGGACGTAAAACTCTGTTTTGATGCAAGAAGAATATCGAAAGACGGGCTAAAACCCCGCAGCATCCCGATGAGTCCGTTTGAGACGGGGGGCGTGCCGCATAACATGAGGCCCGAAATGCCCTTTCCGCTGCCCGCCATCTCAACCGCGACATGGCCGCCAAGTGACCATCCGAATACAGGGAAGCGGTGAAGGCCCAAGCGGGCGGCCACCTCGCCTATGCAGTCGGCAAGACCGGTGACGGTGTAGGTCGATTGCGGATCTCGGGCATCGCTCGATTCGCCGTGGCCCGGAAGATCGATCGCAATCAGCCGCCAGTTCCGGGACAGATGGCTTTGTAATTGCCGGGCGAACACGTGCCTGGAACTGCCGGAGCCGTGTATCATAACCAGCGGCGCTGCCCCAGTCATTGTGTCGCTGATGCGCACGGACCCGTGGCGGGTGTCGATTGTACGGTCAAATACGGCCATAAGCTGCGGATCCCAAAAGCACAGCTTCAAGTCTTGCACAACAATGTCTACGGCAGGTGCATGATCATCGTAAACCGGATATAAACAAGGTTGCGTCGGCACGAAGCATTTCGATGCAGTCACGTGTCATACATGGATCATTTGCATTGGCGATGCATACGGGTTAGGTCTGTCGGCAGCAGCAATTGTAACCAACCTTAAAATGGTGGGCATCAAGATGCACGTTCTTCTCGACTTGATCATTTCGATTGCCAGCCTCACTATCGTCGGGTTCTACGCGTGGTCGTTGCGCGGCCATTTCAACTCGCCGAAGATGGAAGCCGGAGCAAAGCTGATCTCGGTCGTGGTCATCGTCACCACAGCGTTTTTCCTGTACCTAGTCTGGTCCGGGGCACAGACGCGATGGGTACAGATAGTAGGACTGGGATTTGAACTCGGGGCGGCGAGCTTATTCTGGTGGGCAGTATCGGCGTCGAGAAAGGCCAGGTTGCGCTTTGCCTTCGACCAAGAATTCCCAGATAGTCTTGTCACCGACGGCCCCTACCGATACCTGCGGCACCCATTTTACACGTCCTACCTGCTGTTCTGGTGCGGATGGGGGCTTGCTTCTTGGTCGATATGGTCGATCGTGCCGGTCTTATTTTTTACGATTGTCTATGTGATTGCAGCCCGCAACGAGGAGAGGAAGTTCTCTCTATCACCGCTGGCATCCGAATATGAAGCCTATCGGCGCAAGACCGGCTTCCTGACACCACGGTTTGATCAGCGATAGCCTATCTCTGAGGGAGGGTAGCGCGTTGCGCGTTCTATGGACGCTTCCGGTCCAGGACCGGGGCGTCCAATGTAACTGTTGTCGCCGGGTTGGGGAAACCCCAGGGCTTTCCGTTGAAGCTCTGCGTGCCGAGGATGGCCCGACTGGCTCACGAGGCTTACCTCTGCTCCGAACGAACTGCTATTTGGCCGGCACCCGTGGTTTCCCTCCGACTCCCGCGCCGCCACGCTAGAATTCCTTCATCGACACCCGGCATTTGCCTGGTGCCACAGGTCGATACTTTTGTAACGTATATAGCAAATGCCGCAATAACTAAACAAACCCCAAAGTTCCGTTCCCTATCCAGACCGTGATATCGGCTGCCAAGAGGCGCTGGAGCAGCCCTGTCTTGAGCTGGCAAAGGGGTTGACCCCTGACAACGTGGCGGAGACGGCCGGTGGCAATCTTCCTCCGGTGCTGAAAGGCCTCGCACTGCGTGCGGAAAACGTTGGCTGGACCGTTGAGGAAGCGGAAGTCGCGATCAACGAACTGGCCCAGAACCTGCTGGATGAGATGTCACTCATGTAGGCCGACGGCGATGGTTCAAGATTTGGCGTTGGACTTGTCGGCCGCCAGGTGAGCTAGTCCGAGTCGATGATAGGGATATTTTGGATGAAATCACTTCATTGATGGCTTCCGGAACCAAGACTTCGGCCAGCCAGCATGTCGCCTGCATCATTCGAAATCCGCACGCTCCAGAACGTGAACTCCCGGCGCGTCCGAAAACAATCGGCTACCAAGTCACGAATGCCTTGTCGGGATTCGGTCCTCGCAGCCTCCAGATCGGGAAGTTCCGACCCATCCGGGTCCTCGATGTGATCCCTCAAATCATTGAGATGAAAGAAATACCTCGACATTGTGTGCTCCGCTTGCGCCTAGACGCGGGGAGACGCTCCAACACGGTCTTCCACCGCAACTTTAGCACGGGTTGGGGGGGCTGTTGAATACGTTAGAGCTGGCGAGAAATATGGCGATGGCTGCCAGCCGCTCTGGGTTATCCTGCCATTCTTATTGCGATTTGTTTCGTTTGCACTCTGGGCAGCCGCCAACGAGCACACCGCGCATCGGTGAGCAATCGAGCTTTAGCGCTAACTCAGAAAATCCTATAAGGTCGAAACGAAAAAGCCCCTCCTCACGGAAGGGCTTGCTTTCATAGCCAGTCGCGGCGTTCGCGCCTATCGCGACCGTCTCGCCAATCCCGCCGAGGCGGGCCGCGACGGTCGTCCCATCCATCGCGCCGGTCTCGGTGATAATACCGCGGCGGCGGCGGTGGCGCCCACCGGCTGGGCCGGCAAAATCCGCGACGGGTCAATTCAAAACCACGGCCACATGCACGATCCACTAACTGAACGTTGGGATTCGGCGGGACAGTGATTCCGTCGGCCGGCATCGAGTTGGCTGGACCAGCAAACAATCCAGCCACCAATAGGCCAGCTGCCAAAAGTACATTGCGCATTTTCTTCCTCCATGTGGCGGCACTTAGCGCGCTGGTCGATGAACGGTGCCTGAATAGCTTCATCCCGCATACACGCAGCGCGCGCAAAATCATTGAGCTTTTTGGCTGCGAAGCAGTCTGAGATGAACGTGAAGAACATCGAGCGCGCCATATGTCGCTCGATAGATCCCGCGATCTGAGCCACGCGGGAGCGTCAGTCACCGGTAACCGGCTTGGCCCCATCCGCCTCACCAACGCGCTGATCGAGCATCTGCGCCGTCAGCCTCACGCTGCTATCGTCAATCTCAGCTCGGACCTAGCCTTCGTGTCGCTGGTGATCGCCCAACCTATTCCGTGATCTAGGCCGTCATCCCCAGCTATACGGTCTCGCTCCGTGCAGTCCCGAGGGACAAAATCGAGGTCATCGAGCTGGTCCCGCTGGCCGTGCAGACGGACCTGACACCGGCCAAAAGTCCAATGAGCGCTTCATTCCGCTCGATATCTCTACTGATCGGGTCATGTCTTGCGCGTGCTCGCCAAGGGAATCCTGACTCTTCAGTTTTTCCAGGGAGTGAGCTCCTCGCATTCGCTCGCATCAAGAGCAAAATGAGGTATGTACATCATTGTGAAGATATATCAGTTATTGCCGAGGAACTATCATCAGCTGTCCACGCCATCCGGAGCGGCGGCCGCGATCTAAACCGGTCGCGCCGGACAAGCGAGCGTATGGGCTTTTCTATCACGCGAAAATGGGCCGGAGACAAAGTCTCACGGCCCAAGTTTTTCTCATCGACGCGTAGGGAGGACAATGCGTCGAGAACCCAATGGTAGCGAATCATGGTTAACGAAGCGTAAACGCTGCTCGGTGTGTGTGTGTCGCGCGGCTCGTGGCTCTGAGACGGAGATTTTCCCTTTCATGGCCTCAGGACGTCCGAACAGAAAACCCTGCAATTGATGCGGAGCCTTGTCAGCGACGCGAGTGCGTTGTGCTTCCGTTTCAATGCCCTCGACGACGACCGTCAGGCCAAGGCTCTTGCCGAGCGCCAAGGCGCAGTCAATGACGACCTTTCAGCAACCTGCAGATCTATTAGGCCGTTTGGAACCGGGAGGCCGCCAAACGGTTTCATATGCGGCCTGTCAATTGGAACGCCTCCTATGCAAGATACACCTTCAGCATCTCCGGCCGTAGCGTCGCTTCATGACGAGCAAGCCCGCCAGAGGACTGCTCGAGCAGATCTCAACCAAGGTTTGGAAGATGCGTTTCCGGCGTCAGATCCTGTTGCCGGGACCGCAACAACGACGGCGGGGCGAACAGACGATATCGCGAAAATCCGAATCGCGAGTTCGCTCCTCGCGTCGACCAGGCACTGGCGGCGGTTAGTGGGCGGAACAGCACCCAATCTAGCGATTTCGCCCGGGAAGAGCTCCACGCAATGCGAGCGGAGGTGAAGCAGATGGCTGCCTCCACTCGGGGACTCCTTTCGGCATCTGGTCGTGTGACCGTCGGCGGGGTCGACACGATGGCGAAGCAGGTCGGTGATCGCATACAAGCTCGTCCATTCGCTACCATCGGCTGGCTGCCGTGATCGGTTATGTCTTGGGAATGACGAGATGAGTAAGCGCCCTCGCTCAGACGTGGCTGAAAAGATCGGCCGGTTGGCTTTAGATTACGGCTTGGAGCCCGAGCGGCCGTCACCGGACGGGCGGGCGGTCCTTGTCTCCAGCGAAACCAAACGCCAACTTTTGCGTGCTTTGAACGTAGATATCGACAGGGAATACAAAGATTCTCCATCTGCTCTCGACGAACCGGCGCGCCGGTCATCGCTCGACCGCAACTCACAGTGTTTCCTGCCGGCATTGCTGTCGAGCGAGCGGATCTGGGGTCTCAGCCTGCAACTCTACGAGCTCCGCTCGCAGCGGAACTGGGGCATAGGCGACTTCGAGGACCTCAAGGTCATCATCGATCTGGTCTCGTCGCTGGGCGGCGATTTCGTCGGGCTGAACCCGATGCATGCCCCGTTCCTGGCCGACGCTGGTCGCTGCAGTCCATATGAGCCGTCAAGTCGGTTCTTCCTCAATCCGCTGTATATCGCTGTGGACAAGCTTCCCGGCTTCGATGTCGATGATGCGCAGCAGAAGAGGATGACCGCGGCGCTTCGCGGTACCGACCTCGTTGAATATGGCAGCGTGGCGTCTGCAAAGCTGTCGGCGTTGCGATCGATATGGGAACGCTGGAAGAGGGACGGCAACTGTGGGCCTTACAGCCAGCAGGATTTCGGCGCGTTTTCCGAGGCTCAGGGTAAAGCGCTCCAGCGCCATGCCCTGTTTGAGACCCTATCGGAGGAAATGGTCCGGCGCGGTTTTACCGCAGGCTGGCACAGCTGGCCACAAGAATATCGCGACCCGCAAGACCCGGCCGTAGCGTCATTCGCCATCAAGCACGACGACGAGGTTCGGTTTCATGTTTGGCTTCAATGGCTCACGCATAGGCAGCTTTCCGAAACTGCCGAGCATGCCCGCACTGCAGGTCTACGCATCGGGCTATATCTTGATCTTGCAGTCGGTGAGGCGCTGGATGGATCGGCGACCTGGAGCGACCGCGATGTCTACCTCACGGGAGCGACGGTCGGGAGTCCGCCCGACCCGTTCGCGCCCAACGGTCAGGACTGGAGCTTGGCCGGGTACCAGCCCGGCCGGATCGCTTCCGGAGACGATTCTCCGTTCCGGCGCATAGTATCGCAAGCGATGCGATATGCGGGTGCGATCCGTATCGACCATGCCGCTGTCCTTCGGCGTCTTTATCTTGTTCCTCTCGGCAGCACACCGGCAGACGGCGCCTATGTTACCTATCCGGAGGACAAGCTGCTGCAAATCCTGGCCGAAGCGTCCACGAAATACCGCTGCATCGTCATCGGCGAGGACCTTGGGCTTCTTCCGGATGGATTGCGGGACGAACTCGCCGCTGCGTGCATCCTGTCCTACCGAATTCTCTCCTATGAACGTGATGACAAGAGCTTCAAGCCTGCCTCCGCATACCCTCGGCTGGCGCTTGCGTGTATCTCCACCCATGACCACCAGACGCTAGCCGGCTGGTGGCGGGGCGCCGATATCGCCATGCGTGGCGACCATGGCATCGTCTCCGAACAGTTGACCGAGCAACATGAGGCCGAACGTCAGGACGAACGCCGATTTCTCCTTGACGCGCTTGAGGCGCAAGAACGCCATCAGGAGGTCGACATCGACGGTTTGGCCGAGCTCACGATAAAGGCGCATCGCTTCATTGCGAAAACACCGAGCCTGCTGGCTGCGGTTCGCCTCGCCGATCTGTCGGACGAAAAGCGGCCGACGAACGTTCCCGGAACAAGCGAAAGCTATCCCAATTGGCGGCCCAAACTTTCGGTATCTATCGAAGATCTGCGGACGTTACCGTTGGTCAAAGCGGTGTCCGGAGCAATGCGCGAAGGCCGCGCTTCACAATCCGAAACCTAGGACGAGCGGATAAGAGTGGCGCTCCAGGCCACCGCATCCGACATCGATCGGATGCAGAGGGTTGCGAGACACAAAAAGCCGCGGGGAGTGCAATGCTAGCCGTCGATGAACTGAAACGAACGATCCGTTCCCGCCCGATGGCGGCTGTCGCGATTGCCGGTTTGCTCGGCCATATTATCGGGTTAGGCGGCTGACACCTGCCGGAAGCTCCGATCGAGGTGGTCGGTCGATGGCGCCGCACTGAAAGATGAGACAGGTCGTACGGATGTGTCCGGCGGAAAAAGCAAAGCGGCCCGCCTCGCCGCCGATCACAGAGCCGAGCAATTATCCATTCGGTTCGTTAGATCGCGACAGCTTGAAAGCAAGCCCTGAAATCTGGCGATTCAATCGTCACGCGTTGATGGTCGAGCACCAACTTCGCCCGCTCTTCGGCTTCTTCATGGCTCACACCCTCCCAACAGCCGTCTACCCGAGCAACCTGGCAAGGCTATTTACCGAGCGTGATGGACCAGGCGCACTGGATACACATTGAAACACGCCCACGCAAAAAAGGAATCCTACCGCGAGATTATTATTAGTCTACTGTTTCTATAGAGAAACCCATTGAAGGACTAGGGTGCCCTGTCAGCATTTTACAGGAGAGACAGATGGACGCATCGCTATATCGCTTCACGCTATCCCCAAACGGCCCCGTCTTCGACCTGCCGATCTACGTGGCTTTGGAGGAGGGCATTTTTGAGAAGAATGGCCTCAAGGTTGAATTTGTCAGCAAATACGACCCCCAAAGCTCTTCGCAGGACCCGTTCAAGCGCCAGAAGGAAGCGCTGTACGAAGCCGGAGCGGCGTCGGCTTATAACCTTTGCGAATGGGCAGGGCTCGACCGGTCAGAAAAGAGCACTCGCGGCAGTCAAGTGTTCGGACTGAGGCCCGCCGTTGCAGCGCAGGCGATCATCACCTTCGATGACGAGATCCAGGAGCCGCGCGATCTGGAAAACGTCGCCGTCGGCATCAATGAACTGACGGGCTCGCACTATACGACCCTTCAGCTGCTTGAAGGTGCCATCCCCCGAGACAGCATCATCGTGGAACATGCCGGCCCTCCGCATGAGCGCTACCAGTCCCTGAAGGACGGCAAGCTCAAGGCCATCGCCATCATGGAGCCTTTCATTAGTCTTGCCCTCAAGGAAGGCGCGCACATCGTGGCCGTCAACTTCTATCGAGGGGCTGAGGTCATCTCGCCGGACGTCCCGGCTGACAAGCGTGGCGCTTACGTCGCGTCGGTCAACGAGGCTGCCGATCTGATCCGCGCTGATTTTGCTCGCTACAAGCACCATGTGGTGGCTGAGCTGAATGGTCGCCTGGCGCCCGAGGAACTGGCGTCGCACTTCGTCCACTATGCGCATTCCAGGCCGCTCGATGAAAAGCGCTTCGACTACACCTATGAATGGATGAAGACTTGGAACCTGACCAAGGGGACCAGCGAATACAAGCGGCTTGTCGCCTGATGGTCAGCCGCAAGGAATATACGTTTGGTGGCCCGATTGCGGGCCGCCGGCAAGTTCTGGCGGGCTTGACGGCGTCAGCTCTAGCCCTGCCGTTCTTCCCACGCCTGTCGAGCGCCGCTTCGGACCGGCTGCCTGTCAGAATGAGCAAGGCAGGGCCTGGGACAGCCGGAACCGTCCAAGACGACCTGCTAACGAAATTCCCCGAGCTGGACCCGGGCCTGGACATCGAATGGATTGACGGCTCGCCTGGGCAGTTCCAGATGCTCCTGATAAGCGGCGCGCTCGACTGCGGACCGTTCGGCGCGCTCGGGATAGCAGAAGCTGCACAAAAAGGTGCCGAGCTTGTCATCTTCGGATCGCGGCTGAACAACCACGGCTCCTGGATCGTCAGAGGCGACAGTCCCTACCAGCATCCCTCCGACCTCAAGGGCAAGCGTATCGCTACGCAATTGCCGACCAGCGACACCTATCGCCAAGCTCGAATGGCGGCGGCACTCCAGAAGCTGGATCTGGAAAAAGACTTTCAGGTCTCGTTCGGCCCGTCGGTCTCGAACGTTGCGCTGTTCAATCGCGGCGACGTCGACGCTGTCATAGCTATCGAGCCCGTATCCACGCAGCTGATCGCGCAAGGACATCGGGAGATTGCCCGGGTTGCCGATCAATGGCGCGAAGCAACCGGTGACAACGCGCCGCTATCGCTCGTCGGCGTGTCCGCGACTGCCAAGTGGGTGGATGGGAATACGGAAACGGCACGCCGGGTCGCTCAGATGACACTCGCAGTGAACCGGCGCTTCGCTACCGAGCCGTCTTTGATACGAGACCCCGCCATTCAGGGCGGAATGGGTATCAAGAACCCCAGCGAAGAGCTTCTGGCATTGCTCGAAAAGCGATTGCCACGGGTCTACGCAACGGAATGGAACGAGGCGGTCATCAATGACTTCAATCGACAGCTCGACGTCGCAATCGATCTCAAGATCATCGAAAGGCGACCGAAATATTCCTTCGCCAAGACGCTATAGCTGGCGACTCATTTCTTCTCTCGCGCTACCCTTCAGCTTCCTGGTCCTGCTCGCGGCAGGCTGGGAAGCGATGGCGCGGAGGCTTGCCAATCCCCTGGTTCCAGGGGTGCAGGAGGTGTTCACCGAACTCGTCGACATCCTCACAAGCGGCGTGTTCTTCAGCCATATGGTGATCACGTTGGGGAGAGTGGCGCTTGGGTTCCTGCTTGCGTTCATCGTCTCGCTGGCTCTGGGCATCCTCATGGGCCGAAACAGATATGCGCGGCAGTTCTTCGAGCCCGCGATCCTGATCGGACTGACCGTTCCAGGCCTTGTTTGGGCACTGCTCTGTGTCATCTGGTTTGGCATTTCGCTGACGACATCCACTCTCGCCGTGGCTCTCAGCCTTTCGCCGCCGCTGGCACTGAGCATTGCGCAAGGCATCAAGACGGTGAACGCCGATCTCCAGGAAATCACAGCGGTCTACAGGCTGTCGACCTGGTCGCGAATGCGTTTCCTGTTCCTGCCGACCTTGATCCCGTTCCTGCTGAACGGCGTCCGGATAGGGCTCTCGATGGGATGGAAGGTTATCGTGCTGGTCGAGATCTTCGGGCTGTCCAGCGGTGTCGGCTATCGGTTGAACGCGGAATACAGTGCGATGAACGTGGCTGGCGTGCTCGCCTGGACAATCGGCTTCGCTGGGGTAATGGCGATCCTCGAATATGGCGTAATTGGCGGTGTTGAACGATACCTGACCCGTTGGCGTCGTGTGGCGACAGTTTAGGAGATCAGATGGACCACTTGAACAGCCGCATCAAGCCGGACGCCGAAGAGAGACAGCGCAGCTTGCACGTTGAGGGCGTCTCCAAGACCTATGCGACGGACGGATCGGTCGAGGTCCTGAGGAATGTCACGTTCGACGTCGGCAGCAACGAGATCATCGGAATTGTCGGCCGGAGCGGCTGCGGAAAGTCGACCCTTCTAAGACTGATCGCCGGTCTGGACGGAGATTTCACAGGACGCATTTCGTTGGATGGAAACGGCATTCTCGGCCCGGGCACCGAGCGCGGCGTTGTCTTTCAGGAGCCTCGTCTGTTTCCTTGGCTGACCGTCGAACAGAACGTTGCCATCGCGGTTCATGAGGTCGGCATACCCAAGGATGAAAAGAGGGAGCGCGTGGCACGCAATCTCGCTCTCGTCGGCCTGACCGGATTTGAAAAGCGTTTTCCGCATGAGATTTCCGGCGGCATGGCACAGCGGGCCGCTTTGGCCCGCGCGCTGACCTCACAACCCTCTCTCCTGTTGCTCGACGAGCCATTCGCTGCATTGGACGCCCTGACGAAGATGCAGATGCAAGACGAATTGATCGGCATCTGGCAACAGAGCCGCGTTTCGATCGTCCTGATCACCCACGACATCGAAGAGGCGATCCACCTATGCGACCGGATCATTGTGATGTCGCCCCGACCAGGTGAGATCAAGTCGATCACCGAGGTGAACATTACACGGCCGAGACCGCGCGTTTGTGCCGCGTCCTCGGCGCTCCGTGAACAACTGATGGCCGACCTTGGGCTTATACACTGAGGAAGTTGGGAGCCTATTCTCACCGGCGGCGACAAGCCCGCACTCTTCCGAGGTGAACGTAGATTCAGACAATGAGATCCCGCAATGCGCTGGTGCCGGCGTCAGGCCGGTAGCTCGACCTGATATTCAACCCTCGGACGCTCGACGGACCAGCGACAAGGACCGCAAGAAGGCGGTAGCAACTCTGGCTTGCCTGCTGATGCAGGCCGCCGGTCTGGTCGTCGAGGAGCTCGACGATGACCAGCACTGATTTGATTCCGATAGCGCTGCTCGCGCGCAAGTCCGTCGTTTATGTGCGGCAGGCCACGCAGTCGCGGCCTGTGGTAAACACGGTTGCGCTACCACGGAGGACGCCCTGGCGGTGACGCGCAGCATGGCTGGGCGCTGATCCGATGAACATATCGCCGCCGAGGCGTGGCCCATACCCGAACACGAACTTGAAAAAACGCTCGCAGCCAATTGAGAGGAAGCCGAATGGAGGTTGCTGTCTAGGGATACTTTACCCAAACGCCTCACCAAGTTGCACTTCCTGCCCTTGATTGCCCGCCTAATCCGTAAACGCTCGCCGTCGTAGCCATAAGTATTGGCGCGGAAAGCTTGATCCGCCCGAAGGTCCCCAGGCGCGGCAAATCGAGAGGCTGAAGGCGGCAACAAAATGCTCGCGGCGCCTGCGTTCGATCTCGCAGTCGATGGGACCGGAGAGTTCCAGAGTGGAGGTGAGCCCCGCGTTACATATAAGCAAAGCATTAAATTGTTTTTGTTACAAACTCTTGTCAGTCCGCCACAGGGTCGGACTTCCAACGGGGGGTCTTTCAATGCGTCGTCCGAGCATAAAGTCGAGCCTGCTCCTGATTTTCAGCGGTATAGCGCTTCTTTTTGCCATAGTCGCATATCTTGCGATCGATGGCCTTAGCAAGACGAACGGCTCCACCGAAGAAATCGCCACGAATTGGTTGCCGAGCGTACAAGCATCCCGGACGATCAATCTTAACATGGCGAATTTGCGCCTCGCTTACCGCGATCACATCATCGCCCAGGTGGAAGCGGAAAAGAAAACGCGCGAAGAGGCTATTGCAGTCGCCGAGGATACGGTTCGCAAATCGATAGATGCCTATCTTTCGCTGGCGTCATCGGACCGTGAACGCCAATTGATCAGCGGGATAAAGGAGAACGTTGATGGTTATATCGCCAGCAAGCCGCAGCTTCTCGCCCTTTCGCGTGTAAACAAGACCGAAGACGCCGGACAATATCTCGGCGGGAAGATGCGTACCTATTCAGACAAACTGAAAGAATTGACGACAGCTCTGGTTGAATTGAATGTTAGTGGCAGCAAAGAGGCCGCCGACGTCAGCAGGACGACCTACGCGTCTGTCAAATTCTACCTGTTTGCCGCGATTGGTTTTGCAGGGTTGCTCGTTGTCGGCGCTATTACATTCGTGCTGACAGGCATTGCCAATCCCATTACCCAGATTACAACCTCGATGAGGCGACTGGCCGAGGGCGAGACCGGTTCCACGATCCCGTTCGCCGGCCGTGCCGATGAAATCGGTTCCATGGCGGGAGCGGTAGAGATTTTCCGCCAGGCCGCCATCGCGAACAAGCGAATGGAGATGGAAGCGGAAGAAAGCCGGAAGCAGGCGGAGGCCGATCGCATCGCCACCCAGCAACAGGCGGAATCGGATGCCCGTGAGCGGTTGCGGGTAGCCACATCGGGTCTCGCGTCCGGTTTGAGGCGGCTCGCTGCAGGCGACCTCGCCTTTCAGCTCAATGAGGCGTTCGCTCCCGACTTCGAGGCCCTGCGCCACGACTTCAACCAATCCGTCACCCAACTTGGCGGAGCGTTGACGTCGATTTCCAGCAGCATCACCACGATTGACGATGGCACCCGAGAAATCTCCTCGGGAGCCAGTGATCTTTCAAAGCGTACCGAACAGCAGGCGGCCTCGCTTGAAGAGACGGCTGCCGCACTTGAAGAGATCACCGCAAACGTGTCGAATTCCAGCAAGCGGACTGAAGAGACCCGGGCGGTCGCCACGGAGGCAAACCGAAGCGCCGCGATGTCTGCGGACGTCGTTTCTCATGCCGAAGAGGCGATGGGACGCATCGAGACTTCGTCGCAACAGATTTCCAACATCATCGGCGTGATCGATGAAATCGCATTCCAGACCAACCTTCTTGCCCTGAACGCAGGCGTGGAAGCGGCCAGGGCGGGTGAGGCTGGCAAGGGCTTCGCAGTCGTTGCCCAGGAGGTGCGAGAACTTGCACAGCGTTCGGCCAGCGCGGCCAAGGAGATCAAGGGCCTCATCCAGAACTCCTCCAAGGAGGTGGAGAGCGGGGTTAAGCTGGTGCGTGATACCGGCCAGGCTCTCAAGACCATCGTCAGCTTCATCACTCAGATCAACCAGCATATGGATGCGATCGCAACCTCTTCCAAAGAACAGTCGGTCGGCCTGAGCGAAGTCAACGTTGCAGTCAATCAAATGGACCAGACCACGCAACAGAATGCGGCCATGGTGGAGCAATCGACCGCCGCCTCCGCCTCACTCGCTCAGGAAGCCCAGAAGCTGCGCGAGCTTGTCAGGCAGTTCAAGCTCGCAGATGCCGTTCCCAACCAGTCCGGAGTTCCTCGCTCGACACTGAGAGCGATGGCACAACCTACCGCCGGTGCTACCGTTCAGCGCGCTTCGGTGCGACGGTAATGTCCGTAGCTTTGCCCCGCGTTTAATTTAACGGTGGTGCTCTTGAACGGATGCGACCTGTCGACCCTGAACCGCACCGGGTTTGCCGGAGGCTCCAACTTCTGAGAGAGTGGAGCCGATATGAGCAAGACAACCAACAAGTTTTCACCTGAAGTCCGCGACCGTGCCATCCGTATGGTGCTGGATCACGAAGCAGAACACCCGTCGCGATGGGCAGCCGTTTCATCTATCGCGGCCAAGATCGGCTGCTCGCCAGCCACGTTGCATGAATGGGTGAAGAAGACCGAGGTCGACAGCGCCAAACGAGCAGGCTTGCCGAGTGATGTGGCCGAGAAGATGAAGGCTCTTGAGCGGGAGAACCGTGAGCTTCGTCAGGCCAACGAGATTCTGCGCAAGGCGTCTGCCTATTTCGCGATGGCGGAGCTCGACCGCCCCTTCAAACGATGATCTCGTTCATCGACGAACACCGAGGCGTGTTCGGGGTCGAGCCGATCTGCAGACTATTGCCGATTGCCCCGTCAACTTACTACGAGAACGTCGCCAAGCGCTTGGATGTGGACCGCCTGTCGGTCCGCGCCCGCAGCGATATCACCCTGAAGATCGAGATACGTCGTGTCTTTGAACAGAACTTCCGGGTCTATGGCGTTCGCAAGGTCTGGCGGCAATTGAAGCGGGAAGGCTTCGACGTCGCCCGCTGCACTGTCGCTCGGCTGATGAGGTCGATGAGCCTGCAGGGCATCATTCGCGGAAAGCCGATCCGCACGACGTTCCCGGACAAATCGGCTCCGAGCCCACTGGATCGTGTGAATCGCCAGTTCAAAGCTCCTGCGCCAAACAGGCTGTGGGTTTCAGACTTCACCTATGTCGCCACCTGGCAGGGCTTCGTCTACGTGGCCTTTGTGATCGATGCCTTCGCCCGTCGCATCGTCGGCTGGCGAGTGAGCCGGACGGCACACGCGGGTTTCGTCCTTGATGCTCTGGAGCAGGCGCTTCATGATCGGCGTCCCGTTCACGGCGGTGGCCTCGTGCATCACTCCGACAGAGGCGTTCAATACGTGTCCATTCGCTATTCCGAACGATTGGCTGAGGCAGGCATCGAGCCGTCCGTCGGGAGTGTTGGCGACAGCTATGACAATGCTCTCGCCGAAACGATCAACGGTCTCTACAAAGCAGAGGTCATCCATCGACGAGGGCCGTGGCGCAACGCCGAGGCGGTCGAGTTCGCTACCCTGGAATGGGTCGATTGGTTCAACCACCGGCGAATTCTGGAGCCCATCGGAAACATTCCCCCAGCCGAAGCCGAGGAGCAGTATTACGCCATACTGGACGCACCAGCCATGGCCGCATAACTTAAACCAATGGCCTCCGGCAAACCCGGTGCGGTTCAACCCAGCTTATGTTCCGGTTTGTTTCACCGATTGGGGCCGAAATGGAAATTGCTTTGGGTGCGCAAGCCCTTGAATAAGCGCACATCAAATTTGACCGACAGCATCGGCTAACGATCTCGACAGTCGGATGTGCTTGGAACCATGCGTTTGCGCTCTCGACGCTGCCGTCGTCCAGAACCTCCACGACGGAATGATGCTCGAGATCGACCATGATCGTGCGGTACCGCGAGGAATGCTGCCAGATCCAATCAACAATGCCCACAACCCGAATAGTGTCTTTTTGTATGGACGCCGAATTCTTGTGCTTCAATTGCCGCAAAATCGTGTCGTCGCTGACCGGCATTCCGAGCCGATGCAACAAGGTATTCACCCCGGCGACCCCCCACCCTGCGGCCAATCAAGCCGACAATCTCAGCCATCCGTTCAGTTCGTCGCATGTAGGGTGAAGCAATCTCAGGCAACCTGTCGGTGAAGGTTTGTCGCCCGCATTTCGGGTGTCTACACTGCCACCGGTTCAGTGCAAGCTCGATTTTCACGACTTGACCTGAACTGGCAAGTCCTGGAGGCAGCGGTTGTGCCAGCCGCGCCGGTTCCGGCTTCGCGTTCCGCCATCCGGGCAGACACCGACAGGTTCCGCAGTGGCAGAAACAACCCAGTTTTCTTTATCTTGAAGGGTGATACCCAGAACTTCGACCCTTGGGCCGGGTGACCATTTCAACTGCGTTCCCTTCCCCGCCGACCTGATTGCAAGTCGTCACCGATTTCCGAGCTCCCCATATTATGACATATGGCCCCACTCATCGTACGCGTGCGTCAATCACGATGGAAGGAATCCCCCACACGTGTCGCCTGTCCTCCCGTGAGCCAGGAATTGCCCCTCGAGAACCAAAAATAGTGATAGGTGCGGGCCGCGTTCGTTCTTACACATATGATAAGTTGAGAGCTTGATATGATTACATGACCTGTCGGCTGGGTGACAGCTTTTTAGACGATGTATGCCGAAATTGGCGGGCACGGTGCCCGGCGTGAGCTGGATGACACTCTTGTAAGTGAGCTGCCGCTACAGGGAGGGAATCATGATTCTGAGAATTGAGGCTGCACTGCGGTCTTGCGTTGCCGCATGCCTTGTCGCGACAGCGTTGGCGGCACCAGTATTGGCGGCCGAAGGGGCGATCGTCCTGGCACTTCCCTCAGAGCCCACGTCGATGGATGCTTGCGACGACAGCACCAATGCCAATGCTCGGGTGTTGCGCGGCAATGTGGTTGAAGGCCTGACGCGGCTCAGCCCGGATGGGGGCGGAGAGGTGATCCCGCTTCTGGCGACTGAATGGAAGCGCGTCGACGACAACAACTGGCTGTTCACGCTGCGCGACGGCGTCAAATTCCACGACGGTACGCCGCTCGATGCAGACGCCGCCGTCTACGGTATCAACCGAATGATGAGCGCCGAGCTGAACTGCAACACCCTGCCGCTGTTTAAAACACCCACGTCGGCTTCGGTCGAGGGCAAGATGGTGAAGATCACCACCAAAACGCCTGATCCGATCCTGCCGGCGCGCATGGCCTATGTCGATCTGCCCTCGCCCAAGACAGCTAAGGACAAGAAGAGTACTCAGCCGATCGGCACCGGTCCCTACAAATTCGTCTCGCGCGAGCCTGGCCAGTCGATCGTGCTGCAGGCCAGCGACAGCTATTGGGGCAAGCCGGTCGATTTCGCGAAGGCAACCTATGTCTGGCGCGGCGAGGCGACCATCCGCGCCTCGATGGTCAAGACGCGCGAAGCCGACATCGCTATCGACATCCCCTTCCACGAAGCGGACGGCCAACAGAACGCGCAGGAATATTCCACCAACAGCGTGTTTTTCATCCGACCGATGATGCTGAAGCCGCCACTGAACGATCTTCGCGTTCGCCAGGCGCTCGCTCATGCCATCGACAAGGACACGTTGACCGAAGTTCTGATGGAAAAGGCGGCAACGCCGGCCAGCCAATTGGTCAGCCCCCTCATCAACGGCAACATTCCTGGCTTTAGGGGCCTGCCTTTCGACGTCGACAAGGCCAAGAAGCTTCTGGCTGATGCCAAAGCCACAGGCGTGCCGGTGGATACACGCATCGAGCTGATTTCCCGCGCCGACCTCTTTGCCGGCATCGGCGAGGTCTCGCAGGCAATCCAGCAGATGCTCAAGAATGTCGGCTTCAACGTGAACCTCGTTACGGTGGACTCGGTCGCCTGGAGCCCGTGGGCCCGCAAGCCGGACTCCGCTAACCAGCCGGTGAACCTGCTGACGGTGACGCATGACAACGTTTCCGGCGACGCTTCGCTTTCCTTCCCCACCTATTTCGGGAGCGAAGCACGGCTCAGCATGGCGAGCGACGCTGACTTGAACAAGCGGCTGGAACAGGCCGGCACGCTGGTCGGCCAAGCGCGCATCGATGCCTACCGGGCCATCTCCAAGACCGCCTACGAGCAGCAGATCATCCTGCCGATCGCGGCACTGCAGAGCCGGCTGCTGACGTCCAGCAAGGTCACCTACAAGGCCAATGGCTTTACCGATATCGAGATCCATCTCGCAGACGTGACACGCAAATAAAGATTGCATTCCGCATCGACTGGACCGGATACAATGCTGAAATTCCTCAGTGCGCGATTGTTCGCGAGCCTTCTGACACTCGTAGGTGTCATGATGCTGGTCTTCTTTCTCGCCCGTCTGACCGGAAGCCCGGCGGCACTCTATCTGCCGGTCGATGCCACCGATGCGATGGTCGAAGCCTTCAATCGCCAGAACGGCTTCGATCAGCCCCTGCTGGTCCAGTTCGGCAATTTCGTGACCCATACGCTGCAACTCGATTTCGGGCCATCGCTCGCCCAGCAGCGCCCGGCCTCCGTCGCTGCGCTTTCGGCAATGCCGCAGACCATCCTGCTCGCCTTCGTCGCCATGACTTTGACGCTCCTGATATCCATTCCGCTTGGTACATTTGCCGCGCTGAAGCCCAATTCGCCAAGAGATCATGTGATCACCGCATTTTCCCTCTTCATCGCCAGCATTCCGGACTTCTGGTTCGCGCTGGTCTGCGTGCTGGTCTTCTCGGTCAATCTCGGACTGCTGCCGACATCGGGTCAGGCAAGCGCGCTGTCGTGGGTCATGCCAGTCGCGACCGTTATGTTGCATCCGGTCGGCGTCCTCACCCAGGTAGTGCGTGGCGCCATGCTCGAGACGCTGAATGCCGGCTATGTGCAAAACGCGAGAGCACGCGGCTATTCCTGGCGGCGGCTCGCCTTCCGGCACGCGCTGCGCAACGCGGCACTTCCCATCATCACGGTCGCTGGCGACCGGGCTGGGGGCATGGTCAACGGGGCGGTGATCGTCTCGGCGGTCTTCGCCTGGCCGGGCATCGGCAAGATCCTGGTGGACGCGGTCTACACCCGCGACTTCGCCGTCATCCAGGCCGGCGTCTTCGTGGTCGGCCTCACCGTCATCCTTCTCAATATTCTGGTCGATCTCGTCTATGCCGTGGCCGACCCCCGCATCCGGATTTCCTGAGATGGCGGCCCTCGACACTCCCGCACCCGCCCTGCCCTTACGAACCCGTCTATTGACCGGGCGGTCGGGACGTCTGCTCCGCTCGCCGCTCCCACTCTGCTGCGCGACCTTACTCTGCCTGCTTGTCGTGGTTGCGCTTGTCGGCACGCCGCTAGTGAAGGATTTTGCAGACACCCAGAACCTGCGCCTGCGTTTCTTCGCGCCTTTCAGCCTCAAGAATGGCTGGGGCTACATGCTGGGCACTGACGCACTCGGGCGAAGTGTGCTGGCCCAGCTGGTCGTCGGAGCCCGCACGAGCTTCCTCGTCGCCGGGGCCACGGTGGCGCTTGCTTGCTTCATCGGCACCACCATCGGCATGATCAGCGGCTATTTCGGCGGCATCGTCGATACAATCCTGATGCGCATCAGTGATATCATCGTCACAGTCCCTTCGCTGCTGCTGGCGCTCGCGGTGCTTTTCGTGCTCGACCCGAGCGTCGTCAATCTCGTCCTCGTCCTTGCCATTGCCCGCCTGCCGGTCTACCTGCGCGTATCGCGGGCGCAGACGCTGGAACTGCGCGAACGCGTCTTCGTGGAAGCCTCCAGGGCGCTTGGAGCACGAGACAGCGCCATCATCTGGCGCGACATCTTTCCGCTCGTCGTGCCGACGGTGATGACCGTCGCCATGCTGGAACTGGCAAGCGTGATGCTTGCCGCCGCCGGCCTCAGCTTCCTCGGCGTTGGCCTGCAGCGCCCCGATGTTGATTGGGGGACACTGGTGTCGGAAGGCCGGGAGTATCTCACCCGCGCCTGGTGGGCGACCGTCTTTCCCGGAACCGCCATCCTGATCACCGCGCTCTGCGCCAACCTCCTGTCCAACTGGATGCGCGCCGACGCCGATCCGATGCAGGCTACCGCCATGGATCCGGCGCACACTGGCGAAGAGGCGGCCCGTCCATGATGCACGCGTTGAAGCCTTCGCTCCTTTCCATTTCCGGCCTAGGGGTGCGTTTCGGACCCACACAGGTCGTCCGGGGCATCGACCTTACCATTGCGCCGGGCGAAAGCGTTGCGGTTCTGGGTGAATCCGGCTCCGGCAAGAGCGTCACCGGCAAGGCCGTGATGGGGCTGATCAACCCGCCCGGCAGGGTGGAGGGTTCGGTGCGCTTCGAAGGCGAGGAGCTTGTCGGGCGCAGCGAGGCGGATATGAAGGCGGTGCGCGGGCCGGGCATTGCCATGGTGTTCCAGGATTCGCTGGATGCGCTCAATCCGGTCTATTCCGTCGGCGATCAGATCATGGAAATCCTCACCGTTCGGCTCGGCTGGTCTCGCCATCAGGCGCGCTCCGAAGCTATCCGGCTGATGGAACAGGTCGGAATTTCGCAGCCAGAAAATCGGCTGAAGGACTATCCTCATCAGTTTTCCGGCGGCATGCGACAGCGCATCTGCATCGCCATGGCGATCGCGCTCAAACCCAAGCTGTTGATCGCCGACGAACCGACCACGGCGCTCGACGTCACAGTGCAAGCCGGCATCCTGAACCTGATCAACCGCCTGCGCGCCGATACGGGCATGGCATTGCTTTTCGTCACGCACGATCTCGCTGTCGCCCGGCGGGTGGCACACTCCCTGATCATCATGTATGCGGGGCGCATCGTGGAACGCGGCACTGTCGACGACATCTTTGTGCGGCCGGCGCATCCCTACACGCGGGCGCTGCTTGCCTCCAATCCCGGCTCGGTCCGCCACTGGTCGCAACTGCAGCCGATTTCCGGAAGCCCTCCGGACAAGGCCGCGCGTTTTGCCGGTTGCGCCTTTGCGCCTCGCTGTCCGCGGGCCGAGGCACGCTGCACGGACGAGGCCCCAGAGCTGCGGCGCATTCTGCCCAATCGCGAGAGCCGCTGCCATTTCGCCGAGGAGATCGCCCATGCCTGAAGCGGATATGTCTGCGGCAAAATCGGCGAATGTCCTGTCTGTGCGCAACCTCACCAAGCATTTCGGCTCCGTCAAGGCACTCGACGATATCAGCTTCGATATCCGTGAAGGGGAAATCCTCGCGGTGGTCGGGGAATCCGGCTCGGGCAAATCCACACTGGCGCGGGCAGTGCTGCGGCTGATCGATGCCAGCGGTGGAGAGGTTCTATACCGTGGCAGCAATATCTTCGGGCTGCCGCGGGAAGAGATGCGGCGGATGCGCCAGCACATGCAAATGATCTTTCAGGACCCCTACGCTTCGTTACATCCGCGCCGGCGGGTCGAGGACCTGATCTCCGATCCCTGGCGCGTCCATCTAAATACCGTCGCCAAGCCGCAATGGGAGGCTCGCGTACGGGAGTTGCTGTCGCAAGTCGGCCTTCCTGAAAGCTATGCCGGCTATTATCCTGCGCGGCTCAGCGGCGGCGAGCGCCAGCGCGTCGCCATCGCCCGCGCATTGGCGCTCCAGCCGGATTTTCTTATCCTCGACGAACCGGTTTCGGCGCTCGATGTTTCGATCCAGGCGCAGGTCATCAAGCTGCTCATGGGCCTGCAGGAGAAATTCGGTTTCACCTGCATGTTCATTTCCCACGATCTGGCGCTGGTGCGCCTCATCGCCCACCGGGTGATCGTTATGTACCGCGGCCAGATCGTGGAGCACGGGGAAACCGAACGTATCTTCACCGCGCCGGCCCATGATTATACCCGGCTGCTGCTCGACTCCTCGCCTTCGCTGGAAGGCGAGACCGTTTATTAGGATTATTTCATGCGCGTTCTTGTCGATTGGGATATCCCGCCCGAGGAGCGGCCAGTCATCGATGCCTGGTCCGAAGGTATAGAGGTCATCGAAGGCGGCAGCAGATTGACGAAGCGGCAGAGGCTCGACCTTGCGCCGACACTCGACGTACATACCGGCCTGATGCGTACCGCGAGCCGCGCACTGCTGGAGGCGGCAACCGGCCTCAAACTCGTCAACCTGACGGGGCATGGCGTCGATCTCTTGCTGCGGGACGGCATACCGGACCTCATGAAGGCCCGTGGCATCCGTCTTGCCACCGCCGACGGAGGCGACATCGCCATCGCCGAATATGCCATCATGGCCATGACCATGCTGTCGCGGCAGGTTCTTCGCGCCCATGCGGCACTGGTCGAGCGGGGTCTGTGGGATGGCAAGCGCGGCCCGGAACTCCATGGTGCCACACTCGCGATCGTCGGTTACGGCAGCATCGGGCAGGCGACCGCCAGCCGGGCGGAGGCCATGGGCATGTCGGTCGGCATGGTGACGCGCAATCCAGCCGCTTATGCCGACCGGCGTCATGCCCGCGCCTTCGCCTACGGTTTCGATGGGCTCGAAACGGCCCTGGCTCAGGCCGACTACGTTCTGATGACTGCGCCGTTGACAGCGCTGACCCAAGGCATGTTCAACGCCCGGCGCTTTGCCGCGATGAAGCCGGCGAGCTATCTCGTCTGCATCACCCGCGCTCCGGTCATCGAGGAGCAGGCGCTGTTCGAGGCGCTGCGATCCGGGCATCTCGCCGGCGCCGCGCTCGATTGCTGGTGGCATGAGGAGGAGGATGGTTCCGGACGCGACGGGTACCCCGCCAATCTGCCGTTCCACCAGTTCAATATGCTGATGACCCCGCATTTTTCAGGGACGACCTTCGGCACCCGCCGCCGCGCCCTTGCGCTGATCGGGGACAACATAACCCGCCTCATGCACGGCGAACCGCTCCTCAACGAAGTTTCCACCGAGGATCTCAAGATAATGGCGATGCAACCATGACAGCAAAAGACATGAAACCCGATGGTGACATTTCCGGCCGCGAATGGGAGATCGCCCGGATCGGTGTCCGGACCTTCAGATACACCTCCTTCATCCGGCGCGGCTTCGGCCATTCCCATCCGGGTCCGCCGAACGAAGCCCTGCAGACGCTTTTCGAGATCGAGACGCGCGGCGGAGCGAAGGGTTATGCTTTCGGGATTGCTCCCGATCTCGCAGAGCGCACGCTGAGGCCCATGCTGATCGGCGAGAACGCGCTCTATCGCGAGAAGATCTGGCAGAAGCTTTCCGAGCTTCAGCGGGGCAACGGCGCCACTCTAAACGACGCGCAGATGGCGCTTGTTGATGTCGCTTTGTGGGACCTTGCCGGGCGCGCCTTCGGCCAGCCCGTCTACCGGCTACTCGGAGCCTTCCGCGACAAGATCCCGGCCTATGCGAGCACGATGTGCGGCGACCACGACATGCCCGGCGGGCTGAACAGCCCGGAAGCCTATGCCGATTTTGCCGTGCAGTGCCGCGATGAAGGTTACACCGCATTGAAGATGCATCCATGGATGCCACCCGTACCCGGCGCGCCTTCCGTCGATCGGGATATCGCCATGTGCGTCGAGGTGCGCAAGCGGGTCGGCGACAGCATGCATCTGATGCTCGATCCCTACCACCAGTACAGCCGCCAGGAAGCAAAGAGGATCGGCCGCGCCATCGAGGAACTCGGCTTCCTCTGGATGGAAGAGCCGATGCGGGAGGCGAGCGTCAGCTCCTACCAATGGCTGTGCGACGAACTCGACCTTGACATCTGCGGGCCGGAGACTGCGCCGGGGCAGATCTGGACGCGGGCGGAATGGATAAGGGCCGGCGCCTGCGACATCCTCCGGACCGGCGTCCTCGATGTCGGCGGCATTACGCCGGTGATGAAGACGATCCATCTGGCCGAGGCCAACGGCATGTCGATTGAGTTGCACCAAAACGGCGCGGCGACGCTGCACGCGCTCGGCGCCATGCAGATTCCCGGCCGTTACTACGAACGCGGCCTGCTGCACCCGTTGATCGACTATACCAAACGCACCCCCTGGCTCGCGACCATCGACGACGCGATGGACAAGGACGGTAACGTCCATGTGCCGACCGGCCCCGGCATGGGCTGGGATATTGACTGGGACTTCATCAAGACCAACGAGGTGGCATGATGCGCGTCGGGGTCATTGGAACCGCCTTCGGCGAAAGCCGCTGCCAGATGCTCCAGCAGACGCCGGAGGCGCAACTGACCGTCGTCTGTGGCCGCGATGCCAGCCGGACACGCGCCGTCGCGGACCGGTACGACGCGGCCGCCGAGACCGACTGGCGCCGCATGATCGACCGCGATGACGTCGATGTCGTTGCGGTGTACACCTCGACCGACCTGCATGGGCCGATCGCGGCGGCCGCAGCGAAGGCCGGCAAGCACGTGGTCGTCAGTAAGCCGACGGCCGTCACGCTGGAAGAAGGCCGGGCGATGTTGACATCGGCACGATCCGCGGGAACGCATCTCGTCGTCGAGTTCGATACGCGTTACCTCACAGCTCCCTACCGGGTTCACAAGGCGATAGCTGAGGGGCGCCTAGGCCGTCTGATCCAAGGCGAATACGCCAACAAATGCCTGCGCGGGCAGGCTTATTACGACGAGGGCTCCGGCTGGCGCGGCAAGGCGGAATTCGGCGGCGGCTGCCTCCTGAACCAGGGCGTCCACGCGATCGACCACCTTCTCTGGTACCAGGGTGCAGTCGAGGGTGTGTGCGCCCTCAGCGGCACCTACGCGCATGATATCGAAGCGGAGGACGCGGCAAGCGCCATTATCCGGTTTGCCGACCAGTCCATCGCGACCCTGACGGTCACGACGACCTTCAATTCAGGGCTGCGTGCCGGCCGCTATGGCGGCGGCGGGACATTGAAGCGGGCGCAGGTGCATGGGGTAAGGGGCGCGGCCACGATCGAGGGCAATGAGGTGACCCATTGGGTCATGCCCGACGAGGATGTCGAAGCCATTCTTCCCGAAGCTCCACCGCTCAACGTCTTCCAGGATCTGGCCTGGAATCTGAGGGACCCCGCACGGCGCTCCACGACACTGGTCAGCGGCCCATCGGCACTGGAATCCATCTATCTCACCACCGCGCTGCGGCAATCCGCCGAACTCGGCCGGTATGTCTCGCTCGCGAGCCTCGGCCATGGCAGGGACTGAGCCGGTGGTCCGTCTCGTCGCGGATCTGCCTGTCGCATTGAACGACAATCTGTCCGTCAATGCCTCCGAAACATTGCGGCTCGCAGCACATGTCCGGGCAGGTGGCGTTCCTGAATTGCTGTTCAGCGGCAATGCAAACCTGTCGGCCTTCAGCCTCGCACAGTTCGAAACCGTGCTCGATCTGGCCGGCGAGGCAGCACGATACGGGCCGGTGACGATTGGGATCGGCCCCGAGCTTGGCCGCATGCTGGATCAGGCGCCGCTCATCGAGCGGTCAGGCCTGAAGGACGTGCTGGTGCTGCCGATCCACGCACCGGCCGATACGCACGGAACAGCCGACGGCATCCGCCATATCGCCGACCGTCTGGGCCGAGGCGTCATCGTGGATCTCATTCGGGACAATCACCTGCGGCCGGTGACGCTTCGCAAGCTGCTCGATGAAGGCTCGATCGTTGCGGCCCGTTATTCGGTTCAGATGCCCAATCCCGGAGATGACGGTTATCTCGACCGGGTCATCGAGGTCATGACGCGCGAGCGCATGATCGGCGGACTGGGAGAGGCTGCGATCCTCGATCATCTGGCTGTCCGCCGGTTTGGTGCGATCACATCAGGCGCAGCGGCGCTTGTACCGGCCCGCATCCGCGCGGTCGTAGAAGCGATCGCCATCAGTGACATGGCTCTCGCCCGTCGACTACTCACGCCGGTGCTCGAGCTTGAGCGCGTGCGCGCCATGCTGGGTCCGATCCAGGTCCTGCACGACGCTGTCACACACGCCGGAATTGCAGCCATGGGCCGTCAAATGCCGATGCTGTCGCCGGTCAAGGTCAAGTATCGCGCAGACATGGAGGCCGGGGTCGAGGCCCTGCTTGCCTCAGCCCGCGCTTGAACTATGCGGACTGGTGTTGACGTGCTTTTCGCGCGATGTCTTCGATACGGCGCAATGCCTCCAACACCCGCAACACTTCGGGCATGTTGCGCTCCTTGACGACGGAAACCATCGGCATCATCGGCCCCATGTCGGCAATGCCGGAGGCGCTGATGGCGCTATGAAGGACTTGAATGCCGCCAAAACTTGCCCGGACGCGCTCGAAGTCGATAAAGGGTTCGATGTCGACTTCGATACCGGCGCGCAGGCCGTCAAGCAACGCCATGGCGGCGGCCGGCGCGATGCAGACGGCCCCAGATGTAAAAGTGGCGACACCGCGGCGGCCCACATGGTCGACAATCGGCGTCTCGCCCATTCCGCTTGCCACCAGGTCGCGGCCGACAGCCGAAAGCACGGAATCGAGGTAAGGATCATCCGCCGGATCGCAACGTTCGACCGCATACTTGACGAACCGGACCGCCCCTTCGGCGATGAGCTTTTCCAGAACTTCGGGCCGCACATACATCTCGCGCTTGAGATAGACGATCACGCCAAACCCCAGCCGTGCCGCGATCCGTCGGATGCCATCGCCGACACCGTGAGAGTCCGATGGAAAGCCGGTCGGCAGCAGCATCACATTGCGCAGGCCCGAGCGCTCCACCAGCGGCGCCTGATCCATCATCTTTCCGTAGTCTGGACCGATCGAGGTGATGACATGGGCCATGTTCGCCGCGTCCGCCATGGCGGCCAGCGCGTCCGCGTAGTCGTCCAGTCCGAAGTGGTAGAGATTGGCGTTCCCGCCATAAAGCAGGATATTGACGCCACCATCGACGATATGGCGGGCGAGCAGCGCGTTCGGCTCCGGTGCGACCTTGAGCGACGCAGTCAGTGCAAGCGGCGGCACGGCCACGACTGATTTCTTGAAATCCTGGGGCGTCAGCATCGTGGCAGTCATCGGTCGGTCCTTTCAGATGGCGGAGATCATCAGGTGGCGCGCCCTGAGAACATTTCTTTTGAGGATTTCCGGATTGACGAGCCGTTCCGGTCGGGCGCCGGAAAGATAGAGGGCGATATTGGACAATGTCCCTTCGACCTGCCGCTCCACGATCTCGATCCCCGCGCCGCCGACATGGGGCGTGGTAATGACGTTCGGCATGCTGCGCAGCACGTGGTCGGGCGCGAGTGGTTCATCTTCGAACACGTCGAGGCCAGCGGCGCGAAGCCCTCCGGTCTGCAGCGCTTCGATCATGGCGGCCTGGTCGACGATCTGGCCGCGGGACGTGTTGATGAGCACGGTGGTCGGCTTCATCAAGCCAAGCGCGCGTCGGTCGATCATCTGCCGCGTCTCCTCGACCAGCGGGACGTGCAGCGAGATGACGTCGGCAGTCGAGAAGATCGCATCGAGCTCCGCCCATTGCGCACCGGCCGGCAGGGCAACCTCACGGTCGCGCTGATAGCAGATGACGCGGGCCTCGAGGCCGAGCAGGGCGCGTGCTACCTTGCCGCCAACCGCGCCGACGCCGATGATGCCCACGGTCCGGCCGTTCAGCATGAAGGGCTGCGCACCGGGCAGGTCGCGAAGCCATTTGCCTTCGCGCATGCTGTCGATGAAATCGAGCGATCGCCGCAGGGTGAGCAGCGTCAGCAGGACGGTGTGTTCGGCTACACTTGGGGAATTGAAGCCGCTGTTGACCGCCACAAGTATCCCGAGCTTCGATAGCAGACCCAAATCGAACCAGTCCGCTCCCGAGCCGGATCGATGGACGAATTTCAGGTTGGGCGCCTCCGTCACCATGTCCCTTTGGAAGGCGAATGGCAGGACGCGGCGGAAGCCCACGACATCCGCCGGTCGCATCGCTTCCGCCAGTGCGTGGGGGTCGGTGATGCTGCTAGGGAAGTAACGCACATCGTGCCCGTCAAACCGGTGTCCAACACCTTCGCGATAGGCTTCGTCGAGAAGAATGATCATCTGATTGCCATCAAAACGAGGGCGGGACACAGGTTCCTGACCTTATGCCCCCATGATTGCGCTACCGGGAAAGCTTTACAGTGTTGAAATACACGAAGCCATCGTCGCGCGGCGTCCAGGTCGTCCGGGCGGACAGGCCGTGGATGTAGTCGATGCCGAAAATCGGGATGACCCAGTATTTGCCATAGGCATCCGCCCAGAGGCTGCGATAGGCCGTGACCCGCTCGCTGCCGCTCAGAACGGCCGCCTTGTCCATGCCGGCCTGGAATGCCACATCGTCGGAATGCGAGAACTGGCCGGTTCCGTAGTAGAAGTTCATCACGCGACTGGTGTCGAACTGGATGTTGCTCGCCGAAATGATGATCATGTCGGTTCGCTCCTGGCCTTCCTTGTTCGCAAACAGCAGGTCGCGCCAGGGGCCGGCTTCCATCGGGACCAGCGTGACCTTGAGGCCCGTCTCCTGCAGCATGCCCTGCATGGCCTCGGCAAGTTCGCTGACATTCGGAATGAGGTCGGTGCGCACGATCAGCTTGAGCTGCTTGCCGGTTGCTCCCGCGGTGCTGACGAGGTTCTTGGCCTCGGCCGGGTTGCTGGGATATTCCT
The DNA here is from genome assembly GCF_000731315.1 of Neorhizobium galegae bv. orientalis str. HAMBI 540. Classification (NCBI taxonomy): domain Bacteria; kingdom Pseudomonadati; phylum Pseudomonadota; class Alphaproteobacteria; order Hyphomicrobiales; family Rhizobiaceae; genus Neorhizobium; species Neorhizobium galegae. The sequence continues at coordinate 1,338,511 of NZ_HG938354.1, forward strand.
TGAGGTCGGGATTGAAGCCGAGCGCCGAGGGCCGGATGATCTGGCCGTTCAGGGGCGTCGAAACACCCGGATAGAGCGCCTGCCGGATGGTAGCCGTGTCGATCGCTTGCGAAATCGCCTTGCGCACGTTGACGTCGGCAAGAACCGGGTTCTTGACATTCAGACGGAGGAATACGGCCTCGGTCGTATGTTCCGCCACGGACTTCGGCAGGGGCTTTGCCTGCTCCTGGGAGATATTGACGGCGATGTCGGCCTCTCCGGCCCGCACCATTGCCGCCCGAACGGCCGCTTCGGAGCGCGAGACGATGCGCACCTGTTCTATCGTCGGTCTGTTCTTGCCATCCCAGTAGTTCGGGTTGGCCTTGAGGGTGATGTGGCTGCCCTTGACCCACTCCGACAGCGTATAGGGACCGGTCCCAATCGCGCTGGTCGCGGTGGCCTCATCGCTCGTCGAAGTCAGCCATTTTGGTGCCATGATGTAGAGCTTGAGCAGCCGGCTCGGCAGCGTCGGGTCTGGCGACATGGTCTTGATATCGACCGTCATGTCGTCGATCTTCGTGGCGCTTTCGATGGTGCTGTAATCACCGCGGCAACGGCTCGACATTTTGGGGTCGAAGTAATACTTGATCGTCTCGGCGACGGCCGTGGCATCCAGCGCCTCGCCGTTGGAGAACTTTATCCCGGGCCGCAGCTTGAACCGCCAGGTGACCTTGTCGGTCTGCTGAAAGCTCTCCGCCAGCCATCCGACGACCGACCCGTCGGCTGCACGCTGGGTAAGGCGTTCATAGATGTTGTCGGTCACGAAATTGGTTTCGTAGCGGCATGCATCACGCGGCAGCATCGTCGCGGGCTCAGCCCCGATCGCGACCGTCAGCGCTGCGGCAGTCTGGGCATACACGGTCCCGGTGGCGAGCGGCAGAGCCGAAATGCCGGCAAATACGCTCAGGGTGACCGCAAGACATGATGGAAGAATCGGCTTCATTTTCATCATTTATGTCTCCTCCTCTTTGCGCCTTTTCCGGCGCTGCTTTTCTGTAGACGAAGATTGCGCCCGTTTGGACAAACGGCGCTGTCAAGCAGATGACAACTGCCTCAATGCTTGGTCAGCCGGGCAGCAATGCGTTTGCGATAGATCGGATCGTTGACGCTGCGCGCCCAGCCCGCAAGCAGATTGGTCGACAGCGTCGTCAGCGCGATGGCGAGGCCGGGGAAGGTCACCAGCCACCAGGCCGAGTCGATGTAGGATCGTCCCTGCGCTAGCATCAGGCCCCAGGAGGCGTCCGGTGGCTGGATACCCATGCCGAGGAAGCTTAGTCCCGCCTCCGACAGCATAACGCGGCCGAACTCCAGCGAGATGAGGATCAGCAAAGTCGATGTGAGGTTGGGCAGGATGTGAAACACCACGATGCGCAGATGCGTCGCGCCGAGCGAGCGCGCGGCCTCGACAAAAAGCGTCTGGCTGAGCGACAGGGTCGTCGCCCGGGTGACGCGGGCAATCGCCATCCAGCGCGTCAGTGCCAGCACGAGGACCAGATTTGCGATGCTCGGCCCGGCGGAATAGATGATGATGAGCGCAAGGAGCATCTGGGGGAAACCCATCTGGATATCCACCAGACGCATGATGATGTCGTCCGTCCGTCCGCCCCGATAGCCGGCGATCAGACCCAGCGTAATGCCGATCACGCTGGAAATAATGATAGTAATGAAGCCGACGCCGAGTGAGATGCGGGCGCCGAAGATCAGGCGTGCCAGGAGATCGCGGCCCAGCTGGTCTGTACCGAGGACATGAAGCCCCAGATTGCTTGCAAACATCGGGGGCTTGTTGCGGCCGAGCAGATTCTGCTTGAGCGGATCCAGCAGAACGCCCAGCTGAACGAGCTGGTCTGCGAATACGGCCCCGGCTGTTACCACGAGCAGGAAAATGACGGCTGTGAGCGCGACCGGGTCGTGCAGCAACAGGGACCAGTTGGAGAGCGGCCTGCGACGCCGACCTGTATCGCGTTCACGGGAAGAAGTCACAACAGCCATCAATCCACCTCTACGAATACCGGATGCGCGGATCGAGCCACGCATAGGCGAGATCGACGATCAGGTTTACCGCGATGACAGTCAGCGCCACGAAGATGACGCTTGCCTGAATGACGGCGAAGTCGCGCCGCTCGATGGCGTCGATGGTCAGCTTGCCGATGCCAGGCCAACCGAAGATGACCTCGATCACGACCGAACCGTTCAGCAGTCCGATGATCTCGTCGCCCAGTATGGTGACGATCGGCAGCAGCGCGTTTCGCAAACCGTGACGGATGACGATGACGCTTTCGTACAGCCCCTTGCTGCGGGCGGTCACCAGATATTGGGCATTCAGAACATCCAGCATGCTGGTCTTCACCACCTGCGCGAGGCGACCGATGCTCTGTGCCGAGATCGCCAGCATCGGCAGGATGAGATATTCAAAGCCGCCGTAGCCGGACGTCTTGAGCCAGCCGAGCTGCACGGAAAACACCGTGATCAGCAGCAATGCCAGCCAAAACGTCGGCACCGAGAGACCGAAGATCGATATGACCGTCGCCAGCCGGTCGAAGATCGACCCCGGCTTCAATGCTGCGCCGATGCCAACCGGAAGTGCGATAGCGAACGCGAAGGTCAGGGTTGCGAAAGCCAGAAGCGCGGTTGCAGGAAAACGGGACAGAACCAGCCCCATGGCCGGTACGTTCTGCCAGAGCGACATGCCGAAATCGCCGCGCAGCAAGTCCAGCACGTAGTAGCCGAACTGCGCGATGAGGGGATCGTTAAGGCCCAGCACCTGTCGCATCTGCAGATACTGCTGCTCGGTCGCATCGATCGGCAACATCAGGCGGGCGACGTCGCCGATCTGACGGGTCACGAAAAACACGACGATCGTCAGCCCGGCGAGAACAAAAAGCGACTGGACCAGGCGTCGTAAGACATATTGCGCCAATAATTCCTCCCGTTACCGGCCTCCTCGCCGGTTTGGACTTTTGCGGCGATCATACACCGCAAGCGGGCGGGTTCTGTCACATGGCCGACAAGAACCGGGCGAACGACGTGGCTAGTCGCCACGTGTGCGTTCGAGCAGTTCATCCAGCCGGGAGGGGTTCTGAAGCTTGATGGAGCGAAGGCCCAGCTCCACGAGGCCCGCATCCCGCATTTCTCCCAGGATGGTCGTGACAGTCTGGCGGCTGAGGTCGCAGACGCGGCTGATCTCCTCGTGGGTAATTCGCAGCTGTGGCTGTGGCGAACTGACCAGTTCCGGCGTGCTCCGTGCCAATTGCAGAAGCACATAGCCCACCTTGCTATAGGCGGTCGTCCCGCGCAATTCAGCGCGCATCTCGCTCGATCGGGTGAAACGGAACATCATGCTGCCCAGCATTGCAAGCATGATATCCGGGCGGCTGGCCAGCATGTCGAGGAAGGCGTCGGTGCCAAGTTCCCAGATTTCGGCATCGTGAAGCACCCCCGCCTGGCGGGTCCGCTGTTCACCGATCACCGCTTCCGAATAGCCGAAAGGCTCGCGCGGCCCTCGGATCGACAGGGTCACCTCCCGGCCGGATGCGTTGAGCCCGGACGTTTCGATCACTCCGCTTTTGACCGCGTAGACCGCCTTGGCCGGCATTCCCTGATGAAAAATGACGTCCTTGCGGGCAAACGAGCGCAGAATTCCGCGCTCCGCTATCGCATCGGTTATGTCGGCACGCCAGTCGGCGACGGACTTTTTTCTGAACTGGGCAATGAGAGGGGCGGTCATGGTGACAAGCTTTTCAACGTCGGTCCCTCCAGTTGTCGCCCAGACGACGGAACAGATACGGCGACATTGCCTATTATCGACCTGGGCCGAAGATCGTCAAGCTGATCACAAACGCCCGGCATACGCCACCGGCGTCTGTACTAGTGAATATTCAAGGAGACACGGGCTTGAAGATCGCTCGGATTGAGACGTTTCGTTACTGGGCCAAATGGAAAAACTGGATCTTCGTGAGAGTGGAGACCGATGACGGCCTGCATGGCTGGGGCGAAGCATCGCTCGCCGGTGCAGTCGATGCGGTGGAACGTTCCATCCATGAGCTGGGCCAGGTGCTGATCGGGCAGGATGCGGGCGGCGTCGAGCGACATTGGCAGGCCATGTTCCATACCTGGCGGTGGCGCGGCGGCGCCATTCAGTCCACCGCCCAGTCGGCGCTCGACATTGCCCTGTGGGACCTCGAAGGAAAGCGTCTCGGCGTCCCCGTCTACCGGTTGCTCGGCGGGCCATTCCATACCCGGATACGGGCCTATGCGAGCCATTGGCTAGGCGACGTGAAGACTGCGGAGGAGGCTCATGCCGGCGCCAGGGAGGCTGTACGGCTCGGGTTCACGGCGTTCAAATGGAACCCGTTCAAGTCACCGCGTTTCCGCACGCACGAGGCGGAAACCATCATGCACGACACCGCGCTCATGGAGGCGGCGCGCGATGGCGCGGGACCCGGTGTTGATATCTTCTGCGATCTCGGCGAACGTCTTTCCGCTCGCACCGCGCTGGCCGCCGCCCGCTCCTTCGCCCCCTTCCGTCCGGGTTTCTTCGAGGAACCCCTGCCTTACGAAAACGCCAAGGCGATGATTGCGCTCAAGCAGCAGATGCCCGTCCCCATCGCCACCGGCGAACATCTGATGAACCGCTGGGAATTCCGCGAACTGGTGGAGGGAATGGGCGCCGATATCCTGCAGCCCGATCTTTGTCACGGCGGCGGCATCACCGAGGTCAAGCGCATCGCGACATTCGCGGAAAGCCATTTCCTGACGATGGCGCCACATAATTCGGCAGGGCCGATCGGAACCGCGGCCTCGCTTCATCTCGCGGCATCCATTCCCAACTTCTATATTCTCGAGCAGATGGAGGGCGAACGCGAGATGCGCGATTCGATCTGTACCGATCCCCTGATCATCGAGGACGGATATTATCTGCTGCCCACCAAGCCGGGACTTGGCACCGACCTGGATTTCACCGCAATTGCAGATCGTGCGAGCCAACCCCTGCCGATCCGCCATACAACAGCATCGCGCTGGCACTGACCGACACCCGAGGAGACCGACATGCCCATGATTTCCGCATCCCGCATGCACCAGCTGGTGCAGGAAACCCTTGTCGCCGCCGGACTGACCGACGAAGAGGCGACGATTTGCGCCGATGCATCGGTCTTCGCGGACCTGCGCGGGGCCTCCACCCACGGTATCGTCTATATCGTTCGCCGCACGCTGGAGAGCATTCGCGACGGCAAGACCGTCTCCGGGTCGGTGATCGAGACCGTCAAGGAAAGCAGTGCGACGGCGCTTCTCAAGACCGCCGGTGTCGTCGGACCGGTCATGGGCAGGCAGGCGATGGAAATCGCGATCGACAAGGCCGAAACCAGCGGTACCGGGATCGTCAACACCTTCAACGGCAACCCCATCGGCCTGCTTGGCTATTATGCCAATCTCGCCGCCCAAAAAGGCATGGTCGGCATTGTCATGGCCAACACCTCGCCGTCGGCGGCACCCTATGGCGGCACCAGTCTGGTGCTCGGCACCAATCCCTTCGCCTATGCCGCCCCCTCCTCGTCGAGCCGGCCGATCCTCTTCGACATCGCCACCACAGTCGCGTCCTACGGCAAGCTGCAGCGCGCAAAGCGGCGCGGGGATCGGCTGCCGGACGGCTGGCTGATCGACAGGCAGGGCAATCCGGTGAACGATCCGGCAAAGGCCGACGAAGGCGTGATGCTTCCCTGCGGCGGCCACAAGGGGTCGGGCCTTGCCATCCTGATCCACCTGCTCACGGGCGCGCTGTCCGGCACCACCGTCGGCGGCGAGGACACCCACAATCATCCCGACCTCGCAAGGCGCGGCCAGGGGGCGCTGTTCATGGCAATCGATCCGGATTGGTTTGCGTCCGGCGGCGTCTTTGCGGATCTGGTCGAAAAGCAGATCGGCTTCATTCATGACGCGGCCCCCCTTCCGGGGGGCAAAAATCCGATATATCCCGGTGAACGGGGATGGGCCGAACTCGACCGGAGAACGCAAGAGGGAATCCCGGTTCCGGAGGAGGACTGGGCAGTGGTGATCAAGGCGATCCAGCAGTCGAAGCTGTCGACGGACCATCTGTTGCGCGGAATCCCGTCATGACGCTGACGCAGACGCAGACGCAGACGCAGACGGCGCAACCACTTCTCGATGTGCGCGGGCTGACCACGAATTTCTACACGGAGGACGGGATCGTGCGCGCCGTGCGCGACGTATCGTTCCATGTCATGCCTGGAGAGACGCTGGGGGTGGTCGGAGAATCGGGGTGCGGCAAGAGCATCACCGGCCTCTCGATCATGAGGTTGGTTCCAACTCCCCCTGGCAGGATAGATGGCGGCGAGGTTCTGTTCGACGGACGCGATCTGCTGAAGCTTTCCGCCAACGACATGCGGGATGTTCGCGGCAGCAGCATGTCGATGATCTTCCAGGACCCGATGACGTCGCTCAACCCCGTACTTACGATAGAGCACCAGATCGGCGAAACGGTGCGCCGACATCACGGCCTTACCCGCAGCCAAGCCCGCGCGCATGCCATCGACCTCCTGCGCAGGGTGGGAATTCCGAATGCCGTGCAGCGTGCCGACGAATATCCCCATCAGTTCTCCGGTGGCATGCGCCAGCGCGTGATGATCGCCATTGCGCTATCCTGCGACCCGCGTCTGGTCATCGCGGACGAACCCACGACCGCTTTGGACGTGACTATTCAGGCACAGATCCTGGAACTGATGAAGGACCTGCAATCGCAGCACCGCAGCGGATTGATCATGATCACCCATTCCATGGGCGTGGTCGCCGGGATCGCCGATCGGATACAGGTGATGTACGCCGGCACGATCGTCGAAACCGCAACCGCCGAAGAACTGTTCGCCAATCCCCGCCATCCCTATACCGTCGGTCTGATGCAATCGATCCCGCACCTGAACGCGCGCGACAAGACGCCGCTGCGACCGATCAATGGCCTGCCTCCGGGCCTCATCGATCCGCCCGATGCCTGTCCCTTCGCGCCGCGCTGTTCCTATGCGCGCGCTGCCTGTCGCGAGGTCCGGCCGCCGCTGCAGGAAGTCACGGCCGGGCATTCGAGCGCCTGCTGGTTCTGGGACGAGGTCTCGCGTGAGCGATCCGCCAGCCTTGCCGGAGCAATCGCATGACGCACACCGGTCCCCTTCTGGAGGTCCGCGACCTCGTGAAGCACTTCGGCGCAATCCGGAAAGTGGACGGGCGCGATGTGGGAACGGTGAAGGCCGTCGATGGTATCTCTCTGACCATCGCACGCGGCGAGACGGTGGGCCTTGTCGGCGAGTCCGGTTGCGGCAAGTCCACCGCGGGGCGCGCCATCCTTCAATTGCATAGACCGACATCCGGCGCGGTGTTGTTCGAGGGCCGCGACCTCACCAGGCTCAGCGAACGCGAGATGCGACACATGCGCCGCAGGATGCAGATGATCTTCCAGGATCCCTATGCATCCCTGAACCCCAAGATGACCGTCGCTCGCATCGTCGGCGAGCCGCTGGTCATCCATAACCTTCTGCCGCAGAAGCAGCGGCAGGCCCGCGTCGTCGAACTGCTTGAACTCGTCGGGTTGAAGGCGGATGCGGTCAACCGTTATGCGCATGAGTTTTCAGGCGGGCAGCGCCAGCGCATCGGGATAGCCCGGGCTCTTGCAGCCGATCCAGATCTGATCGTCTGTGACGAGCCGGTTTCGGCGCTCGACGTCTCCATCCAGGCTCAGATCGTCAACCTTCTGGAGGATCTGCAGAAACGACTGGGAGTAGCTTATCTTTTCATCGCCCATGATCTTTCGGTCGTGCGGCACATCTCAAATCGCGTGGCGGTCATGTATCTTGGTCGTATCGTCGAGATTGCCGAAAGTGACAAACTCTACGAGGAGCCTTTGCACCCATACACACGCGCGCTGCTCTCAGCCATCCCAATACCTGACCCGGTGATCGAGAAGCAAAGAAAGCGTATTATCCTATCGGGTGATATTCCAAGCCCCGTAAACCCACCTTCTGGATGTCGCTTCCGCACCCGTTGCCCAGTGGCCATGGAAATTTGTGCGCAGGTCGATCCGGTTTGCATTGAGCACCGGGACGGCCATCGAGTGGCCTGCCATCTTTACGCGGGTCAGAGCCAGGGGATTTGAAGGTATCGGATGAAATGTCATCGCAAAGTCCCGGTATAGCCGCTCGTGTAGTCTAGGTTCAGACTCCCGACAATGCGCCACTTTCCTACGTCGTCGAGGAGATGAACCGGCATCTACGGCCGGATCGTCCTTGCGAATTCGGCCCTGGCCGACCGCCGTGTCAGCGGCACGACCAAGGTTGCGACATCGATGACGCGCTTGCCTTTGTGACAAAGGCGCTCGGCGTGAAAGCGACACGTCTCGGCTCCCTGATCGTCATTCTCGGTTAAACGGCATCAGAGGTAATCACGAGAAACGTTCCGAGAAACGCGCCCGCGAAAAGGCAGAAGCATCACCGGGAGCTTGGGATAAGAGCGCCGAAGAAAGAGAAGGCGGCTACACGTCCGAAACCGCCCGGCTAGTTGCTGGTTAGATACCTAAAGCTCGACCTGCGCCATAATGTTCATGGCCTGCAAGTTCGCGTCCAAGGATGAAACTAAAGACCGGTTCAGGCTGCCCTTCGTCCGCTCGCTGCAAAATCGGCGGAGCGACTGCGATTGCCTCTGCATAGCCAGCAAGCGCTTGTGACCGCAGGCCGAGTGCCTGTTCAAAGGCATCGTCCGGCCCGATGTATCAGTTCTCGGAACAACGCCGCCGCTGGCGAGCGAAGTGTTCCGTTCAGGAGCGAGAATGGAATTGCTTATGACGTTATTCCCCAGATCAACGGGGAGAGGTGAAGGTAACGGACCGAGCCTTCGTCTCTTGGAGCCCGAAAGCGCGCGCCGGACGTGCCTATGCGGCACACATGGTGGCTGACCGGATGGTGTCGCCGGATTTTTCAAAGTCCGACCGATACCCTCGGAGAAACCGGCGGAGATCCGTGGAAGCCTTGCCGATCGAATCGGATGGGCGCCCCGGGCCATACGAACACCGTCCGGAAAGGCCACGGCAGAGGGACCGAAGTCTCGGGCATAAACCGCCGAACGGGGCGCTGAGAGGTGTCACTTATTACTTACTTTACGAGGCAGCTTTCAGCGCCCGTCCGAACATGATCCCGACCACGGCGAGAGATCGCGCGTGAACGACGAGGCTTGCCTTTTCAAAACCTCTCTCCCTACCCGACCGAGCGCAGATGACGACCCAACCAACCCCTGGACGTGAAAACCGGCAAATATCCGAACTACAGGAACCAATGGTCAGCAAGCGTGTTGAAGAGGCGCAATCAAGATCAACAAACCGTTATCTTTCAGGAGGTTCACCATGGGACGCGGCATTCTGCTCTGGCTTCTCGGCATTCCGCTGCCGATCGTCATCCTTCTCGTTCTCTTCATGCGTTGAGGAGGCGAGCATGCCAATTTCATCCACAGGCTCCGCCATCGCAACTCCGGTGGAGTCGTCAAAATCCGCGATCGCATGGGGACCGATCATCGGCGGTGCGGTCGCCGCCATCGGCATCAGCCTCATCCTCATCCTTTTCGGTTCCGGCCTTGGCCTCACCATGATCTCTCCCTGGTCGGGTGAAAGCAGTTCGGCCGCCACCGTCGGCATCAGCGCGGCGATCTGGCTGGTGGTGGTGCAATGGCTGTCGGCAGCGCTCGGCGGATATCTGACCGGCCGGCTGCGCACCAAATGGGCCGCCGTGCACACCGACGAGGTGTTCTTCCGCGATACAGCCCACGGCTTCGTCTCCTGGGCCGTCGCGACCGTCTTCGTGGCGGGCTTCCTGGCTTCGTCGCTCGGCTCGCTGGCAAGCACCGGAGCGCAGGCCGTCGGATCGGCGGCAGCGACCGCAGGCGTCGCCGGCACAACAGCGGCCGCGTCGTCGGGCGGCTCATCCGGCGGCACAGACATGGCGACGTCCTACTTCACCGATGCGCTGCTGCGTCCGCAGCAGGCCCAGGCCCGCGCCCAGAACGACAATGCGGCGGCAACCACGGAAGTGTCGCGCATTCTTCTCAACGGTGCTGTCCAGGGCGGCGTGCCGGAAGACGACAAGGCCTATCTGGCAACGATCGTCGCGGCCCGCACCGGTCTTTCGCCGCAGGATGCCCGCGCTCGCGTCGATGCGGTCCTGAAGCGGATCGAGGATGCCAAGGTCGCGGCCCAGAAGGCCACGGACGAGGCCCGCAAGGCGGCAGCCACGACGGCCCTGGTCGGCTCGCTGTCGCTGCTTGTCGGCGCCTTCATTTCGTCGGCGGCAGCCGCACTCGGCGGCCGTCAGCGGGATGAGGAAGAAGACCTGCTGGTTGCGACACGTTACTGACCACCGCGATCATGATGGAGCGGCCATGCGAGAGCTTGGCCGCTCTTTTTCACGTCTATGGCTTGACGGCGCGGATGTGCAGGAAGATCGGCGCGACGCGGCTGTCGGCGACGACCGGCTCGGCCCGCGCCACCTGTTCGTCAGCCTGGATCATCTGGGAACGAAGGTCGTCATCGATGCGCCCAGAGCACCGCAGCTGAGACAATCACGACACAAATGATGAAAAGCAATGCATATGAACCCATAATTGATACTCCCAAGAGAGTACAACTCATGGGCGGTGAAAAAGTTTAGCCGTGGTCGAATTTGTTAAGGCCTGGAGGCTTCGAACCGGCCATCCAGATGTAGATGCGCTCCGGTGTCTCGTCTCGCAGATACGGGCAGGCACGCCTGTCTTGTTTGAGGATGGCTGCGGTCTTGCCCTCCTCGAATATTTTCTTCCGCTGTTCGTTGGTCAGGGTCATTGGTTGCTCGCCGGTTTGTCTTCCTCGGTGAAGCGTTCCAGAGTCTTCAACGATGATCGATAAGTGAGGAGACGTTGCAGCTCGTCGGAATTGGGGCCTTCAGTAATATTATTCATGTTCACCATCTCTGGATGGCGACGCTCGATATAGGCGATCAACAGTCTGTAGATCAGAATCTGTTCTTGAATGAGGTCCAATGCTGCAGCCAATCTGTACAAGACGGGAAATATAGCCTGGCGCCCGTTTGAGCGCATTGCGACAGATCAAAGTTCAGCCGGAGCTAATTCAGTTTCTTCCCGGAAATGTGTAGCGGTGAGGTTGGAACCCGGAATACGCCCGGGGGATGATCCGGGTCAGCATGCCACTCTGCATCGGGTGAACATCTGGGGCACGGCATGCCGGCGGCGCCACAGCCGCAGCAGCGCTTCCCACTCCAAGCCCTTGTTGGATGAGCTTCACATACCCAGCCGGTATCCTGACATGATTTGCATTGTCGCATTCACGCGCCTCCGTTCGCACCGGGAACATGGAGTCGCCTGCCTCATGGTCAACGGGATCGAAACCAGAACAAACGGCCAAAAATCAGACTGACGCAGTGAAAAGGGCAGCGGGAATAATTACAGGGATTGATGACATGCAGCTTCCGAGAAAAGCAGCCAAGCTCGAATGGAACTTGAACACGACCATCAACCTGATGACGTTGATCGGCATTCTGACGGGCGGAATCTATATCTGGACAAACACGACCGTGATATCGAAGACTTGAAGAAATGGCGGGTATCGAGGATTGTCGCAAGGAGAGGTTTGCCGAGACGAGAGCACTTGAAGCCAGCTTCAACGAGCGCCTTCGCGCCGAGGAGGTCCGCGGGAATGACGTTGGCCGAAAGATCGACCATCTCACCTGTCGCGTGACGGTCGCTGAGGAGATGCGAGCTCCTGTCCCTACAGCGCAGTTTCTGACCCAGAGCCTTTCCTCGCGTGGGTGGAAGGTTTCGAGTTCTGTTCTGTTCGGTGAACCGACGCGGAGCGCATCGATGTGGCGACTTTAACTTTCTCGCCTCAATACTCCCTTTGATCGAATTGATCACTGCGGCGCCATTGGCTTAAATTTCGGGAATAGGTCGGGCATAGAAGAGCCCGACTGCGAAAGCCCGCGCTTCCGGGGTATTGACGCGGGCTTTTCACCTCCCGCAGCGTCTGATGGGAAACTCCGGCATCCCTCATTCGGAACGTTCGTCGTCGGTCGCAGTTAACGACGCTCAGGCTCTATAAGCGGGCATGGTCTCAAGGCAAGGCTATCAACATGATGTTGAATTCACCGGGACATTTTGACACAGACTTGCTGTCTGCCTTTGTGTCGAAGATGATAATCCACGGCACTCTGCACTGAAGTCGGTAGGAAATTGGAAGGTAGAGGGGGATAGCCAGTTCCTCGACCTGCTCGGGCTTTCCCCCTTCGAGACCGACTTGTCACTGGAACTGGACATTAGTGATTTCAGCATTCTTGACGATCATGCTTCCAAAGCTCGGGTCGCTGTCGGCCTGACAGTAAAATGGCCACCGGCGGTGAGCCGACGGCCTGACAACTTGCTTAAAGGGACGGAGCTTATTTACTCGGAGCGCCCGTGCTTGGTGCCGGGGTTGCTGTCGCAGGCGCAGCGGCGGCCGGCGCTGCCCCGGTGGCCGGCGCTGATGTTGCCGCCGGTACATTGATGTTTACGTCGGTGCCGCCACCATTGATGTCGATAACGCCGGAAAACATCAGCAGCGCTCCGACAGCCAGCACAGCAATAATAACAGCCACAGCCCATGCGGCGCTGCTGCTCCTGCCAGTGTTGATCACTGTAGGTCCACGATCAGTCATTTCATTCTCCGCGCCGGTACTGCCAATGTAGCGCAGGGATGCGGCGCATGTTCCAATCCACCTACCCTTGCGCGCCCCCCTGTGGAGGCGCACAACCTCTAGATCGAGCGGTGACTATGTATTAGACGGGCCCTCCCCGTGTGGTCGCAGGTGGTGGTGGCGCACCCCAGCCGTCTAGTCATCGGAGCCGAAGACCTGCCTGCGATTCTTCGCCGCTTCCTAGGCGATTTCCTTCGCTCCGAGCAAAGCCTAAGATTGTTGAGGAAACGCGAGGGTTCAGGACAAAGCCAGCTGATAGAGTGGCAAAATTGCCGGCCGGCTCGATGATCGGGCCGATGCCGGGGCCGACATTTGAGAGCGCGGTGACGACGGCGGAGGTTGAAGTTAGAACATCGCAGCCCATCCCAGCCAGCGCCGCGCTCCCGGCCACCCATAGGGTCAAGTAACTAATGAAGAAGATTAACACCGCGCACGTCCGCATCGACCGCGACGCCCGTATATCTCACGACTTGAATACTGCTCGGATAAACAAGTTTTGAAGTGTCGGCCTTATCGTTCTAAATATGAGGACGAATCGGCATGCCTTCATGCCGCCCGCAGTCGAGCCCGAACATCCCCTTACAACAGTCGCGAAGAACACCAAAATGACCGCGAAGGGTGACCGAGACCTGAGCCCCTGAACTTCCTCGCAACGTTATGTCCTCTTTCACGGAGCCGCACCATGCACCTAAACTCTCTCGACCATTCCGCTGGTTCATTTTGAGGCTCTCGTTCAAGCGCCTTTCCTTGGGCTTGGTTGCGCTGGCAGGTCTGCCGATCGCGGCGGGCAGTACCTACGAGGCGCTGTCGCGGTATTGGGTTAAGGAAAAATACCCGCCGCCAGGCAGACTGGTGGACATCGGAGGACGCAAGCTTCATCTCGATTGCCGTGGACAGGGAGAGCCGACAGTCATTTTTGAGGCGGGCCTGGACAGCTATGGGACGCTGTCGTGGGCAAGGGTGCACGACACCGTTGCGGGCGTCACCCGCGCTTGTGCCTATGATCGCGCCGGGATTATGTGGAGCGAGCCAAAGTCCACGCCGCAGCATGCCGATGCTGTGGCAGACGATCTCCATGCGGCCCTGGCTGCAGCCGGAGAAAAGGGGCCTTTCATTCTGGTCGGCCATTCGATCGGTGGCCCTTACAGCATGGCCTACACGCGAAAATTTGGCGATCAAGTTGCGGGCCTGGTGTTCGTCGATGCCTCGCATCCGGAGCAGGTCGCTCGATTTGCCGAAGCGGTGAACCCGCCAAAGGATTTCACCAGCGACGCCTTGAAGGTCGCGTCGAGCCTTACGTGGACCGGGATTATCCGCGTCATGGCGGCGGCTGACGGAGAGCCCGATGTTCCGGCACACGTTACCGAACAGTCCAGGGCCTTTGCCGGTACATCCCTGGCGGCCGTGATGTCCGAAAACAGGAATGTCGACCGGACACTGGCGGAGGCGGGCAGCCTCCGCACGCTGGGTGACCGTCCCCTGGTCGTGCTCACGGCAATGGCACCGCTGATCGAAGCTTCGTTAAAAACGGAGAACATGTCCCGCGAGAAGGACATGCGTCGCCGTGAAGTCTGGACAAAGCTGCATGAAGACGAGGCCTCCTGGTCGACGCGCAGCCGGCACCAGCTTCTGCCGGATTCCGGACACTATATCCAGTTCACTCGGCCCGGCGTGGTGATTGCCGCCGTCCTCGAGGTTGTGAACAACGTGCGGCTGGAAAATATCGGCGTGGGCGAGATGCGTTGACGGCAAAGCGCCCTGTCGGCGTCGCTGTTCTTTTATATAAATGACGGATTAGAACGACATGTCTCTTAAATTTCTTCCGCTTGTTGCACTGCTAGCATCCTGGCCCCACGCAGCGGTCGCCGCTGACGATTTTCCAAAGCGCCGGTCAGGTTTGTGGGTGTTCAACTCTCCGGATAATCGCTTGGTAAAGGGGAATTTGTGCGTCGATGACACCCATACGAACTTCATCGAGACAGATATCTGGTCGAATTTCGCGCAGGAGTGTGTGACATTCAATAGCGTCGGCAATCTCAGACCCCGGGAAATCAAAGCACACTGCCATTCCTCAATGACCGGAAAGGTAAAGCTTTCCGTCACCTATGACGGAGATTTCGAATCCAGCTACCACTTTGTTTCGGTCAGTTCGTTTGAGGGGGCTGACGGAAAAGCTGACCAGCTCATTTCGACAGTCGAGGCAGTGTTTCAGGGTCAATGCCCCGGCAACATGAAACCAGGCACGCGAACGCTCGGCCGCTAAGGCTGGCTTGACAATGCTCCACAGGATGTCGCTTCTCCTCGCAATCCCCGCTGGATGATGTGCAGCGATTGCTATCCAGGCATGGTGGGTGCGTTCGCGCCGCTGAAGGAAATCTGCCCCGATCGGGCGACGTCTGAGCTGATGGAACTGACGGCACAGCTGGCGAGCGTTATATCCCACAGGCAGGCAGCGAATGTACTCGCCAAGTTTCTTCCTGTTGAGCCAACCGAGACGCGCGCGACCGCGCGCAAGCGTACCATCAGGCGAGCGGATCGACAACCAGGTTCAGGCGAGCGGATCGACAACCAGGTTGCAAATGAAGAGTGGCTCGCGACAAGGAAGATGGAGGAGCGGCATCAACTCGAAATGCCGCTTCCTGGTGATCAACGCAAAGAGTTCGTCATCAGCATCGACACCGCCATGTTCGTAGCGCCGAACCCAATTCAGCGCGAAGCTTCGAGCTTGTTGTTCGCAGCTCCTGACCTATATTCAGATCGAACCGCGGTGCGATCGTCAACTATGGACAATGCTACCGAGCCGGGCTTCGTGTCGCCACAACCCTCGCTGAGTCAGCGGTGAACTCGTTGGTCGGCAAGCGGATGCTCAAGAAGCAACAGATGCGCTGGACGCTCAACGGTGCTCACATCCTCATGCAGGTTCGGGCGGCCGAGATCAATAGTGAACTTCCACCACCGCCGTGATCTGGCGCTGCCGCACGTTGAGGTACTGGTGGGGCGCCTTCAAAATCCATTGATCGATAAACTCGCCGCCTCATCAGGAAACACCCGAGGCTGCCGCACCGGAGGCCGAAGCTCCGGCGGATGAGATGGACTTCGTCGGCGATGACATCTGATCTCGACGTACGCCTACGCAGTCGTGAGCGAGCCGTGCGTGATTGGTTTGATGTGGCTTGGTCAGCGCAGACATGCACTACTGCGACTACTAGGGAGAAGAGGTCGTCGTTCGCCTTATCGGCGGTAGGGCGATCTCTATCCACGTCAACGGAAGCTGCGCTAGGCCCTACCCTCCACGAAAAGACATTCAGGGAAGCTCGGTTTTGTCTCGGCTTGCTGGGGTTGCGGTTTATAAGCTGACTTCCGGGCCGCTGGGTTGCCGACGACACCTTACCGCTCTACGTTGCGACCGCAAGATTGCAAATACGGGAATAGGATATCATGGCGACCGGTACGGTAAAGTTTTTCAACGACGACAAGGGTTTCGGTTTCATCACGCCCGAGAACGGTGGACAGGACGTTTTCGTTCACGTCTCCGCGCTTGAGCGCGGAGGGTCGCTCCGGGAGGGCGACAAGGTCAGCTTCGAACTCGGGCAGGATCGCAAAACCGGGAAATCGAAAGCCGAAAGCGTTTCGGTTCTCTGAGGAGAGAACCCGCATCTCGGTTATTTGCTGCCCCGCCTCGGGGTGGAGCCCCTGCGGATTCAACATGTTGGCCTGAGTTAGCTCGCCAGCGAGGTCTCGATGGGTACCACCTCGGCTAGCGCCTCGACTACCTCCGAGATAAGATAAGGTTTCGGAAGAAACTTGCTGGATGACGGTAGCACACGGTCGCCGCCGAGGTGGCGGCCGGACGTGACGACTATCGCGATTCGGCGTCCTTGCTTCGCAACAAGGTCGACAAGATCAAACCCGTTAAGTGGTCCAGGCATATCGACGTCGGTCACGAGCGCGTCGATATCATGGGTGCCGAAAACGACGACCGCTTCCAAGACATTGGACGCCTCTAGCACGTGGAAGCCCTCGTCCTCTAGCGCTTCCATCAGCAACATTCGGATCAGCGGCTCGTCGTCGACGACAAGGACGGTACGCGAATACATGTTCGTCTCCTCAGTGGCTGCAGCGACAACTCGCAACTCCCGTCTCCCGTTGATCCCCGTCCAACAGTCTTTGCTAACAAACTTAATAAAATGCGAATGATCGCTTTGACGGGCGGCATCCCTGCCCATACCGTCGAGGCCCAGAGGTGGCCGCCCCGGACACCTCGCCAGCTAGATCCTATTGGGATGCGGAAGTGTAACCTTCCTGGCCGTCATCGCCCGTGTCGTCTCCCACTCCCAAGACCTGAAGAAGCGCCTCTCGTTCCGGGCCGAACGGTTTTGTGTTGAGGAAGTCGGCTACTAACGTTTCGGTCTCGTGCCCACCTGAAGGCAGGTTGGCACGGTGAAGGACGGCGAGTTCACCGTCGCCCTCGCGCTTACCGAGAAACCAGCGGTCGCCGTTGGAGCTCGTTGCGAACTGTTGAAGATCACGCATGGGCTATCCTTTCCGACAGGCCCTGTTCATCCTGATGAAACGACGGACGAGTTCGGAGGTTTCAATTAGTTCCTTGACGCGGCAAGCGTTCAGCCGTTACGAAGCACGCGATCTCGAATTCCGCAAACATGTGCAACCAATGGCTACCCGCTGGCCGTGAACTGCCTATTCGCTAGACCGCGAGCTTGTTACCGTCGATCTTTAGCGTGACGAGGACACCGCTTTTGGACCAGTTATGGCTGATCGTTCCGCCAAGGTGTCCCGTCATCGTGCGTGACAGGAGCTCGCTCCCGTACCCGCCGGCTCCTTGAGGGGGCGAGACCTGGGGGCCACCCTGCTCCGTCCAGACCACCTCCACGTCGTCGCCAATCATACTGCCGGACACGTCAAGCGTTCCTTCCGGGATCGAAAGAGCTCCATATTTCAGGGAGTTCGTCGCCAGTTCGTGGATGACGAGCGCGAGGCCGGTCGCCGCCGCCTCACCGACGCCCATGCGCGGAACCGCGACCCTGATACGCCCTGCGAACGCGCCTTCGTCTTCATACGGCGCAAGCAGTACCGTGAACAGGTCACCCAGCAAGGCCGCTTCGCCTTGGTCACCGGGCAATGGGCGGACGAGGTCGTGGGCGCGCCCGAGGGCCGTCAGGCGTTGCGTCAGTTGTTTGGCCATATCCTCGATCGAACTCGAGGACCGCGACGTGATCTGAGTCAGTCCGGAAGCGACGGCCAGCAGGTTCTTGACCCGATGGCTCATTTCCCCTGCCAGCAACTCATGCCCCTCTTCGGCCTGTTTCCGGCCCGTGACGTCAAGAAAAATTCCTGTCATGTTCCGGTTCCTGATGCCCGCGTCACTGCCTTGACCACGGGCGGAAATCCACCTGACATCCTGGCCGACCAAAATCCGGAAGTCGATTTCGTAGGCTCCGACGACAGCACGCGTTGCGGAGAACGCGGCCCTCACCCGGTCACGGTCGGCGGGATGGATCTTCGCAGACAGGTCTTCAAAGGAGAGTCGACCCTCCCGCGACACGTCCCACAAGCGATAACCCTGGGTGTCCATGACGAACACGTCCGTGTCGACGTTCCAGGACCACATTGCCACTCCGGCTGCATCCAATGCATGGCGGAGTTGCGTTGGTCCCCAGTCCAGATGGGTCTCGGTATCGTGCGCCGTCATGAAAACTCCCTGAGCATTGTCCCTTGTCAGGGAAGAGGACCGCCACCTTAGAGTGGATCAGGGCTTTTTAAGGCGCCTGCTGATAAGGGCCTCGGCGGCGGCGGCGATACCCTGTGCCTCTTTGGCAAGGCGCGCCTCGCGTAGCCGCAATGTCTTTGCTTCTCGGGCCTGGACGATCGCGTCGAGTTCCTCGACCGCATGAGCGCGTGCGAAAAACTCCGTCCGGGTGTGCTCGAACGCAATCTCAGCCTGCTGCCGCGATTTTGAATGTGCCTGTGTCATGGGTGGTCCAAAGTAGGTCGCGAGAACGGAAAAAGGCCAGGCTGTTCACCTGGCCTCGCAGATATCTTGCTTTCGACAGTGCCAGTACATCCGTGGTCAAGGGAAAGCAGGAACCTAAAATCAAGCCGCCTGAAGATTGCAGGCCGACATCTTGCCCGACTTCACGTCGCGCTCGAGTTCGTAGCCTACCTTCTGGCCTTCGACGATTTCGCGCATTCCGGCGCGTTCGACGGCCGAGATGTGAACGAACGCGTCAGCGCCGCCATTGTCGGGCTGAATGAAGCCGAAGCCCTTGGTGGAGTTAAACCATTTTACTGTGCCTGTGGTCATGATGAACCCTTTCAAAGCAAGAATAAGCGACCGCAAGGCCGGAGCCCTGCGGATGGTGATAGCGATTGATTTTGAAAGGGAAGTTCGTCAGGCGCGGTGCTAATCGCGCGGAAACCAAAGTTCAGCAAGCAAAAGATCGATAAACCACAAATAGCGGGATTTTACTGAGGAGTCAACTTTTAGTTTTGATCAGTTGAATAGTTTGATGGGCGCGGTACCTACGCCGCATGGAAAAAACACAGATAGAAGACATCAACAGCCAGATCCTCAAGCTCCGGACGGCTTTACCGATCTGAGGTGTCGAGGCCAACGATCTCGTCGAGCTCGCTCGCGATGCGGAACGTGCGGCTGCGAAGGTTGACGAAAGAACGATGCAGCGAATGCGCGGCCTCATAGAAACGACGACCGGCTGGCACAACACACTCCTCTATTGGGAGGAGCAAGCCGCAGCGCCAGCTTTAAGCGCCGACTTCAGGGTATTGCGGGGATCGCTGGACGCAATGCGAAAAGAAGTGGCCGACGCCGCGGCCTCGTTCGATATGTAGTTGACGGATTTCCAGACCTCGGTCATGTTAAGTACGCTTTAAATGGCCGGAGAGCTGCGTCTGGCCATCGCCTTGACCAAGACGGTTCCGAAGACCGGCGTTGAATTCGCGGTGGATCGCGACGTGCCATTTTCTGTCCACGTCACCAAAAACCGTCGACTCATCTTTGCTCTCCCAGACGAGACTGCGGTCTAACCTTTCACAGGAACGCGCCAGCCAAGGCGTGAGGGAAGACGGCCGCGAGTCAGATGGACTGTGTTTCGGCTTGGCATTGACCCTACCGTAGGCGCCGAATGTTGCCCCCCACCACACCGAACAAAAGGCACATTGAACAGCATGTTAAGCCAGCCAGACCAGGGTCGTTCTTCCCCGCCGAAAGGGGTCAAACTTCAACGTTTAATCACATGCCGTTTGCCTCTGGGTCAGACCAGGCCATCATTGGACGAAAACGCTACCTCGATGAAAAAGCCGCGATGGTCGCCTCGCACGACTCCTTGAACCGTCGGCTCGACCCTTCAGGCCCACTTGTCTGGACGCTGACGCGAGCCCCTTCAAGCAGAAGGGATAACGTGTCCGCCAGCAGCTCTGGGTTCGACGAACCTGCTGCCTCGCACACCGCCGCGAGTCGGTTGCGCTGGGAATTCTTGAATTCCTGAACAACCGCGTGGGCTGGATGGTCGCTGTCACGCAGCTCGACCGCAGCGTTCGCGAGATCGCAACCGCCGGGTTCCTGTTCCAGACGGTCCACCTGGAATTCGACCCATCGCTTCAACTGCGCGGCAGCATCGCCTGAGAACTCTCTCTCCAACTCGTCCCAGATGGCCCCCGCCCGTTGCGTCACCTGGCGCAGAGTTGCGCAAAGAAGCTCGTCTTTTGAACCGAATTTTCGGTAGAGCGTCATCTTGTTCGTCTGGGCGGCCTCCGCAATGGCGTCGACGCCAATCCCTCGAATCCCGAATTTTCGAAAAAGGTCCGCCGCTGAAGACACGATGCGCTCACGGGGAGGAATGGCCGCCGGTGCAGAAGGATCGGCGGCTTTATCTGGAAATTTGGTTGACATGGGTGTGACCGGTCGGTAACGCTTATCTGTTACTTACCGGTAACACCCCACGGTAGCTCAGTCAAGGATCGCGAGAGGATTGGAAATGGCACGGCATGACGATCTGACGCTCAACGAAATCCTCTCTGACCCAATGATCCTATTATTGGCTCACGCGGACGGATGGTCGAAGGCTGAGTTTCGAGACGAGATGATCTGGGCCTCTCAAGTGCTGAAGCGTGGGCCCCGCGACCTCAATGCCACGGTAGCCCGAGCTTCGCCGCGAAACGGCCGTCCTCTTGAGGCAGGGTGCTGCGCCATTTAGCTCCTTTTTCGCGCGGCTCTGAACTCATGCCGGATTTGCCAACGTTGAGATGGACGTTGTGCCTGGAGTTCCGGCAGCCGAGAAATAATCGCTATGTCATGTGAACCTGAATTCACAGTCAAGGTATGACTAAGGGGTCCTTATGACAGTTCAGCAACTCGATCTTAAGACGATGCTCACTGAGATCGGTCGGGCTGGGCCCTCGATCAGTGGCAGCACTGCTGCGCTGGTTGCGGCCCAGCTCGGCACCGCCATGGTACGGATGGCTCTGGCGGTTTCGCATAAGCATGGCAGCGACACTGATCTGCTGATCGAGGGTCTCGACTCCATCCTCTCCGAAATCAAAAACGCGACGGAGAAAGATCGGGCTGCCTCATCTGCCCTGATAGATGTATACCGTCAGGACTCCAATGAAGAAGCTAGAAGGTCAGCGCTGGTCGATGCAACACGCGAACCGCTTGCCGCCCGCTCATTGGCTTGTTGAACTCCTGGAGCTGCTGGCTGACGCCCCCGATAGGATCACCGAGGCCGTGGCGAGCGACTTCTACGGCGGCGTCGAGCTGATCGGCGCAGCGTTCAAAGCTGTCATGTTGGCTGTGGCAAGCAATTTGCTGGGTGATGACGCTGAGCAACTACGGGCTCGAACATCTTACAACCGGCCCAACCTTTTCGCCCGGTTTGAACTGGCAAGGAAAAGCTTGCGGCCAGATGGAGAAACGTGAAGTCTCAGCGTGACCCTGTGCATTCTTTGCGCCCCCCAAGAAGGGTATCGTAGGGGAACTCCCTGTGGAAGTCACCGTTTCAACAACGACAGAAACACAGGAGATCAGCATGCCTGACAACAATGATAGAACGGGGGTAACTGCCTCCGCGAACCCAGTCGATGAAAGTTTGCCAACGAACACCGGACCATCTCGCGGCGGCAATAGCAATCCGAGCCAGGAACTTCAGGAATTACGAGCGGAGCTGCGGGCTTTG
Source organism: Neorhizobium galegae bv. orientalis str. HAMBI 540 (assembly GCF_000731315.1). Classification (NCBI taxonomy): domain Bacteria; kingdom Pseudomonadati; phylum Pseudomonadota; class Alphaproteobacteria; order Hyphomicrobiales; family Rhizobiaceae; genus Neorhizobium; species Neorhizobium galegae. The sequence continues at coordinate 1,360,520 of NZ_HG938354.1, forward strand.
CGAAGCGCGCTTCGACGCCCTCCACTGGTGTTATCGCCCAGTGCCGCCAGCACAGCACGCACCGTACGCGAAGAGGTCGAATACCAAATTCGGCTACAGCCTATCGCGTCGGTCGCATTGGCGGCGATTGTTGGTTTCGTATACGGGGTCGCACGATGAGTAGAACATCAACCGACGCTGCCCGCCTTGCCGAAGAGTACGTTCGTCTTGGGGGGAAACGTAAAGCCAAGCTCGATGACAACATCGTCAGCACGAGATTATGGGATGACGAACCGCAAGAAGCTGCCGATTTTTGGCGCAGCGAGATAGAAACACTTTCCGAAAGCAAGCGACGAGAGGTCGAGACGAACCTCCCGAACATAAACCCCGGGTAACGACGTGCCCCGGTTGTCGGCAGCATTATCGACCTCCCACTTGGCCTTTCCGGTCAGGTTGTCGGAGTCCGGGAAGGCAGGCGAAGTGTTCAGGTGCAGGGCCGCTTGCGGCCATTGATTAACATTTACGGAGGAGTTGAACGGATGACGCGAAGGATTTTGTCTGCAGCATTGGTCGCCGCGTTGGGGATGTGCACGCCTGGTGCCCGCACATGCTGATCAAATTGCGACGACATCGGCAGCTACCGTGAAGAACGACCTCAAGTATCTGATGTACACGCCGAATGGCTATGAGACGTCCAACGACTCCTACCCGCTCGTCGTATGGCTTCATGGAGGTGACCAGGGTGGAGGCGATATCGAGAAGGTCAAATCGAGCGGCATGCCGAAATTGATCGAAGAGGGCAAGCAGTTCCCGTTCCTAGTCTTCTCGCCTCAAAACCCGAGCGAGGAACTGCTCTATCCCATCGAGAAGGTAGAAGCGGCACTTGAGGAGGTCATCTCAAAATACCGGGTTGACCACTCCCGTATCTACATCGTCGGCTACAGTCGGGGCGGCTTTGGAGCTTGGGCCATGGCAGAACAGTTCCCGCAAAAATTTGCCGCCGTAGTTCCGATTTCAGGTGGTGGCAATCGTCACTACAGAGGTGGCTCGGGAAATCTGCACAGCTAGGATAAGTGGAATTTCTGCCTGACTTCGGCTTAGATGCCGAGAACAGGAGATACCATGACGAGACGACCGCGCCGGAACCACAGCCCGGCTTTCAAGGCAAAGGTGGCGCTTGCTGCGATCAGAGGCGAGCAGACGCTGGTGGAATTGTCCCAGCAGTTCGATGTGCATGCCAACCAAATCAAACAGTGGAAAGACCAGCTCCTTGAGGGGGCGACGGGCGTTTTCGGCGACGAAGCGAAGACGGAACCGGCGGGGCCGACCGTCGATGTGAAAACGCTGCACGCCAAAATCGGCGAACTGACGCTGGAGAACGATTTTTTATCCGGAGCGCTCGGCAAGGCGGGATTGCTGGGCGGAAAGAAATGATCGACCGCTCACACAAACTTTCGGTCGCGCGTCAGGCGAAGCTTCTCGGCTTCAGCCGAGGCAGCGTCTACTATTCTCCACGGTCAGTTTCGGACGTCGACCTGGCTTTGATGCGCCGGATCGATGAACTGCATCTCGACTACCCTTTTGCCGGAAGTCGGATGTTGCAATGGCTTTTGAGAGGAGAAGGGTTGAATGTCGGGCGGCTTCACGTCGCCACGCTGATGAAGAAGATGGGCATCGAGGCGATCTATCGCCGCCCGAACACCTCCAAACCAGCGCCTGGGCACAAAATCTATCCCTACCTGCTGCGAAAGCTGGCGGTTACGAGGCCCAACCAGGTCTGTTGGGGTGGACGGCTCCCAACGGCATCGCGATGTGCCAGAATGAGTTCGTTGAAAGCTCAATCGAGGGAGACCGTCCGTGGAACAGATTATCCGAATTGGTATAGATACGTCAAAGAGTGTTTTCCAGCTGCATGGCGTGAACGCAGCCGAGCAACCAATCCTTCGCAAGAAGCTTTCGCGCAAAGAGATGGTGAAATTCTTTGAGAAAGCGCCGCCGACTATCATCGCACTCGAGGCCTGTGGTGGATCTCATCATTGGGCAAGGATGTTAAGTTCGTTTGGTCATGAGGTGAAGCTGATCGCGCCTCAATTGGCGAAGCCCTATGTGAAGCGCGGCAAGAACGACGCTGCGGATGCGGAAGCCTTGTGCGAGGCGATGAGCCGACCCACCATGCGCTTCGTGCCGGTCAAGGCTGCGGAGCAGCAGGCGGCATTGATGCTGGTCGGCATGCGAGAGAGACTCATTCGCAATCGGACGCAGCTCGCCAATGCGATTCGCGGTTTTGCCATGGAGTTTGGGATCGTCGCGGCCACCGGCATGTGCCGCATCGAGCCTTTGTTGGAGCGCATAGCGGCTGATCAATCGCTACCTGAACTGGCCCGCGCGCTTTTTTCCATGCACGGCGTTGAGTATCGAGATTTGCTTACGGAAACGAAAGCAGTCGAGGAAAAGCTTACCGCGTTACATCGCTCCGATGAATGCAGCATGCGGCTGGCCGAAATACCAGGCGTCGGACCGGTTGGCGCATCGCTGTTGATGATGAAGACGCCCGATCCCAAGATGTTTAAGTCGGGTCGCGATTTTGCCGCCTGGATAGGTCTTACACCCAGGGACCATTCAACCGCAGGCAAGGTCAGGCTCGGGGTGATCACCCGAGCTGGCGACGAAATGCTGAGGAGCATATTGGTGGTTGGCGCAACTGCCCTTCTTCAATATGTCAGAGCAGGTCGAAGCAGACATACTTCCCGGTGGCTGATCGAGCTTTTGCAAAGGAAGAAGCCGAAGCTGGTTGCGGTGGCGCTCGCCAATAAGATCGCCCGCATCGCCTGGAAGCTCATGGTGAGCGGCGAAAGGTACAGGCGAGCAGAAGGTCAGACACAGGCAGTATAGGAGATTGGCCATCTCGGTGAGCATGATATGAGTGCTACCGTGTTGAGCTGATGCTGTGAACTTGCAAGAGAAAAGCAGATGGTGTGATCGATCGATCCAAGACGCGTGAAACTCCGCATTGCCCAATGGCCGTCAAGGGTCGCAGGTCTGTTAGGAACACGAGTTGCGGAAACCATCTTGGCCAGTGGTCATGTGCGACCACACAAAAAGGCCGCACATATGGAAGCAAGCGATCCGATCAAAATATTTGTAAAAACACTTGCAAGTGGGAGCCGTCCACATATGGCCAGTGGTCATGTGCGACCACACAAAAAGGCCGCACATATGGAAGCAAGCGATCCGATCAAAATATTTGTAAAAACACTTGCAAGTGGGAGCCGTCCACATATGGGCTATGGACCTGACATATGTTCCGATGGCGCGCGGCTTCGTCTATCTCTGCGCCGTCGTGGACTGGTTCAGCCGGAGGGTTTTGTCGTGGCGGCTGTCGATTACGATGGAGGCGGACTTTTGTGTCGAAGCGGTCGAGGAGGCGCTGGCTCGCTATGGAAAGCCGGAAATCTTCAATACGGATCAGGGATCGCAGTTCACCTCCATCGACTTCACGGCGGTGCTGAAGAAAGCGGAGATTGCTATCTCGATGGACGGCAAGGGCGCGTGGCGGGACAATGTCTTCGTCGAACGGCTTTGGCGGTCGATCAAATACGAGGAAGTCTACCTCCACGCCTACAAGACCGTGTCCGAGGCCCGCGCGGGGATCGGTCGGTATCTGAACTTTTACAATACCCGACGTCCACATTCATCCCTTGACCGGCAAACGCCGGATCAGGCTTACTTCAACGCGCTGGCACCGATGATGGTGGCGGCATAATCAAGGCGGAAACCCACTTAGAAAAACGCCCGAAACTGTTCAGACAAACCGAGCCACCTCTCTACCTCAGCAGGACCAATGAGAAGGCTGCCTTCTGGGTCTTCCACGGGACAGAAGACGACATCATCCCCCTCTCAGATTCCGTCATCATGTACGAACGCCTCAAGGCTCTGAAACGTGATGCTCGACTTAGCGTCCTGGAAGGCGTGGACCATTCGAATATCGAAAGGGCAGCTCTAAACGATCCAGAACTATGGGACTGGTTGTTGAAGCAACGTCTTGATGTTGCCCCCAAGTAGCCGTTTCACGGTCCGCCGGAGTAATCGTGACACAGAAGCGCCAGAGGCAGACAACGCGGTTTGCGAACTTTTCACCATCGTCTCCTAGTTTTACAAAACAACGAGTGAGCGGGGACGCCTGTGGATTGGATTGACGTCAAACCCTTGGGGTTGCTTCTGGCTGCGATTGCTTTGTTGAATTTCCCCCTCGCCTTGTTCCAGTTTTGGCGGGCCACCTTCCGATTTGACCGGATGATAACTGCTCTCAAAGTGCTGGCGGCACTTATTTTCATTTGGATATTGCTGACTTTGATCCACCGCCTTCTCGATGAGTCGGCTTACGAGGGATGGCTTTTAACTGCCGCGATTTTCAACAATCTGGCGCTTGCGGTCGCTGTTCCCTCGTGGGCAGGCGCACCGCTTGGACAGGCACTCGCGTGGTTTGTTTGGCGGCTGACCTGATGTGGTGGACGCCTCTCCCGATGTGACTTCGACAGCCACACTTTGGCACATTGCGATGCCGGGAGCGGAGGCCGTCCACCACATCAGGTCACGCGAAGCGCCTATGGGCCGAGCTAGACCGCGGGGCCATGGCGAAGAATTCGGGCGGCCGTGGTTGCGATAAAAACCTAGCAAGAAGCGCCTCCATCTACCCAATCTGACGGCAGGCCTAAAAAATCTAATGGCTCGCGCGAGATATTGTCGTTTGAGGCTGACGGTTCAAGTTCTTAGGTTGCTGTCGAATAGGAGACATATTTCGTGAAACAAATCATCTTTATGAGCATCGCCCTTTCTATCTCGTCGGCTCCAATATCGTCGGAGGTTTTCGCGCAGCAGCCAGCCGCCTGGAGCGAACCGGCATCGCCTTTCAGGATCACCGACAACATATATTATGTCGGAACCAAAGGGCTCGCCTCCTATCTCATCATCTCGGGAAGAGAAGCCATCCTTCTGGACGCTACGCTCGATGAAAATGTTGCGTCGATCGAGCGCAACATCCAATCACTAGAATTCGGCCTCCGGGACATAAAGATCATCATTAACAGTCACGCCCATTTCGATCATGCGGCTGGGATCGGCCGCCTGAAGAAAAGCACCGGCGCAGAAGTGGCAGCGATGGCGGGTGACAAATCAGCACTAGAGAATGGTCGACAGGAAGGGGATACCGACTACGGTGGCGCCGTTTTCCCGGCAGTCAAGGTAGATCGAATTTTGAACGATGGCGACAAAGTAACGCTTGGGGATGTTACGTTGACGGCATCCCTCACGGCCGGACACACCAAGGGATGCACGACATGGTCGATGACCTCGCCAGATCGGGGCTCTGTTCGCCGGGTGGTCTTTCCCTGCAGTATATCTGTCGCCGGCAACATTCTCGTAGACAACAAGAGCTACCCCACCATTGTCGAGGATTTTCGTCGAAGCTTCGGCCGGCTGGCCTCCATGAAGGCCGATGTCGTTCTGCCGGCCCATCCAGAAGTTGTTGGTCTTTTCAAGCGTAAGGAAAAGCTTGATGCCGGCGACAACCAGGCCTTTGTCGACAGTGGATTGTTGATCAAGATCGTAGATCAATCGCGCGTAGCGTTCGACCGAGCCTTGGCATCAGCGCGAGCGAAGTGACGGAATGGTAAAAGGGGAAGTCTTCGTTCAGTCTTTCATCCTCATGTCCTCTGCATTTGTCGCCGCGGCGCGGACTTCTCGTTTTCGTGAGGGCGCCGCGCCAATGACCCTATCGAACCTCGCAAAATGTCGCGTTCCGAGCGGGATATGGATGGTACCTCCTCAATGTGGTGTCTGGGTCGCACGGGTTATGCCGCATAGCAATGTAGCGACCGCCAACGTCCGCTTGTTCTTCCTCTTCGTCAAGCCGGGGCCGCCGATCTTCCGGATCGATGCGGCCGCTCTCTCTCGCCGCTGGTGAGAGAACTTATCATTGAGATGGCTGAACAGTCCGCAGTCGTGATGGCCGATGCTGAACTCTTCGCAACACTGCTTCTAAATTAGGGCGCGCTCCCGCAGATCAGCTCGACGCCTGACCGGGCGATCGCTTCCAGCGTCTCGCGGCTGTCGCCGGCGCGGGCGCGGACGGCGAGCGAATGCATGACGGCGGAGGCGAGCCTGGCGAGCATCTGCGGATCGGCGCTTTGAGGAAGCTCGCCCCTTTCGACGCCGAGGCGCATACGCTTTTCGATCTCGTCGTCGAAATCGTTGAGGCTGCGGCCGAGCACCTCGCGGACCCGCTCATGCTGGACCGCCTCGGCCGATGCCGTGCCGATCAGGAGACAGCCGCGGGCAGCCGTTTCACCGTGCAGATAGATCGCCAGCGCACCGGCATAGACACGGGCGATATTATCGCGAAGCGACAGTGACGGGTCGAGCGCTTCGGCGAGCGTATTCATGCCGTCCTGCCGATAACCTTCCAGCGTATCGAGATAGAGATCCTCCTTGTCGCCGAAGGCGCCGTAGAGGCTCGGACGGTTGAGGTTGGTCGCAGCACTCAGATTGTCGAGCGAGGCGGCGGCAAACCCTCTGTCCCAGAAGACATCCCGCGCCTTGCCGAGCGCCGCCTTGGCGTCGAAGGCCCTCGGACGGCCACGCTTTTTCTCGTCTTTCATATCTGTACCGTTTCGCATTAAATTCTTGACGAGAGTTATTTTATGCGAAACAGTACAGATGTTCAAACGCTATCAACGGGCGGCATCGACCGCCTCCACAAGGAGAGGAAACCGCAATGAAACTTTATATGCACGCCGCGGCCTGCTCGCTTTCGCCGCACATCATCTGCCGGGAGCTGGGGCTCGAAATCGAGCTGGTCCAGGTCGACCGGCAAACCCACAGGACGAGCAACGGCGAGGATTACCTCGCAATCAACGGCAACGGCTATGTGCCGGCGCTGATGCTCGACGATGGCAAGGTGCTGACCGAGGGGCCGGCGATCGTGCAGTTCCTCGCCGACAGCGTGCCCGAAGGGGCAGCCCTATTGCCTGAGGTCGGCAACATCCGCCGCAACGAGGTGCAATCCTATCTCAACTTCATCACCGCCGAGTTGCACAAGCCGATGGTGCTGCTCTTCAATCCGATTTATTCCAGCGTTCATGGAGAGGTCCGCGCGCTGATATCGAAGCGGCTGACATGGCTGAACGACCGTCTTGCCGGACGCTATATCACCGGCGATACGTTCACGGTGGCGGATGCCTATCTCTTCGTCTGCCTGAACTGGTCGCCCTGGACAGACATCGATCTCAAGCAATGGCCGGCGCTGCACGGCTTCATGGCCCGGGTGGCAGCACGGCCGAAGGTGCGCGAGGCGCTGCAGGCCGAAGAGCTCGAAGCCTTCGATGCCGACGGCGTCTATTTCGCGCCGCATGCCTATCTCGCTTCATCAGGACGGACGGGCGAGCCGGTCAGGCCGTAAACCGGGTCGCGCCCGCACGAATCCCGCGCTCGGGTGATCGACGATTTCCTCACCGACCGGCTTGCCTTCGAGGAAATCGTCGATCTCGTCATAGCTGACGCCGTAGGCCTCCTCGTCGGGGCGCAACGGCCGCTGGTCCTCGAGATCGGCTGTGGGCACCTTGAACACCAGCTCGTCCGGGCGCTGACCCGCTTTGCCAGCAGGCGGACACGGCGCTTGTTGAGGCCGGCCTGTGGCACGATATCGGCTGCGCCATCGCCGATTTTCGTGAAGAAACCCATTACCGCCTCGGCCGCCTGATCGGTGTCGATGACGAGGCTGCCAAGCGCCCCGGTAAGGGCGAACTGGACAATGATCCGCTGACGCGCCTCGATATTGACGAGGATGAAATCCCGGCGGCCGGCATCGGCAAAGGCGAGGCCGCCGTCCTGTGCGGCGGCAAGCATCGCATCTGCCGGCGCCTTGCTGTTGACGACCATTGCATGGCCGGCGCCGCTCGTTCCCAGCGCCTTCACCGCATTGGCCTCATCCGCCTGGACGCCAAAAGGAAAGCGCACGGCCATGAATTTGGCCGCATGGCCGCTTTCCTGCAGCTCGCGCACTGCCCTGCTGAGCCAGCAGCGCCGCCGTCAGCGGATCGACACCGCCGGCTGATGCCGACGACGTAGCCGCGCATGCCCGAGGCGGCGAGATAATCCTTGAGGGATGCGGCCAAGGCACTGAGTCTTATCTAGACTCCCTGCTGACGATGGAGCCGGGGACGGACATTCCCCCTCACCACGACCGGCAGATCGTCATCTTAGAGCGCAACGCCTGGACTGATTGACTCGACCCGACAATCTCTGCGAAGTCGCTCATCAGGCCCCTCCGGAAAGGGACGCTGGCGGTGGAGGAGGTCGGCTGACCGGAGGCAAGAGCGCCCGCGAACGCTTTCCTCAGTACTCTTTATGATTAGACTGCCTTGGCGCCCACCGCGTTTGCGAGCCTCTGACGCAGCGCACGCGCTGGAGATGCCGAGGGCAAATGATGACTGACCGCACCGGCGAGTGAAAGGAGAAACGAACTTCCAACCGAAGGAGACAACACGCCGCTTGCCTTCGTAGCCATGAAATCGAAGGGCTTCAGCGGCATTTCCTTGATAAGGCGCACCAGATCAGCCTGCATGACCGCAGGAACCACATTTGGCGAATATCGGAAGCCGTCGGGAAAAGAGGGCGCCTGCTCCTTAAACAAATCTGCCTGCATGGGTATCACCATCCTTCTTCGAAGCGAGTTTCTTTAGACACCTCTCGGCGGAGCCTGACTTATGACGATGATCTCGCCCGTCACGCCGGCGTCGTCTCGGAAGTCATCGTTTGCGTTGCGCACGGATGGATGGGCTGGTGCGGTCGGATCGGTTTCATCGCCTCCAAACCAAGGAAAATGTTCTCGGTTCCTGGAGCGTCTGCTCGCACAGTTTGTCGATTGAGCTAATGAAGCAAGAGCCGCATGTTCGACCTGTTTCGAATATTCCGGCCGATAAGATACGTCTTTCAGACCATTGCCCTCGCAGCTTAACCATAAGGGATGGATGAAGGGATCGGGCCATTACAAGGGATGGAACAGCGGACCCACCGTTTTGCCTGCCATTTCTGGGGCCCTCAAGCGAACTCGGCTTCTCCTTGATTCGAGGCTCCGGTAGGCCGGTTAGACGGCAACGCCGGAATCCGGGACCGACAGCCCCCGGCGCGCGGGTCCGCTCTTAAACCAGCGACCGCTCTAGCGCCGCTTTTGGGCAGTTAAATGTGAAAGGTCTTGAACAAATTCCGACCCACGACCTGCGTTCTGTTTGCGCGCCGTTATAAGCTGCTTGTGAGCAATAGCCAGGTAAGCGGGAAAGCAACTAAGCCGCCAATCGGAGCTTGCTACTTTCGATCAGCTCGCGCGTATAGGGCTCGCTGACGTTTCCGCGTCGCAGATCTGTCGCGTTTAGTTCCTCCAGAATCTTGCCGCTCTGCATAACGGCGATACGGCTGCACATATGTGCCACGACAGCAAGATCGTGACTGACCAAAAGGTAGGTCAGTCCGCGATCGTCGCTCAGATCGGCGAGCAGGTTGAGGATTTCGGCCTGGACAGAGACGTCGAGTGCGGATGTCGGCTCGTCGAGAAGAACGACATCCGGTTGAAGGATTAAGGCCCTTGCGATGGCCACGCGCTGCCGTTGCCCGCCCGAGAGCTGGTGAGGAAATCGTTCCGCGAAGGCCGGATTTAGCCCGACCGTCCGCAACGCGTCGGCAATCCTTGACTTTGAACGCTCCATACCCTGGGCACGCAGCGGTTCAGACAGGGCCATACCGATCGTGTGCCGCGGATGAAGAGTTCCGTAGGGATCCTGGAAGACCATTTGCACCGTTCGGCAGTCCACACCGTGGCGGACCCGCGGAGCACGCTTGCCCGCGATATTGATCGATCCCGTCCACCCCCGCTCCAAACCCGCGACACAGCGCAGCAGGCTGGACTTTCCGCAACCGCTTTCGCCGACAATTCCATAAGTCTCGCCCTTCTGCACTGAAAAGCTCAAACCGCCGAGCGGATGGACGCGGTTGTTTGCTGTGCCGAAGGACAGTTTCAGGTCGCGGATCTCGATCATAATATGCTGTGCTCCACGATAATGTCCTTGGCCCAGGATGCATCGCGCGCCATTACGGGAAGGCGCCGCAATTCGAGGTCGAGCCGGGGCAGGCTAGCAAGCAGCCCCTGGGTATAGGGATGGCGGGCCTGCCGCAGGGCGGTGGCGGGCAGGCTTTCCACCACCTGTCCCGCATACATTATCAGCAGCCGATCGCAGAAATCCTGCGCCAGGTTCAGGTCATGGGTGATGAAGATCAGGCCGATCTGCTGCATCGTCACCAATCGGTCGAGCAGTTCCAGCAGCTTGCGACGCACCGTGACGTCCAGTGCCGAAGTCGGCTCATCGGCGATGATGATCCTGGGATTGGCTGCCAACGTTGCGGCGATCATGATGCGCTGGCCCATGCCGCCCGACACCTGGTGGGGATAGAGATCGTAGACCCGTTCAGGACCGCGAATCTCCACGGCTTCCAGAAGTTCCAGAACTTTGTTGCGCCTCCCCCTTCCGCCAAGCTTGAGATGCAGGGCGACCGCCTCACCAATCTGGTCGCCGATCCGCATAGTCGGATCAAGCGCGTATTTCGGGTCCTGCATGATCATCGAGATGCGGCTGCCGCGAATGGCAAGCATCTGTTTTTCTGAGGCCCGGCCAAGATCCGTGGTTTCGAAGCGCATCTCGTCGGCCGAGACGTCGGCAACCGACGGCAGCAGCTTCAGGATCGCCCGGCCGAGCGTCGACTTGCCCGAACCCGATTCCCCGACGATGCCCAGCTTCTCTTGAGACAGATCGAAGCTGACATTGCGAAGAGCCCGAGTTGCGTCAGAGCACTGACCGAACCTCACGCTGAGGTTTCTGACGCGCAGAAGCGGTGTGGTTTCGCGAGTGGGGTTGGGAATTGACATGTCAGCCTTTTCGCGGGTCGAGCGCATCACGTAGCGCATCGCCGATCAGGTTGAAGGAAAGACTGGTGATCAGGATAGCCACACCCGGAAAGGCCGCGACCCACCAGTGGTCGATCATCACCTTGCGTCCGGTCGAGATCATCGTGCCCCATTCGGCGCTTGGCGGTTGCGCGCCGAGACCAAGAAATCCGAGGCCGGCCGCCGTCAGGATGACCGCGGCCATGCTCAGCGTGACCCTCACGACGATCGACGGCATGCAGAGCGGCACGACATGCGCGAGAATGATCCGGAACGACGTGGCGCCGTAGACGCGGGCGGCGGCGATGAAGTCGGAGTTGCGGATGGTCAGGGTCTCGGCCCGCGCAAGGCGCGCAATTGGCGGCCAGGCGGTAAGCGCGATCGCCAGCACCGCGTTTTCGGTGCCCGCGCCAAGTGCTGCGACAAAACCGAGCGCCAGTACCAGCGACGGCAATGCCAGAAAAATGTCGACAATGCGCATCAGCACCTTGTCGACCCAGCCACCGAAATAGCCGGCGCAGACGCCGATGATGAGACCGATTGGCGCGACGAGGACCGATACCGAAACGACGATCAGCAGCGTCATGCGGGCACCATAAAGCAACCGGCTGAAAACGTCGCGGCCAAGCTCGTCGGTTCCGGCGAGATGCGCGGCGCTCGGCGGCAGCAGTGTCGAGGTCAGCGACTGCAGGTAGGGATCGTAAGGAGCAATCAGCGGTGCTAGCAGGGCCAGAACGATGAGGAGGCAAACAACGCCGAGCCCCAGCATGCCCGACAGGTCGGCGCGGAAGATGCGCCAGAATGACGGCAGGCGGCTGGTCTGCAGCGTCTCAGGCGGCACGGCGGCAGCGTCCGCCTTTTCGGCAATACCATGAAGCATCAGCGTGTCCTTGGATCGAGAATCTTGTAGAGAATATCGCTCAGCAGGTTCAGCCCGAGGAAGATGGAACCAATCACCAGGGTGGCGGCCATGACGGCGTTCATGTCCCCAATCAGCAAGGCGTTGGTGAAATACTGGCCAAGTCCCGGCCACGAAAACACCGACTCGATCAGCACCGTGCCTTCGAGCAGCCCGCCATAGGCGAGTGCCAGCACGGTCAGCAACTGTACCCGGATATTGCGGAACGCGTGGTTCCAGATCACCTGTCGACGCGATAGGCCTTTGACGCGCGCGGCGGTGATATATTCCTGGGTCAACTGGTCGAGCATGAAACTGCGCGTCATCCGGCCGATGAATGCGGTCGAACTGTAGCCGAGAATGCCTGCGGGCAAGACGAGATGGCTGATCGCATCCCAGAAGATCTCCGTCTCGCCAGCCAACAGCGAGTCGATGGTGATGAAACCGGTTACCCGCTGTACGATATCCATGTTGTAAAGGCTGATCTGGCCTGACCCACCGACCCAGTGCAAGGCGGCGTAGAATACGATTAGCCCCATCAGGCCGAGCCAGAAGATCGGTGCGGAATGGCCCATCAGCATGACGATGCGCAAGATATGATCGAGTGGCTTGCCGCGGTTGACTGCGGCGGCGACACCAAGCGGAATTCCGAGCAACGCGCCGATGACGATCGCCGTCGTCGCCAGCTCAACCGTTGCCGGAAAAACATTGAGGATATCGCTCCAGACCAAGTTACCTGTCAGTCGCGCCCGGCCGAAATCGCCCTGCAGCGCATCACCCATATAGATGAAGAACTGCTGGATCAGCGGCTTGTCATAACCCATTTCCCGGGCGACCTGCTGGTAGGTCGAAGCGTCCGCTTGATCGCCGACGATCAGCAGCACGGGATCGATTGGCAGGATGCGGCCCATGAAAAATATGATCACCAGCAGACCGACGAAGGCAATTGCGATGCTGACAATCGGACCACCCGCGGCGCTGGCCAGCTCTCGAAGGCGCTGGCCGCGCGATTCACCGTGCGGAGAAGGGATAGCGGACATATCCGCTCCTTTCGGCTGCTATTTCTGGCTCTTGCTGACGTTGTACCAGTACGGCGAGCGTGACTGCTGATCGGCAAGCCCCTCGACATTGGCGCGAATTGCGCTCGGCTGGGTGGCGGCCGCCACCGAGAAAAGCGGTGGCGACGAAGACAGGAATTTTTCTTGGATCTGCTGGTAGAGCGCCGTGCGTTTGGCTTGGTCGCCCTCGGAACGCGCTTCGGATGTCAGCTTCGTCAGCTCCGGAATATCCCAGGATGTGCGCCAGGCAAGGCTTGCCGTTTGCGTACTTTTCGGACTGTTGTCGAAATTGCTGGTATAGGCCTGGATGGCGCCGAGCACGTTTGGCATCTGGCCGCCGCTGCGGCCGACGATCATCGAGAACTTGCGGTCCCGCATCTTGCCGTACACCTGGGTTCCGTTCCCCTGAACGATCTCGACCTTGATGCCTGCCTGTGCCAGCGTGCCCTGGATCGCCGTGGCGATATCGACAAAGGGGGAGTCCGAGAGGACCAGCATCTGGGTGCTGAAACCGTTCGGATATCCCGCTTTTGCCAACATTTCTTTTGCCTTAGGGATGTCCAGCTTGTAACCTGGATCGGCGATCGCGCCCGGGTATTCCGCCGGCACCGGCACTTGCCGCTTGACGCCGTAATCTCCGACGACGGCAGTGCCGATGCCATCATAGTCGATCAGGTAAGGCAGTACTGCGCGCACGTCGGATTTAGCAAAAATCTCGTCGGCAGTGCTCACGGCCAGATAATAGAACCCGCCGCTGCCGACCTTCTGAATTTTCATCTGCTCATTGGTAGCCATCGCCTTCAAATCCGGCGCCGACAGCGAACGGGCAACATCGATATCGCCATTCTCGATTTGCAGGCGCTGGCTCTGCGATTCCGGCATGTGGCGGATGACGATGCGGCGCATTTTCGGCTCGCCACGCCAATAGGCATCGTTGCGATCGAGGATGACGGCGTCATTGGCGCTCCAGCGACGCAAGATGAACGGCCCCGAACCGGCCGAATTGTTGGTGAGCCAAGCGCGCCCAAGGTCGTCGCCCTGCTGGTGTTCGATAACCGTCTTGCTGTCGACGATATTGCCCACGGTGCGGGCCAACGTATAGAGGACGATTTCCGGGTTGATTTTGTCCGACTGTTTCAGCACCACAGTTTTTTCATCGGGGGCGCTAAGCAACGTGTCCAGACTTTCGGCCGAATAGCCGATTTCGCGCATGAAAGATGCCGGACCGCGGTTGAGCTTCATCACCCGCTTCAACGACCAGACCACGTCCGCGGACGTCACCGGATTACCGGACTGGAATTTTGCATTCTGCCGCAGCGTGAACGTCAAGGTACCATCTGCAGCCACGTCCCATTTCTCCGCAAGCCCGGGCACCAGCTTGCTGGGGGCCCGGGCGTCCATCTCGACCAGCCGGTCATAGAGGTTGTTGAGGACATCGAAGGATTCCGTCTCGACTGCCTCCGCAGGGTCGAGCGTCAGCAGATTGGTCATCGATAGGCCGATGACCAACTGGTCCTTCGGGGTATCGGCGAAAGCCGGAGACAGGGCCGAAGACAGCATGGCCGCAACGGCAAAAGATGCCAGGATGTGTGTACGCATTCTCATTGATCCTCCCGAATGATGCTGGTGGATGGCGCCTCCACGCCATTGCCACAGTATTGTTCCGCGATCAGCGCCTTCAACGCGCCGACGGGAAGCTTTTTAGTCCATATTCTCGGCATCAGCCGGCTATGCCGATCGACGAGCGAGGCGGCGTCTTGCTGACCGATGCTATGAAATTCCAGAGGACGTGGTCCTCGCCGAGCGCCCAGATGCGCTGGTCGACTTCACCCAGATGATCGCGGATGGCCTGCGCTGCGCGTCCTGGGTCACGGGCTGCGATGGCGGCGACAATCGCCTCGTGCTCACGAATGACGATTTCCGTCCGGCGCACGCCGAGGCGATTTTTAAGGCTGCGGATGCGATCGACCTCGACTTTGGCAGCCTCCATGATCGGGATCAGCCCCGGCAGGCCCGCCGCCTTCAGGATGAGTGCGTGAAACGTCTCGTCCAGCAGGAAAAAATCCCAATAGGCCTCGTTCTCCAGCGCTTCGCGTTGCTGCGATATATTGGCCTTCATCTGGATGATATGCTCATCGCTGCGCAACGTCGCGGCTTGGGCCACTGCTGCCACCTCTATATGCAAACGGGCAAAGCACCCCTCGCGAAACCTGTCGATATCGATCGGCGCGACGCGCGTGCCGCTCTTGGGCACCACCGTCACCAGTCGTTCCTCAACCAGCCGGATCAGTGCTTCCCGGATCGGCGTTTTGCTGACATTGAGGCAGGCGGCGATTTCCTTTTCGGACAGCGCGCTGCCGGGCCGCACCCGGACCTCGACGATCGCCGCCCGCAGGGCACGATGGACTTGCTCGACCAGATTACCTTCCGGCACCAGTGACGCAGAGGTCAGCACTTCAGCAATGTCGGACGAAAATTCCAAAGCCATCTGATATCTCCTAGAGAAATCTGAGATACCACATTGCATTAAAAATATGCAAGTGACATAAAGCACAATATCACGATTTTGGGAAACCTCATGCGGATAGACTACGTAAAGCTCACGCCGGTCGCCATCCCGGACAAGCCGCTACTCAATTGCAAGGGTGTCCACCAGCCCTATGCATTGCGCACGGTGATCGAGATATTCTGTGACGATGGAACCGTCGGCATCGGAGAAAGCTATGGGAGCATCAAGGCTCTGGAGGGATTGCGGGAGGCGGCGCCGGCTCTGGTCGGGCTCGACCCTTTTCATCTCAACGAACTGAAGGCGCGCATCCTGAAGGCCCTACCGAATGGCGGCGGCATAAATGCCAAGACGGCCGTCGCCGACCATAAGGTCACCGACGTCGTCTATTCGGCCTTCGAGGTCCCCTGCCTCGATATCCAGGGCAAGGCTGTCGGTCGGCCGGTGGTCGATCTGCTTGGCGGGCCATTACGTCAGGAAGTGCCTTTCAGCGCCTACCTCTTCTTCAAGTTCGCGGGTCATTTCGGCGAGGATGCCGATGACTGGGGCGAGGTCATGTCGCCCGATGCCATGGTCGGCCAGGCGCGGCGTTTCGTGTCTGAACACGGCTTCGTGTCGCTCAAGCTCAAGGGCGGCGTGCTCGAGCCCGATCTCGAGATCGAGACGATGATCAAGCTGCGCGAGGCTTTCCCCCATCATCCCCTGCGCATCGACCCGAATGGCGGCTGGACCGTCGAGACAGCGATCTACATCGCGCGGAAGCTGGAAGGCATCCTCGAGTATCTCGAAGACCCGGTGATCGGCATGGATGCGATGGCGCAGGTCGCTGCCGCGACTTCCATACCGCTTGCCACCAACATGGTGGTGCTCGAATTCGACCAGATTGCCGAAGCCGTTCGCAAGAATGCCGTAAAGATTGTGCTATCGGACCATCACTATTGGGGCGGAATGCGCGCCTCTACCCATCTGGCCAAGCTCTGCGAGACGTTTGACCTTGGGCTTTCCATGCATTCCAACTCGCATCTCGGCATCACGCTAGCGGCAATGACCCATGTTGCGGCCGCCACCCCGAACCTCACTTATGCCTGCGATACCCATTATCCTTGGACCGGCGTAGACATCATCGAAGGAGCGCCTTTCCGCTTCGAGGATGGCAGCCTGACCGTGCCCGACAAGCCCGGCCTCGGCGTTTCTATCGATCAGGAAAAACTCGGGAAATTCGCGGCGCTCTATGAGGTTGCCGGCGTCAGCGAGCGTAACGACACCGCCTACATGCAGCAGTTCGATCCGACCTACGAGCGGCGCGTGCCCCGCTGGTAATCGATCCCGAGACCAGGAATTTTGACAGTGACAGCTAAACTTCCACCGAGACCCGTGAGGAACTGCGCAATGTCAGCACCGCCACGCTGTGCACCGCGCTGTTCAAACGGGGGTTGCGCGACCAGTTCATCCAGGACATCCATCCACTCGGTAAAATCGTTAGCAACATGGTCGGCGAGGCCTTTACTCTCCGCTATATCCCGCTCGCGAAGACCTGAACCCGTTATCCGTATTTCGTGATCGCGGCCATCCACAACGTAAAGCAGTTGAAGACTGCCCCGAAGGCGCAGTTCTTGTGATGGACAGCCGCAAGGATCCGCGCGCCGCTTCGGCGGGGTCGATCCTGGTGACACGTTTGATGGCTCGCGGCGTCGAGGGCGTCGTGACGGATGGCGGTTTCCGGGATTCCTCCGAGATCGCTGAATTGCCTTTCCCGGCCTATCATAATCGACCGTCGGCGCCGACCAACCTGACCCTAAACCAGGCCCTCGACATCAATGTGCCGATCGGCTGCGGTGATGTCGCAGTCTTCCCCGGCGATGTCATGGTCGGCGACGGCGGGATAGCCGCTTTGCCGCCCACGCAATGTCCTAAAAGCGCGCCTAGTTTTTCCACGAGCGCCGTGAAATCCGTAATTTCTCCTTTGACAGTAAGGCATTCCGCGAGGCAACCGCTCGCTACGGTCCGGGAAACGAAGCCAATTTCCTCCAGCTCCCGCAGTGTCAATGCGAGCGCCTTCTGGCTGATCTCGCCGATTTCGCGGCGCAGGGCGTTAAAGCGCAACGGTCCATAGCCCAAGCACACGAACAACCAGCAAGGTCCACTTGTCGCTGATCCGCGCGAGCACGCGGCTCGTGATCTATCAACGCAATCTTCTCTCTGAGAACGCAGCGTTTTCGCGACTTCCTGCGCTCTTGCATTCGTCAAAAGTGGCCCTGAGACGTTTGCAAGCGATCGGTTTGCCTTATCTAGTATGTGTGAAAATCCGCTAAATCCGCTCCGAAAATGTGGCCATCCAAATTCCCCCAGTCAGTTTCTGTAATGCTGTTCATCACCGTGCTTGATTTTGTAACGCTTGGGATATACATTTGGCATATACATAGGAGGCCATCACCGTGCCTATTCCATTGCCTTCATCCCGGCCGAAAGAAGTGAAGCTGTTCCGCAACAATCGCAGTCAAGCTGTGCGCATTCCAGCGGAGTTCGAGTTGCCGGGGGACCGCGTCTTGATTCATCGTGAAGGAAACAAGCTCATCATTGAGCCTATAGCCAGGCCAGCCAACATCATTGAGCTTCTTGCCGAATGGAAGAAGGAGGATCTTCTCGGACCTGAAGACCAGTTCCCGGATATCGAGGATATGCCTGCCAAACCGGAGAACATTTTTTGACCGGGTATTTGCTCGATACGAACATCATCAGCGACATCATACGCAATCCGTTCGGATCGGCTGCGCGTCGCGTCGAAGAGATTGACCCCAAGGAGATCTGCACCAGTATCGTCGTCGCTGCTGAACTGCGATACGGCTGCGCGAAAAAAGGCTCAACCAAGCTATTGGCGAAAGTCGAAAGCATTCTTGAAACGATACCGATCATGCCCCTGGATATGCCCGCCGACATCAACTACGGAGGCATCCGTGCGAAACTGGAAGCTGCGGGAGAAACTATCGGCCTCAACGATATGCTGATCGCCGCGCATGCTTGCGCGTTGAACCTGACGCTCGTGACGGACAACACCCGTGAGTTCCAGCGCATTCGTGGTCTCGATCTGGAAAACTGGCTTGAGCGATAATCGGCGCGGCCGGCTGTAATTTCATCGTTCGGGAACATGCGTATGGTGCAGCGCGTGCACCGCCCGCCAATGGCAGCGTCAGAGCGAGCCAGCACCGCATCGATCGCGGCAAGCTCATCGTCAAGCAGACTGTTGCCCTCATCGCCATCTCCACTCTCCCCTCCTCCAGCCGGATCGGCACGCACCACGCTGCTTCCTTCTCGACGCCGCCAGCGCCACCAAATGATGTTGCAGGCCACGCCTTGCCGACCATTTGTATCGAGACCCGCCACACCAAGGCCTTTCTCAAGACCCAGATCGACAAAACGGATCGCAACGATGCGCGCGGCATCGCGCAGATGATGCGGGTCAATTTGTTTCGTCCCGTTCAGGTGGAGACCCTGACCAGCCAGAAGCGATGGGCGTTGCTGACGGCCCGCAAGCTGGTGCAGGAAAAGGCTATTGCCATCGAGAATGACATTAGGGGGATGCTGCGCAATTTTGGGCTCAAGGTCGGCGTCGTCAGCGCCGCCGGCTTCGAGGTACGTATCCGTGAGCTGATCGAAGACATGCCGGACCTGGCCAGCATCATAGAGCCACTACTGACCGTTCGGAAAAAGCTGCGTGAGACGTCTACCGTCTCGAAGCTCGTCCACGGTCCGCGCCGATGGATGACCTCGGCCTTATAGAGACCGTTGATCGTTTCGGCGAGGGCGTTGTCGTAACTGTCGCCGACGCTTCCGACAGAAGGTTGATGCCAGCTGTGGATATGTTGGCGGTTACCTGACCCCGCCGACGAGATTGCTGGCCCGCTTCCAACGCAAATTGCCCGGAGACAGCTTTCATCAAAGGATCTACTGCCGTCCTCAGCGTATGACCTGTTGCCTCTGATACTCCCGGGGGCTGCAACCCAGCTCTCGTTTAAAGACTGCATGCATGTATTGATTACTGGTGAAGCCGCTCAATTCGGCAATCCTCTCAAGCGATCGCTCACCTTCCTCCAGCATTTCACGTGCGAGTTGAAGTCGAAATGCCAACATGTCGTCGTGGACGGTCCAGCCAAACGCGCGCCGGAAATGGGTTTCGAGGGTCGTCCTGGAAACGCCCACATACGCCGCAACTTGAGCAACTTTGATCCCCTGGCCCGCGAATTGGCGGATATAATGTCTCGCGCGCATGACGTAGGGATCATAGATGGGTTGGTATCGCGAGGATATTTGCGGGTTGAGCCCGGCGGGCGGAATGATGATCCGCGGCTCATCCAGGATAGCGCCCTTCAAACGGCGGTGAAGCATTGACGCAGCGATCTGCCCCATCTTGCGCGTCCCCTGCCGCACGGAGCTAATCGGAATGCGCGTGAGCATACGCAGAAGAGGATCGTCATCTATCCCCACGATCGATACTTCTTCCGGCACCGCTATGTCTGCAAGAATGCAAGCTTGCAAAATGTGGCGCGCGCGTGAATCGGTGACGGCGATAATGCCGATCGGCTTGGGAAGCTCCCTCAGCCAAGCAATGACGTCCGACAAAATCTCATCCCAGTCAGGACCGAACGTGCCTTTACCGCGGAAGATCTCAGGCTTCGTCAAATCGCGGGCGCACAGCTTGAGATACACCTTTTCACGCTCGACGGCCCAACGGTAACGGTGGGCTTCCGGGGATCCGTAGAACGCAAATCGCGGAAGCCCCATATCGACCAGATGGGTATAGGCTTCCGTTACGAGCTTCTCGTTGTCCGTCGCCACATAGGGCACGTTGCGTGGATAATCCGATTCACGCTGGTATGATCCGCCGACGCCGATAACCGGAATATTCAAATCCGACAATGTGGACTCGAAATCCGGATCATCAAAATCCGCTATGATACCGTGTCCCGACCATTCGGAAATTCCATCGACGCTATCGCGAAAATCTTCATGCAGGAGCAGGTCCCATACCGACCGCGTGGATCGAACGTAATCGCACACGCCAGCGATGATCTCTCTGCCGTAGTCGCCTCGAGCCTTTAAAAACAGGGCAACCTGATAGCTGCTGGGCTTTGAGACCAAAACTCTCCTCCTCCGGGGCCGGACTTTGAGTTCATATGATATCTGCCATTCTTATCAATATCGACGTATTGCAAGTGGAATACTGATTTTATGCCAACCTGTTAAAAATTATAACGCCGGTTGAGAAATTGCTTCCTCTAAGGTGCCAGCAAGCCCGCAAGAACCGGGTCGGAGGAGCTGGCGTAACCGCCAGACCAGTTGGAGGAAAAGATTATGAGATCGCTTTGGCTTGGAGCCGCCACGGCTCTGGGGATGATTTTTGCTGGCCCGGCATGGGCCGAGACCGTTCGCATTCTGACGATTGAGACCAACACACCAGGGGCCCGCGACTATTACACGAACGCCATCAAGGCTTTCGAAGCCGCGAACCCGGACGTCAAGATCCAGTTCGATTACATGGACGACACGTCGTTCAAGGCAAAGCTCCCGACGTTGCTCCAATCTTCATCGCGTCCGGATGCGTTCTTCACCTGGACGGGCGGCGTATTTCACGAACAGGCAGAGGCCGGTGTCCTGAAGGATATTTCTGCGCAGATGGATGAGAATGCCCGCGCACAATATGCCCCCGCTGGTATCGCTGCGCATACATACAAGGGCAAGCTCTACGGCGTTCCGCTCTATGCTGCCGGCGTCGCCCTGTTCTACAACAAAGCGCTGTTAGCCAAAACCAATGTCGATCCGAAATCCATCAAGACCTGGGATGACTTCCTCGGAGCGGTCAAGAAGGTGAAGGCTGCTGGCATTACGCCCATCGTGCTCGGCGGCAAGGACAAGTGGCCGATCGCCTTCTATTATGGTTATCTCGCGACCCGCTTTGCTGGGACCGAAGGCATCGCCGCTGCCGACCGGGGTGAGAATGGCGGCTTCAACAATCCGGACTTCGTCAAGGCCGGTGGAGCCTTCAAGCAGCTCGTTGACCTCGAGCCCTTTCAGCCCGGCTTCATGGATACAACGCAGAACAAGGCGGCCGGTCTTTTCGGCGACGCCAAGGGCGCGTTCTATTTGATGGGCAATTTCTTCATCGGCGTTCAGGCCAAAAATTCCACATCCGGCAAAGGCCTCGGCGATGATCTCGACTTCATTCCCTTTCCGACCGTCGCGGGCGGAAAGGGTGATGCCAACGACACGTTCGGCGGGGTCAACGGCTGGCTGATCACAAAGGATGCCGCGCCGGCGACCGTTAAGTTCCTTCGGTTCCTGACCAGCAAGGAAAATCAGCTCGAAGGCGGCAAGCTGGGGATCTGGCTTCCCATTGCGAAGGACGCTCAGGCCAGTATCCAGGACGCTCGCCTGCGCGGCATCGGAGAATTGCTCGCCAGGGCGCCGCACCACCAGCTCTATCTCGACCAGGCGCTCGGTGCGAGCGTCGGGGCCGCCCTGAACGATGCCGCCGCAGAGATTGCGACCGGCGACATCAAGCCTGAAGAAGCTGCGCAGAAGGTCGAAGAAGCGCGCGAGATGCGCTGAGCTTTCTCCCAATTCAGACGGGCGGCCCCGCCGCCCGTCCGCCGGTTGAACCAGCAAGGTTACTTATGGACACTTTTACGAGAACACGCCCGGGGCGCAGCCGGATGGCGCGCTTATCGCGCATGCAAAAGGACGGGAAGCTGGCAACAATCCTGCTCTTCCTGCCGCCAGCTTTGGTCCTTTTCACGATCTTCGTCATCTGGCCCATCATCAATGCCGCCCATCTGAGCTTCTTCAAATGGAGCGGCTATGGCGCCGTCACGAATTTCGTCGGCATGCAGAACTACCAGCGCCTGATCAACCACTCCGTCTTTCATCAGTCGATGTGGAATTCGCTCAAGCTGGTATTGGCGTCGATCTTGATCCAGATACCGCTCGCTTTGGCCATGGCGCTGCTCATTTACAGGAAGACGCCGGTTAACACGGTGTTCCGGTTGATCTTTTTCGCACCTTACATTCTCGCTGAAATAGCCACCGGTTTGATATGGAGCTTCATCTTCGATGGCGACTACGGAGTATCCGGCCAGATCGCTGCGGCGCTCGGCATCGAGCCGATCTACATCCTGGCCGATCGGCAATACGCTTTCATGGCCATCATCACGGTGATCGTGTGGAAGTATTTCGGCTACCACATGATGATTTTCATAGCCGCACTGCAGGCGGTTCCTTCGGATCTCATCGAAGCTGCGGATATTGACGGAGCAGGACCATGGCAAAAGGTCTTCTACGTCAAGCTGCCGCTGATCAGCCACGCGATCAAGCTATCCGCCTTTTTCGCGATCATCGGCGCCCTGCAGGTCTTCGACATCATCATCCCGCTAACAAACGGCGGGCCGTCGAACTCGACCCACTCCATCGTCAGCTATCTCTATACCTATGGCCTCGCCCAGCTGAACGTGGGCTATGGTAGCGCCGTCGGCGTAGTGTTGTTCATCCTGTGCCTGGTCTCCGCATTTGGCTATCGGCGCCTAGCGCTTTCCAAGGGAGATGTGTTGTGATCCGTCCCGGTTTTTTCCCGGCGCTGTTGCGCGCAGCCGTGCTTTCCATTGTTGCGGCCATTGTCATATTGCCCCTGCTTTCCACCTTCCTGGGTGGTTTCAAGTCCATGGGCGAATTGCGGTCGTCACCATTTGGCATCCCGAAAGTGTGGGACCTGAGCACCTATTCCGACATCCTGTTCAGTCCCCTGTTCTGGACCTACATGCGCAACTCGTTGGTGGTCTCGATTTCGGCCGTGATCCTGACGCTTCTATCCGCGTCGATGGCAGCCTATGTGTTTGCCCAGATCCGGTTCTTCGGTTCCCGATACATACAATCTTACCTGCTCCTGGGACTCATGTTCCCCTTTGCGACAGCCATCGTGCCTCTCTTCATCCAGATTCGCGATCTCGATCTGCTCGACAATCCACTGGGCATTATCCTGCCGCAGACGGCTTTCTCGATGGCCTTCGCCGTCGTTCTTCTGCGCAGTTTCTTCCAGCAATTGCCGAGGGAGCTGTTCGAGGCAGCCTATGTCGATGGCTGTGACTATATCGGCTTCTTCTTCCGGTTCACTCTGCCGCTTTCGACGCCAATCCTGGCGACCGTCGGCACCTTCGTTTTTGTGCAGAGCTGGAATAACTACCTGCTGCCACTGGTCGTGCTGAACGAGCGCAGCCTCTACACCTGGCCGCTGGGCATCATGCAATTCCGCGGTGAGTTCCTGATCGAGTGGAACAAGATCCTTGCTTTCGTGTCGCTGACCATCCTGCCGGCACTCATCTTCTTCACCTTTACCCAGAAATACATCGTTGCCGGCCTCACCCGCGGCTCCGTGAAAGGTTAGTTATGAATCGCGTCATGATCCAGAATCCGATCCTCCCTGGATTCAATCCTGATCCCTCCATCTGCCGCGTGGGCGGGGACTATTACATCGCCGTCTCGACCTTCGAATGGTATCCGGGCGTGCAGATCCATCACTCGCGCGATCTCGTGAACTGGCGCCTCGCAAGCCGGCCCCTCAACCGCGCCTCGCAACTCGACATGCGCGGCGATCCGGACAGCTGCGGCATCTGGGCCCCTTGCCTCACGTATGCAGATGGCCTGTTCTGGCTCATCTATACGGACGTGAAGCGAAAGAGCGGGGCCTTCAAGGACTGCCACAATTATCTCGTCACCTCCCCGACCATCGAGGGACGATGGTCCGACCCGGTCTATCTCAACTCCTCGGGTTTCGATCCGTCCCTCTTCCATGACGACGACGGCCGCAAGTGGCACGTCAACCTGATCTGGGATCACCGCGGGCGCCCGTCACGTTTCGGCGGGATCCTTCTCCAGGAATACGATTCGGTCGAGAAGAAGCTCGTCGGTCCGATCACCAACATCTTTCGCGGCTCGCCGCTGGGCCTAGCGGAGGGACCACACCTCTACAAGCGGAACGGTTGGTATTATCTGATGGTCGCCGAGGGTGGCACAGGTTATTCCCACGCCGTGACCATGGCCCGGTCGCGCAACATCGCCGGTCCCTACGAGTTGCACCCCGACACTCATGTCGTCACGTCGCGCTTCCATCCTGATGCGACGCTGCAGCGCGGCGGCCACGGCGACTTCGTCGAGACGCCTGACGGCGATACCTACATGGTACATCTCTGCAGCCGGCCGCTCCCGGGTCTCTATCGTTCCGTGCTCGGTCGCGAGACGGCGATCCAGAAATGCGTTTGGGGCGATGACGGTTGGCTGAGGCTGGAAGGCGAGAAGTACGTGCCGATGGACGAGGTGCCGGCTCCGGCCTTTCCTCCGCATCCCTTCCCGCCAGAGCCGGAGCGCTACGAATTCAATCCGGACATCGGCCTGCCCACCGCATTCCAGTGGTTGAGAACACCTCATCCGGAACG
Source organism: Neorhizobium galegae bv. orientalis str. HAMBI 540 (assembly GCF_000731315.1). Taxonomy (NCBI): domain Bacteria; kingdom Pseudomonadati; phylum Pseudomonadota; class Alphaproteobacteria; order Hyphomicrobiales; family Rhizobiaceae; genus Neorhizobium; species Neorhizobium galegae. The sequence goes on from NZ_HG938354.1 coordinate 1,385,427, forward strand.
ACTCTTTTCACTATCAGATCGCCCCGGCCATCTCCGCCTCTTCGGCCGCGAATCCATCGGGTCCTGGTTTGAGCAGTCTGTCGTTGCCCGCCGTCAGACGGGCTTCAATTACGATGCGGAAACAGAAGTCAACTGCGATCCGACTTCCTATCTGCAGATGGCGGGATTAATTGCCTACTACAACCGCTTCGCCTACCACTATCTCTGCCTTAGTCATGACGAAAACGCTGGCCGTTCGTTGCAGATCTTCTACTGCAACGGCCAATGGCCGAACGGCATGACAATGCTTGGCCTTGCCGATCCGATCCCCGTTCCGGATGGGCCGGTGCGCATGCGCGTCGAGGTAAGGGGGGCGGCTCTCCGCTTCTTCTACTGGAAAGACGACGCGTGGACCCGCATCGGGCCGGTGCTCGACAATTCCGTCCTGTCCGACGAAAGCGGAGAAGGCGAGCAGAGCAAGATCACCGGATCGTTCGTCGGCATCGGCAATTTCACCGGCGCATTTGTCGGTATGGCCGCCCACGATGTGGGAGGGCTCGGAACGCCGGCGGACTTCTCGTATTTCGATTACAAAAACATCCCTTAGGAATGAGCCCATGTCCGTCCTCGAATATCGCAACATCAAGAAAACGTTTGGAGCGATAGACGTCATTCCGGACGTCTCGCTTCACATCCCGCACGGCTCGTTCACGGTCTTCGTCGGCCCCTCCGGCTGCGGCAAATCCACGCTTCTGCGGCTGACTGCAGGGCTCGAGGAAATCACCGACGGCCAGCTCTTTATCGATGGTCGCGACGTGACCGAAGAGCGTCCGACCGAGCGCGGTATCGCCATGGTTTTTCAGTCCTATGCACTTTATCCGCATATGGATGTCGAGGGGAATATTGGATTCGCACTCAAGATGGCGGGTGTGCCGAAAGCGCAAATCAAGAGCCAGGTCGCAGCGGCAGCCGAGGTTCTGCAACTGACGCCGTTGTTGAAGCGCAAGCCTGCCGAATTGTCCGGTGGCCAACGTCAGCGCGTGGCGATCGGCCGGGCCATCGTTCGTGAGCCTAAAGTATTCCTGTTGGACGAACCGCTGTCCAACCTCGACGCGGCTCTTCGCACCCAGATGCGCGTCGAGCTCGCCCAGCTTCACCAACGGCTCGGCGCAACTATGATCTACGTCACGCACGACCAGGTGGAGGCGATGACGCTTGCCGACCAGATCGTTGTGCTCAACAAGGGACGGATAGAGCAGGTGGGCGCACCGATCGACCTCTACAACGCGCCGAAGACGCTATTCGTCGCCGGCTTCATCGGGTCCCCGAAGATGAACTTCTTCACCGGCGAAACCGCCAAGACTGCGGGTGCTCATACGCTCGGGGTCCGACCGGAGCATATAGAAATCACCCGCGAGGGCGGCACTTGGCGGGGCAAGGTGCAGTTCACCGAACGGCTGGGCAGCGACACCTTCCTGCATGTGCCATTGGAAGGCGCCGGGACCGTTATTGCTAGGGCCGTTGGTGATGTGAACTATGCAAGCGGTCAGGAGGTTGGGCTAACCTACCGACCGGAATTCGTACACCTGTTCGATGAGAACGGATTGCGCAAACAAAACCGGCCCGATCGGTAACGATCGGGCCGGTTTATTCATTGCCTGGAGTTCAACTCGCCTTGGGTGCGTCCGGTACGTCGGGGAACGTCCCCTTTTTAGGTCAAAGGCTTATAAGCGTACCGCCACAGTCGGATGAAGGTGAGCTGGACGATGGCCGGGAAGTCGACGGCAAGCTTGTCGTCGGTGGCTCTTGGGCGGGTGTTGGAGTGGTGCCCTGGTCCTGGATCAGCTCGCGGAAGATACCAGACTGCGAGACTCGCTAGTTGGCCCGAATCCCGGCGCTGTCCACAACTTCCTTCCTTGCAGAGTGATGTGGAGTTGGCCACGCCTATCGCCGGGCGTGAGGACGATGCGGTCGATCACCTCGCGCAGCGCGTCGGCGGCTTCGACCGCGTCGTCGCGATGGCTGAGGATCAGGAGGGGTCATGCCGGAGCAGCAGCGAGGCGAGCGCCGAGACCGCGCTGATCGCTCCAGTCGCAATGAACGCCGCGTGGTAGCCGGCGAGCTGACCGAAGGTCTCAGAGCCTGTGCCGCTCTCTGCGACCGACACCGAATGCGCGAGCGTCACCAGGGCGGCGATGCCCACGGCTCCGCCGAGCTGCCGGGCGGTGTTTTGCAGACCGGCGGCGAGACCGGATTGCGCATGGGGAATACCGGCAAGAACCGCGTGCGTCGCCGTCATGATCATCAGGCCGAGGCCGCCGCCGACAAGCAGTGACGGCCACAGGATATCGGCGACATAGACGGGCGCGGCAGGAACCCAAGCCAGCCAGACCAATCCTGCCGCAGCCATCAACCCGCCGAAGAACGGCAGGCGGTCGAAGCCGGCATCGCGAAGATAACGCGACGAGATGGAGGTGATGGCCAGGAGCAGCGCCATCGGCAGGATGGCAAGGCCAGTGTCCATCGGGCTGTAACCGGCGATCTGCTGGAGGACGAGCGAGATGAAGAACATGGACGCGGTCAAAGATGCGCCAAGGCCCATGACCATGACGATACCGACCGGGATGTTGCGATGCCGGAAGACGCTCAAACGGATCAGGGGCTGCTCGGTGCGGCTTTCGATGCCGACGAACAGCGCAAGAAGGCCAGCCGCGATGCCGAGGGCGCCAAGCACGACGGGCGATCCCCAGCCCAATGCGACCGATTGGGTGATACCGTAGATGAAGCTGCCGATCGCGAGCGTGATCGAGATCGCGCCCGGCATGTCGAGCTTCAGGCGATCTTCACCATGAGGCTGCGGCGCCAGGCAGGTCGCAACGACCAAGCTCAGAAGCGCACCGATCGGCGCGTTGACGAACATGACCCAGCGCCAGCTCAGAACGCTGACCAGCACACCACCGATGATGACGCCGAAGGCGGCGGCGATCGCCCCCGATGCGGCCCAGAAGGAGATCGCCCGTTCGCGCCCGGCTCCCTTGGGATAGACGGAGATGATGACGGCCAGCGTCGAGGTTGCGAGCGCCGAAGCACCAAAACCCTGAACCGCCCGTGCCGCCAGAAGCATAAGGCCGCTCGTCGCGAAGCCGCCTACCAAGCTCGCCAGAGTGAAGGTGACGAGACCCGCCTGAAGGATGGTGCGGCGACCGTAGATATCGCTCGCACGTGCCGCGAGCAGCATGAAGCCGCCGAGCGACAGCAGATAGGCATCGACAACCCATTGCTGACCAATGGTGGTCAGGCCGAGATCGGCGCGGATCGCCGGCAGCGCCACATTCACGATGGCTCCGTCCATGACGACCATGAACGAGCACAGGCAGGCAACCACTGCGGCAATCCACGCCGGAACACTGCTACGCAAAAGGGAAGATGGAACCACCGGGGCGGCGGAAACAGAAGACATCAAATGCACCTCGTCGGGTTGGATCACGGTGCATCCGTCTGGAAGACCGTTTGCGTCGCCTTCCAGGATCGACTGAGATGGGTTATGAGCGGTATCGATATATGGACATAAAATACTGAGAGATGGCCAAAACGGTATGACAACAGCCTCGTCGATGCCCGTCGATCTCAGCGACCGGCTCGATGGCCCGTCGCTGATTGCCGTGTGGGGCAATGATGACCCCGGCACGGAGTATCGGCTGGGAACGCGGGAATATGACTGGCACACGCACCGGCGCGGACAGGTGCTGTGCGTCGAAAGCGGCCTCATTCATGTTCGGACGGCGCATGGTTCCTGGCTGCTGCCGCCGCACCGCGCGGGCTGGATTCCGCCGGGCGTCGCTCATGCGGTCAGCGTCAGCGGCGCGCTGAGCGGGTGGAGCGTCTTTATTGCCCCCGACGCCGGATGCGATCTGCCCGACGCCCCCCGTGTGATCGGCATCGGGGAACTGATGCGCGCGCTGGTTCGGAAAGCCGTCACATGGAACACCATGGACAGGCTGCAACCGGATCAGGATCGCGTCGTCGCCGTTCTACTCGACGAGATCGCACAGGCGCCGCAAGAGCGTCTGCATTTGCCGATGCCATCCGATCCGCGGCTGGTGCGCATCGCCAATGCGATCCTCGCCCGGCCCGAGAACGAGCGAACGCTCGACGAATGGGCGACATGGGCGGCGATGTCGTCGCGCACGCTGCGGCGTCTCATTCTATCCGAGACGGGGTTGAGCTTTGCCCAATGGCGACAGCAGGCACGTCTGACCCACGCCCTCGAAATGCTGGCCCGAGGTGATCCTGTCGGCATGGTCTCCGACGCTCTCGGCTATGCCGCGCCAAGCAACTTCATCACGATGTTTCGCCGCGCCTTTGGCGACTCCCCGGGTCACTATTTTGCCGTTACCGAAAGGCGCGATGGTGTCCATTCCACTCAGAAGTCCGATCGCTAATCCCGACAATCGCGGTGAAAACGCCGACTGTGTTGCCGAACGTTCGACAGGTGTTGGAAGCGAACGAAAGTCGCCGTTGATCACCTGGTAACGTCGCTTGGATAGCGTGCAGAAGTGAAAAGTGCAGACGAGAGGGGTCGCGATCATCAAAGCGCGAACGCATAGCTGTGCTGCACAAAAATTAGGTGCAACGCGATGAAAATTCGTGCATACAGACTTCAGCTGATGCACATGGCGGCTTCCTCCCAGTTCCGCCGCAGCAGCTGTTCCCCTCTGGAGGTCCATGACCTTCATACTTTATGGGCCGCGGTTTTCCGTCGGCCCTTTTTTCTTTTCCGAACCATGTCGCAACGGCTTTTCGGACGCAGGAGAAATGCGGGGCCGCAGCCCCGCCATCGTCCTATTCGAATGCTGCCATCTGAACCGTTGCGGCGTTTTGGTCGACCGAGTTGGCGGGCTGCTCGACCGTGCGCTCGTATGGCTTCCAGGTCTCGCCTGTGATCTCCTCGTAAGCCGAGACGGCGCCTTCGGCTGCTATGCGAAGCACATGGGCCTGCAGTCCCATGTCGGCTGCGAACTCGCGCTTGCGCTGGGCGCGGCTGTCGAAGCCTACCGGGCCGTCGAGGTCTTCATCCCTGAAGTCGTTGGAGAGTTTCGTGGTGAGATCGCGGGCTTCTGTGACCGCGCGGCTGTAGAATTGTCCGGCGCCGTAGGCTGAGCTGACGAAGGATCCGACGATGCGCTGCATGTGGATCTGCATGGCCTTTTCGGCGAGGCCATCTTTGGGCGCATCAGCGCTTTCGATCAACTGGCCGCGATGGAGGTCGCGGATCCCGTCGCTGTCGATGAGGGCAAGGCCGAAGCTTTCGGAGATGCGCAGTGCCTGGGCTGTATCGGGGCAGGCGTGCCTGACCATTTCGAGTGTGGTGGCGCGCTGGGATTTTGCAGGGCGGTTTTTCTGGGTGGAGCGGTGCCATGATCGGATCCTTTATGAGCGATGTTTCAGCGAAGCCCGGGGTGCCGGTTGTCGTCCGGCTCAGCCCCTCGGGTGCGGGCAAAAGGACATGGGCGTCAGCGGCCCGGCCCAAGGTCAGGGTATTGCCAGGAGGAGCGGGGTAGGTTTGCGGATGGTGCTGCCCGCCTTTAAGCGGGCTGCGCCAGACGCGGGCCTGCCTTGCGACGAGGCGATGATCCTGCCGCAACGCGGCGCGCCAGCGGCCTTTGACCGGGACGCGCCCATGTCAGACCGCAGCAAAACCGAGGTGCTGTGCCGGCCGACGATCTGGTTTACGGCAGCATGAGGCAATCGCCGTCCAGGATCCGACTTTGCAATGCCGCGTCACCCTCGAAGGGTACTGACAAATCTCGATCCCAGCACATTAGAGTGTAAGAGAGTGTAAGCCGGTTGCCCGTTCGCTGGCTCTGCATTTCGATCAAAGCTTTACCCCTCCCTCGATTGGTCGGGTTTACCGCTTTCGCCCGGCTCCGTTGATATGCGTGCCATGACTGGTGGCTAGCCATGCCGTACTTTGCATTTCCACCGAGCCTTCGTTTTTCGTGTCAGCTCTGCCCGCCGAGAGCGGCAATCGTGCTGCCGTGCCCAGATCCTGCGATGGAGTTCGATGAAATCGATCACCTGATTTCGGGGAGTGTCGCTGTCAGTGAACGTGACAGTCATCGTTGCGCCGCCCAGGTCACGAAGCTGGACGGACCATCATATGGCTCGCTTGATGGATTGATGACGAAGCCGTGCCGGCCGATCACGTAGTCGGAGCCTAGAACCAGAAACCGCCGTTCGCCGGTCTCGCTGCGGATCCCACCCAGTGTCGCGATGCACTCGACAAAGCCGGGCCTGTGATCGGAATTGAGGGCTGCGATCACCACCCAGTCGTTGCGATGTCGCTTTTCGAATTCCTGAGCGTCACGGGCGTGGGACTGGTCCTCCTGGAGAGTGACCGAACCACGCTTCGGCAGATTGTTGGAGAGCCACTCCTGCTGCGCCCCGGGAAACGCCTCGACGTCCGTGGTGTAGCGGTTGTCCTCGTCGGCGGGTGCAAACAGGTCCTCGACCCAGACGATGCCATAGGCCTGCGCCAGTTCGTCGCCGAAGCTTGCGTGCTTGGCGAGCATCCGGGTCGTGGTCAGTGCGCGAGCCACCTCCCACCACGACACCTGCGGATCCTGCTTCCTCGGCTTGTACTTCTTCCAGACCTCGGCCTGCTCGTCCTGGCCGGCGGCGGCGATCGTGCGCAGCTGCTGCTCGTTCGGCATGTCGCCTCGCGCCATCTGGTCGAGCATCGCGGGCAGGATGTTGGCAAGCAGCCGCAGCTTTCGGATCTGCCGGACCGGAAGCGCGATGGATTCCTCGGTCCAGCCGAGAGCGACGAGGCGTTCAATGGCGCGCCATTGATTGACTGGGTTCAGCAGCTCGCGGGCAATGTTTTCCGCGACTGCATGGCGCCGAGATCGTCGCTGGGTTCGGCGACCAGAACCGCGATCTCCGCGATATCCGCCGCCACGGCCTGAGCGGCACGGCGGTGACCGAAGACGATGATATAGCTGTTGCCGCCGTCGGGATCGGGCTTGACCACCGGTGGCTGCACCACTCCGATCGCCTTGATCGACGCGCAAAGCAGTGCATCGGACTGGGGGGAGGATTTCGACTGGCGCGCCCTGTCGGGATTGTCCTTCAGGCTGCGCGGATCGACTGTCATCAGTTCCATGAGAGAAGTCCTTTATCGGGTTACGGGCGGACAGGCTGTCCTTGCCCTCTCGTCTTCTTCTCGAAGACATCCCCCGAAACGCGGGACCGGCCTGCGGCTGCAACTGCGCCGGAGCGGACCTGGCGTGCGAACAAGCGAGGCACACCTGCCTTGCGAGACAAGCAGGCCCGGTCTCGGCGACCGGCGCGATTGAGGGAACCGGCAGCCGTTGGACCGTCCTTGCGAACCGGTTTCCTTCCTCTTCTTTCCCCTCCCCGTTTTACCCTCGCCTTAAATCTGCCCGACTCCGATTGGCCATTCGCACCAGGCGCTGTAGGATGTTGATCACGGACACCGAAATAGAATCACCCAAAACATATAACCTTGACAGCATATAACTCTGAGATCATATTGTGACGAAGGAATGGGCGGTTCTGCTCCACGACGAATTCGACCCGGAGTTTTCAGCACTGCCGGAAGAGGTGCAGGACGAAATCTTCGCGGCACTGCCGCTTCTGAAAGCTTATGGGCCGCAGCTTGGTCGTCCATACGCCGATACGCTCAAGGGATCGGCACATGCGAATATGAAGGAATTGCGGTTCAAGGCTGCAGACGGTGTTTGGCGACTGGTCTATGCTTTCGATCCCGAGCGTCGGGCAATCCTTCTGGTCGCAGGCGACAAATCGGGCGGCAGTCAGACGCGGTTCTACAAAGTACTGATCGCAAAAGCTGATCAGCGATTGACACAGCACCTCAACGCAATGAAGGAGAAAAAGAATGGCTAGATCATTGGATGACGTCCTTCAGGGCCTTCCTGCGGAACGTCGCGAACGGCTCGAACAACTGGGCAATGAGCGGCTTGAAGAATACCGGACACTGCAGGATCTGCGCAAGGCGCGCGACCTCACCCAGGTCCGTATGGCCGAAACGCTCGGTGTAAAACAGGAAAATATTTCGCGCCTGGAGAAGCGGAGCGATCTGCTTCTGTCCACGTTGCGCAGTTATGTCGGGGCCATGGGCGGCACCCTGGAACTCGTGGCTCGTTTTCCGGACCGGCATCCGGTCGTCCTGTCTTCCTTGTTCGATGATGATGCCGGGCCTGTCGCAAAAGAAAACCCGGCAAGATCTCGTACCAAAAAAGCACCGCTCCGCAGCCTGACGGGCTGATAAAAAATCTGGATTCGATGGCAAAAGTGCTCGCGCACTTGAAAACGAAAGGGCGCTCAACCCTTTCGGGGAGCGCCCTTTCCGACCCGGACAGTTTCAAACGCGCGGCAATCGCCACTGCAGGAAACTATCGAAACGGGTGATGACCGATAGATGTGTATGACACGATCCCGTTTCAAGTGACCGCGGATATGCCGCTGTTTACGCGGCTTCCTGGCGATCCTCCTCTGGTTCGTCGGCGGTTGCCGCCAGATGCCTTTCGATCTCGTCCAGTTGGCTCAGCTTGAGTTCGAGCTTGGCTTCGAATGGGAAGCTTTCATCCAGACGCGGTGTGTAGGAGGCAAGGCGACGTTTCGCATCGGCGAGGCGAATGCGATGGCTCTCTCGCTCCTGTTCAAACCCGCCAAGCGCGTGCTCGAGCCGAGAGATGGCACCGATCGGCGTCGTTGTTATGGCCAAGTCGATCTCGTAGTCGCCACCTGTGCGTTGAAGCAGCGTGTCGTAGCGGTAGCCATCCTTGCCAAACCGTTCGCCATGGTATGCGTGTGAATCAGCACCGAAGGTTGCCCCCTATGATCGGTCCCGTAAAACCTTGATCTACTGAGATGAAATCCAGATCGGGTGGGGTCACGATCGGCGCCGATGACGCCCCGCCCAAGTTGCAAATTTGCAAGTAAAGTCAGGTGCTTACCGCCTTTTCAAACGGGGTCAACCTTCGGTGCTGTTTCACAATCTATGTAAATTTCGCGCGCCTTGACCCCCATCCCAGGTAGACGAAAGCTGGCGCAAGGATGCCGCCTTCGCGCTCGATCAATCGCTCGAGCAGGCTTACGCCTGCGTCCTCCTCACGCTCACGAATTACGGCCCGCCCTCGCACAACAACAAGTTCCTGCGCTCGCTCGCCGAGGAGCAGGACCGGCGTCTGGCCGAAGCCTTTCCCCGAGATCAGCACCGCGAACGCGCCTGGTTCAACACGCTCAACGAAGCCTATGGGAAGGCGCGGTATTCCAAACATTACGAAATCAGCGAGGAGGCCCTGTTATGGCTGGCAGAGCGAAGCAGTCTGCTGCTCGACCTGATCAAATCGGTCTGCTCCGAGCATCTGGGATTTTTGGAAAGCAGCCTCGGCAAGTGCCGGATTGATTGCGGTCGATCCAGTTATCTGAGCACTGCAGGGCTGCTTGACTGGTCCGCCCCCACCTCGAGGAGCTTTATCGGCCAAGAACAACATACTGGCTCTCCTGATCGAAGTGGACCGGACGGTAGATGCGTTCTCATTTGCGCTCAGCTGAGCCAGCCTTCTCCGTGAACCGGCACTCGGTTCTCGACGGCAATCGACACATACCATAACGCGCCGGCACGATCATTTGAGGCTCTGTTCGGTCGCGGCGTCGAACAGATGGACATTGCTTACAGCAAACGTCAGCCGAATGGTTTCGCCCGCCGCCACTACGCTCCTGCCATTCAAGGCAACGACAATCTCAGGCGCGGTGGCGGTGGTAATGAACGTTGCCGCGCCGGTCGTTTCAACTGTCGCGACATCCACCTTGAAGCCGACGGCATCGGCCGCGGCGAGAGTAAGATGCTCCGGGCGGATGCCGACGATCAAGGCACGTCCAGCTGGAAGCGGACAACCGAGATCGACGGTCTGCGGCTCGGCAAGGTCCAGAACCAGGGCTCTTCCGTCAGGCGTCGCTCGCGCCGGAATGAAGTTCATCGCCGGCGACCCGATGAAGCCGGCGACAAAGCGATTGGCCGGACGGTCATATAAATCGAGCGGCTTGCCCTGTTGCTCGATAATGCCATTGCGCATGACGACGACATGATCTGCCATCGTCATCGCCTCGACCTGATCGTGGGTCACATAGACCGAGGTCGCGCCGAGGCGGTCGTGGAGTGCCCTGATCTCCTTGCGCATGTGAACCCGCAATGCTGCGTCGAGGTTCGAGAGCGGTTCGTCGAAAAGGAAGGCTTGCGGGTTGCGGATGATGGCCCGGCTCATCGCGACGCGTTGACGCTGCCCCCCGGACAATTCCCGCGGATACCGGTGCAGCAGGTTCGACAATCCAGTGATCGCCGCCACATCGGCCGCCGCCCTTTGCCTCTCTGCCTTTCTCACCCCGTTGATCTTCAGGCTATAGGTCAGGTTTTGTTCGACGGTCATATGCGGGTAGAGCGCATAAGACTGGAACACCATGGCAAGATCGCGCTTTCGGGGCGGCACCCCGTTCATGCGTTTTCCGGCGATGACGAGATCGCCGCTCGATATGGTCTCGAGCCCCGCCAGCGAGCGCAGTAGCGTGGACTTGCCGCAGCCGGACGGGCCGACCAGCGCGACGAACGAGCCCTTGCGAATGGAAAGATCGATATCCTTCAGCGCGTGATAGGCGCCATAATATTTGTTGACGGCCGAGAGTTCAATTTGGTGGGTCATTTCAATGCTCCCGATGTGAGCCCGGACACGATACGGCGCTGCAACAGAACGAAGATGGCAAGGATGGGCGTCACATACATGGTGGCGTAGGCCATGATGTTGTTCCACTCGCTGGTGTTCGGCCCCATGAAGGAGTTGAGTCCGACGCTGGCGGGCTGGAGCTGAATGTCCTGGATCATCGATTTGGAATAGACGAATTCGCCGAAGGCCTGCATGAAGATGAGAATGGCGCTAACCAGAATGCCGTTGCGCGCCAATGGCAGAACGATGTTGAAGAAGGCCCCGATGCGGGAGTTGCCATCCACCAGCGCCGCCTCCTCCAGCTCCATCGGCACGGCCATGAAGGTTGCGCGCACGAGCACGACGAAAAAGGGCATGCTTTTGGCGGTGATGGCCAGGATAACGGCAAAGCGCGGATATTCGAGCAGGCCCACTTGCGAAAAACCCACGAAGATCGGCGTTATCATCAGCGAGGCCGGCAGAACCTGAAACATCAGGATGAGGAAAAGCCCGATATCCACCCAGACATTGCGGTAGCGCGCCAGCACATAGGCACAGCCGGTGCCCAGAAACGCGATCAGGGCCACCGCACCGAAGGCAATGACCGTGGAGTTCCACAGGTAGCGGCCCATGTTCCGGCTTTCCCAGACATAGGTGAAGGTGCGCCATTGGGCAGAGGAGGGCCAGAATGTCGGCGGTGTGGCGAACATTTCCGAGCCGCTTTTCAGCGCCGTCAGATACATCCAGTAAAGCGGGAAGAGATAAATAGCCGCCATGACGACGGACAGGGCAAGCAACAGCCGATTTCGTGCGATTTCACTCATCCGCGCACCTCATGGCGTGTGGAACGGACATAAACGGTTGCGGCGAACATCACGAAGACGGTCATGATGACGGAAATGGTGGCGCCCTTGCCGAAGTCATACTGCCGGAAGGACAGATCCCAGGCCCAGTATTGCGCGACATTGGAGGAATTGTTCGGCCCGCCATCGGTAATCGCGGCAAACAGATCGAATTGCTGCAGGGTGAAGATCAGCCCGAGCGCGATGATCGCGCCGATGGTGGAGCGCATCATCGGCAGGGTGATGGTCCAGAAGCGCTGCCAGGCATTGGCGCCATCCATTTCCGCCGCCTCGTAGAGATCTGCAGGAATGGCGGCAAGACCGGTGGCGAGCAGGATCATGTTGAAGGAGGTGCCGAGCCAGATATTGGCCAGAATAACCGCCCACAGCGAGAAATTCGGATCAGACCTCCAGAAGATATTGCCGTTGACGAGGCCGGTTTGCTGCAACAGAAAATTGAGCACGCCGAAGTCCCCGGACAGGATCCAGTTCCAGATGGCGCCGACGACGAGACCGGGCATGACCCAGGAAACCAGAAAGAGGCCGCGCAGCCAGGATGCTCCGGGAAAATTGATCCAGAAGAACAGGGCCAACGAGAAGCCGACCAGAAACTGCCCAGCGATCGATCCCACCACGAAGATGACCGTGTTCTTGAGGATGGATATGGTTTCAGGCTCGGTGAACAGGTCGACATAGTTTTTGAAGCCGACAAAAGGCCGGATGACGCTGGCCAGGCTGAACATGTCCACTTCCTGAAAGCTCATCAGGATGTTGTAGAGCAGCGGAAGCCCTGCCAGTGCCAGGAGGAACGTGAAGGGCACGCCGACCAGAACAAGGTCGAAACCGCGGCCATCCGTTACGCTGGAAAACACTCTTTTCATCGAAACCTCGCTGGAGCCTGCAGGACGGCCCGGCGGCTGGGGTGCCGGGCCGTCGCTGCGGGAGGGGCGGCTGTCTCAGCCGTCGATCGACTTGATCTTCGCAGCCGCCTGATCGAGCGCGGCCTTCGGCGCCATCTGGCCTGTCAGGGCCGCCTGTATCGCGTCCTGGATGGCTTTCGAGATTTTCGGCCATTCCGGCGAAGGGCCGCGGGGTTGCGCATATTTCAGCTGCTCCACGAAGGTGGCGAGTGCTGAATCCTTCAGGGCATTGCCCGTGGGCGGAACCGGAAGGTCGGATCGGGCCGGAAGCTGGCCGAAATTCTTGTACATGGTGGCATCCTTGGAAGCGAAGAATTCCAATGCCTTGAATGCCTCTTTCGGATGTTTGGTGCTGGAAAAGATCGCCCAGTTGAAATCACCCATGGCGGATGAACGCTGAGCGCCCTCGCCCGGCACCGGCAGAAGAGCGGTGCCCCATTGGAATTTGGCATCGCTCAACATCCGGTCGATTTCCCATGGACCGGAAATCGCCATGGCCGCATTTCCGGCATTGAAGGTGGCGGTCGAATCCCATTGGCTTCGGGTGAGCGTGTCCGGCGAGGCTAGTTTTTCATCCAGCATCTGCTTCCAGACGGTAAGCGCGTTGACGGCACCTTCGCTGTTGATCGATTTATAGGTGGCGCCGCCCATCTGCGCCCAGGGCAGGAACTGGAAAGTGCCCTCCTCGTTGGCCTTGGCGGAAAAGGTGATGCCATAGATGTTCTTTGAAGGATTGGTGAGCTTTTTCGCCGTCGCCACCAGGTCGGTCCAGGTCTGCGGCGGCTTTTCGGGATCAAGACCTGCGGCCTTGAACAAATCCTTGTTGTAGTAAAGCGCAATCGTGTTGGTCGCCTTCGGCACCCCGTAATATTTGTTGTCCCACGTCGCCGATTTCAGCGGCCCGGGAAAGTAGTTTTCCGGCTTGATGACCTTGGATTGCTGGATCATGTCGGTGAGATCCAGAAAGGCTTTGCGGGAGGCGAACATCGCATGGTTGGGATTGTCGATGGCAATGATGTCGGGTGCCTTGCCCGTGGAATAGGCGCGCATGGCCTCGCTCACCACGTCGTCGAACTGAAGCTGGCGATATTCGATCTGGATGCCGTTATTCTGCGCGTTGAATTCCTTGATGAGGTTCGGCGCGGGCTGGATATCGCGGTCCAGCGACCAGAGGACGAGTTTCACATCCTCCGCTCTGGCGCTCATGCCGGCAAGTGACACACTGGCCAGAGCCAATGCAACGGAAATCATAGTCCTGCGGATACCCATGGTTCTCCTCCTTCTTGGTTATCCTCAATTCTCATCCGGCTGGCGCAGAGCTCCTTCTATGGCCAGCCGGCCGGCGCATCAGACCGGATCGACGACGAATGTGCCGCCCCTTGCCTGTTTCAGATGGTTCAAGGCGTGGATCTGCCCCGTCATTTCCAATGCATCCCGATAGACAGGATCATGCCATCCCTCGATGTCGATGGAGCCCGACCAGCCGGCCAGCCGAAGTTCCGAAATAATGTCGGTCCAGTTGCTGTCGCCGAAACCGGGCGTGCGCATGAAAACGAAGGGATGTTTTCCGAAGATGCCGTGCTCGCGGATCACATCCCAGCGGATGGTGGCATCCTTGCCGTGGACGTGGAAAATCCGCTGCGCCCATTTGCGGATCTGTGGCAAGGGCTCGATGAGATAGACCATCTGGTGGCAGGGTTCCCATTCAAGCCCGATATGCTCGTCGGGCGTTTCGTTGAAAATGAGTTCCCAGGCATCTGGGTTATGGGCGATATTCCAGTCGCCGGTTGCCCAGTTGCCGTCCATGGCGCAATTTTCAAAGGCGATGCGGACGCCGTTGTCGGCGGCGCGGCGGGCAAGCTCGCTCCAGATCTGCCGGTAACGCGGCAGGCTTTCTGTCAACGGCCTGTTGCGGATGCGCCCGGTGAAGCCGGCAACGCAGGTGGCGCCGAAATGATGGGCGTTGTCGATGCAGTCCTTCCAGCCCTGAAGCGTCTGGAGATCGAGCTCCGTTTCTTCCAGGGGATTGCCGAACATGCCGACGGTCGAAATGGTAATGTCCCGCTCGCCGATGGCCTCGCGGCAACGTTTGCCAAGCTCGGCGATATCCTGGCCGTTGGTGGTCTGCCAGAAAAAGGGCTGGAAGCTTTCAAAGCCCATATCGGCGATCTGGGAAATTCGCTCGGCCGCCTGGCCCTTGGTGGCGCTGATCATAGTGCCGATGCGGATGGAATGGTTTCGCTGTCCGGTCATAGTGCTGGCCCTTATGCTGCAAGGTCGATGGTTTGCCGGGATCTGGCGCTTTCGATCGCGCCAAACACCATGGCAAGGCTCTTGATGTTGTCCCACCCCACTGTTTCCGGCACGCCGCCGGTTTCGATGGCCGAGAGGAAATCGGCAATGACGCTGGCATGGCCGTGGGTTTCCTCTTCACGGGCTGGCGGCAGAACCTCGATCGGCGTCGCGCCCCGCAGCAGCCCGCTATCGCTTCCTGCAACGGAGGCGCGGAAGGTGTCTTCTCCGTCCCAGGTCAGCATTCCGTTCGAGCCGACAATACGCCATTCGCTTTCCCAACTCGTGCGCTGGCCTTCCGCGCACCAGGAGCCGCGATAGGTGAAAACCACGTCGTCGGTGAGCTGAAACACCGCATTGGCGCTGGCGCCGTGGGCATACCAGGATCCGGGTGGGTTTGTTTCCAGGCAGTAGACGGAAAGCGGTGTCTTGCCGGAGACGAAACGGGCCGCATCGAAAGTGTGAATCGCCATGTCCAGAAGCAGGACATTGTCCATCTGCTCCCGGAAGCCGCCGAAATGCGGGGCGATGAAGAAATCGCAATGGATTGCGGTGATCGCGCCAATCACGCCGCTTTCGACAAACCGCCGCATCCGCCGCACACCCGAAATAAACCGCCGGTTCTGCACGATGGAATGAATGCGCCCCGCAGCCTTCGCGGCGCGGATCAGATCTTCCGCCTCTTCCATCGAGGTTGCCATGGGTTTTTCGCTCAACACATGGCATCCGTGGGAAAGCGCGGTCTTGACGACGGAATAGCGGGCGACGGGAATGACGACATCGAACACAATGTCCGCGCCGGTTTCGCCCAGCACCGTGGCGAGATCGGATCCGATGGAGATTGGCTGAAGAGAAAATTCGGCGGCCAGCGCCTGTGCAGCCGAGAGGTCGAGATCGACCAGACCCACGACGGTCAGCGCCTGCTTCAGCGCCGGCGTGGACTGAAGCGCGCGCAGCCATCCTTTGGCCATTGCTCCGCAGCCACACAAAACGACCTTGTATGTCACCAATTTCCTCCCATGCAATGTTTACGGCACGACACCTCCCGTGCATCCGTAAACGTTTACGGTACTATGAACGCATCGATTTTTTTGTCAATACTGCTTCCGAAAACGATTACGGTCTTATACCGAACCCTCAAGAGGCTCCCTGTGACAGGCATCCGCCAACTTGCCGATTATCTGGATATTTCCATTGGCACCGTGTCCCGCGCGCTCAATGGAAAGGCGGATGTGAATGCGGAAACCCGCAGGCGCGTCCTGGAGGCGGCGGAGAAGCTGGGATACGTCCCTAACCAGTCGGGCCGCTCGCTGCGCAAGGGCTCGACCGGCGTCGTGGGCTTCATGATGCAGACCGGGCCGGAAATCAACAGCCAGGGGGATGCCTTCTTCATGAGCGTTTTCGACGGGGTGCAGACTGTGCTTAGCCGACACAAGCTGGATCTCGTCGCCCTGCTCTGCTCTTCCAATGAAGATCCCTATGCCTATTTGCAACGCACCGTGGCGCGCGGCTTTGCCGATGCCATCATTCTCTCGGCCACCCGGCGCAACGATGCACGGTTCGAACTGCTGCACCGGCACAACATTCCGTTCATCTCGCTTGGCCGCAGCCTGACCGATGTCGGCCAGCCCTGGATCGATCTGGATTTCGAAGGAATGGCGGAGATCGCGATCGAACGGCTGGTCAAGGCGGGCCACAGAGATATCGGGATCATCTGGCCCCATGGCGATCTCAACCTGGGTTACGTGTTCGCCGATCGATGCCGCGAGGTGCTCGCAGAACATGGGCTTACCCTCAGGGAGGATCATATCTTCCGGGCAAAACCGAGCGAAGCGGGGGGCTATGCCGTAGCCCACGAGATCGCATCCAGATCTCCACGCCCGTCGGCAATCGTCCTGGTCAATGAGATCCTGGTTACAGGGCTCTACAAAGGGTTTGAGGACGCTGGCGTTAAGCCGGGCAAGGACATTGCGATCATCGGTCGCTACAGTCCCCAGGCTCAGTACCTCTCTCCGGCCTTGACCTGCTTTACGTTGTCTCTTCGTGACCTGGGGATCAGCCTGGCGGAGCATCTGCTGTCAGTCATACCCGACTACCAGTCCCATTACGTCGGACAGACACCCCGCGTGATCTGGCCTATGACGTTGATCGAGGGCACAAGCGGCTGAACGGCCTCAGTCTGCGCCGCGGTCTCCAACCATTGCCGACCAAGTGCGTTCAGGCCGATTCTGCTTACTCGTCGTCAGCAGATGCCAATGGCATCTTTTCGAGTTGAGAGAGCAGCGCCACCAGCTTCGGTGTCATCTCGCGGATTTCCACGATATGCGCTTTGCTTAGGCGGCCGAGCAGCTCCTCGGCCTTGTCCGTTAGTTGAACGGTCTGGCGCCGTCGATCTTCCTGATCCACCTGCCGTGCTGCGAGCCCCCCGTCAACAAGCCGATTGATCAGTTCCGTTGCAGTATGAGGGGCGATGAGGAGCCGTTCGGCGAGCATTCCGACCGTCATCGGTTTGCCGTTGCGATTGCCTTTTATCGCCAGAAGCGCCTGGTGCTGCTGGGGCGGCAATCCTTCTACCTGTGCAGCAGATGCACTGAAATCCATGAACTGCCGAAGCGCATAACGAAGGTCGGCGAGCGTTTCGTAGTCTACCTGCCTGAGGCTGCTGAGCTTCTTCATCTGCTCTCCGTTTTCGTCACCGGCAGTCAAAGCATCCATGTCATGTGCTGCATCTTCTGGCGGTCCTGCAGGACCCGAAGCGACTGCATCAATTCCGGCGCCATCTTCCGGATCTCGAATAGATGGGCACTTGCCAGTCGGTCAAGTGCATCCTCCGCCTTGGGCGTGAGACGAATGACGTGTTTGGCGCGACCCACCGTTGACGGCCCTGGCTCGACATAACCTTCGTCGATCAGTTGCTGAATAAGGTCATCCACCAGTCTTCCGGTCATCAGGAGGCGCTCGGCCAGCATCCGTGCGGTCATCTGTCTGCTGCTCGGCAAGCCCTTTATCGCCAGCAGCGCCTGATGTTGCTGCGGCTTGAGACCAAGCTTATCCGCCTCTTTCGCGCTGAACTGGCGGAAGCGGCGGATGCTATAACGCAAGTCAGCGAGTGCTTCGTAGTCTCCCGCGGTGAGGCGTTCCTGATGCTTCATAGCCAAATCTGCTCCCGGATTTACGGCTTGATTTACATCGTATCACGATATATTCGACGTACTCAAGCCACGCCCGCCCGACCCGCCAAAGGAAAGCCATGTCGCAGCATCAACCCGGCAACCGACCGCACGACTTCACCGGAGGGCTTTCAAGGCGCGAGGCAGGAGACTTCACCACCGACAGGCGCGTTCTCGTCCTGGTCGGGATGTCGATTGTCGTGGGCACCGGCGGCGCGTTCGCGGCATGGTGTCTTGTGAGCCTGATTGCGCTGGTCACCAATATCGTCTGGTTCGGCCATATCGGCATAGAACCGGCCTCGCTCGCAGGCGTGCCGCGATCCCCCAGGATCTTGCTGATTCCTCCTTTGGGAGGATTTGTCATCGGCCTGATGGCCCGCTTCGGATCAGAGAAGATCCGCGGTCACGGCATTCCCGAGGCGATCGAGGCGATCCTTATCGGTGGCAGCCGGATGTCGCCCAAGGTCGCGGTACTGAAGCCGCTGTCGTCGGCGATTTCGATCGGCACAGGTGGCCCGTTCGGCGCGGAAGGTCCGATCATCATGACGGGCGGAGCAATCGGATCGTTATTCGCGCAATTCTTCCATATGAGCGCCGCCGAACGCAAGACCCTGCTGGTGGCGGGGGCAGCGGCTGGCATGACGGCTATTTTCGGTTCGCCGATTGCAGCGCTCATGCTCGCCGTCGAACTCCTTCTGTTTGAATGGAAACCTCGCAGCTTCATCCCCGTTGCCGTTGCAGCGTGCGTCTCGATATGCTGGCGGCCGATACTGTTCGGCACGGGGCCGCTGTTTCCCACGCACTTTGACATCGCTCTGCCGTGGTGGGGAATTTTCGCCTGCGCCGCGATCGGCGTCGTATCAGGTCTGCAATCCGGGCTACTCACCACTCTGCTCTACAAGATCGAGGATCTCTTCGAAGAGCTTCCGATACACTGGATGTGGTGGCCGATGCTCGGCGGCATCGTGATTGGCGTCGGGGGGTTGATCGAACCTCGCAGCTTGGGCGTCGGCTACGACATTATCGACGGCCTGCTCAACAACAGGCTGCTCGCCTCGACCGTCCTGACCATCCTCGTGGTCAAGACCTGTATCTGGCTATTTGCGTTGTCCTCCGGGACCTCCGGCGGGGTTCTCGCCCCTCTCCTGATTTTCGGCGGCGCCTTGGGCTGGCTTGTCGGTCTGGTAATGCCGGGTCATGATCCCGGCTTCTGGGCGTTGCTCGGAATGGCGGCGATGATGGGCGGGACGATGCGCGCGCCGCTGACCGGCACGTTCTTCGCGGTCGAGATCACGGGGGATATAAGCACCTTGGTGCCGCTTCTGGCAGCGACGGTGGTCGCCTATGCCGTGACGGTCCTGCTCCTGCGACGTTCGATCCTTACCGAGAAGATTGCGCGAAGGGGGCAACACATCACCCGCGAATACGGCATCGATCCGTTCGAATTCACAAGGGCCGGTGAGATCATGATCAAGGAGGTGGACACGCTACCGGCGACAATGACGGTAAGGGACGCCTGTGACCTCTTTGCGTCTCCGCAAAAAACCCACCGCATTTACCCCGTGATCGACAGCGCCGGGCGCTTGGCGGGGGTTGTTTCCCGAGGCGACGTACTTGCCTGGCAAGGGAAGGCCGAACTGGCGGAGCAAACGCTTGCCGAACAGGTTTCGGACGCTTCGGTCCCGGTTTGCCATCCACAAGATACGGTCGGTTTCGTCGCAGATGTAATGCTTTCGACCGATACCGGACGGGTTCCGATCGTCGATCCCGGCAGCGGAAAATTGTGCGGGCTCATTGCGCGAAAAGACCTTCTGCGCCTGAGAAGTCTGCTGCGAACCTCGGAATTCGAGCGACGGCCATATCTTTCGAAGAAGACGCGAGATTACTCGAGCATGGGCAAAGAGACCGGTGTTGGACAAGCCGCGCAACGAACAGAAATTGATTGAACCGTTGGCCACTTCGGCCTGATCAATGCCGCGTTCGTGTACATGTCCGCTCGTGAATTTCTTGATATACATCGCCTCACGACATACATTCGATGGGTGAGGAGAACGCCACGTTTTCGCAGCCTCCTCCTCCCCGGCATCCATTGATGAGGAGCATAAGGTATGAGCGACCACAGGAATGTGCCCAGTGTTTTGCAACGAATGACTGAAGATGTTGAGGCCGGCTACGGCTCCACCGTCCTATCTTCGCCGACCGCAAAGATGGATTTCCTTCGTGCCCAACTTGCTCAGCGAGGTCTGGCTTCAGAACGCATGAGCTGGAGACTGCTTCTGCTCGAATGGCAATACGATCTCGCCGTTCTCTTCGGGAACGTCGGTGATTGGATAAGGTATATCGATCGGCGCTTCAATCGGACTGACGTATAGAAATCTCCGGCCTGATTTTCGAGCTTGCCATATCGATCTCCGCCCCGACGGAAACCGCGCGCAGATGCGGCGGATTTCGGCAATAAGCTGTTAAGCCTAAGGATATCGCGACACGCCTGCATAAGCTCTCCTTAATAGTCGATACGTATTGTAGGCCTGCGACAGATCAGCGGCGGAATGGTAGGCGATCTTCATTGGCGACAGCATTTCCCCCACAGTTACACTCATCTTCGCTGCCCGCGGCCCCGGACGGAGATGCTGTTTCGATGGCAATTGCCCGAAACATCGCTCACCGACGGACGACAGTTTTTGTTATCGGCGCGGATGCAGCCAAGCTGGATCTCAGTCAGCTGCCAGTGGAAAACATTGAGATTTCGGTTGTCTCCGCGTGCGACCGCCCGGAGAACCTGCAAACAGTCGTCGAGGCGTCACAACCTCACCTTATCCTGCTCGACATCACGTTTGCAGACCTGTGCGGCGTCCAGATCTGCCGCAACCTGAAGCTCAGTTCGGGGACGTCTGAAATACCGGTGATCCTGGTCGCTTCTCAGGGCGATATCGAAGGACGGATCGCCGGTTTTGAGGCCGGTGCGGCTGACTGTGTCTCAAGCATGATCGACAGCAGGGAACTTGGCGCGCGCGTGAATACTCAACTGGCATCAAGCCGTAGCCGCAAGCAGATTCTTGGCCACGAACAACAGCTCCGCACCGCACTCGCCAGCATGAGCCAAGGGGTTTGTCTCTTCAACGGCGACGGCACGTTGGCGCTGTCCAACAGTCGCTACGCCGAGGTTTACGGCGTGGACCCAGCCTTGATCCACCCTGGGCAGTCGCTCGAAGACATTATAAAGCTGAGAGACGAAGTCGGCGCCGTCCCGACGATGTCCACAGAGGAATATCTCGCATGGGCGGAAGACACGAACACTGCCGATGCTTCGCAAGTCTGGATAAAAGAACTTAAAACCGGAAAAGTCATACGAGGCTGCCATCAGCGCACCGCCGACGGGGGATGGGTGTCGACGCATGAGGACGTTACCGAGGCGCGACTAGCCGAACGATCCCTTGCTCAAGCTCATGCTCAGGCCGAACACGCAGAGCAGGAGGCGCGGGCAGCCCATGCGCGCCTGCTGGCCGCCTTCGAAGTCGTCCCCGAAGGCTTGGCACTGTTCGATGAAGACGATCGATTTGTGATGTGGAACCGCCGCTACGAGCAACTTTACGCCGATAGCGGCGCCCCCCTGGTCAAGGGCATGGGTTTCGAGGATAGACTTCGCAGCGGGTTGCAGCGTGGCCAGTATCCCGAGGCGATCGGCCGTGAGGAAGAATGGTTGGCCGATCGGTTGGCCCGTCACGCAGAGCCGAAGAGTGCTCATGAGCAGCGCCTGCCGGGGAACCGCTGGGTGCGGATCGAGGAAAGACGCGTTTCAGGTGGCGGAAGCGTAGGGATTCGCGTCGACATCACCGATCTCAAGATGCGCGAGGCTTCCTTCCGGCTATTGTTCGAAGGAAACCCTCTGCCGATGTGGGTTCAAGACCGTGAGAGTCTCCAGTTTCTCGACGTCAACCAGGCGGCTCTTGATCATTACGGCTATGATCGTGACCTTTTTCTTTCCATGACACTTCTGGACATCCTTCCGCCGGAAGATTGGGGAAGAATGAGAGTCGCGGCCACTGCTGCGGGGCATGGCAGCGAAACCAATCGGTCTCAGCGGCATCGGACCGCTCGCGGAGCCGAAATCGAGGTCTTTATCTATTCAAGCCAACTTGCCTTCGACAGTCGTCCGGCATCGCTGATTGCCGCTGTCGACGTCACCGAGCGGAAACGGGCGGAAAGGGCGCTGCTTCAGCACCGCGATGATCTCGAGGAAACAGTGCGCAGCAGAACCGCAGAAATTGCGCGTCAGGCTGCGGAGCTTGAACGGATGCTTGATCAAGAGCGGCAGGTCAACGAGTTGCAGCGGCAATTCGTCTCGATGGCGTCTCACGAATTCCGGACGCCGCTTTCGATCATCGACGGTGCGGCGCAGCGTCTCGTTCGCCGCAAGAACGCGGTCACGTCGGAATTCATCGGTGAGAAGACGGAGCAGATCCGCGGTGCGGTCTCGCGAATGCTTGAGTTGATGGAAAGCATTCTGGCGGTCGGGCGCTTGGATCACGGCTACATCGATATCGTTCGCAAGCCGTGCGCACTGGGCGACATCATTGGGACCTGCAGTGCGCGGCAAGAGAGCATACGCAAATCGCACCGGTTCCTGCTCGATCTGGAGCGGCTTCCCTCGACTATTTATGGCGACGGTGCGGCGCTGGAGCAAGTGTTCACCAATCTCTTCTCAAATGCCGTGAAATACGCGCCGGACGCTCCGAACGTCTATGTCACGGGGTGGCAGCAAAACGACTGTGTCCAGATTACCGTTCGCGACGAAGGCATTGGCATCGACGCGGATGATTTGCCGAAGATGTTTGGGCGCTATTTCCGGGCGAGAAGTTCGTCCGGCATCGCTGGCACGGGTATCGGCCTGAACCTGGTGAAGCAGATCGTCCAGTTGCATGGCGGCGAAATTCACGTCGACAGCGCGAAGGGCGAGGGAACGGTGTTTACAGTCAATCTGCCGATCGCGCGGCCTGAGCACATGGAGGCGGACACGGCCGGGACGATCGACCGGATAAACCTGCCGATCGAGGCCCAGGCGTAAAAGTAAAACTGGCGACCCGAGTCCGGTCGGCTCGCTAGCCCGTCTTGTCCCCAGTCATCTGCACCCTAGATCCGGCGCATGGACGCCAAGCGAATTACAGGTTCTACCAAATCGGTAACAGCGTCTTCGCGGAAACCTCTGCCGAGGCTGAGCCCAGCCATTGTGGAACAGGTCGAGCGCCTTCTAGGCGGACGCACGCGGGATATCCGGCTCAATGGGGACCTGGCCCGGCTTTTTCGCGAACGTTCCTGGCCGCAGACCGCCAAGATCATCCGCGCGTGGATGATCTGGGTTATCGTGCTCGATGTCCTGACGTTGGGCCTCTACGCGATCCTGCTCCCGACCCAAACCGTGGTGACGATGCTGTGGCCGGCATCCCTCCTTCCGCCCGCAGCTCTTGTCGCCGCGATGGTCTTCCTGCGACCGCACGCCTTGTGGCTGCAGGGAGTTATCATTCTCTCGGCAGTCTTTCTCATTCTCCTGTCCGTCGCTTTGGTAGGTGTTCACGCCGGTGGCGAGTTCTACGAACGCCATCTGACTATCATGCTTTTTGTGGCGGTCACCGCCATCATTATATTTCCCATTCCGCTTGGTTGGGCGATAGCGATCAGTGCTTTTGCTCTCGGTATCTATTTTGTTTTTCAACTGCACAATCCGAACATCGAGGTGGGAAGTGCTCTGGCCGGAACGCTGTTTTTCGCGAGCGGTGTGGTAGCAACCATCGTTGCCCGACGCACCGCAACGATCCTGGCTCACAAGACTTTCCTGCTCGAGTTACGAGATCGAAGTCGCCTCGCGGAGCTAACTGACGCCAATTCCCAGCTGGAACTGCTTGCACGAACCGACCCGCTGACTGGCGTCGCCAACCGGCGTTCGATGATGGAGACGCTCCATCATTTCTGGAACGCCGACCTTAAACAAACGAGCGGTGCGGCGATGCTGATGTGCGATGTCGACGACTTCAAACGCCTCAACGATAATCTCGGGCATGCCGAAGGCGACCGATGCCTTGTGAAAGTCGCCGGCATCATCCAAAGCAGTATGAGGGACGAGCGAGACCAGGTCGCCCGTTATGGAGGCGAAGAGTTTCTTGTCTTCCTCCCGGGCGCCGACGAACAGGAGGCCAGGGTGATCGCCGAGAGGATCCGCAACCGAGTAGAAGCTGCGTCTCTTCCAAACCCCACCTCTCGCGTCGTTCCTTATGTGACTGTCAGTATTGGAGTGGCGATATTGATGCAAGACTGCGGACTGGTGTCGGCAGAGCAGCTTCAGCGCCAAGCGGATGCGGCGCTCTACCTTGCCAAAAAGGCCGGTCGCAACTGCCTGGTGGTCCATACTCCAGAGACCGACCAGGCCCCCGATTGACCTGCCGGCTCCCGTATCGGGTCTTCATGTCCAAAGACCATGAAGCACGATCGGCGCCGCCCCGACGGCAGCCTGCGGTTCCGGATTTAGCTATGCCGGATCAAAGTCCATAACGGCGACTTCGTGATCCGCGACGGCCGACACCTCGAAAACAAGCTCGGTGCCCTGCTTTATGGCCGGAACAGAGCGGCCGCTTACGGTCAGGCGAATGTTAGAGGATACTATTCTCGAGCCGATGCGCAGGCGGACCGTGATCGGACCGACGGGCAGAAGTTCGTCCTGTCGTCCCGGCATTTTCGCCATGATCAGGCGGTTGTTGAGATGCAGGATATAGCGACCTTGCTGCTCGTAAAGCGCCGGGCTTATGACACCGTGCCCACCTTCGAGCGACACCAGTTGTCGATCAGCGAGAGCCCAACGGACAGCGTTGGCGATGATCGTCGCATGTTCCGGATGCTCGTCCCGGGCAAAACACCGGTCGAGATCGCCAACCAGCCAGATTAGCTTGCTGCCGCCAGCCGGCTCGCGGAGCGTGATCATCGGCAGATCCGACCGGGGCTGGCGCATCCAGGAGGTTTCCGGCGGGTAGATCGGGAAATCGGGAACGAAGGTTGCCAGGACCGCCACGTCATCATCGACGCTGACGACGGGAAGGAAGCCGCCGAACGGGATCGTGTCCGTTTCCTCCAGACCGCTTAACAGCGGATGGCGTATTCCGACGGCAGCCGGCGCCGTGTTATCCGTCGGGCCATAAAGGGCAGCCCGCAGTTCCGGGACAAGGCGGAGATAGGTATGTCTTGCGGCGGCCTCGATATCCGGGTTGGCGAGCTCCTGCCCGCCCCGTGACCCGCTGCCGCGGTGCACGCCAAAAAGATCCGCCAGTCCAAAATCTCGCCTTTGATCGCCTGAACCATCATAGAGGCTGGTTTCGGACGTGGCGATTACCGAGCCACCCGCTTGCGCGAATGCCTTTACGGCGTTCACCTGATCGTCTGACATCGCGCCGAGATTGGGCAGAATGAGGACACCCACGCGGCCGATCGCACCAGCCACGTCTTCGGCGTGGATCGGCAAATAGGTGATCCCGGCGCGGTCGAGAGCACGGATCGCTCCCCTGTAGGGATTCATCGTGCGGTCGTTGGCTTTGTCCTGGCCATGGAAGTCGTGGTTGTCCTGCGACCACACCACGCCCACGTCGGCCAGCGGCCTGCGATTGAGAAGAATATCCTCATTGGCTTCATGCCAAGAAAAGATCGGTTCTGCGCTTTTATACTGGCGCCGGTCTTCGTGGAGTGAGCCGATATGGTGCCACCACGGCTGGATGCCCCCGGCAAAGCCGGCCGACGACCATAACCTCACCTCTGCAGCGGGCATGCTTGCGAGCCGGAAGGCCGGGCTTCCGAGCTGGTATTGCGGCATGCTTTCCGGAATGAGCTTTTCCCAACCGCCCACTTCATGCAACCGCTTGCCCGCTTCCGTATTGTCGGCAAACCCATCCACGGGATTGCGGCGCTGGTGGTCGAGCATGACGATTTCGGTGCGCGCGAGAATGGCTTTCAGATCGATGAAACGCGAACTATTGTTCAGCACGTCGCCGCTGATCATGCCCATCCACCGGCAATGTTTGCCGCCGGCTTTCATCGTGACGGAGTTGTTGAGTTCCCAGATGTCGGTGCGGCGCTGATAGTTCCAGCGCACCCATCGCCGATAACGCTCGTCGGACCAGTCTTGAGCAGACGGCAGGTCGATGCCGGCATGAGCGCGGAACTGCTCTGCGCAATGCCGGCAATGGCAGATGTTCTTGCGCGGAATACCGGCCCAGCTGTTGTCGGCAAAACCGTCCGGATTGCTGTGTTCTATAATTTCCCGCATGACCTGCGGCAGATATTCCCAGTAGTAGGGCGAATTGATGCAGGTGACATATTTGTCCGCCTGACGATATGGTTTTCCGGTCGCGTCGACGCAGATCCAATCTGGATGAGCGCGGTAAAAGTCCTCCGCGACCCGGTTCGAATCCATGCGGGCTATCACCTTCAGCCCCGCTTCCCGTGCATCCTTGACGATTTCGCCGTAGAGGTCCCTTTCCCCAAGCGTGTGAGCGCGATGATGAAGCGGGAAAACGGAAGGATAGTAGGCAACAATGCCGCCGGCATTGACGATCACGCCTTGGATGCGCGTCCTTTTCCAGTGAGCCCGCCACCAGGCGCCATCGTAGCGATCGGGATCGATCTCGACCAGGTTGGTCTGTCCCCAACGTGTTGCGGTTCTGTACCAGGGTTCTTCAGCCATTAAGTATCCTCCCTTGGCCTGCCGGCTTCTTCTGCGATCAACCTCTTGTCTGCCGATCCGCACGGCGCCTCCTCGACGCGCTTGCTCAGATCATGTCCGTCTACCCAACAGGTCTTTCGCGCGGCAAGGGTTCAGCGATCGTCGCCTGCGGCACGCGTCTGTTGGAGCGCCACGGCCGGAGCCGCAGCATCGTCATCCCGCAGCGGTTGTGCCCTGCGATCGGTGCTGGCGCGCTTGACGATATCGAAGCCGACGTCAACGATGCGCTCATCGTCCGGCTCGCCGTCCAGCTGTCGGCGCAGGGCAATCACCGCGTCGTGTCCGACGGTCCAGCGATGTGTTCTGACACTCGACATGGCGGGCGACGCCGCCTCCATGAAATCCTCGTCGTTGAACCCGGCGATGCCGAAATCATTCGGAACCGACAAATCGCGGGCCTGGCACTCGAAGAGGGCGCCAAGCGCCAGCACGTCGTTGTTGCAGAAAACCGCATCCATACGGGGCTCCCTGTTCCAGAGCTCGCTAATCAGTTCCCGACCCATTGCAGGTGTCGAATATTGATGCTTGTCCCAACTGCCCCGCAGCGCGAGCGCGCCAAGATCACCGGCTGCGTTCGTCAATCGCGGATCGAATATCCCGGCTTCCTCGAGCGCTTCGACGTAACCCGACAGACGCCCTTTCGAACGGCTGTTCATCCAACCGCTGAGAAAACCGATACGGCGATATCCGACTTCGATGAGATGTCGGGTCATCGCCTTGGCGGCGTTGTGGTGGGAAAATCCGATGATCTTGTTGACCGGATTGTCGGACAGATCCATGATCTGGATCACCGGGCAGTTGGCTTTTTCCAGCATCCGCCGGGAAGCGGCATTCTGATCAATGCCCGAGACGATCAGGCCGGCCGGCTTGTGCCGGAGAAGCTCAGCCAGAAGTCGTTCCTCCTCGTCCAGATCGTAACGGGTGTTGCCGACCTGGATGTGCAGCCTCGTATGGCCTATCCCGTCATAGATGCCGCGCAGTACATCCGCGAAGATGTGCTGAGTCAGGGAGGGAACGAGGACGCCGACCACATCGCTGCGGGTGGATGCCAGGGCCCTCGCATTGAGATTAGGCACATAGCCAAGCTCGCGGACAGCGATATCGATCTTTTCGCGCAGCATATCGGAAACCAGCGATGGATCGCGCAAGGCCCGGGAGACGGTAATCGCTCCCACACCCGCCAGTGCGGCCACATCGGCTATCGTGGGTCTACCGTCCGTCCGGCGTTTCGACATCTAAGGCTCCATCAAGTGGATGTCCGACGGCGTCGCATCTGCAGAGATGTTTGCCGCACGGCCATGTTTGCGATGGCTGGAATGATATCCGCCTTGCCCCAGCTAATCCATTTTCTCTGCCGGGCCTTTCGGCCTTTGTCTCCGCTCATGCTAAAAAATCGCTCTTCAGTGCTTGACGATCCGTCGATGGCAGCGCTACCATCGGATTGCATTGTTCGTCAACCGTCTTGTGCCGTGGAGGCGGAACAGGGTTCGGTACGCCCAGGGAGGGAGTGACATGGCAATATCTCGGCGCATGTTTATCGGCAGCACGGCTGCAACTATTGCTGGTGCAAGCATAGCGACCAGTTTGGGCGGATCTGCTTTCGCACAGGCACCAGACACGCTGCGGCTGGCCTTTGCCGCCCGCGGCGTACGCACCATAGATCCGGCACGTTCGATTCAGGGCGCCGACGAATGGGCCATCATTCATATCTTCGACAAACTGGTCGAAGTGCCCCTTGGGCATTTCCCGACCAGCGTCGCCGAGGTCCAGCCAAGCCTTTCGACCAGCTGGTCGGTGACACCGGACGCCAAGAGTTGGACATTCCAGCTTCGCCAGGGCGTGAAATTCCACAAGGGCTACGGCAACCTGACGTCAGACGACGTGAAATTCACGTTCGATCGCCTGCGTAACGACAAGGCACTGGGCGGCAACCGCGTCCTGTTCGACAATATCGCGGACGTCAAGGTGGACGGTCCGACGACGGTGATCTTCACCCTCAACCTGCCGGACCCGCTGTTCATCATGGGTCCGCTCAGCCATTATTCGTCGAGCATCATTTCCCGCAAGGCGCTCGAGGAAAAGGGTGCGCCGGCCTTCGAAAAGGATCCGATCGGAACCGGGCCTTACCAGCTGGCCAGTGTCGAAAGCGATCCCTCACAGGGCGTGAAGCTGACCGTCAACAGGGATTATTTTGGAGACGCGCCAGCAACTCCCAATCTTCAGATCCGCTATATCGCCGATACAACGGCCCGGACGCTGGCCCTGTTGTCCGGCGACGTCCACATGATCGAAGGGGTGCGCGCGCCGGGCTGGGTGCCGTCGATCCAGCAGCGGAATGCCAAGCTGCACTTCGACGTGGCTTCACCGGGCAGCTTCTTCACAGTGTCGATGAACCTGACTGTCAAACCTTTCGACGATATCCGCGTTCGACAGGCGATTGCCTATCTGATCAATCGCGACGAACTCGCGAGCGCCATGGCACCGGTCAGCCAGCGCACGTATGGCCTCAATCCGCCGTCGTTTCTCGGCGGTTTCACCGCCGATACCATACCGGCGGCCGTGCGCTACGACCACGATCCGAAAAAGGCCAAGCAACTGCTGGCCGAAGCAGGCTTTCCGAACGGGTTGTCTTTCAACGCCTATACCTCGCAGCGAGAAGACTATTCCTCGGTGATGCTGATCATCCAGGAACAGCTTCGCGCCGGCGGCATGGATATGAAGCTGGACATCAAGGACCACACGGCCTTCCATGCTGACCAGGCGAAGGGCACCAATACGATGTTCCAGCGCTCGGCAGCCTATCCTCCGGTACCGACCCAGGCGATCATCGAGCAGCTGACGGCCGCCGCTGAGGTCAAATCCGACGGCTCGGGCGGTCCGAATTTCAGCCACTACGGCGTCGCCATTCCCGGCATCGACGACATGCTGAAGAAAGCGATGCAGGAACCCAATCTCGAGAAGCGTGTGAAGCTGGTCCAGGAGATCGAGGTCAAGTTCCTGACCGACATGCCGCTCCTGCCGATCAGCGACAACGGCTATCTGGTCGTGCGCGCCGCCAATGTCGACCTCGGTTACGAACTCAAGTCGGGTTACGCCCACTGGCGTCTGACAAGAGCGAAAATCGGCTGATCGACGTCGCGTGACTTCCAAACGACGACGCCGACCGGGAACCCTTCCCGGTTGGTCCGACCACGGCCAATTCAAGACATTCGTTTGCCGGGGGCGAAGGCCGCGGAGCGCAGGTAATCGCCGCCGCATGCAACGACGAATGGTTTCATATTCTAAGGATGACGTTATGACTGCACCGACTTCGGTCACCATTGTTCTGCCTGATGCGGATGACGCAGCGTTTCATCCGGTCCGTTGGGCGGCGACCGAACTGCAGGCGGCCCTTGCCCGCCGCAATGTGCAGGCTCAAATCGCGAGCGCCGCACAATCGGGAACGATCATCACCGTCTCCGGAGCCGGTCTCCCCGGGAACCCCGACATGGCGGTCGACCTGCCGGAGACACCGGAGAGCTTCGTTCTTACCCGTCAGGGCGATCGCATCTCGGCCTGGGGCTCCGACATCCTCGGACTGGTCTTCGCTTTGACTGAACTCGCCGACCGTGTGCAGTTTGCGTCCGGAGTGGATCTCTTCGAGGGAACCTACCCGCTTCTCGAGCGGCCATCCGCCCGCGTGCGCAGCATGAGCCGGATGTTTTGCAGCGAACAGGAAGACAAGGTCTGGTTTTACGACCGCCAGCAGTGGCGCGACTATCTCTCGATGCTCGCGGCAAATCGGTTCAACCGCTTCTCGCTCGCACTCGGCTTCGGATATAACTATCCCTATCACAACCCCTGGATCACCGACGTCTACTTCTATTTCCCCTATCCATATCTGCTCGACCTTCCAGGCCATGACGTGACGGTGGTGGAGCTGCCGGAGGACGAGCGCGAGCGGAACCTCGAAATGCTCAAGTTCATCGGCCGGGAAGCCGCCAGGCGCGGCCTTGAATTCCAGCTTGCGCTGTGGACCCAGCGATATGATTTCGATGATGTGCCACGCGCCAATTATACCGTCCGCGGCGTCACCAAGGACAATCTCGCACCCTATTGCCGCGAAGCAATCACCACGCTTCTAAAGGAAATACCGGAGATCACCGGCCTTACCTTCCGGGTGCATGTGGAAGGTGGCATCGCGGAAGGCGAATACGGATTTTGGGAAGACGCGTTCGCGGGCGTTGCGGCTGCCGGCCGGCCCGTTGAAATCGACATGCACGGCAAGGGTCTCGACCACAAGATGATCGGGATTGCCCGTGACAGCGGCATGCCGATCGCCGCCTCGCCAAAATATCTCGCAGAGCATATGGGGCCGCCCTACCACCAATCGGCAATCCGCGAGAAGGAATACCCGCCGGAGGTTGCTCGCAGCGAACGGGAGCAACTGAGCGAGGGGTCGCGAAAATTCCTGCGCTACTCCTATGGCGATCTGCTGACGGCCGACAAGGACTACAAGGTCATCTACCGCATCTGGCCGGGCACGCAGCGCGTGCTCCTGTGGGGAGATCCCGAATTTGCAGCGGGTTACGGCCGCAGCTCGATGTTTGCCGGGTCGGACGGCGTGGAATGGTGCGAGCCGCTGGGCTTCAAGGGCCGCATGGGGACCGGCATTCCGGGCGGACGCTTCAACTATCAGAAGCAGGGCTATGCCACGCGGTACGACTGGCAGAAATACGACTATCAGTATCGGGTCTGGGGCCGGTTGCTCTACAACCCCGCCGCGCCGCGCGAAAGCTGGATGCGCTATCTCCAACAGGTCTGCGGCGATGCCGCCGAGGAATGCGAAAAAGGAATGTCCTGGGCAAGCCGTGTTCTGCCGCTGGTTACTCTCGCGCATGGGCCATCCGCCTCGAATAACCACTATTGGCCGGAGGTCTACACCAATCTTGCACTCGTCGAAGGCTCCGGTCGACGCGCCTATGGGTTCGACATGGAAGGTCCGGTTCGGTTCGGCAATGCACCGACATTCGATCCGACGCTGTTTGCCAACGCGCGTGAATATGCCGAACTGCTGCTCGCCGGAGAACCATCGCATCGCTTTACGCCGCTGGATGTCGCCGATTGGCTGGATGAGATGGCAAATGGCTGCGAAAGCGAAGTCCTGAAAGCCAACAGCGCGTCCAGCTTCGGCAGTATTGCCGTCCAGAGAATGCTCATCGATATCCGGATCTGCGCCGGACTGGCGCGGTTTTTTGCAGAACGCTTCCGGGCAGCATGCTGGGCTGAACTGTTCGTCGCCACCAAGGTCACGCCGTTGATGGACCGCGTTATCGACCATGCAAGACGTTCGCTGATGGCATGGGAAAAGATTGCCGATATCTCGCGCGATCTTTACGCCGATGACCTCACCTATGGTCCGCAATCATGGCTGCGTGGATCCTGGCATTCGAGGTTGCCGGAAATGCAGGCGGAAGTGGCAGATCTGGAGTCGCTCCGCGGCGGCGGTTGCTATGAGAGCGTTGAGGCGAGCCCGAAGGCCGCAGCGGCAATCGCCGCGCTGGAGGCACGTTTTCCGGTTCTGTCCCACCCCTCCGGCGTGACCGGTGCGCCGACCTTCAAGCCGGGCGCCGATTTCGAAGTCCTATTCGATGGAAAGGCGGAAGGTGAACCGACCCTGCATTACCGACACATCAACCAGGCAGAGCGGTGGAAGTCGCTTCCGATGAAGGACCAGGCCGGAGGTTTTGCCGCCACGGTGCCGGGCAGCTACACCCAGTCGCGATATCATCTGCAATATTTCGTCAGCTTCCGGCAAAATGGGCGCTCTTGTCTGTCGCCGGGATTGCAGCCCAACCTGTCCAACGAGCCTTATTTCACGTCGTTACAAAATTGAGATTGGCTGTCGGCGGTTTGCTGCGTGAAAATAGCGTGTTCCGGAATGCGAGGAGGCAGGATCGGAACCGCGACCAGGGAGGAGGAACACACCATGGCGCGATATTTGCTGCTGAGACTGGCCGATGCCATTCCCACGGTTCTGCTTGTGCTGACGCTCGTCTTCATCGCCATGCGCATCTTGCCCGGCGACCCGGCGATCGCGGCCCTGGGGGACATGGCAACACCCGAACAGCTGGAAATCTTCCGCGAGCGGATGGGGCTCAACGCCCCGCTGTGGATGCAATATTTCAGTTTCCTGTGGGGGATGCTGACACTCGACTTCGGCACGTCGCTGATGAACAATCAGTCGGTGCTCAGGCTGATTGCCTATAACCTGCCCTATACGATCGAGTTGACTATTGTCGCCATGATCATGGGGGTCGGCGTCGGGATTCCACTCGGCGTGCTGGCCGCGACACACAGGAACAAGGCACCGGACGCCGCCGTTCGCGGATTCTCGCTACTGGGCTACGCCGTCCCGGACTTTTACCTCGGCGCCCTGCTGCTGATCACCTTTTCGCTGAACATGGGGTTATTTCCGATCAATGGCGGCGGCGAAGGTTTTGTCGACCGCATGCATCACGTCTTCCTGCCGGCCTTAACGCTTGCCATGGTCAAGGCCGC
The DNA here is from genome assembly GCF_000731315.1 of Neorhizobium galegae bv. orientalis str. HAMBI 540. NCBI lineage: Bacteria > Pseudomonadati > Pseudomonadota > Alphaproteobacteria > Hyphomicrobiales > Rhizobiaceae > Neorhizobium > Neorhizobium galegae. The sequence goes on from NZ_HG938354.1 coordinate 1,418,673, forward strand.
GTTCATCGGACGACTGACGCGAACCTCTCTGCTGGAGGTGTTCGGCAAGGACTATATTCGCACCGCACGTGCCAAGGGCGCTCGGGAACGCCGGGTCATTTACCGGCACGGCCTGCGAAACGCGATGCTTCCGCTCACCACAGGCATCGGCCTCAGCATGCTTGCGACCCTGTCCGGGTCGGTCGCGATCGAACTGGTTTTCAACCGGCCGGGGATCGGCAAGCTGCTCATCAGCGCCATTGCTGAACGTGACTACGCGGTCATCCAGGGCGGTGTTGTGATTTTCGCGCTGTTTGTCGTGCTCATCAACCTCCTGATGGATCTCGTTTACATCGTCGTCGATCCCAGAATCCGGGTGCAGTAAATGGTCGTCACCACCGAAAACTCCCAGCTCTCCTCACCCTTGCTCGCCCCGGAACCGAAGCCGCTTAGCCAGATCGGTTATACGTTGTTCTCGCGCCCCTCGACCATCATAGCGTTCGTGGTCGTGCTGATCTTTATTGTAGTGGCGATCTTCGCGCCGCTCCTCGCGCCATACGATCCGCTTGCCCAGAGCATCCTCAAGATCAACCGGCTCCCCTCGGCCAGCAACTGGCTCGGCACCGACCAGTTCGGACGCGACGTACTCTCGAGAATGATCCACGGCTCCCGCAATTCGTTGATTTTCGGCCTGATTTCTCCGGTACTGGCGGCGATCTGCGGGACTGTCCTCGGCGTCGTCGCAGGGTATTTCGGCGGCATAATCGATCGGGTGATCTCGCGCCTGATCGACCTGCTGCTGGCTTTCCCCGAACTGCTGCTCGCCATCATGATTGCGGCGGTGCTGGGTGGTGGCTTCTGGAACGTCATAGCAGTTATCACCGTCGCCTTCATTCCCGGCTTCGCCCGCGTGGCGCGCGCCTCGACGCTCGCGGTCAAGCAAGAGCCCTATATCGAGGCGGCCACGGCGATCGGCCTGCGCACGCCGGTCATCATCTTCCGTCACGTCATTCCCAATATCGCAGCACCGATCGTGGTCCTGATGACGCTCTGGGTCGCCTCCGCGATCCGCCTTGAGGCGTCGCTGAGCTTCCTTGGCATCGGCACCCAGCCGCCGAACCCGAGCTGGGGCAATATTATCCGCGACGGCCTCAACAATCTCTTCGGTTCGCCATGGCCGATCATCGGCGCCGGCTTCGCTATCACCTGCGTCGTCCTCTCGTTCAACCTTCTGGGCGACGTTGTGCGAGACGTGCTCGATCCGGAGATCTCCGAATGACGGTGCCGCTCCTGAAGGTCGATAATCTTGCCGTCGAATTCGGCCCGAAGGCCAACCCGATCCGGGTGGTCGATGGCGTGAGTTTCGAAATCCCACCCGGAGGGGCGGTCGGAATCGTCGGGGAATCCGGATCCGGCAAGTCGATCACCTCGCTCTCCATCCTGCGGCTGATCTCCGAACCGCCCGGACGCATCGTGCAAGGCCGTATCGAATTCAACGGGGTCAACCTGCTCGACCTCCCACGCTCGAAAATGCCCGAAATCCGCGGCCGGGACATCGCGATGATCTTCCAGGAGCCGATGAGTTCGCTGAACCCGGTCATGAAGATCGGCGACCAGATCGGCGAGGCGGTCATGCTCCACGAAGCAATGACCGGCGAGCAAAGGCGCGCGCGTGTCATCGAAATGCTGGGGCTGGTCGGCATACCGGATCCGGCCGGACGCGTGGATTCCTATCCGCATCAGTTCTCCGGCGGAATGCGTCAACGCGTGATGATCGCCATGGCATTGGCCTGCAACCCGAAACTACTGATCGCCGACGAACCGACGACGGCGCTCGACGTAACCATCCAAGCACAGGTTCTCGACCTGATGCACAAGCTGCGTCGCACGCTGAACACTGCGGTACTGCTGATTTCGCACGATCTCGGCGTTATTGCGGATGTCTGCGAGCGGGTGGTGGTGATGTATGCCGGCAGGGTTGTCGAGGAAGCGGATGTCCTTTCGATTTTCCGCACGCCCTGTCACCCCTATACGCGGGGATTGTTGCAATCAATCCCGCGGCTCGACGACGACCGCGATCGTCTCTACCAGATCCCGGGATCGGTGCCGCTGGCCGGATCGATCAAGACAGGCTGTCCTTTCTACGAGCGATGTTCCTTGCGCATCGAAAAATGCGCCAGGGAAATGCCGCCGATGTTCTCCTTCGGACCGGACCAACGGGCGGCATGCTGGGTGACAGCCGGACAGGCGGATGCAAAAAAGAAGGAGGCATCCCTGCAATGACCGATCCCATCCTTCGCGTCGAAGATCTCGGCAAGACGTTCGGTTCCGGCCTCGGCTTCAGCCTCGGGAAGCGGTCCGACGATGTGCGTGCCGTCGACGGCTGTTCCTTCTCGGTCAATCACAGCGAGACGCTGGCGCTTGTCGGCGAATCCGGTTGCGGGAAATCCACCCTCGGTCGCCTTCTGCTGCGGCTGATCGATCCCACGGCTGGCAGGGTCCATTTCGACAATACCGAGTTGACCGGGCTGGCGCCCGCACAGATGCGCGACATGCGCCGCCACCTGCAGATGATCTTTCAGGACCCTTACGGCTCGCTCAGCCCCCGTCGCACGGTGGCCCAGATCATTGCCGAGCCGTTGGATGTGTTCGGCCTGGTCAGGTCCCGGCGCGACCGGCGGGAACGCGTTGCGGACCTGATGAACCAGGTGGGGCTCTCTCCGAGCTTCATGGACCGCAACCCGCGGCAGTTTTCCGGCGGCCAGCGCCAGCGCATCGGCATTGCACGCGCGATCGCGGTCGATCCGAAATTCATCGTGGCCGACGAACCCGTCTCCGCTCTCGATGTCTCCGTCCAGGCGCAGATCATCAACCTGATGCAGGACCTTCAAAGGAAGAAGAACTTCTCCTTCCTGTTCATCGCCCATGACCTTGCTGTCGTTCGCCACATCGCCGATCGCGTGGCGGTCATGTATCTTGGTCGGATCGTCGAGATCGGGCCAAAGAAACAGATCTACGGGATGCCGCAGCATCCCTATACGCAGGCGCTGTTATCGGCAGCGCCTGAACCGGATCCCGAACGCAAGGGCAAGCGCATCATTCTGGAAGGCGACGTCCCGAGCCCCAAACGCGTGCCGCCAGGCTGCAGTTTCCATACCCGGTGCCCAATCCGGCAGGAGATCTGCAGCATCGAGCGACCGCCGCTGCGCGAAGTCGCACCGGGCCAATTGGCGGCATGTCATTTCGCAAAGCCGTTTCCCATCCCGCTCGCCAGACCGTCTCCGGCGATCCCGGCCTGACGGCGCCTCACGGCAAACCTCAAGACGGATTGCCGTCATTTTCCGAGCAACAAAAAGCCATCCCCCGCAAGTGCGACGCGCTTGCGGGGGATGGCGGATTTGGAACTCGATCGACGACGTCAGGCGGTCTTGGTGGCGCGATGGAAACGCCAGCGGGCGTAACCGCTCTTGACCGGATAGCCGAGGTTGACGCGCTTGTTGCGAGCCACGGTGAAGGAAAGGCTCGAAAGCGCGATCAGCGGCAGATCACGCAGGACCTGCAGCTCGATCTTCTTGCAGAGTTCGAGATAGGTGTTGTAGTCGGTCGCCTGCAGAGCCTGGCTGAGCAAATCATCGATACCCGGCATAACCACACCGTAGTGGCTATAGGCACCGCCGCCCTTGCCATCCGGCTTGGCTTCCGATTTCGACGAAAGCTGCTGGAAATAGAGCTGGGTCGGGATCGGCGGATAACTGGACGAGTGCATCGCAAGCGTGTTTTTGTCGCTGCGATTGTCGGCGTGATAGGCGGTATGATCGCCGATCTTCAGGTTCATGCGCATGCCGACACCGCGTAGCTGTTCCTGCACGATCAGCATCGTCGATGAATAGTCTTCGCGCTGGCTGCAATTGCTGTCGAAATCGAAGCCGTTGGGGAAGCCCGCTTCCGCCAGCAGCGCCTTCGCCTTTGCCGGATCGGGCTTGTACTGCAATTCCGGCGGCAGGTCCTCCGTCTTGAAACCGGCCGGGAAAAAGTCCGGCTGCAGACCGGCCATGAACCCGCCCATCGGCTTCAGCGCGTCGGCGACAGCGTGACGGTCGATCGCATACATCAACGCCTGGCGGACCTTGAGGTTGTCGAAAGGCTTGCGTTTCAGGTTGATGTGGAGCGTGTTGAACGACCCCGGCTGCGTCATGTCGAATTGCAGGGTCGGATCACGCTGAAGCATCGAATCCACCCAGCCAGGCGCGCGGACGGCCTCGATCATGTCGACATTGCCGGAGAGAAGCGCCAGTGTCCGGGCTGTGGTATCGGCAATGAAAACACATTCGACGCCGGCGATCTTCGCCTTGGTTCCCCAATAGCCCTCGTGGCGCTTCATGGCTTCGCCCCACTCGCTGTCAAAACGGGTGAGTTCATAGGGACCGGTTCCCACCGCATCCGTCATGAATTTCTCGGCACCGATCTTGTCGAAGGCTTTCTTCGAAACGATCGAGGTATTGTTGGAAAAGATCGTCGTACCCAGCAGGTTCACGTCCGGCGTCTTCAGGACGACGTCGACCTCGTACAGCCCCTTGGCGACCACATCCGCGACATTCGACATGATGGTCTTATTGGTGCCATCGGCAATGGCGCGCTTGTAGGAGAAGACGACATCCTCCGACGTCATCTCTCCGTAACCCTTGTGGAACTGCACGCCCTGACGCAGCTTGAAGGTCCAGGTCTTGGCGTCTGACGACGATTTCCATTCGGTCGCGAGCGTCGGCACGTATTTGTCGGGCGTCGTGGCGAAATCGCCATCTTCCGGCCGGACGAGCTGTTCGTACATCTGCTCCGTCGCCCAGTTGTCGGAACCCTGTGTGGTGAAGTTGGGGTCGCTGGTGCGAGGGCCGCCCGCAGCAATGCCGATGCGAATGACATCGGTGCTCTTCTGGGCATTGGCGGTGCTGGGGATACCTGTCGCGCTCAGCGCCGTGGCGGCTGCCGCCAGTTCAAGAAATTCTCTTCTGTTCAAGCTCATTATCTCCTCCCAAAGACAAGTTTCGCTTTTCAGCTTCGCCGTTTGTCCAATTCGGCGTCGTGGATCACCAGACCGAGACCCGGACCGCTCGGAACTTCGAATTTTCCATTTGACGGTTTTGGCGGATTGGCAAACGCGCCATGCATGCGCGTCGACGGATCGGCGAATTCCGCCGGCTTCGTCAGATGCATGATGGTCGCCAGAACGTGCAGGTTAGCAGCATGTGCAATGGTCGGCTGGGTCTGATGCGGCACCAGTTCGACGCCGTGTGCGTAACAGACCGCAGCGCATTGCATGAGCCCGGTGATGCCGCCCATCTTGATGATGTCCGGCTGCACCATGCGGACACCGGCATTGATGATGTCGATCAGTGCCTGGGTGGTGTAGGTCTGTTCCGCCGCCGACACGGTGATGTCCAGACGCTGCGCGACCTCTCCCATCGCGCGCACGTTATAGTGTTGGACCGGTTCCTCGAACCAGAGGTAACCGAGCTCCTCCAAAGCTCGGCCCACCCGGATCGCTCCGCCGACCGAATATTGATTGTTGGCGTCGAAGGCGAGCGGGAAATCGTCGCCCACCAGCTTGCGCACTGCCTTGGCTTTGGCGATATCGCCCGGAACGTCATAGTCCTGCCGAGTGCGATCGCCGTCCCAGCGGACCTTGATAGCGGCAGGCGTCTCGGATTTCCAGCGCGCCTCGACCGCCTTCACGGTCTCGTCGACGGTGCGTCCGGCATTCCCCCCGATCGAGGCATAGAACGGTATTTCCGTGCGCCAACCGCCGCCGAGCAGCTTGAAGATCGGCTGGTCGAAATATTTGCCCTTGATGTCCCACAGCGCAATATCGAGGGCCGCAAGCGCGCCCGTGACGGCCCCTTCCGGGCCAAGCTTCACATATTTATGCAGCAGCTTGTCGTAGAGGACCGCATGGTCCAAAGCATCAACCCCAACCAGGGAAGATGCAAAGTCACGAACCACCCCGAGCGAGTGCTCGCCACCCATCATCGGCGAGGCCTCTCCATGTCCGACAATGCCGTCGGTGGTCGTCACGCGGACGATGGCGCTACGGCGACCCGGCGGCTCGTTCGGTTCCCAGCTAACCTGAAAAGCCTCGATGGATTTGATCGTCGTCGCCGTCGCCACTGCGCACCTCATTAAGACGAAATCACCCGGCCAAAGCCGATCCCAAAATCTCGATAGGAGCCATGTCCGTCCATAGTGGCCGTTAGCCCGATGCCGACATGCAGTTCGCTGACCTCGTACGACTCTCCCCGGCCGCATCGATCATGTGACCGACTTGATGCCGTCACCCTCTTCCATCCTTGCAGCATTGCGCAGTTTGCATCCGTATGCAAGCGCTGCTTTTCGAAAAATATGGCTGAGGCAATCATGGGCCGGGAGTGTCATAGGCATAGATCTGGGTGCGCCGAAAGCGCGCGACGAGAAGCCCATCCGCCAGCAGGAATTCCTCGGTCCCCAGATAATGCTTGCCCTTGCGCTGATAGACCTGGGCGACCTGCCCTACCGTTGCAAGCCGCTGGCCGGGCCTGACCTGCGCAAAGTGCTCGGTCTCGATCTCCGTCAAGACGACCGGCGAGGGAAACCGGAAACTATTATGCGCATCTCCCATCGCAAGACGCATGGCGCAGCCGGAGTGGACGATGCCCTCACGCTTGTAGAAAGGTTCGCCCTCTCCGAAGGCGCGCAGAGATGCCTCGAAATCACCCTGGGTCAGCACCCGGTTGGCCGTGGTCAGTGACATGCCCGGCTGGAGGCTTCCTACGTCGCCTTTCGAGGGAACCTCCGGTCTCGGAATGGGCGCAAATGCCGATATATCGGGCACGACCGGAGCCGCGTCAGGCAGGCCGACCCAGCCGCTGGCCACCTCTTCGCCCCCCTCGTTGGTCACCGAAACCTGCGCACGGCGCATGGCTGCGTCGCCCTCCAGCATTCCGGCGCGAATGAGGAGACGACCGCCGTTATAAACGGGCCGGCGAAAGCGAGCACCCATGGCGCCGCGTCTCGTCCAGGCCTCTCCCCAGGCCTGCAGTGCAACGCGACTTATGTGACCGTAAACGAAAGCCCCCGGAATGAGCGCAGCCTTGTAACCCCGCGCCCGGGCGATGGCATCATCGTGGATCGTGCCGACATAACGCGGATCGTTGTCGAGCTGGATATCGCCAGTCAGATCTCTGGGGAAAACTAGGGGCATATCGTCCTGATCCATCTATCAACCATCCGGAAAAGGGACCGTGGCCATAACATCGCCTGCCGAAACGCGGGCGATTTCAAGGGCAGGCAGGGCGAGGATATCTTCGAGGACATACCTATTGTCTCCGCCGAACTGCGGGGCCGGGCGGCGCTGGCTGCCCGGCGTCCGACTGAGGTGGATCGGCAGGCCCGGATAACGATGCCGCCCGGCATCCGGATGATCAAGCTCCGTGAAGAACCCCCGATGGGCAAGATAGGTGCTGGAGGCGACATCGGCGGCATTGGCAACCGGGGCGGCGGCCACCCCGGCATATTGAAGAAGCCTTGCGACCGCGTGCTTGTTTCGCACAGCAGTCCACTCGGACAGTATCGCAGTCAGTTCCGTTTCATGGCGCTTGCGTGCTGCAAGATCGGAGAACCGCGGGTCGGTTGCGAGCCCAGGATGCCCGATGGCGGAACAGAGCGCCTGCCATTGCACCTGGTTTTCGGCAGCGATGACCACCCATTGGTCTTCGCCCCTTGCCGGAAAAGCGTCATGCGGCGACATGTTCGCAACGCGGTTGCCATCCGGGAGGGGGTCGACCCCGCTCTCGGCCGCCAGCAGGAGTTCCGCGCCGATGAACTGCATCGCCGCTTCGACCTGGGGCACCTCGACATACTGGCCCCTGCCCGTCCGGTCCCGATCATGAAGCGCCGTCAAGATCGCAGCAGCCGCGTTGAAGCCGCCGATCGGGTCTAGGTAGGAAGGCCCGCTGTTTTCCGGCTGCCCGCCCGGATAGGCCATCATTGCCGACATTCCGGTTGCCATCTCCATGGTCGGGCCCAGCGCTGCGTATCCCGACATCGGTCCGCTGCCTCCGAAAGCAGGGAGCTCCGCAACGATGATGTCCGGCTTGATTGCTGTGAGGCTTTCGTAGTCGAGCCCGAGTTTTGCGAGCGTGCCGGGCCTGAAATTGCAGATTAATATATCGGCGACGGCAACGAGTCGGCGCAGCGTACTGCGCCCCTCCTCCGTCTTCAGGTTGAGGATGCAGGAGAGTTTGTTGACATTCTGCGAGTTGAAGAGAAAGGACCGGTCGAATGGCCGGGAGCCCGGTTCGCCATCCGGAAAATTGATCGGGTTCGGCCTCTCCTTGTTGAGCCGCCAGGAATTCACGCGGTTCGGTGATTCCACATGGATTGACTGCGCACCGAAATAGGCAAGGACCCGGCCCGCCATCGGGCCCGCCCAGGCCGTGGTGATCTCGATCACTCTCAGACCATCGAGCGGCGGCAGTTGAGAAGATCTCGACGATTGCCGCGGCTGCCGGCTTTTGGCCTCCCAGACCGCGGGATCGATCTTCAGCGCCCCAAGTGCGGGCGCGCCGGATCTGACCACGCGCGGTGTGGCGCTCAAGCGGAACGGCGGGCCAAGGATCAGCCGGTCCTCGACCTTTTCCCAATAGTGTCGGCCGTTCAGGTGGCGGTTATGGATCTGCTCGGATGGACGATAGGCTTTTGCGGCAATGACCTGGGCTTTCTGCAGCCGATCCACCAGGTCCTCAGCAGGCCAGTTCGCGACCTTGTCCTGAATGATCTCGTAAAGGGTATCCCAATTTGCCCGCCGCACCTGGGGATCGGAAAAGCGCGGGTCGGTTTCCAGAGGGAGCAGATCGAGCGCGGTGCAGACCGCGCGCCAACGGTGATTGTAGATCCAGATGCAAACCCAACCATCGCGGCACTTCACTTGCCCTGCCGGGATCGTCTGGTCCTGCCTCGTGTGGATCGAACCGTTATAGATGTGTCGCATGACATAAGGGAAACACATGGCCGCAGCGGTTTCGGCGGCATCGATCGCCACGATCTGGCCGAGACCGCTGGAATGGCGCTCGTGCAAAGCCGTCATGATGCCGATATAGGCCGCCTGCCCTGCGGCAAACGATGCACGCTCGCCGACGCCATAGAGAGGTTCCCGCCCATAGGCGCCATTGTTGTTCATCATCCCGGACAGGGCCTGAAGAACGATCTCCGGCCCGCGCCACTCCTTCAGCGGTCCGTCGCAACCAAAGGCGGAGATACAGACCGCGATGCAGGCGGGATTGAGGTGCATGACCTTCTCGGGATCCAAATCCTCCGGCAGTAGGGCGATATCCGCCCCGCAAAGCATGGCCTCCAACGTCTCCTGCCCACCAGCGCTTGTCCGATCGATGACGACGGATTTTTTGCCGGTGTTCAGATGCCAAAATCGCAGCGAGAGGGCCGGATCGGCTAGAGAAAACGGCGGCATACGCCGGATAGGTGAGCCTTCCGGAGGTTCGATCAGCGTTATCTCGGCGCCGAAATCCGCCAGCAGCCGCGCGCAAAACTGTCCCGCCAGGGTATCCGAGAAATCGACGACCCGCAGGCCGTCCAGAGCTTTGGACATCCGCGTCTCCACCATCCGATTGTCTGGGCGGGTGTCCTCCCGACCGATGCCGAACCTAACGTGCGTTGCATACGGATGCAAGCTGGCCGTCCGCCTCAATTTTTCATATTGATGGCCGGCTGTTTGAGGCATAGTGAGAAGCGCGCATCGGTTGCAGCCAAGCCAAGGGGAGCCGTCATTGAGCAGGAATGAGACCGCCAGCGAAAAAAGCAGACGCAAGCCGATGACGGCGCGTGAACTTGCCCGCATGCTCGGCGTCAGCCAATCGGCGGTCTCACGCGCCTTTACGCCGGGCGCGAGCATCGCCCCCGAGTTACGGGAAAAGATCGTCCGTTTTGCCGAGAACGTGGATTACCATCCCAATGCGATTGCAAGCATGCTGTCGAAGAGCCGCACGAATATCGTCGGCATCGTCATCTCCGATATGCAGAACCCGTTCTATCCGGCGCTGATCGAGCAGCTATCGCGCGCCCTGCAGCGCATCGGGCTGCAGAGCCTGATGTTCAACGTCACCAGGGGCACCGATCTCGAGGAGCAGCTTTCGGCGCTGAGGCGCTACAATGTCGATGCGGTCATCATCATCTCCGCGACCATCCTGTCCGGCCCGACGCTGCAATGGGCAACCGACGGCAGGGCCGCGATCCTGATCAACCGCGTGGCGGAAGACACCGAACTCAGTTGTGTGATCTGCAACAATGCCGAGGGCGCGCGGGCCATCGCCGACCATTTTCATGCTATCGGCCGCCGTCGCGTCGCCTATGTCGCAGGCCTTTCGCACACAACAACCAATCGGGAGCGGCAGAACGCCTTTATCACCCGCGTCGCCGAGCATGGCATGACGCTTTCCGCCCTGATCGATGGCAATGAATACAGCTACTATGCCGGAAGGTCCGCTGCGCTCGACATTCTTGCGCGGGGAGAAACTGACGCGATCTTTTTTGCCAACGACATCCTTGCGGCCGGTGGCCTCGACGCGCTTAGGGAAAGCGGTGTGCGCGTGCCCGAGGATATCGCTGTCGCAGGCTTCGACGATATAAGCATGGCCGCCTGGCCGCATTACGATCTAACCACGTTCCGTCAGCCGATCGATACGATCGTCGATGTGGCAGTGACGATGCTGGAGAACGGTTCATGCGCTCCGGGCCAACCGCCGGTCATCCGCCGCATTTCCGGCGAACTCATCAAGCGGGGTTCGACCGGCATTACACGAGAATAGTCGGCGACAGACCTGGCCTGGCGGCATCGCCGAAGGTAACCAGCGACCGACCGTCGGGGCAGCCAATTTTTGCACGCCTGATCTAGGCGTTTTACAGACGCCAGCCCGAGTAGCTTCACGGAACCACTGTTCCCGATCGCGCGAAAGTGGCCGATCCTTCCGCAGTTCTGCAAAATACGCCTTTCGGAGGATGGATAGGCTGGCTTCCGCAGAACGCCGGCAGGATCGTCGGCCATTTGCCCAAGAAACCCATGGAAAGCTGCTCAAGGCTTAAACCTTTTGATCCTGTTGCCAGGACGGCTCAACGCGATACGATCCACCGGCGATACGGAGATAACCTAGGGCTCGGCTCGGAAAACGACCGACCTTGGGTTTTGCCGTAACTTGCGAAGCATGGCGAAGGCTCGATCCTTGGGGCGGATAGGGCACGAGCCTTGGAACGGATCGTTCGGCAGTTCGTCGCTGCGTTGCATGCCTTGCCACCCATGGCGACCATACACAGTCCCCCAATGCGTCCTGACGTGAAGCACGTTCGGCTCCACGCAACGAGTGAAAGGGAACAAATGGAAAATCTACAGACATATTTTCTGAATTTTCCGCAGTTCGCCGTCACGTGGGGGATTTTCTTCGGCGCGGGCTTGCTGAGCTTCTTCTTCCTGCTGTGGAGAGACCGATCAGACTTTTCATTCCGCGAAATGTTCGAGCACTGCGTGCCTTTCAATGTGCTCACATCGAAGAGTTTCCACATGGATGTCATCATCTATGTCTGGAGAAAGCTGACGGATCTCGTCTTCGTCGCCCCGGGGCTCGCGGCCACGGCTCTGGTATCCAGCGCGACGGATTTTGGTCTGCGATCCGTCTTTGCAGATTTTTCGCCGCTGGGTATCAATTACGTCGTGACGTTCGCGTGCACGATCGTAATGCTGATTGCGGCCGAATTTGCCGATTATCTGGTGCATTACCTCGAACACAAGGTGCCCGCCCTGTGGGAGTTGCACAAAGTCCATCACTCGGCCGATTTCCTCAATCCCCTGACATCCAAGCGCGGCCACTCCTTCCCGCTGGTCTATGGTGGGATCGCCGCCGGCGTGATCACCGGCACATTTGCCGGGCTGTTCATGTTCCTGTTCGGCATCAGCCTCGTCGAAGCGGTCGCCCTGCGGGCCGTGGCGAGCAAGATATTCACCATCTGGACGCTCGATCCCCTCAAGCACTCGCATATTCCGGTCAGTCTGGGTTGGTTCGACCGGTTCCTGATCAGCCCCCACATGCATCAGATCCACCACAGCAAGGTCGAGCGCCATTGGGACAAAAATTTCGGAACCAACCTTTCGATCTTCGACTGGATGTTTGGAACCGGCTACCGGCCTGAAAGAGGAGAAAAGGCAGTGTTCGGCATCTCCGGCTACAGCAACGCCTCATTGCAGAAATTCAATACGTTCAAAGGCGCCTATTTCGATCCGGTCATGAGGAGCTGGAAGGCGATCGTCGCCCAAGTGCGCCCTGACGTCCATGCCAAGCCTGGCGCCAAACAAGACCCGCCGACGTTCATCATCGAAACACAGAAGAGGACGGAGCAAGGCGCCGAAACGGCTGGTTCGGCTCCGGCCGCCATCGGCCCACGACCTCCTTCGCCGGCATCAAATAGCGGAACGATCGGCTGATGGGCGCTGGCAACGACAGGTATCGCGCATGAGTTTGGAGCCCATCGGAATATTTACGCTCGTTCTGGGGCTCTATTGCCTGTTTGCAGGATACCATACGAGCATCGTCGTGTTCATCGGCCTTTCCGTTTTTGGCGCTGCGGCCGCGATCCTGATCGGATCCGCAAACATCCAGCCGGCGCATCTTTTTCTCGCATTCCTTGCCCTCAGCGTCCTGACCTATCGAGACAAGTTCAACATCGCGCTCAAGGCACTGTCCTTCCCCAAGCCCGGGTTCTGGCTGGCCTGTCTGCTGATCTACGGAACAGCGTTGGGTTTTTTCGCGCCGCGCCTGCTTGCCCGCATGACGGACATCATCCCGCTCGGCGTTTCCGAATATCCATCCACCGGCCGCACTGTGCCTTTGGGGCCGGTCTCCAGCAATTTCACCCAGGCGGTCTACGTTTCCGCAGATCTTCTTGCCTATGTCCTGATCCTGGCAATCGGATCCACCATGGCCGGCTTCAGGGCAATCACCATCGGGGTTCTGGTATTCGCCGGCGCGAATGCCTTCTTTGCCGTACTCGACATCGCAACCTATGGCACTGGGGCTCAAGACCTTTTTCTCTACATCCGCAACGCCCAATACACATTTCACGACGATGACGTCGTCGCCGGTGTCAAGCGTATCGTCGGCTCGTGGCCGGAAGCGTCGGCATTCGCCGGGATCAGCCTCGCCTCAGTCGGGTTTACCGGCACGCTGTGGCTCTGTGGGCGCGACCTGAGATGGAGCGGCGCCCTTTTCCTTGTCACGACCTTGCTGGTGATACGGTCTACGTCGTCGGCGGGCCTGTTGGCTTTGCCGTTTTGCTTCGTGATCCTGTATATCACCGCCTTGTTCCGTTCCGGCGGGCAGTCCGGAACCCGGAACAGTTCGGCGATCGTGCTGTTTGCACTGCCGCTGATTTGTCTCGTCGCATTGGTCATTGCCCTCAATGATGCGCTTTTCCGGCAACTCTACGACTATTTTGACCTGCTCATCTTCAGCAAGTCCACCTCGTCTTCCGCGGTCGAACGCGGTTCCTGGAACACCTATGGATACCAGAATTTTCTCGACTCCTACGGTCTCGGGGTTGGCCTCGGCACCTCCCGCACGTCGAGCTTCCTGTTCGCGCTGCTCTCCAATGTCGGAATACCCGGAACGATCATGTTTTTGCTCTTTGCGATTTCGGCATTCTCGAAACGGCGCGGGACGCCGCGCACCTTCACCTCGGATATCCGGCTGGCCGCGCGCAACGGCTGCGCCTGCCTGATGATCGGCGCCATGGTTGCGGGGCCGACCGTCGATCTCGGCCTTGTGTTCTTCATCCTGGCCGGCCTTTCGAGCGCCGAGCCGGATGGCGAAACGCTGACCGCTCCGTCGACCCGCTACATGACGGCAAAGGTGAGTTGATTGCGCAGCGAAAGCTTGTCCGTCAGGCATAGACCCGGAAATAATCCACCCGCATGCGTGTGAGCGTGTCCGCGGGCAGGAGCGGCTGCGGATAAGGGACATCCGAACGCAGCGCGAGCGTGAGGACCGGCCAGAACACGTCCTGATCCGCGTCGAGTTGCGCGGAGCGGTTGATCGTCCAGACCGCCGGCATTCCGGTCTTGGTATCAACGATGGGCTGCCGCTCGAAATAGATCGTGCATTCGGTGTCGGTGACCAGCACCCCGTATCGGCAATAACCGGCGGTCATATCGATGGGAGTAGGCACGCCGGTTCCTTCATTATGCTCGCCGGGTTGCCCCCATTCGTGCAGATAGGCCCCGTAGAGCGTCGGCTCCCAGCCCTTGTGCTCGACGACGTCGATTTCGATGCTCGTCTGAGGACGAAGGATGCTGCGTCCGTTCATCATCCAGAAGGCAGGCCAGCTCAGCGGGTGTCTCGGAAACAGCATCCGCGCCTCGAAATAGCCGCGCCGCCAGCCTTTGAGGACCGTGCCGTCGCGCTTGGCCGTCTGAAGGTTGCCCGATATCCACTGAAACTCGGCGAGGTCATTGCCGTAATAATTGGGGACCTTCATCGGCCGTCCGATATATTTTGCAGCCACTTCCAACGCCTTGCCGTCGCTCGCATTTGGGTCGTCGACAATCGCATAGGGATTGAAACCCTCTTCGCCGCTGTCTCTCGCGAAGGCCGAACGGCCGTAAAAGCCCGGATCGGAGGTCGTCGGCTTCGGACCGGCGCTCCAGGCCGACCAATCGAGCCTGGTGAAATTGTCCTCGAATATCAGGGCTCGCCCGCTGGTGGGGTCCTCCAGGCGCTCCGACGCCTTCGATCTCCAAACGAGACCGCCGCCAAGGCCCGCCGAGGCCAAGGCGCCGACCGCGAATGAGCGACGGGACAATAACGTCGTCATGATCCACCTCACGTCGTTTCATTCAGGCTGGCCCGCAGAGATCTATGCCGCTGCCGCACGCCGCAACGCATTGGCATGCACCTCAAGCACCCGCTCCGGGCTGTAACAGTCAACGAACTCCTGGCGGAAGCTGGCATGGGCCTGCTCGCCGCGCAGGTTGTCGCAATAATAAATCATCGCGTTCACGAGCTCCTCGGGACGATCCACCGGCACGAGCATGCCCAGCCTGCTGTCGACGAGGATATCGCTCGGGCCGAATTCACAATCGGTCGCGATGACCGGCAGGCCAAACCGCAACGCTTCACAGATTGCGAGCGACCATCCCTCCCATCGGGAGGTGGAGACATAGACGTCACTTGCCGCCAGCGCAGGCTGGGGATTTTCGGGATGATGCTCCAGGCTTACCACGTCGGTGAGGCCCCGGCGGTCGATCTCTGCCCGCAAGGCCGCCTCCCCGTCACCATAACCGACGATTTTCAGCAGGACATCACTGCGTTTTTTCCGCAGTTCGGAAAACGCGGCCAAAAGAATGTCCTGGCCTTTCTGAAAGGAGAAGCGACCGATATTGATGAACGTGACGTTATCGTCGACGCGTGCCTGGCCGGCATCGGAAAGGTCAAACTTTCGCACCGGGTTCGGCACCCAATAATGCGGCCGCTTGCTCTTGAACATCGCATTGAATGAGGTGAGCTGCCGCGGCGAGGTTCCGAAAACCGAGGCGATCTTCGGCAGGAAAAGTGTCTTCATCAACAGGAAGAGTATCTTGGCTTTGATATGGCTGCGCTCCAGCTTCGGATTGCCGTGAAGATGGACGGCAAACCGGCGCCGGATGCCGATGCAGGAGGCCATGCAGATCACCGTCGGCTCGATCTGCGGCACGACGATCAGGTCATAATCCTTGCTCGCAATGACCTTCCGGAAGTTGCGCATCAGCTCGATCCGGCTCGAAGCCACGCGGTCGATAACGGTGTAATTCCTGCCCTCGGGGCGATTTTTGTGAACCGACGTGTAGAGGACGTCCACTTCGAAGTCGCTCCCATACTGATCCGTCAGGCCGGAGCAGATCGTATCCACGACCCTTTCGATACCGGCGAAAGCGCTCGTACCCGGTTGGACGTAGAGGATCTTCAAAGGTGTATGGGTACTAAGTCTTTCGGAGTAGGGCATGGTTGCTATTTGCATATACCTTAACCTCTTTGAATTTTCCGAAGACCATGTATAGTAAGGAAAATCTCATACAAAAAACGTCGGAAACATCCCTGCTGAAATATTAAGTTAAAACTGGCGGAATACAAGAAGTTATTCACCGCCTAGCGCAATAACATTGATACAACGTCGATGAGATTGCAACAGCAAAGGTTTTCTGGATGTCCGTCATCGAATTAAACGCGATTTCGGGGAAAACTGTACTTCCGCTACCAGCCTGCGATATCTGCATTGTCGGGTCAGGACCTGCCGGCACGACGCTTGCGCAGGAATTGTCGAATACGAACCTGCGCGTCACTCTTCTGGAGAGCGGCGGCATGGCCCGTGATCCCCTGATGGATGCGCTTGACGAGATCGACAATGTCGGTCGTCCGCGGGCGGGTGACCAATGGTCCGTCCGCAATCGTATCGTTGGCGGCAGTTCCCATACCTGGGGCGGACGCTGCGGCCCCTTCGATGCCATCGATTATGAAGAGCGTCCTTGGGTTCCGTATTCCGGCTGGCCGATCGATGGCGCGGATCTCGAACCTTATCTGGCGCGCACTGCCTCCCATCTCGGCCTGGCTTTCGGCAATGGCTACAATGATGAACGGTTCTGGGCGATTGCCAACCGCCAGCGGCCGACACCCGATCTCGATCCGGCAATCCTGATCCCTTTCTTCTGGCAGTTCAGCCGGGATACCGAAGAAGCTTACCCTTACGAATATATGCGCTTCGGTCGTCATGTGGCCAAGCGGATCGGCCCCAATGTGACACTCGTCACCGGGGCGACCGCGCAGAGCGTCCACGTATCGGCGTCGGGGGATGCCATCCGCGGCGTGCGATTTACGGCGGCCGATGGCAGCCAGCAGGTATTGGCCGCATCCATCGTGATCCTGTGCTGCGGAGGCGTCGAAAATGCACGCATACTGATGAACTCCGACGAGACGAAACCTCACGGAGTGGGAAACGACCACGACCAGGTGGGACGCTATCTCATGGACCATCTCAGGGGTTCGGTGGCGACCTTTTCGCTGCCGGGTTCCGATGCTCTTCAAAAGCGCTTTGGCCGATACAATGTCAGTCGCCATTTCTTTCGCGCCGGATTTCGGCTGAGTCCCGATATCCAACGGCGCGAACAGCTGCTCAACTGCGCCGGCTGGCTCGGCGAGGTATTGGCAAAGGATGATCCCTGGGATGCCTTGCGACGCGTGGCGGGGCGCACCCCGAAACTGCCGCAGGACCTGTTCAATATCATCGCGAACAGCAATTTGCTCGTCAGGGGGCTGAAGGACTTTCTGGGCGCGAAGAATGGAGTGCCGCGGAAGCTGACCGAACTCGACCTGCAATGCATGTGCGAGCAGGTGCCCAATCCCGATAGCCGCGTGACCTTGTCGGAACGACGCGATCGACTGGGCATGCGCTTGCCGCGAGTGGACTGGCGCAGCCACAGCGATGAGTCCCGCACGATGCGCAGAATGGCGGAATTGGCTGTCCAGGAACTGCCGAAAGCCGGGCTGCCTGCGCCGAAGCTGGAGGAATGGGCCAGGGACGGCGCCGAAATTCCCTCGACATTCGTCGATGTCGCTCATCCGACCGGAACGACGCGCATGTCCACGCAGCCCAGCCATGGCGTCGTTGATGCCAACTGCGAAGTGCATGGCGTCAGCGGTCTCTTCGTGCAGGGCAGTTCGGTCTTCCCGACGGCCGGGCACTGCAATCCGACCCAGATGATCGTCGCACTGGCTGTTCGCCTCGCCGACCACGTCAAGGCGAAGCACCCATATCGAGAACCAGTTCTGGTGACGGCCCATGCCAGATTTGCTTAAGGCAAAGCCGGTTCTGGTGACCGGCGCGACCGGCAGGATCGGCAGGATCGTCGTCGCGGATCTGATCGAACGCGGTTATGCCGTACGTGCCACCACATCGAAACCATTGGCGGCGGATAGGGGCCAGATTGACGATCTCCTGGAGTGGCGGCGGTTCGACTTTATGACGGATGACGATTGGGACGGGCTCGTCAAAGGCTGCTGCGCCGTCCTGCACCTTGCGGCGGAGCTCGGCAAGATGGAGCGCATGCAGCGGGTCAATGTGGACGCCACCCGACAACTTGCGCAAGCCTGCGAGCGTCAGGGTATCGCCGCCTTCTGTTATGTCAGCACCGTTTCAGTTTACGGGAGTGGACGAAAGCGTCTGATCGATGAGGGCTCGCCGGCGTTGACCGCCGATCGGGATATCCCCTCGCAATACTGGGCTCTCGACTATGTTCGAATGTATGGGCGGACCAAACTGGCAGGCGAGCTCGCATTGCGCGCCGTTGCAAGACAGACCCGCTTTACGATCGTGCGGCCAGCCGTGGTCGTCGACATCAACCAGATCATCGGGATCCGGGACTGGAACCCGATCAAGCGACTGCTGGGCGCCCATCGCCATGCACATCACATCTATGTTCGCGACGTCTCCGATGCGATGATCTGGCTTATCGTGCGTAGCCTGGCCGGACACGGCCAGCCGGGTCAGGTCGAGGTCTATAACCTCGCGGAGGACGATTGCCCCGACCCACGGCACATCGATTTCATGCGAAAGGCTTTCGCCGTCAGCCATGACCGACGCTACAGAAGCGTGCCGATACCGGCATTCGCCGACTGGCTTCACGATTTCCTGAGGTTTAGAACCCTGCCTTTGAGAAACCCTCTGTGGCGAATGCGCTTTTCCAACCAGCGCCTGAAGGAGGCCGGCTATCGCTTTCGTTACGGCATGGCAGACGCCCAACGGCTTGCGCTTTCCGCCCTCGAAAAGGGCGTCGAAAATAGAGAAGCCGGGTGACGAAGCGCCGCGTGACTGCACTCACATGCCCGGTCTTGAGCTTCTCATTCTCCGGAGTATTTCGAATTCACGCCCAACGAGGATTGCTCTCGCTCGTTTACCCGCCTCCGGACATAGAGAAGATAGAAGATTCCATTCATGGCGACACACCCCGCCTCAAGCGCCACCGCCACCAGGAACGCCCAGGTCAGCGCATCGGATACCGAATAATCGAGGACAATTGCGGTTGTCGCCAGAATGATGACGACTGCCAGAACGACAAGCGTGAAGATCAAAATTGGCAATCGGGCTGCGCAAAGCAAGCCGATGATGAATGCAATGACCAAGTCCCAAGTCATCAGCGTCCTTTGACCAGTTCCGTCTCCGGTATTTGAGAATTTTATTCTAACATGTGCTGAATGTCCCTAGCAAGCGGGAATCGGCTAGCTTCCAGCTTCGAGCTGGACGGCGATTTTGTGCTATCGGCTCCGGCTGCGGTTTAGAAATTCTTCGGCCGAATATCTCTCGCTCGTCTTTCCACCCGCACGACGTCGCCCGGGCCCACCTCGTCATTGTCGGTGACGACCAAGGTCTGCATCGCTCCCTTGATTGTCCGATTGACCTTGATGACAAACGCCGGCTCGCCGTCGGCTTCCAGCGCGGCAAGGGCGGCGGGAGCGCGCAACTCGATGTTCGCCAAAAGCGCACGCGCCGTTTTCGCTTTTTCGGAATTGGCGGCCAGCCGATCGCGCAGGTCCACAGCCTCGGTAAGCGCGTCACCTCTGTATTTCTGGCGAAAATCGCCCATTTCCTGATCGAGCTTGGCGAGATCCTGCTGCGTCTTGAGAATTGCAAGCGAGACGTCCAGGCTGCGGCTTTCGAGATCCGCGAGGCTTTGGTTGGCGCCCAGTTGCCGAGACGATACCGTCAAACCCTGGGACACCATCTTGTTGACGGCGTTCAGATCCTTTGCCGCCATTTCGGTCTGCCTGGCGAGCGAGCTTTCCTTGAGCCGCAGGGTTTCGAGCTGGTTCGTGGCCAGAATCTTGGCCTGGCCAAGCCTGTCGAGTTCCGTGTTCATCAGGTGCAGCCGGGTCTCGAACAATGCCTGCTCATCCTGCATCACGCGCGCCAGCGCCGGTCGGGAGGCTTGCGATGTCAGATCCTGCGGGAACGAGATCGTGGTCGCGCCGGCCAGAAGCGCCTCGACACGCGCTTGACGCGCCAGAAGCCCATAATGTTCGAATTCCAGTTGGCCGAGGTCCCCGTGACTGACCAGCGCATCGCGCTGGAGCGCGAGCATTTCAGGATCTCCCTGCCCAAGCCCGCCAGCCATGCTGATTGCCTGGATCACCGTCAGGCCGGGGACGTAGCCGTATTTCCCCGGCTTGGACACCAAGCCGGTCACGAAGAATGGCCGATAGACCGAAACCTCCACGGAAGCATTGGGCCGTTTCTGCAAGCCAACCTGTTTCTGAAGCTGCTCTCCGATCAAGCCTGATACGTCATCCAGCGTCTTGCCGGCGACCGAAACGGTGCCGATGATCGGAAGCGACAACGTGCCTGCGGCGGAAACGGCGAATTCACCGGTCAACGGCACCCATTCGAACGCCACTCCGGCATTCGGCCGCCATTCGAAAACCCGAATTTTAAGAACGTCCTGCGGCCCGAGCGTGTAATCGGCCGCACCTGCCGGAATGCCCGGAGAAAAAACCGCAAACCAGGCCATCATCACCAGGAAAAGCTTGGCTAGGTAACGCAGCCGGGAGGCTGATGCGGCCGATGCCCTGACATCCGTCGCAGATGGGCACTGCAAGAAACTCAGTTGCTGCATCCGGTCACTCCTGTTTCTCCGGTTGGCTTTACGCTATTCGCACGTCATCCCAGATCGGTCCCTGCCCGGTGAGATGATTGGCGTAGGATCGGAATTTGTCGATGAAAACCGACGTCCTGAAATCCTGCGCCCGCGCCACGGCATCGGCGGGATTGAGATCCATTTTATCGAGACGCTCCACGGCATCAATGACGGCCTCGACCGACTGGATGGGAAAAAATACACCGGTCTTGCCGGCGACGACGGTTTCCGTCGCTCCGCCCCGTCCATAGGCGATGACAGGGCGACCGCTTGCCATCGCTTCAACAGGCACGATGCCGAAATCTTCCTCGCCCGGAAATACGAGTGCCCTGCAGCGTGCGTAGTGGTGCTGAAGGACGTCGAATGGTTGGGCACCCATGATCGTCACGGTCGGTCCAGCGATCTTGCGCAGGCGAGCCAGCATTTCGCCGCCACCGATGACCACCAGCTTCGCCTTCATCTGGTTGAACGCTTCCACGGCAAGATCCGGGCGTTTGTAGCTCACCAGTTCCCCGGCCATCAGATAATAATCCTCGAGATCGCGGGTGGCGACCGGTCGAAAAGCCTGGGTATCGACGGGCGGATGGATAATCTGCGCATCCCTGCGGTAATAGCTCTTCACCCGCTGCGCCACCGTCGTGGAATTGGCGATGAATTCATCGACACGGCTGGCTGCCGCGACATCCCAGGTCCGCAAATAATGGGCCAGCGGCGGCATCATCATTCGCGTCAACCTGCCGGAGGTCTCATAGTACTTATTGTACATGTTCCAAATGTATCGCATCGGCGAATGACAGTAACAAATATGGATAGCCGGCGAGGTAGGTATTACTCCTTTTGAGGGTCCCGACTCGCTACTAATGACGAGGTCATACCCGCTGAGGTCCAGTTGCTCCAAGGCCATGGGCATCAGCGGCAGATATTTTTTGTACATCCGCTTCGCGTAGGGCAAGGAATCGATGAAGGTCGTCTGGATGCGATGCTTCCGGATTTCCGCTGAAATTACAGCAGGATCATACACATGGGTAAAGATATCGGCGCCTGGATAAATCCGGCAGAGCGCCTCCAGGACCTTTTCACCGCCCCGCATTCCGACCAACCAGTAATGGATGATTGCCACCCGCATGAAGTCTCCCCAATGACCGAGCAATAGGCCAAGTTCTTTAGCCATTGCAGCAATTTGGCTCACGCTCTAGATCGAAAGAAGTAAATATAATTATCTACCCCAGAATGTGCAGTTTAATTCGCACATATATCGGTAAATATTACGATACATTCCATGATTGCCTAAATAGTGCGCCGCAATAAAAGTATTGTCAAATGAAATACCAAGAGCTAACGTGGTGTGGATGCCGCTATAGATTGTCTGCCCATACCCTTTCGTCTTTTTCCTAGAGTACGGAGCCCGCAGATGAATGACATGAATGTCAGTGGTAATTTGAATGCGATGAACGGCACGCATCTTCAGGCACCCGAACAATTCGCTTTCCCGAGGATCGGAAACGAGGCCTCTCATCGTCTCTCGGTCTATCTGAAACGGGCTCTCGACACGGTCATTTCCCTTATCGCCCTTATCGTTCTCATGCCGATGATCGTGATGCTGATCGCCCTGCTTTATGCCGTTCAGGGTCGCCCGATCTTCGTCGGGCACCGCCGGATTGGCAAGAATGGGGTGATGTTCCCCTGTCTCAAGTTCAGGACAATGGTCCCCAATGCCGACGAGGCCCTGCTTCGGCATCTCTCCGCCAATCCGTCGGACGGGGCGGAATGGGCCGCCACGCGCAAACTGAAGAACGACCCCAGGATTACGCCGCTCGGCGCCTTGCTGCGCAAGAGCAGCGCCGACGAGATACCACAGCTCCTGAACGTCGTATTGGGGCAGATGAGCATCGTCGGCCCGCGCCCGATCGTATCGAGCGAGGCGGAGTTCTATGGTCGCCACTTCGTGGATTACATCCGGGTTCGGCCGGGCCTGACTGGGCTTTGGCAGATCAGCGGCCGCAACGACATCAGCTACAACGCGCGCGTCGAACTCGACATGCGTTATGTCCGGGAACAAAGCATCTGGGGGGATATCGTCATCATGGCCAAGACCGTCCCGGCGGTCCTGCGCGCACACGGCAGCTATTGATTATTCACCCCATCCCGCGGGGGCGGTTAAGAAATGGCGGACGCTCCGCGGGAGCGAGCGCATACGGCAGACGCAATGCAATAGCATCGAGGGATCAGCACATCTTGCAAGCCAGTTTTGAGATCGTCAGCAGAAACTTTCAGCAAAACGGGACCGCCATCTGCCTTTCGCTGCGGCCTTGTTTTGCGCAAACCGGAAAATTCGCAGATGGACGGAGCTCCCTCGTCCACCGCCCTTGGTCCCCGCACATCCCCTCTCTCCGCGCGAACCATGATGGAGGGCAGTCGTGAGCTCATTCGAGCACTGCGCCATCAACGGGCGGTTCCTGACGCAAAATGCGACCGGCGTTCAACGTTATGCGATGAATGTCGTCAAGGCTCTCGACCGCACCTTCGGTCATGACGAGTGCCTGCCGATAATCGCGCCCGCCGGCACACCGGATCCGGGTTTTGCCCAACTTCCGCTGGTCACCTCCGGTGGCTTCGGCGGGCACGCGTGGGAGCAGGCCGTGCTTGCCCGGACTTGCCAGGGGCCGCTGCTCAATCTTTGCAATTCGGCACCCGTTCTTAAGAAGGATCAGATCGTCTGCATCCATGACGCCAACATTTTCGCCGCCCCGGAAAGTTATGGCCGCGCCTTCCGTATGGCCTACTCCCGACTGCATCCGCTTCTGGTTCGACGGTCCGCTCGCATCGCCACGGTCTCCCACGCATCAGCGCGGCAACTTGCCCGCTACCTGCCTGTCCGGCAGCAGGACATTGCCGTCCTTCCCAATGGCCATGAACACGCTCTCGAGTGGGATGCCGGGCTGGCGAAGGTCGCTCCGCAAATCGTCAGTGCCATAAGCGCAAGGGGCCGCCAATTCGTTCTGGCGCTTGCGTCCCGTGCTCAGCACAAAAACCTTGGCTTGCTGATGAAGGCTGCTGAGGCTCTGGACGACCTGGATATCGACATCGTCGTCGCCGGCGGAAGCGCCGGCATTTTTGCCTCTGACCTTCTCGAGAAACGGCCGAACCTCCTCCTCGTGGGGCGGGTGTCGGACGACGATCTTGCCTATTTCCTGAAACACGCACTCTGTCTGGCGTTCCCCTCCATCACCGAGGGTTTTGGGCTGCCCATTGTCGAAGCCATGGCCTTGGGTTGCCCCGTCGTGGCGTCCGACTGCGCAAGCATGCCCGAAGTATGCGGTACGGCGGCGCTGATGGCCTCTCCCTTCCAGCCGGAGGCGTGGATCAGGCATGTCGCCGCCCTGAAAGGGTCCGATCTGCTCAAAGGCGAGTTGCGCGGCCGGGGCTTGGAGCAGGTGCGCAACTTCTCCTGGGCGAACACCGCAGCGGGTTATCGGGAACTGCTTCAGGACCCTGCGAAAGGCCTTGTTCCCGCTAGATCTTCCAACTCGACGGAACTTAGCCTGGCAGTTGTCATCGCCACCCGCGGCCGTCCGGCCGTCGTCGGCGCGACGGTGCGCCATCTTCTCGCAACCCAGACAGTTCGGCCGGATACATTGGTGGTGTCCTGTGTCGATACGTCCGACGTCGGCGACCTGGTTTCCGATCCCGAAGTGACGATCGTCGCGGGAAAGGCCGGCCTTGCGGCCCAACGCAACCGAGCGCTCGCCAACCTGCCCGCCAGAACGGACGTGGTCGTCTTTTTCGACGACGATTTCGTCGCCCATAGGAATTGGTTGGCGTCCGCCCTCTGCGCATTTCGCGATGAAAGCCGCCTCGTCGGGCTGACGGGCCACGTGATCGCCGACGGAATCAAAGGCCCCGGCATCCCCTTCGACGAGGCCCTTCGCCTTCTGGATCGCGCACCGCCCCGCGGCTCGAGGTGGCATGAACCCTACAGTCCCTATGGCTGCAACATGGCCTTCCGCATGTCGGCCATCGGTGAGGCAAGGTTTGACGAACGGCTGGTCCTGTACGGCTGGCTGGAGGACCGTGATTTCGCGGCCGCACTTGCCAGGCAGGGTGGACGCTTCGTTAAATCGGACGAGGCCTGTGGCGTACATATGGGCGTCAAGAGCGGCCGCGTGAGCGGTGAACGGCTGGGATATTCTCAGATCGTCAACCCGCTTTACATGATGCGCAAGGGCACCATGACGCTTGCGCAGGTCGCCGACCAGGTTCTGCGCAACATCACCAGCAATTTCGGCCGGCTGTTATGGGCGGAACCGTTTATTGATCGACGCGGGAGGGTCAAAGGCAATCTCATGGGCCTTGCCGATGTTTTGCGGGGGCGCCTGGAGCCTGAGCGTGCTGCTCGATTGCCAGTTTTCGACGCTCTTGCGCTGCGGACCGGAGGAAAGGCCAAATGACTTTCAACAGGCCCGGCCCTCTGGAGGACGCTTCCCGTCTGTGGCGCATGGATCGCGAACCGATGGGCGATGCCGGCGAAGGCCCACTCGCGCTGTTGCGCCTGATGATCGCGCTTGCGTGGCGCAACAAGATGCGGCTTATCGCGTGCACGGCGGCGGGGTTCCTGCTCGCCTTTCTTTATGCGAACTCCCTCCCCAAGGTCTACAATGCCACGGCAACGCTTCTGCTCGAGCCGCGGCAATTTGCTTCCGCCGGCCGCGACATCAGCGGGCAGCAGAACCTGGACCTGAACAGCGCCGAGAGCGAATTGCAGATCATTCGTTCGGAGCGGCTTCTATCCGCCGTGTTCGAAAGCCTTGTCCTTCAAGGCGACGCCGAACTCGGCCCCCGGCCGCCGAAGGAATTCAGCGGCCTGGCGGTTCAGGTGCAGGACACGATGTCGACGCTCGTGGACAATGGGTTGACGACGCTTGGCAAGACATCAAGGCGGGCCGAGGATTCACTGGATCCGACCGCGGATCCCCGCGAAAACGCACGTCGCATTGCTTTTGCGAATTTCGTCAAACGGCTGAGCGCGCGGCGGGTGGGGCAATCTTACGTCGTCGAAATCGAATTCTGGTCATACAATCAGAACCTCCCTGCCCGCGTCGCAAACGCCATGGTGTCGGGATACATCCTGCAATCGATTGCCTCAAAAGAACAGATGGCGCGAGCTGGCACGGACACGCTGCAAGGACGACTGGACGCGCTGGCTATCCAGGTCAATGCGGCCCGGGAGGCAATGAGGAACGGCACGTTGCCGGCGGTGGCCACACCGGATGCCGATGCCCGGATCATCGGCGCCGCACTTCCACCACTCGATCCCTCCGGCCCGCGCAAGACACTGATCGCCGCATTGGGTGGGCTGCTGGGGTTCCTGATCGGCATGTCGACCATAGCCATCAACGTGGCCTTTGATCGCCGGGTACGCGATGCGAAGGAACTCTCGCAGGAAGCCGGCATTCCATGCTTGGCAACGGTTCCGGACACCGGGAAAACAGCAGGCCTCGGGTGGCATTTCGATAGCCCGGCGCTTCAACGATACGCGAGCGTCATTCGCGACTTGAAAACCTCCGTCGATGTCGCTTGCGCATCACAACGGCGGGAAAGAAACATCGTGATCGCGTTCATCGGGGCAACGGCTGCGACCGGCGTTTCGACCCTGTCTCTCAGTATGGCGCAGCTTCTGAGCCGAAGCGGCCACCATGTGACGTTCTTCTATTCGGGGTTGCCGTCCATGGTTGAAGAAACATCCAGTTCCTCGACCTCCCTGGCCGACGTGGCGATCTCAGGTCTGAAGGCGGATCAACTGTCGTTCGGCAATCTCGATGGCATTGCCACTCTGCCGATCCACTCGATAGACCCGCATATCAACATTTTTGCAGATTTCCGTCATTCCAGCGTGTTGCGGATTCTGGAAACGGCTCGATTGAAGGGAGATGTCATCTTCGATCTTCCGGCCCTTGATACCTCCCTGGATGCGCTGGCACTGGCATTTCATGCCGATGCCGTCTTGATCGTCGCAAAAAGCGGACGCACGACGATTGACGAGGTGAAGGACGTTCACAATCAGCTGCGGCGCGCTGGCGCGCCGGTGATCGGCACTGTAGTCAACAGGGTCAGGTCATGACCGCAGACCCCGTGGTTTCCCGAGAACCGCCTCCACAGGTGCAGGATTCCTTCGGAGCTGAACGATCCGCGGATGATCCGGAAGGCAGTATCTGCAAGCTCGCGATCATCATCACCTGCTTCAACTATTCGCAATTCATCCGGCACGCGGTTGAAAGCGTCCTTTCGCAAAAGTGCAGGCAGTGCCAGATCCTCGTGATCGACGATGGTTCCACCGATGGTTCGTGGGAGGTGATCCGCGAGCTGGGGGTGCGTGCGTTTCGGCTTGCAAATGGCGGTCAACGCAAGGCCTGTCTTTTTGGACTTGAACAGACACAGGCACCCTTCGTCCTATTCCTCGATGCCGATGATGAGCTCCTTTCCGGGGCATTGGAAGTAATCATCACCAACCTGGACGACGGCGTTGCGAAACTTCAGTTTCCGTTGAAGCGGATCGATGGCGACGGCAATGTCATCAGCGGCCCGATACCCGAACTCCAGGCGTTCAGAGGGCGTGAACTGGCCGGGCAGGTCTTGCGCACCGGCGTCTACGCGACACCTCCGACCTCCGGCAACGTCTTTAGACGCGACGTGTGCGAACTCCTGAAGGACGCAGACTATGACAGGGCAGTCGATGGCATTATCCTGTTCGCGGCTCCATTCATCGGCGATGTGGTGAGCCTGCCGCAGCCGCTCGGTCTCTACCGGGTCCACGACCGCAACGATTCCGGCTTCGGTGACGAATTGAATACACAGGCTTTGCATCGGGATCTTCAGAGATTCGTCGCCAGGACGGAGCATCTGCGCCGGATCCTGCCAGGCTATGGCTATCAGTCTGGCCTCGTATCCGCCGAGCACGCCTATTTCTATCGCGAGCGGCGTTTCTATCTTGCGGTGGCGGAGGATGAACGGATTTCCTTTGCCAGCCTGTCTGGACTTGTGGGGCGGCTGTGGCGGGACAAAAACCCGCTGGGGATGAAGGTTTCGATGACACTGTTTTTCACCGCCATCAGTCTGCTTCCGAGAGATCGCGCCCGAAAGGCGCTTGCCTATCGTCTGGGTGCCGGGACCCGCTCGACGCGCGGGCTCATTCGAGCACTGACCTGAGCGGATTAGCGATCGACCAGGTCAGGTCTCCCGGCTGTAAGGGCAATCCGCATGCCCAGCCCGAACAGTGTGACGAGATAGGTGGCTGCGCCCGCGCTCGCTACCGCGATAAGCTGTACCACAACGGGCAGATCGGACGCCGGCATTCCGGTTCGCAACCAGATGACGACAATTGCCATGACCGCCGCGGAAGCCAGAACTTTCCAAAGGTTCCGGAGCTGCTGCCATGGCCCCAGCCCGAACAGCCGCCGTGCCTCGGCAATGTAGAAAACAGCCATGACGGAAGCGACCAGGATTCGGGCAATGCTCGCTCCATGGGCGGCGAACAGATAGAAGCCAATGGAGATCAGAACGACCCGGAAACACAGGTCTATCGTATTGAGCCTGAAAATGACGGAGGGACGATCGAGAGCGAGGCTCGCCGAATAGAGCGTCTGGAAATACGGTATCGGAATGACTGAAAGGGCGAGCAGGCTGAGATAGGGAGCCGCGTCGCTCCATTGCGCTCCGAGCAGGATAGCGGTCACGAGATCTGCCGTCAGGGAGAGGCCGACGCAAACGGGAAGCGAAATCAGCATCGCGAAACGACTTGCCTTGAGGAAAGCCGTCCTCATTCGGTCCGCGTTCGAACTGATCTGCGAAAAAGCTGCCATGACCGGCTGCAGCGCCGGGCCGATTATGCTCTGGGTCGGGATGACGGCGATGTCACTTGCAACGGCGTAGCGGCCGAGCATGGCGCTGTTTCCGGCAGAGCCGATCAGGAAACGATCAAACTGCCAATTCAAGGCGGACACCAACTGCGCCGAACTGAACCAGCCGATAAAGCCGGCAAAATCCGGGAGCCGCTTCAGCGAGAATGCGGGTCTGTAAGGGGCTACTACATAAGAGGCAATGGTGGCGACAAATGCGGTGGTCACGAAATTGACGACGATCGCCCAATAGCCGCCTCCGGCAGCCACGGTGGCGACAGCGGCCGCAAAAGCGCAGAGCTTGCTGATCGTTTCGATCGCGAATGTCGGGCGGAATTCGAGCGCGCGGGCAAAATGCACCATGGCGGGGCTCATGAACCCCTTCGCGACAGGGCCGAGCGCCATGGCGGCGATCACCGGGACGAGCAATGGATTTCCATTGACCAGAGAATACGGCCAGGTCCCAACAAGAAAGATCGCGGCGATCGCCGAACTTCTCAACACGCCGAGTGTGAAGCCGGTATCAAGATGGCTCTTATCGAGCACCGGCAGTCGCACCAGTGCCTGGGTGACCGGAACCTCCAGAACCGTATCGATGACGACGACCAGCGCCATTGCGAGGGCCGCCAGTCCAAAATCCGTCGGAGACAACAGGCGGGCGAGAATGAGTACGTTGAAAAAGTCGATAAACCGCCCGACGAAGCGGGAAAAGACGAGCCAACTGGCTCCTTTGAGAGCTGCGAACGCAAGCATTCTTCACCACGCCCCTGTCTCACCGCCGGGCTCCACGAACGAGGAGGCCTGCTTCTTTTCCGTCGTTGGTATTGTCCTCGAATGCTCTTCAACGGTTCAGTTTGGCCGAGAAGCCTCGAAGGACATGCGCCATTCCAACGGCGCGGAGCAAGGCCGGCTTCAACCGCGGAAACTCCTGCGCAATCGCGCCTTCGCGCCACAGCTGGGATTTCACGGCCATCAACTTGCGTGCCATTCCGGCCCGTGTCGCCGGCGCGACAGTCGCTATGAACTCACCTCGCCCGAAATCAACCGATCGGGGAGCGACACCCAAGGCGATCACATCCGCCTTGGACGGGTTTATGATCGCTTGTTTAAGTCTCTGCCAAGCCCGATCCGCATCGCCTAGGACCTGAGCGCCGCTGGAGAGACCATCGATATAGCGTAGCGCGCCGGTGAGAAGCGGATTGCCAGCGGCTGGATCGAGCCTGCCGAAGCGAATCTCTCCCGAATTGCCGATCACCATGCCGTCATGTCCCATGCTGAGCGTTTTGACGGAAGGTATGGCCGGCTCAAAAAGGCTCTCGATGATATGCCAATACCGCAGGACCACTGTCCTCGTCTTGAAGGGATTGTAGAAGCGATCCTCCACCACGAGACCCGCCACATTGGGGAAATGGTCTTCGCTAAGCCCCTTGTAATTGCATCGCGCAAACTGCACCGTTTCGAAACGATGCTCCGGCAGCCCGGCGGACAGAAGCCTCTGGGTGCTGCCGTAGAGCCCGGTGTCGCAGAGGATAATACGTTTGGCATCACCTGCGATTTGCCCGATATGGATCTTGAAGCAGTCATTCTGACTGTCGATGTCTTGCGCGACGGCGCTGCCGGCTGTCGTATCGAGCATGTC
Organism: Neorhizobium galegae bv. orientalis str. HAMBI 540; assembly: GCF_000731315.1. NCBI lineage: Bacteria > Pseudomonadati > Pseudomonadota > Alphaproteobacteria > Hyphomicrobiales > Rhizobiaceae > Neorhizobium > Neorhizobium galegae. The sequence continues at coordinate 1,448,926 of NZ_HG938354.1, forward strand.
GAAAAAGCGGCTCGCATCGAAAACCTGCTGCCACTTGTCGGGTAGATCATAAGAACCGTTGCCGAGCGCATGTGCAACGGCGGCGAAACTTGCGCATTCGAATTCGCGCGCCAGTTCATCGAGGACAGCCGGGCTTCTGGCCGCCACCGCTGAGCGGGCAGCAATCAGGCGCGAAATCAGGATGTTCTCGCGCTTCAACGAAAGAGGCAGGTCGAGCACGGACTGGAGGCGTTCGAAAGCTTCCCGTATGCCAAGTCCCCCGCGCGCGCAAAAGAGCATTGTCGCATCACGGTCCGAACTCGCCTGCTGACCATATAGCCATAAAAAGAGACAAAATTCTGCGACGATCGGACCGAATACATGTTCGCCGAAGTGAACCTGATCGCCGATGGGCGGTATGGCCCGGCGAGAGCCCGATCCACTTTTGACTTGCCGCAGCCCTTCCGCCAGGGCGCCGTTGCCCCGTGAAACGAGCCGCTTGAGGCGGTTCTTCGGCATATGGATGGTCTGTATCCCCATGCTCTTTGGGACGAGGCAATCGGCGAGGAGGTCGTCACCGATGTGCAGGGCGCGCGAAGCATCCACGCTTTCAGCCTCTAGAACCAGAGAAAACAGGTCGCCCTGCCGCTTGCTGGCCTTCATATCCGCACTTGAATAGATCTCGTCCAGGAGGCCCGGGCCGTGAAAATGGTCAATAAGCTCGCCGACTTTTTCACCGGACAGCCCCGTATCGGTGATTGCCACGACCCTCACACCGGCTTGACGATGGCGCCGCAACAGCATGGCAAAATCACCATTCGCAAAAAGCGCCCGCTTTTCGACTTCAATCTCGATAGCGATCCGCTTCTCTATCACGCTGCGCGACAGCCCGAGAATGGCGGCTTGGCGGCTGATGACATCGCAAAGGCACACCTCGCCCCGACCGCCTCCCATGTTCAAGGCACGATATGCCATCTTTTCGGCAAGCAGCCTGGCCCGGATCAGTTCGTCGGGGCACATGGGCGAACCCTGGCCCTGCAGAAAGCGGGCAAACATCTTTTCACCCGCAATGATGCGCGACCGCCGGGACAGGCCGTTGCGCAACAAAAGGGTGTCGAACACGTCTGTCGCAATCAGCTCTATGGAATGAAGGGGCCGATTGAGATCGTCGAGGCTCCGTCGCGGCATCCAGCATACCCCTCGCAAATTACCGGGACCAGCGCGCCTTGACGGGCCAGCGCCAATCCAAATCCCTGATAGAAAATTTCCCCCGAACGCATCCGAAGAAGAAGAACGCATTCGTGCCGATGGCAGAGTGTAACAGACATAGACAAATGCCATCAAGTTAAATTACTATATACCAATTAGTATATCTGCCAAAAATATGACCACTCCGGTATTTATTTGAGCAATAACGAGGCGCACGAAATATATATTGAATTTCCCGTACTGTAATAACTCGGAAGTACTAGATCAAACGATGGAGACCTGCATGCAGGAGGCGAAGTTCCCCACCCCTCAAAAGGCGGCCGATCTGGAGTATGATGCCATTGTTTTGGGAGCGGGGGTTAGCGGTCTCGTTTCAGCTGCCGTGCTGGCCAACCAAGGATGTCAGCAAATCCTGGTCGTCGATGAATACGGCCACATCGGCGGGAACCACATGGACTGGTCGACGAATGGATATACATTCGACATCGGAAGCCTGATTTTCCAGGACGATTCCCCCTTGCTGACGCATTTTCCCGAACTCCTCCCTCTCTATGTGCCGATTGAGCCTCGCTGGGGGCGGTTGAATCCCCAAAAGATGGTCACGGATTATCCGATTTCGCTGCGCGACGACATTTTGCGGGCCGGCGCCATGGGGATGATGCGCATCTTCGGGTCGGTGTTCTATGCACGCCTGTTCCAGCGCGAAATGCGCAACGCAAGAGACTTCTCACGCTACTGGATCGGCGCCGAGCTTCTCCGGCGGTCCGGCCTGGAATCCTACATGCGGAGGTTTTACGGGATTGCGCTTGATCAGATCGATATCGATCTGGCGAAAAAAAGGATGCTGTGGATCAGCGAACATGCCTCGCTGGGCAACCTCGCCCATCGCCTTTTTCGTCGCCGACGCCAGGGTCCGACCAACAAGCAGCTCGCCCGCCCCAAATCCGGATTTGCGCCCCTTTACCGGCTCGCTCAACAAAACCTGGAGAACCGAGGGGTGCAATTCGCCCTGGGCGTCAAACCAGTCGCAATCGACCGATTGGAAAACGGCTTTCAATTGAGGCTGGAGGACCGGGTGATTACCGCAGGCCGGCTGTTTTCGACGATCCCGATCGAGCGGGTGCAGGCCCTGTGCGCCATCGAGCGACAGCACGTTCTCAATACCACCACCCTGATCAGCCTCTATTTCAGCTTTCGCGGAGAGCGTGGTTTTCAGCAGCCGATTATCTACAATTTCTCGCATGATGGTGCATGGAAGCGCTTGACGGTCTATTCCGACTTCTACGGCCAGGCCCATGGGCGGGAATATTTCGCCGTCGAAGTCGTTGCCGACCAACCGGACAGCCCGGTTGAAATGGCCGAATTAGATTTTCGGGCGCACGTTGCGGCGAACGGGCTGTTTCGGGGGGATCTGAAACTCGAAGGCGCCCAAGTCCTGACCAATGCCTATCCCGTCTACAGCCGGGACGCCGCCCGCCAGGCGGACGAAGCCATCGCTGCACTGCGTGCGTTTGGAATACAGTCCTACGGACGCCACGGCGGGTTCAACTACCAGCCGACAGCCCGTGTCTCCACCCTCGATGCGGAAGCCGCTCTCGGATTTGAACGGAAGGTCTCTCAGCCACCGGGAGCAGTCGAAGCTTCTTCTCCTCAAATGGAGCCGGCACCCTCGCCGCTTCTGATATCCTCTCCCACAACACCGTGAGCCCACTATGCGGATCATGCATGTTCTGAACCACACCCGGCGATTGAACGGCAATGTGCATGCAGCTGTCGATCTCGCCTGCGCCCAGGTAAAGCTCGGCCACACTGTCTGCATGGCAAGCGGTGGAGGCGATTTCGACGGATTGCTTGCACGCAACAGGGTAGAAACGGTTTTCGTCGATCAGCAGAGAAAGCCTCTCACCGTGCTCAAGTCGCTTTGGGGGCTGCGACGCCTCATCCGTGACTGGAAGCCGGATATCGTGCATGCGCATATGATGACGAGCGCTGTTCTTTCAGTCCCAGCCTGTCGTTTATCGTCGACGCCGCTCATTACCACCGTTCACAATGCGTTCGAAAAAAGCGCCGTGCTGATGGGGCTTGGCACACGCGTGATTGCCGTTAGCGAAGCCGTCGGGAAATCGATGCAGGAACGCGGCATATCGGCATCGAAACTGCGCGTCGTTCTCAACGGCACAATCGGATCGGCACGGTTCGAAGGGCGCGACAGGACGCCGGCGTCCCTTCGCGGTCCAAGCATACTTTTCGTCGGGGGGCTGCATCCCAGAAAAGGGTTGCCCGACCTCCTGGAAGCCTTCCGCCTGGCGTACAAGCAATATCCCGACAGTCACCTTTATATCGCCGGCGGCGGGCCCTTTGAAGCCGCCTATCGGCAATTGGCCGGCGAAACGGGCTGCGCAAGCGCCATCACATTTGTCGGCGCCATCGACGAACCGTTTCCCTACATGTTAGGCGCCGACATCTTCGTCCTTCCCTCCCATGCCGATCCGGCTCCGCTCGTCCTGTCGGAAGCGCGCGAGGCGGCCTGTGCGGTGATCGGCACCGACGTCGATGGCATCCCGCAGCTGCTCGGTTTCGGCGAAGCCGGGATCCTTGTCCCACCGCGCGATCCGCAAGCCTTGGCAGCCGTTCTCTGCGACCTGCTGGCGGATCCCGAGCGGCTGGATATGTGGAAGGCAAAGAGCCAGCTGCATATCAACAATCTGACGATCGAGCGCGTCGCCCGCGAGACGCTCAGCGTCTACAAGTCCGCCCTGTCGCCTGGAACCGAGGTCGTCCCGGCCTAGTCGGCGACGGGAAGTATCGGATTAACCGCGGCCGAGCTGCCGCTTCAGGTAACTGTCGGCGTGTGGATCGGCATAATGGAACAGCGCCGTCGCCCGCACAGCGCCTTCGTCGACAGGCTCATTCGTGTGAATGCTGCGATAGCCCCAGAACAGATAGAGATTGCCGGGAACCAACGACACATGCTTCATGCCCTTTCCGCCGGATGCGCGACTGCGCAGGATCCGCTGCGTGAGCGCATTGTCGAGGATCGCTTTGTCGGCGAGATTAAACAGGTAATTCGATCGGATTCCGCGGGTATTGGGGATAATCAAGAAGTCGCCGCGCTTGCCGAATTTCGGGATTTCGATTGGTAGCAGTGCCGTGATCGCGTAGGAATCGTAGTGAAATATCAAGGAATGTTCCGTCACGCTTTTACCCGTGAGACAGCGAAGAATCTGATAGAATTTAACGTCAGGCGCAGGCCGGCCTAGACCGATGGAATAGAGGCGGGAAAAGAGAGCCTTGAATTCCGGGGAATTGCCGAGGTCGTCGAGGCCTGATCCCGCGAGCTCATCGCTTTTCAGCGAAATCGTCTGGCGGCCCTCGCGCGTGATCGTGGAGGAGACAAAATTTTGCATCTGGCTGAGATCTTCGGCTGCCAGGAAGTTGGGAGCGCAAAAAATTCCGTCTTTGTTGATTTCATGAGCGATGCCACGAACATCCCCATCCGATAGCGCAGATAGCCACTGTTTGGCATTGCTGAGATAAGACATGGCAGGCTCCGTAGCAGCACGCGATTCTGTCCTGGAACACATCAGGAAACACCAGGGTCAGGCAATCAACAGGATCACTCGGAAAACGAGCCGACTTGGCTGAAATTGCCGTGCTCCCCGCTATTGACGCCGTCCGGCGACAACGGGTCGGGCCAGCGGTCGAAGCTCAATCGACCCTTCCGATGCGCAGCCGCCGCCTGGGCAAAGCCGGCACGTGATCGTCCTGGTTTCCTTCCAACGGCAGCGGAGAGGTCATCCGCTCCGGATCAAGCAACCGCCACTCTCTTTCAAGCCGCAGCCTGATGGATATCCAGATGTCGCTCGTCATCACTCACCCTTCGATCAGGATAAAATCCGTCATTCCCAAAGAATCGACCTACGATGATTTCCGCTTAAACTCGGACCATACCATGTAGAAAATACCTGCGAAATAGCCTGTCTGCATCAAAAGAAAGCACACCGAAGTATAAGCCAACGAATTCAGGAAATCGCCCTGGTAATTATATGTAATTATACCGAAGACAATCGAAGCGATGGTCATCTGCGCCAACGCTGCTGGCGCCAGCAATTTCACCGATTTTCTCAAGAGCAAGCTCATGCGCGCCACTCGCTTCGCTGGCCTTCCTAATGTGCACCAACACGCTATTCGGGCCATCGACGGTTCAAGGCTTCACCGCTTCCGCCCTTCAATGAGACAAGACGTGAACACGGCTCCGCTTCGGAATTGGAAGCCAACAGCAAATCGCACCGGGAAGGAAGAAACTCTTTGTGATGATGCACTACGTCCAATGACGTAAATCCACGTCGAAGCCTGGACCGTGCCGGGCAACCCAGACGCCGACAGGAGCCCGTTTTTCATCGTCAATGATTTGCCTGCTTTGCCGGATCAGCCGAGATCGTCACGGATGCAGGCCTTGAAGTGTCCTTTCGTCCCTTCCCGCAGTGGCGGCACGGCACTCGCGCAAGCGTCGACTGCAACTGGGCAACGGGTCCGGAAGACGCAACCGCTTGGGGGATTGGCGGGACTTGGGATGTCACCTTTGAGGATCTGCCGGTTCGCATGCCGTGAAGGGTCGGGCGACGGAACGGCCGAAAGTAGAGCGCGCGTATAAGGATGCTGCGGGCTGGCATAAAGCTCGCGGCTGGGCGCCATCTCCATGATCCGCCCGAGATAGAGCACGATCACCGTATCGGCGACATATTCGACCACCGCGAGATCGTGGGCGATGAACAGCATGGTCAGGCCGAGCCGCATCTGCAGATCGCGCAGCAGATTGACGATCTGCGCCTGGATCGACACGTCGAGCGCCGACACCGGTTCATCGGCGACGATCAGCTCGGGCGCAAGCGTCAGCGCCCGGGCGATGCCGATGCGCTGGCGCTGGCCGCCGGAAAACTCGTGCGGGTAGCGGGAAATCGCATCCGGCGGCAGATCCACCGAAGCGAGGGCCTGGGCAGCTTTTGCGGCCCGCTCCGACCTGCTGCCGATCCGCTGGATATCCAGCCCTTCCGTGAGGATCTCGCCAATCGTCATCCGCGGTGAGAGGCTGGCGAAGGGATCCTGGAAAATATATTGGACCCGCGCATGCAGGCCGCGGAGTTCGCGACGCGACAGGCTCGTCGTTTCCGAGCCTTCAAAACGGATACTGCCGGAGGTAGGTTCGATCAGTTGCGCGACCATGCGGCCGATGGTGGTCTTGCCGCTGCCGGATTCGCCAACCAGCCCGACGACTTCCCCACGTTTGATGTTGAAGGAGACATCCTGGACGGCGCGGACGACTGGGCCGCGGGCAAATGCCACCGGGGCAAAATCCTTGCCCAGCCGGCTCACTTCGAGGAGAAATTCCTGTGACATCGGTCAGATCTCCTGCCATCGGATGCAGCGGCTGAACTGCCCCTCTCCGGCGTCTGCCAACGCCGGATAGGCTTCTGAACAGACCTCTATGCGGTAGGGACAGCGGGGAGCGAAAGGACAGCCCGACGGCAGGTCCATGAGGCTCGGAACCGACCCTGCGATGGTCGGCAGCGGAGTGCCCGCCTCCCGAAGAAGCGTCGCGGTTCCAAGCTGCGGCACCGAACGCATCAGTCCCTTGGTATAGGGGTGGCGCGGATGGGAGAAGACCCGCGCGACGCTACCGGTCTCGACGAGCGAACCGGCATACATGACAGCCACGCGATCGGCGATCTCGGCAACGACCCCGAGATTGTGGGTGACGAACAACATGCCCATGCCGCGTTCTTTCTGCAGCCGTCCGAGCAGGTCGAGGATTTGCGCCTGGATGGTGACATCGAGAGCCGTCGTGGGTTCGTCGGCAATCAGCAGCGTCGGATTGCAAGCGAGCGCCATCGCAATGGTCGCTCGTTGCCGCATGCCACCGGAGAGTTCGTGCGGATATTGCCGGGCACGTCGGTGCGGATCGGGAATGCCGACATCCTCCAGCCGCTGGATGGCGTCCGACAAGGCCTCCTGACGGGATTTTCCCATATGGATGCGGATCGGCTCGGCAATCTGTTCGCCGATCGTAAAAACCGGATTGAGGCTGGTCAGCGGCTCCTGAAAGACGATGCCTATATCATTGCCGCGCACCCGGCGCAGGGTGTCGCCGCCAATAGTCTGCAGTTCGACGACTTCGCCCGTCTTGCGCTTCAACCGCAGCGTACCCGCTGCGATACGGCCAACGCCGCGCGGCAGAAGACCCATGATCGACAAGCTGGTCACCGACTTTCCCGAGCCGGATTCGCCAACCAGCGCCACGGTTTCTCCCGTCGCCACGGCAAGGCTCAGGTCCCGCACGGCGACGATCTCCCGATCGCCGATGCGGAACACCGTCGTCAGCCCGGAAATTTCGAGGATCGACTCTGCGTTCATCGTCAATCCAGAAGCCCGGTTTGCCGCAGGATGCCGTCGATGACGGCCGCCTCTTCGTCGTTCAGGGATCGCTGCGGGCGGGCCATGACATTGGTGTCGATGACCCCGAGCCTGCGCATGGCGGTCTTGAAGGCCCCCACTCCGGCAGAACCCGCACTGGTCCGCGCCAGGCTGACCCAGACCATCTCGAAAAGCCGGCACAGCCGTTCCTGCTCCTGCCGTGCACCGGCAAAATCACCCGCCTGGCAGAGATCCCACAGGCGTACGTAGCCGTGCGGGTCAACATTGCCAAGGCCCGGCACGATGCCGTGCGCACCCATGTTCACCACGCTGTCGGCGACGATCTCGGATCCCGTCATGACGAAGAAATCGGGAAGATCGGCCGTGTCTGCCATGACATAACGGAGATTGCCGTCGTCGCCGCTCGAATCCTTGACGCCTACGATCGTGCCTTCGCGGGCAAGCGTCACGGTGGTCCGGCGTTCGAGCTTGGTGTGGACGCAGACTGGGATGTCGTAGGCGATGACCGGTATGTCGATCGCCTCCCGGATATAGCGGAAGTGATCGATGGTTTCGGCCTGGTTTGTCCGGGCATAGAACGGCGCCGTGACGACAACCGCGTCGGCACCCGCCGACTGCGCCACCTTTGCATGGGCGATCACGCGCTCGGTTGTGGGATCGATCACGCCGACCAGGATGGGCACGCGGCCGTGCACCTGTTCGACCGCATGTTCGATGATGCTGCGGCGCGTGGCTTCGTCATGGAACACCACTTCGCTGGTCGAGCCGAGAACGAACAGGCCATGCACGCCGCCATCGAGCAGGTGGTCTATGACGCGCGCGAAGGAAGGATAATCCACCTCGAAAGTCGTGGTGAGCGGAGTGACGACGGGCGGAATGACACCGGTAAAGAGGGGCATGTGCAACCTTTCACTTGAGTTCGGAGCGCGGATCGAAGGCATCGCGAAGCCCATCGCCCACGAAGTTGATGGCAAGAACGGTCACGACGAGCGCGCCGCCCGGAAACATCCATTGCCAGGGATAATTTTCGAGCACATGCGTGGCGCGGGCAGCATTCAGCATATTGCCCCAGCTCGCTTCCGGGGGCGTGACCCCAAGACCCAGGAATGAGAGACCGGCCTCCAGCAGGATCCCATTTGCCACCTGCAGAGTAGCGTAGACCACGAGGATATCGATCGTATTGGGCAAACCATGCCGGATCAGCAGGTGCCAGAGCCCTGCGCCCATGCCCCGGGATGCCACCACGAAGTCACGTTCGCGCAGTTCCAGCAGCCGAGCCCGTACCATGCGGGAGAGAACCGGCCACGACAGCAGCGAGATCACGAAGATGGTCGGCATTATGCCGCTGCCGACGATCGAGGCGAGGACCAGAAGGAAAATGACCGGCGGCAAGGTCATCGCAAGATCGACGAACCGCATCGTGGCACCATCAACGAAACGTCCGGCAAAGCCGGCGATGGCTCCGATGAAGAAACCGAGGAACGTGGAGATCGCCATCGACACCGTCGCTACCAGCAGCGAGATCCGTCCGCCCTGCAGCAGTCGCGCCATGATATCCCGCCCCACCCCGTCGCTGCCGAGCCAATGGGCCGACGACGGCCCCTGGTTCATCGCCAGCAGGTCGATGTCGTTGGGCTTGTGGAGCCACCAGAGATCATAGGTGAGGGTAAGGACCAGGATCGGGATCAGGATGGCCAAGCCGACCACGGCCGCACCGTTCTCGAAAAAGCGGGAAAGTGCGCGTCGGATGGGACCGGCGGAGCCGGCATGTGTCAAGCTCGCCATCTTATGCCACCTTGATGCGCGGATCGACAGCGGCATAGGCGATGTCGGTGAGCAGGTTGACCAGGATGACGCAGGCGCCCGTCAGCAGCGTAGCGCACATGATGACCGGGTAATCGCGTCTGACGACGGCATTGACCATCAGCAAACCCATGCCCGGCCAGTCGAACACGCTCTCGATGAAGATCGCGCCCCCGATGGCGATGCCGATGGTGGAGCCGATCAGGGTGATCACCGGCAGCAGGGCGTTGCGGACGGCATGTTTGACGATGACCCAGAATTCCCGGACACCCTTGGCGCGCGCCGTGCGCACATAGTCCTGCGACAGCACTTCAAGCAGCGAGGAGCGCATGTATCGCATGATCAGTGCGCCATGGCCGATCGAAAGCAGGGTGGCGGGCAGGATGAGGTGGGCCAGCAAGTCACCGACGGAAAAAGGCGCGCCCGGCGTCAGCATGCCGCCGGCCGGCACCCAGCGCAGATTGACCGCAAATACGTAGAGCCCCAGCAGGGCGGTCAGGAAAGCCGGACTTGAAATTCCCACGAACGCCGCCGTCGAAAGTGAAAGATCGGCCAGCTTGTTGCGGCGGACGGCCGCAAAGATGCCGGTTGAGATGCCGACAACGACGGCGATGACAAGCCCACTGAACATCAGCAGGATCGTCGGGCCGATGCGGCTAAGGACAAGCGGCAGCACTCCTTCGCCGTTATACTGGATGGAATAGCCGAAATCCCCCATCAGCGCCGCGCCAAGCCAGGCGAAATATTGCACCGGCAGCGGCCGATCGAGACCGAGCCGGGTACGAAGCATCTCGAGATCGGACGCAGAAATGGGGACAGACGGATTGACATAGGCATCGATCGGATCGCCGGGCGTCAGCCGCAGCAACGTGAAGATGAGAACCGTCAGGGCCAGCAGCATCAGCAGGCCGACGGCCGTACGGCGAAGGATGTATTGCAGCATGTTTTCACCAACAGGGTCCGCGGGGGATGCGGTCGGGCTTGCTCGCCAGACCGCATCCCGGCTCACGGACACATCACGGAGCGAGATCCCATTTTTCCGGGTGGGAGACGTACGGGCCGCCGCCTGGAGCGGGCGTCCAGAAGAAGTCCTTGAGCTTGCTGGACACGACCCCGTAGCGGCTCGCAACCCACATCGGGGCCCAGGGAAGCGCAGCGTTCATTTCCTTGCAGACCTTCTGCCATCTGCCGTCGGCCTTGGCCGGGTCGGTTTCCGCCATCGCCGTATTCAGCGCATCCGTCAGCGCAGGCATTTCGACGCGCATGATGTTGTTGCCGGACGGAGGTGTCTGTGCGGCATTCAGCCCGACATTGAGCGATCCCGGATTGGGGCCGTTTTGCAGCCCCGCATAGACCAATGGGAAATCCTGCCATTTTTCGCTTCGCACGATGCCGTTATAGCTCGGAACGTCGAGCGCGCGCGGAACAACATTGACGCCGACCTGCGCCAGCATCGCCTGCACCGCCGCCATGACGTTGGCGACCTGCGGCGTATTGTAGTAGGTCAGCCACGGGATCGGCTTGCTGCCGTTGACCTTCTCCCAACCCGCCTCCGCCAGCAGGTCTTTTGCCTTTTGCGGATTGTAGGCATAGTCGGCCAGATCCTTCCCAACGAGCTGCGGCGCGACATAACCGCAGTTGGCGAGCTTGGCGGCACCGCCGAACAGGCTGGAGACGATGGCGTTTCGGTCGATGGCGTACATGACCGCCTGACGGACGCGAAGGTCGTCCCAGATTCCGGCCCGCTGATTGAAGCCGATATAGTTCACCACATAGGAGTCGCCCTCGATGACCCGGAAACTGCCGTTGCCCTTGAAGGTTTTGGCATCATCTGGTTCGGCGAAGGTGAACTGGATCTCTCCCGCCCTGAGGGCCGCGACAGCTGCAGCCGGATTTGCGAAATAGCGGTTGATCAGGCGATCCGCCTTCGGCTTTCCGCCCCGATAGCCGTCATAGGCAGCCATTTCGACATACTGATCGCTGACATGCTTCACGAACTTGAACGGACCGGTTCCGATCGGCTTGGTGGACCACCATTGGCTCTTGGCAATCTCCTTGACGTTCGCCGACGACAATGCCTGCTGCGGCAGCATCATCAACTGCGACAGAACGGAGAGGAATGCCGAGTTCGGCTTGCTGAGCTTGACGACTGCCGTGTGCGCATCCGGCGTCTCGACCGATGCGATATCGGCAAGCCGCGCGGCAAAAATGCTGCCGCTTTCGGCATTCTTGGCAAGCTCCAGGGTGAACTTGACGTCGGCCGAGGTAAAAGGCGTTCCGTCATGCCAATTCGTCTCGGCGAGCTTGAACGTATATGTCAGGTTGTCTTGGCCGAGGGCGAACTCTGAAGCCAGCGCGCCGGTAAGTTTCGATAAATCGGATGTGTAGATGACCAGGGGCTCGAAATAGGTGTTGAGCCAGGTAAAGCCGGCTGTGGCAGTCAGCGGGTTAAAATTGCCCTGGAAACCACCTGGGCCCACGTCGAACCCGCCGACAATGGTCTTGCCCGTCTGCGCCTGGGCCGTCGCGGGCACCACTGCGGCAGTTGTGGCAAAAAGCAAGGCTCCCGCCGCCAGAAGGCGACCGAAATTCCGTCGATGCATGCTCTCCTCCTCTTTTATATTTCGATTATCGCTAAACCGGATCGACCTCCTCGGGCCGGTTGATCGCGATGACTTTCCGGATACCGGAATAGTGTGCGCTCAGGCGTTTGCGGCCTGCCTCGACGTCTCTCGCCGCCACGGCTTCCGCGATCTCATGGTGATCCTGCCAGGTCGCCAGGGGCGTGGGACTTGCCAGATTTGCGAAGCCTGAAGCCTTGTAGAAGGCCGACCAGAAGATATCGATCAGCGCGCTCAGCATCTTGTTGTTTTGGCAGCGGAACAGAAGCTGATGAAATTGCTGGTCCTCCTCGGCGAAGCTTTCGCCGCGCTCAGCGCGCTGGCGCATGCGATCGGTAAGCCGTCGGAGCTCGGCCACGTCATCGTCGCTGATCATTTCGATGGTCTTGTCGATGAGACCCGTCTCCAATACGCGACGAATCTCCAGCAACTCCTCCACATCACGCAGCGACGCCTGCAGTCCATAGGCGAGATTGTCCAGAAGCGGCTCGAACGAGAATTCCTTGACGAAAACGCCGATGCCGCGCCGCGTTTCAAGGATGCCGACGGATTCCAGCGCCTTGATCGCTTCGCGAACCGAATTGCGCCCCACGCCCAATTGCTGCGCCAGGAAAGTCTCCGGCGGCAGAGCCGCGCCAGCCGTCAGGTCATTGTCCTCGATATAGCTGCGCAGGCTTTCCTGCACGCTGACATGCAGAAGCGGCGGACGCTCCAGAGGTTTTATGGGCTTGGCCAACAACTGCTCCATGCACATTTCGACATTGACATGATTGAGGTATATCGACTTGTAGGATATCTAGCAAGTCGATAAATTGAGAAAGCAGCTGAGCGAGGCCGGCCGGCATGGATCCGGCTGCTGCAAACGGGAGGTTGGTTGTGGCAATCACAAAATTCGAGCGGCGGAATGACCGCTGGGGTCGCATTCGGGGAAATTGGGCGACGTTATTGCTGCCGATCAATGAAGACGACTCCATCGATTTCCCGCGTCTGGCTGACGCGATCGACCGACTGATTGCCGCCAAGGTGGACGGCATCTACTCAAACGGCACCGCTGGCGAATTTCACAACCAGACGGAAGCGGAGTTCGACCGGATTCAACAATTGTTGGCGGACCGCTGCAGTCCTGCAGCGATGCCATTCGTCATCGGTGCGTGTCAGCCCGATCCCCGCATATCCCTGGAACGTGTACGCCGGGCGGCGGCGCTCGAACCGGAGGCAATCCAGGTGATACTTCCCGACTGGTGGCCGGTGACGGCCGCGGAGGCGACCGATTTCCTGCAGATGGCTGCTGGCGCTGCCGACCCGGTGCCGCTGGTGCTCTACCAGCCGCCGCATGCCAAGCGCGTCTTTGCCCCGGAGGAACTGGCGGCAATCCTTTCAGGCGTACCGCAAGTCGTGGGCATCAAGCTTGGGGATGGAGATGCATCCTGGTACGATCAGGCCCGCAAGCATCTCGATGGGTGGGGAATTTATGTCCCGGGGCATCATCTTGCGACAGGCGTCAAGCAGGGCGTTGCGGTCGGGGCGTTCTCCAACGTTGCCTGCCTGAGCCCGTCCGGAGCACAACGATGGACCGCGGCGATGACCGACGACATCGACCGGTCGCTTGATATCGAGAAACGGCTGCGCGCCTTTCTGGACGACCACATAGTGCCGTTTGCCAGGGTGCACGGATATTCCAACGCCGCATTGGACAAGCTCCTGGCTGCAATCGGGGGATGGGCGGAGATCGGGACCCGGCTGCGCCGGCCTTATCGCTGGATTGACCCATCGGTCGTTCCCGCACTGCGCGAGAAGGCCAGGATCGCCCTTCCCGACATCATGCTGTGAACGTCGAGGTGGCATCGTGACACGACCCAACATTCTGATGATCATGACGGACCAGCAGCGTCGGGACACGCTCGGCATCTATGGCTGCGGCTGGATTCCGACACCTCATCTCGACAGGCTGGGCCAAGCCGGAGCGGTATTCGAGCACTGCACAGTCGACAACCCGATCTGCACCCCTTCCCGGGCCAGCATCTTCACCGGCAAGCCCGTGCCGGGTCATGCGGTCCAGCGGGTGCATGACAACCTGCCGCCGGACGAAGTGCTGTTCACCGAACGGCTGCGGCGGGAGGCCGGTTATCGGACCGCAGTTTTCGGCAAGCTGCATGTCAGCAGCCGTATTCAGGAAGAACGGCAACGTCATCCGCATGACGGTTTCGACATCTACGAATGGTGTCTCGAGCCATCGGTTTCGATCGGCAGCCCCTTCAACGGCTACGCGGCCTGGCTTCGCGAGACGGCGCCGGATTTCCTCGACGCCCTTCAACGCAACGGCCGAAAGGAACTTCATCACCCCGAAGCGCAACACATGAGCAAATGGGCGGCCGACCGGACCATTGCCTTCATCCAGTCGATGAAAGCAGAAAGACAGCCCTTCTTTTGCCTGATGAGCCTGTTCGACCCTCACGACCCCTATGAGGATTACCCCCTCACCTTCGGAAATTGCATCGATGCAGCGAAGATTCCGGAGCCGGTGGTTTCGCGCACGATACAACCCGGATGCGTCCGCCAGGAGCAGCAGGGCTCCTATCTCGGACGTTTCTCAGACTTCTCTGCGGAGGAGATACGCAAGATCCGTCTCGGTTATGCCGCTTCCATTGCCTTCCTCGATAAACAGGTCGGCCGCGTTCTGGCGGCACTGGACGAAGCGGAGATGACCGACGACACGCTGGTCTTATTCCTATCCGACCATGGTGATCAGCTTGGCGATCACGGGCTTTTCGTCAAGGGAGTTGCACTCTACGAACCTACCGTCGGAGTGCCGCTACTGCTGCGTTGGCCGGGACACGTCAACGCCGGCTCCCGATGCACCGCGCTTGCGCAAGGTCGCGACGTGGCGGCCACGTGCCTCGCAGCAGCAGGCCTCGATACGCAATCCTGCCCGGAAAGCGAGGATCTGGTGGCAATGGCATCGCGGAACGCGACGCGGCGCAGCAGCGCGATCTGCGCCTACCGTAACTCCGGTGTCAACGACAGCGGTAGTTTCTGGGACCCGCCGATGCGGGCCACGATGGCACGGGACCAGCGCTTCAAGCTGACGCTCTATACGAATGGAGGATTGAGCGAGCGGGAGTTGTTCGACCTTCAGACCGACCCGCGGGAGACCGTCAACCTTTCGGGGGACCCCACCCACGCCCCAACCGAACTCATGCTGCTTGGCGATATCGCCGCGTTTCTGCAGGCGGAAGCCGCCGGCGCAGCACCGCGCGCGACATCGTCCCTTCCCAATGCGGCTCAGCGGATGCAGAACAGGATTAAATAGGATCACCACACAATTCGGCTCCTCACCAACCAGACGAGACCAGAGACCAGGATCAGGATCATCACCACGTGTGTGACGTAATCGAGCGTGGTCTGCGGACCGATACCGACCGCGATGGTGAATGCGCCGACGAGCGTGCCCAGCAGAGCCAGGGACTGCGCGGAAGTTGCGGCCACGCGGCTCCAGGGCCGGCGGAGCCTGACGGATAACAACCCGAGCAGCAGGATCGCCGCGATCACGGCTTCGGCGATCATGGCTTGCCTGTGCTCATGACCTTCGACGAGGAAGCCCGCGTGGGTCAGCGATGCAATCGCGTAGAGACACGTTTCGGCGAGAAAAAGCGTTACGGCGGCGGCAACCATGGAACCATCCTCACCGTGTCCGCCCACGAGCGAGCGAAGCGTAACCACGAACCATTGCTTTACGTTCTTCGAACGAGGCCACCGCATCGATGTCGTCGAAACCGTCGGGCGCACGGGCCTCGATCATGTCGATGACCCCCTCGGGACCGCCCAGGCGGTTGGAGAGAACGATTTCCGACGTGACCGGCCGCCGTTCGGCATCGTAACGGGAAAGAGCCGCCTCGATACCGTCTCCGGATTGGAGATGTCGTGCCAGGCAGCGTGTATCGAGGATTGCCTGGCTCGCTCCGTTGGAACCGACCGGATACATGGCATGGGCGGCATCCCCGAGCAGCGTGACCCGCTCGAACGACCAGCGGGGCAAGGGATCCCGATCGCAATTCGGGTATTCGTAAAAATTCTCGGTGGCCTGGATGATGGAGGCGGGATCAACGAAATCGAGATGAAAACGGTCACGCACGAAGGGCAACACCTCGTCCGACAGGCCGGAGCGGCTCCAGTCCTCGCGGCGTAGCGGCGATGTGCCGGGCTCGCCCACCTTGGCCATCACGGCCCAGTTCGTCAGCCGCATTTCAGGCTCCGCAGGATCGGCTCCGATCGGATAATAGACGAATTTTGCGAAATTGCCGCCGGCGATCACCATCGTCCGACCATCGCGCCAGATCGGCCAGCGTGTGGCGCCGCGCCATAACATGATCCCGCTCCAGATCGGCGGCCCCTCATCGGGATAGAGCTGCGCCCGGATCGCGGAATGGATGCCGTCGGCGCCGATCAGCAGATCCCCGCGGGCCGTGCCACGCCAGCCGTCCGTTCCGCAGAGATGAACCACGACCCCGCCTTCCGTCTGCTCGAGGCCCTCAACCCGGCAACCGGTCCTGATGACGTCGGGTCCGAGACGGGCGATCACCGCTCTATGGATCACGCCGAGCAGCTTGCCGCGATGGATGCTGACCTGCGGCGCCTCTTGACCGGCGTCCAGGCCGCGCAGTTCCTGCCAGACGACCTGACCGAAACGGTTGGTATAAATCAGTTCCCGCATACGGATCCCTGCAGCGTCGAGGCCTGCCTGCAGTCCGAGATCGGCCAGCACCGCCACGGCATGCGACAGCATGTTGATGCCGACCCCGAGTTCACGAACCTCGCCGACGCGTTCGAAGATCTCGACCTCGATCCCGGCTTCGTGGAGTTGAAGCGCGGTCGTCAATCCGCCGATGCCGGCGCCTGCGATGAGAGCTTTCATGATTGGTCCTTTCTCGTTTGCGGGACGAGCGGCAGGATGTAAGCCGCGTCGATCTATTGCGGCGTCACTCGTCTCCTGTATTCGAGCTGCATGGCCACGAAATCGGCCGTGTTTTCCCGATAGCGCTCGGCGATGGCCTTCAGCGTATCGTCCAGCGCCTCCGCCGGTTTGCGGCCCAGCGGCGCTGCGGGCATGCGCGTTGTCGACGCGCTCACCTCGTCGGGAATGATGCGGATGCCGTTGCGGCTCTCCACCACATCCGCGCTGGCTGCGAAGGTCATCACGCGCGAACGGTAGGTGCGCGACCAGGCATCCGCGACAAGCGCAAGCGACACCTCGTCCACGCCTTGCGACAGTTCGATGCCGAGCGTTTCGCGGTTCCAGAAGGCGAGCGAATTGCCGATTGCCGTCAATGCGAAAGGACGCGTGAACGTGAAGGCGCCACTGGCGTGTCGCGCATCCCAATTCGCGACGCCCAGCTCGGCCGCGACAGCCTCGGCTTTCTCCCGCCCGGCGATCGCCTCGATCAACGTCAGCGACATCGGCATGGAGGCACTGATCCCCGTCGTCGTCGCAACGCGACCGTCAACGAGGAAGCGGCGATCGGCGACATGGCGGATGGAAGGATGTTCCCTCAGCATGGCCTCCAGCGAATACCAGTGGGTCGTGGCTTTTCGCCCGTCGAGAAGGCCGGTGGCCGCAACCACCTTGGCACCGACGCAGACACCGACGATCACCGCGCCTTTTTCCGCCTGGCTCCTGATCCAGCGCAGTGCCGCCGGATCGTCCTCGCGGACCATCGCCGGGACGATGACGTAATCGGCACCTTCCGGATGCTGCGCATCGAAATCCGCGATCGTCGCCTGCGGCTCAACCTTCAGCGCTGGATAGAGAACCATCGGCCCGGGCTGCGTTGCCAGCGCCACGACATCCGCGACATCGGCGCGGCGCAGAATACCGTAGGGCATCAGGTAATCGGTGATCTCCGTCCCGTCGTTGATGCCGACGACGGCGACCACCGGGCGGACGCGTTTGGTTGGCTTCAAAGCCTCGACCGTGGCGCGTGTCTCCTCGCCGGGAATAGGCTGGAGGGCCCCGGCTGAAGAAGCAGACGGCAGAAAGACTATCCAGCCCCCGGCGACCACCAGGAAGACCGCAGCAAGCCCCAACCCGCCTGTAAGAACAAACCGCCACGTCATGATAGTTTCGCCCGATCGATCGGTTGCCCTGTTTGCAGGGAAAGTTACCGCTGCTATCGTCTGACTGAAATGACATTAATCGGGCAAAAACTGCCATGGTTCGCACAGTCGCTCTTGTGGTGCATCCGGGTTTCCAGCTTCTCGATACGGCGGGGCCAACGTCGGCTTTCGAAATGGCGGAGCGATTCCGGCCGGGCAGTTATGACCTGGTGCTGATGGCACCGGGTGGCGGCGAGATCGAGAGTTCATCGGGCCTCAAGCTGTCGGCTGCGCCGCTCCGGGATGGGCCGTTCGACACGGTGATGATCTCGGGCGGCGAGATCATCCGCTCCATGGAGGCCGTGCACGAAATTCTCGAATGGCTGAAACGCACGGACGCAAGGCGCGTGACGAGTGTGTGTTCCGGGGCCTATCTGCTCGCCGAAGCCGGGCTCCTCGATGGACGTCGGGCCACGACGCATTGGGGCAGTTCGCATGACTTTTCTCGCCGCTACCCAAAGATAGAGCTCGATGCGGAGCGTATCTATATCAAGGACGGTCATGTCTGGACGTCAGCCGGCATATCTGCCGGTATCGACCTGGCGCTTGCCCTTATCGAAGACGATCTGGGGGCGGATATCGCGCGCAGAACCGCACAACAGCTCGTCGTTCATCAACGCCGGCCCGGTGGCCAGTCCCAGTTTTCAGCGCTTGTCGATCTTGGAGGGCACACGGGCAGGTTCTCTGCGCTGATCGGTTGGATGCGCGAGCATCTGGCCGACCAGCTGACTGTCGAGCGCCTCGCCGACCAGGCGGCGATGAGCCCGCGCAACTTTGCAAGGGCGTTTGCAGCCGAAACCGGCACAACACCGGCCAAGGCCGTCGAGCGACTGCGCCTCGAAACGGCGCGGATGGCCGTCGAGACCGGCCACCTACCGCTCGAACACATTGCCGAGGCTGCCGGTTTCGGCGACGCCGGCCGAATGCGGCGGGCGTTCCTGAGAAGCTTGGGACAGCCCCCGCAGGCGCTTAGGCGTGGGTATAAATAGCCTCGGACGCCGATAGCCGGTCAAGTGCGCGCCTAGAACTCCTGCCAATCGTTGTTGACCGCAGCGGCCGCGGAGCCGCCGGAGAAGGCCGTGGCAACTCTGCGGGCCAGATTGCGGGCCGGCGAGGCCGCCGGAGTGTCGCGGCGATCGGCCGGGCGCGGAGCGTGGCGCTGGCCGGGCAGCTTGAACTGGGCCAGCAGTTCGTTGAGCGATGCCGCATCCCGGGCGAGACCATGGCTTGCCGCGGTCGATTCCTCGACCATCGCGGCATTCTTCTGGGTATCCTGGTCCATCTGGTTCACGGCCGTGTTGATCTGCTGAAGGCCCGAAGACTGTTCCTGGGCTGACTCCACGATTGCGTTGACGTGCCGGTTGATCTCCTGCACTTCCGAAACGATCGTTACCAGCGCCTGTCCGGTCTGGCCCACCAGCTGCACCCCGGCATTGACCTGCTCGTTCGACGTCGTGATCAGCGCCTTGATCTCCTTGGCGGCCTTGGCGGAGCGCTGGGCGAGTTCGCGCACTTCCTGGGCAACGACGGCAAAGCCCTTGCCGGCATCGCCCGCACGGGCCGCTTCGACGCCGGCGTTCAATGCCAGAAGATTGGTCTGGAAGGCGATATCGTCGATGACGCCAATGATGTTTGAAATCTCGCCTGAGGACTTCTCGATCTGTTCCATCGCCTTGACGGCACGCTGGACGACCTCGCCGGAGTTTTCGGCGCCGCTACGGGTGCGGGCAACGAGCGCGCCGGCCTCCTGAGCGCGCTTGGTGGCGTCCTTCACGGTGGTGGTGATTTCTTCGAGAGCTGCGGCGGTTTCCTCGACGGAAGCTGCCTGCTGCTCGGTGCGCTTGGCCAGATCGTCGGCGGCCGCCTTGATCTCCGCCGAACCGGCCTGGATGCTGCGGGCATTCTCCGCCACCTGCTCCAGGGCCGTCTGCAGCTTTGTGGCCGAGGCGTTGAAATCGTTGCGGACACCGTCCAGCGTCGCGGTAAACTGCTTTTCGATGCGATAGGAGACGTTGCCATCGGACAGATGGCTCAGGCCCTCTGCCAGGTTGTCGACGGCAAACTTGATCTCGGCGGCTTCGCGCGTCTTCTGGGCTTCGCGCTCCATGCGCTCGCGCTCGGACAGGCCGCGATTGTCTTCGGCTTCCCGTTCCAGGCGAGCACGCTGCAGAGCGTTGTCGCGGAAGATGGCGACGGCCTTGGCCATCTCGCCGATTTCGTCCTTGCGGTCGAGGCCGTCGATGGCAGCTTCCGTCTGGCTGGCGGCCAGCGAAGCCATACGCTCACGCAGGCGGGCCATCGGCGCGGTGATGCCCTTGTGGGCGATGGTCATGGACAGGACGGCAGCGATCGCGATGCCTAAAAGCATGCCGCAGATCGCATAGGTGATCGTGCTGGAGACCGATTGGCTCAACGTCTTGGCGCCATTGTTGAGAATTTCGGCCATGGCGCCGTTATTGGCGCCGAATTTCGGCGAGAGATCGACGATGGCCTGGTCGAGCTTGGCGGAAAGGGTGCTGACCTTTTCCTGGTCGCCTGCGGTATGGGCCTTGAGAAGATCGTCGCCGACTGCCTTCAGCGCATCCGCACCGGCAAGCAGTTCGTCGATCGCAGCCTTGCGGCTCGGCACCAGCGCCGGGATCTGGGTCAACCGGTCACGGGCGCCAGCAAATTCCTTGGAAAACCGGCCGGACAGATCCTGGAACGCCGCGCTTGCCGGGTCCTGGGCCAGTGCACGGCTCAGCCATGTCGTCGCGGTCCACATGCCGGCAGCGCCGCGGGGTCCGAAGGTCGCCGCGTTACTTTCCTTCTGCAGGAAGCCGGAATAAGCCTCGTTGGCGGCGCTGAACTTGCTGGTGACATACATCAGGCCTGCAAGGGAAATGACCGCGAGGATGGCAATCGCCATGAGAAATTTTGTTTTAATCTTTAAATTCTTGAGCATCAGATACCTCAAAAAACGGTGAAAGAGCGACGGTGCATCGAAAGTGAAAAATGCCGGAGCCGTGCCGGACGGTGCACATCATGCGCATGGTGATCGAACTTGATCCTCCGTTTTTCATAAGCGCTTTTTCATAATAAAATCTTACTCTTGCCGCAGCGCATCTAAGGCACATTCTGACTTTCAGGTGGTTTTCACCATTGCTTAACCAAAGGCGGCAGAAGGCAATCTTGTTTGTTGCGACGCACAATGGACTGCCTTTAATTGGGAGCGGACCATGGTCTCGGTTCCCCGTCAAACCGGGCAAATTGATATGAAATCAACTATCCATAATCAAAGGACTTCAACGTGAATTTTTCACGCCGCAACATCATGACGCTTTCAGCGGCCGCCCTGGCAACCACCTTCCCGAAAATGGCATCCGCACAAGCGATCGGCTTTAGGCCGAGCCCGATCTATCCCGATCCGGCTATCCAAATCCTCGATCCGAGCTTTGCGAAATATCGCGTCGCCAGCAGTTCGCTCGAACAAGTCGCAACCGGCGCTCGCTGGCTGGAAGGTCCGGTCTGGTTCGGCGACGGGCGCTATCTGCTTGTCAGCGACATTCCGAACAATCGCGTCATGCGCTATGACGAAGCCAATGAGAGCTGGAGCGTCTACAACGCCAACGCCAATTATGCCAACGGCCACGCCCGCGACCGCCAGGGCCGGCTGCTTTCCTGCGAACATCTGACACGCCGGGTCACCCGCACCGAATATGACGGGTCGATTACCGTGCTCGCGGACAACTACAACGGCAAGAAGCTGAACTCTCCGAACGACATCGTCTGCAAGTCGGACGGCTCCATCTGGTTCACCGACCCGCCCTTCGGCATCGCCGGCGAGTGGGAAGGCGAGAAAGCGACAGCGGAATTGCCCCACTCGGTCTATCGTATATCGCCGGACGGCAAGCTTGGCCTCGTCACCGACGAACTGAAAGGCCCGAACGGCCTCGCTTTTTCGCCGGACGAAAAGAAGCTCTACATCGTTGAAGGCCGCGCATCGCCATTCCGCATAATCTGGAGCTACGATGTCGGCGCAGACGGCGTAAAGCTGTCGAACAAGACGGCATTGGTGACGGCCGACGACAACGGCGGTCTCGATGGCTTCAAGATCGACGTCGATGGCAATCTCTGGTGCGGCTGGGGATCGAACGGCGCTGCAGGCGCCCGGCCTGAGGATCTGAACGGCGTCAAGATATTCAACCCGGCCGGCAAGGCGATCGGCTTCATCAAGCTTCCCGAGCGCTGCCCGAACCTTGTCTTCGGTGGCCCGAAGAAGAACCGCCTCTATATGGCGAGCAGCCACTCGGTCTACGCGATCTACGTGGAAACCCGCGGCGCCGTTTAATCGCCGCGACGAAATCTGAAGCGGCCGGCCGTCAGGTTCCGGCCGCTTTCGCCGCGGCCATCGGTGCGCCACGCTTTCGCCGGCAATCCGCATCGCCGCACCGTAGCCTTCCGATGCTCGTCAGCGGATCCCAAGCTTGGACCGGACGCCGCGATTCTACTCCGTCTTTCCGGCGGAAAGCCCAAAAAACTCTTTTCTGTATCCCGCCGACAGCGGTCGGAGCTTTGTCAAATTCTTGAGAACTCGGACAGGCTGCCTGAGAACGTTTCTGTTCAAGAAATACATATGGATCAGACTGGGAGCCTTGCTGTGCGATCCCTTATGGGCGACACGATAAACTGCACCTCGGAACGGTAGCGCGTTCAAGGGCGTACCGCGTTCGGTCAAAACCGATTCTATGCGGACATGGCTGCCAAGCATGTCCTTGACCCATTGGAGTGAAACGTCTTCCGCCTTGGATGGCAGTCCGTAGAGGTCAGAGCGGATGATCAGCGACGTTCCGCAATAGTGGTTGAACTGGTCGCGGCACAACAGAATGCTGCCGCCGTCGTCCCAGATATAGCCCTTGTCGATCGTCCAGCCGTTCTCGTTCTGGTGCCGGGCGGCGTATTCGGTAATTCGAGCGCTGACAAAATCGTCGTCGTCGACGATCATGAAGAAGCGACAATCGCGGGCCGTGAGCATGCCCGCAAGGACGCGGCGGCCTTTGTCGGCGCGGAATGAATCGAGAAAATCCTCTTCCGTCGCATCGCCGCGCTCGTGGATGTCGTTCGGCGGAAAGTCCACCCATGCCACCGAAAACTTGTCCGGCAGGACCGGAAGATCGGCGCCCCTGTTGGCGACGATCACCCCCCGCCAGTCGGGACTGGTCTGGTTGGCGATGGACGCCACCGTCTGCGTCAGATTTCGCTTCAGGATGCTCCAGTCACGTGCGTTGTCCTGGTGCCTGACGGGAATGATGAAGGTGATAACACTCATGACAGCCTCCAGCCGTTGATCTCAGGCGCGATCATGCCGCGACATCCGCCTGTTCTCTTGCCCATCTGATGCCGTCATCGAGCGAAGTCGCCTTATAGGAAAGATCGGTGCCTCCCGAAAAGGCATTCATGAAACGCCGGATTTTGCCGTAATTGTTGTCGAGCACCGCATGGCGGCGGCCGATGAGAAGCGAGCAGATATGCACATGCAGGCGGTCGGTCACGATGGCCCCGCCACGGGAAATCTGCCGTATGCCACGCTGGAAGCGGTTGTTGGCCGCGGCGTCCAGTTTACGCAGCCGCATTTCGGAAGGGGTGAAATGCAGCAGTGCCGAGGCTGCTCCGAGTGCTTTCGCAACCCGCACCTTCGACCGGCTCTCGGTAATCCAATCCTCCTTCGGGATGTCCGGATAGGCGGAAAAGTCGACGGTTCCGACCTGCTCCTTGTCCTGGCGGAGCATCGCAAGCACGGGAAATTCCGGCGCGGCGGGCTTTATGCTGCCGATGCAGAAGGCCATGTCCGGGCACAGATGGACCTGGCAATCAAAATTTTCCTTGGCGAACTGAAACGATTCCTCATCGCGCACCAGCAGCACGAAATTCCTGTGCTTGCCGATCGCGCGCTTGCTTTGCTCCAGCCGTTCCGGGGACTTGTAGTGAATCGATTGCGGAAACTGGACGATCTGCCGGTCGGGAAACAGCTCCATCACGCGCTCCCGGAAATCCTGGTGAAACACCCAGATATCGCCAAAATTGCCGCCCCCATGGATGAAGATCGGACCGTTCGGGGCTGAAGTTTTAAGTTCATCCGGTGAAAAATCGTCAGTCGTGCAGACGTAGGAAGGCCGCTTTGCGTGCCGCTGCTGCAAATAGGCCATTTCTCCCAGCCAGATCGCGGAATCTCCGCAGTTCCTGATGTCGGGAAAGTCCAGTATCGCTATCGGTTCATCAGGGCGGATGAACTCTTTAAGGCAATCGTGGGTCCTGTCCTGAAGCTTGGTGATCAGTTCGGATTGCTGAACGGGTGACATTATGCCTCTCTTTCAAAAGTTAGAACAACAAGTCCCGCGATCAGGCGTGACTGACTTTGGACAACACCTTGGAAGCGATCTTTCTGACTTCAGTCTCCGGACCATTTGGACGATCCATAACCAGCCAGAGAAAGATGCTGGAGCCGCAATAAAGAACGCCTCCAAGGCAGATAAGGGCGGCAAGTTGTAGAACAAGTCCGGTATGCGTGGCCTCAACTCCCATGTAGCGGTCTGCGAGCGAGACGCCGGCAGCCATGACCGCCGAACTGGCAAGCGCTCTGAAATTTGCCCATAGCTGGGCGGTGACCGAGACATTTATGAAGCGCTTGACGATCACCATGTTCACCAAAGCGCTGAAGAGGCCGGTGAGCACCCGACTGAAGATCAACCCCGGAAGCCCCCAGAACACCAGGCCGATCGTGATCACCGGAATCCGGACGAGAAGCATCTGCGCGTCGCGGATGAACAGGGTCCGGGTTTGCCCCAGCGCCATGCCGAGAGGCTGATTGAGGGATCCCAATGTCTGCAGCGCATAAACTGACGCCAGCGCCTGGATGATGAAAATCACCGGAAGCCATTTTTCACCAAGCACGAGCCTGACCAAGGGATCTGCGATGACAGCCATCCCTATGCCCGCGGGTAACGCGACCGCCGTCAGCAACGCCTGCGTTCGCTGATAGGCTGCGGCGAGACGGGCAGGATCATGGCGGACATTGGCGAAGGCGGGATAGATGGTGGCGGTCAGAGGCGCCGTTGCTTCGCGCGTGGGCGTCATCGCCAGCTGCCCGCCAAGCGAATAATATCCGAGGGCCGAACCCGTCAGCAGCTTGCCGATCAGCAGGTAATCGAAACGCCAATTGAGGGTGTTGACGATCTGCCCGGCGGTAATCCAGATCGAGAACGAAAAGAACTCGCGCATATGGGAAAAGGTGACCCGGGGGCGGAACGGCAGGATAAAATAGGATGCCACAACGTTGGTGATCTGCATCACCAACGTGCCGACCACAAGCGCCCAATAGGTTTGATAAATGACGGCGATGGCGACGGTCGCCACAAATCCGGCAATCTTCTGGGCAACATTGAGAACGAATTCCTGCCAGAAAATCAGCTCCCGCTGGAGCATGATCCGTCGCGGATTGGCGAACCCGTTTATGAGGAGGCTAAGGCTCAGAACAAGAAGGACGCCGAAAAGGCGCGGCTCGTCGTAAATGAGGGAAGCCGGATAGGCGAACGCGGCGAATAAAACGCACAATATCAGACCGCGCGTTGCAGCCAGTGTCCATGCAGCGCTGAAATGAGATTCCCCGGGCGCCTCGTGGCGGATGAGCGCCTCGTTCAGGGAAAGCTCGGTTATCGTCGTCACGATGGCGAGCATCGTTGTCGCAAGCGCAACCAAGCCAAAGTCCGACGGCAAAAGATACCATGCCAGGACGATGGTGCTGAGGGTCGACAACCCGTTGACGATGACCCTCGAGAGCGAGACCCAGAGACTTCCCGTTACCAGGCGATCAGCAATGCTCATGGCCGACCTCTTCGCAACAAATACCGATCGTACGTGAGCGACATCATTCCATAGCTACCCTTTTTCGTGGAGTTTCGGCCTCTTTTCAAGCCGCGAGAAGACTGCGCCGTCTTACCGCAAGCGCGGGTTTGGCGCGCATGATGCGTGAGATCTCCTTGCCGCATTCGAAGGGCGGGCTATCTGCTGGACACTTCGGTCATCGAGTTCTCCATGCAATTTTTCCCCTAGTCGTTTAGCGCGCATTCCCAGTGATTGAACGAGGCGATTGCCTCGTTCAACGGCGCGATCCGGGAGCCATGGCCGAGGCTGAGGACCGCTGACGATCTAGTTGGCGGGAAATGATGTTGGTTTTGTGGTGCTCTTCGCAAGTGCGAAAGAACCTGCGCGCACGGCCGCCGTCCGGGGCGGCATCACCTGCGATTTGCGCGCATCCGGGCTTTGATCCAAGCTCGGAATATATTGGCTCCGCCGCTTTCATAACGAAGCGGCGGAGCAGAAAAGACAGTTTTCGATTACGTCAGCTGACGACGACGGCGATGACGACCACACAGTCGCCGGCCTTGACCAATCCCGGGAAATGCCGGGCGCATAGGATGCCGCCCATCTTCGCGCGGATTTCACGGGGAGCTGCGCCGGTCCGTCCGGTTGGGTAGATGCGGGCCACAATGGCGCCTTCGCCAACCTCCTCTCCAAGATCGAAGACGGGCTCGATCAGTCCGTCTTCCTCGGCGAAGGAAAAGCAATTGCCGTCCGGCATGTCGAGCCAGGTCGTCGGCGTGACTTCCGCGCTGCCCGTGACGATGCCTGCATGGCGCAGCACGTTGATGACGCCGCGCTTGGCGATCCCCGCGCTTTTCGCCGTCGCGGTGCCGCCACCGCCGAGCTCCGTAGTGATAAAGACCTTGCCCATCTCCTCGGCGGCCGTGTCGTACATGCCGACCGCGTCGATCTCGAGCATCTTCATCGAATAGGGCGCCGAAAACGCCTTGACCAGCTCGAATGCGCGGCCTTCCTGATCCTTGTCGGGCAGGATATGGGCCGCACAGAAGGGCAGGAAATCGAGTGTCCTGCCACCGGAGTGAAAGTCGAGGACGACGTCGGCGCGGGGCAGCAGATCGCGCTGGAAGTAGTCGGCGATCTTCTGCGTTACCGTGCTGTCCGGGCGACCGGGAAAGCTGCGGTTCAGGTTGCCCTTGTCGATCGGCGACGTTCGCGTTCCGGCAAGGAATGCCGGGTAATTCATCGCCGGAACGATGATCACCGTGCCGCTGACATCCTCCGCCTTGAGGCTGCGGGCCAGATCGAAGAGCGCAATCGGCCCTTCGTATTCGTCGCCGTGATTGCCGCCGGTCAGGAGCGCCACAGGCCCCTTGCCGTTGCGGATAACCGTAAGCGGGATCATCACCGATCCCCAGGCGGAATCGTCGCGGCTATAGGGCAGCCGCAGGAAACCGTGCTGCACGCCGTCGGCGTCGAAGTCCACCGTCGGGCTGATCGGCGACGGTCGCAAGGCGTTCTCGCTCATCGCAGTCTCAATCCTTGACCATCAGCTTGCGCGGTACGTTGGCGAAGCATTCGACCCCGGTGTCGGTGATGAGGATGCTCTCGGTTGTCTCGAAACCCATGTCCTCGAGCCAGAGGCCGGTCATGAAATGGAAGGTCATGCCAGGCTTCAGCTCGGTGCGGTCGCCTGGGCGCAGGCTCATGGTGCGCTCGCCCCAGTCCGGCGGATAGGATAGTCCGATCGGGTAGCCGGTGCGGTTGTCCTTGGCGATCCCGTATTTCTTGAGCACGGCGAAGAAGGCATTGGCGATATCCTCGCAGGTATTGCCGGGCTTGGCCACAGCAAGGCCTGCCTCCATGCCCTCCAGCGTCGCCTTTTCCGCGTCGAGGAAGGCTTGCGTCGGCTTGCCGAGGAAGACCGTGCGCGACAGCGGCACGTGATAGCGGTTATAGCAGCCGGCGATCTCGAAGAAGGTGCCCTCGCCCCTCTTCATCGGCCGGTCGTCCCAGGTCAGGTGCGGCGCGGAGGCTTCGACACCTGACGGCAAGAGCGGCACGATCGCCGGATAGTCGCCACCGATGCCGTCGACGCCGCGGGTGCCGGCATCGTAGATTTCGGCGACCAGATCGCATTTGCGCATGCCGACCTCGATCTTGTCGAAGATACGGGCATGCATTGCCTCGACGATCCGCGCGGCGTTGCGCATATATTTGATCTCGGTTTCGCTTTTCACCGCACGCTGCCAGTTCACGAGCGCGGTCGCATCCGCGAAACGGGCGTTCGGCAGATGTTTTTGCAGCGAGGCGAAGGCAGCCGCCGAGAACCAGTAATTGTCCATCTCGACGCCGATCGTCAGCGTGCCGAAGCCGCGGTCCGTCAGAATACCGGAGAGATAATCCATCGGGTGGCGCTCAGTCGACTGCACGTAATGATCGGGATAGCCGACGATATTTTCCTGGCTGAGATAAGAAGTCAGCTTGGCACCGTTGGCGTCCTGGCCGCGGCCGAACCAGACCGGTTCGCCGGACGGCGGTACGATGACGGCCTGATGCACATAAAACGACCAGCCATCATAACCCGTCAGCCAGGCCATGTTGGACGGATCGCTGACGATCAGGAGGTCCACCCCCTTCGCCTCCATGGCATGCCGGGTCTTTTCCAGCCGCGCGGCATATTCCCCACGCGAGAATTTAAGATTGGGCTGGGTCATGTTTCTTCCCTTCTTATCCGGCGCAAGGCCAGCTCAGCTTTCGAATGCGGTGCCAGCGCCGGCGGCATCCGCCCGCGCGAAGGCGAGCGTGGCGATGGCAGTATCCTGGATGCCGGTCCCGGTGAGGTCGGCGAGTGTGATCTGTCCTGTGTTTTCGCGTCCGGGGCGGATGCCGGCGATGACTTGCCCAAGTTCGGAAAATTCGGCATCCGGTGAAATGAGCCCGGCCTTGACGGCGTGATGCAGTTCCCCGAGCCGGCGCGTCTGTTTCAGGCTGTCGGCGACGTAGACATCGGCCTTGGCGATGGCTGCCGGGTCGATCTCGTTCTTGTGTTCGGCATCTGAACCCATGGCGGTCACATGCTGGCCGGGCTGGAGCCATTCCGCCTTCAGGATCGGGATTTCCGATGGGGTCGTCGTCACAACGATATCGGCACCGGCGACGGCGATCTCAGGATCGACCTCGGCCCTTACTGTGATGCCGAGCCTGATCGTCAATTCGGCGGCAACGGTTTTGGCTTTCCCGAGGTCGCGCGCCCAGATGCGCGCCTCACGGATCGGCCGGACCAGCGCCAAAGCCTCCAGTTGCAACCGCGCCTGCATGCCTGCGCCAAAAATCGCCGCAACGGCCGAGTTCGGACGCGAAAGATGTTTTGCCGCAACCGCACCCGCCGCGGCCGTCCGGACATCGGTCAGGTAACCGTTGTCGAGCAACAGCGCCTGCACGAGACCCGTGCGGCTGGACAGCAGGACCATCATGCCGTTCGTGCTCGGCAGGCCGATCTTCGGATTGTCGAAGAAGCCGGGGCTGATCTTGATGGCGAAGCCTTCGATGCCCGGCACATAGGCCGTCTTTACATCCACCTCACCGCGATGTTCGGGAATATCGAGGCGCAGGATCGGCGGCATGGCGACCGGCTTGGTGGCAAGCGCATGGAAAGCGTCCTCGACGCAGGCGACCGCTTCGCCGTCGAGCGGAACAAGCTTGCGCAGGTCCTTTTCGGCGAGAATGATTATCCGGCTCATGCGGCGTCCTTTCCATGGATGGCGTCACCGTTGATCACCTGCCGGTGCTGTTCCATGTCGATATTGCGGCCGGAAAGGATAGCGACGATGGCCCCAAGGCTCTTGACCTTTCCGGCAAGCAGCGCCCCGATGCCGACAGCGGCGGCGCCTTCCACCACCTCGCGCTCGACCGAATAGGCATGTGCGATGCCGGCGGCAATTTCCGCTTCGGAGAGCAGGACGACATCGTCAAGAAGATCCCGGCACATCGCGAACGTCACGCGGTTGTCGAGTCCGATGCCACCCCCGAGCGAATCCGCAAGGCTCGCCACTTCCTCGACCAGAACCGGCCTGCCCGCATCCAGGCTCGCCTTCATCGCCGCGCCGCGCTCCATCGTCAGGCCGATGACCCGCGCCCGCGGTCTCAGTCCCTTCACCGCGGCAGCGATGCCGGCGGCAAGCCCGCCTCCGGACAGCGGCACCAGAACGGTCCCGATCTCCGGCACCTGTTCGACGATTTCAAGACCGAGAGTACCCTGCCCCGCCACGATGGCCGGATGATCGAAAGGCGGCACCATGACCAGCCCCTCTTCTGCCACCAGCCTGTCCACCTCTTCCTGCGCTTCGTCCTGCGAACGTCCGATGATGCGCACGCGCGCACCGAGGCGGCGGATTTCCGCGACCTTGTTTTCCGGCACCAGCGACGACATGCAGATGGTTGCGACGGCACCTTCCGCTGACGCCGCAATGGCGAGCGCCCGCCCGTGATTGCCTGTGGAGGCCGCCACCACACCGCGCGCCCGCTCCTCGCGCGTCAGCGAAAGGATGGCGTTCGTCGCACCACGCAGCTTGAAGCTGCCGGTGGCCTGATGGTGTTCGAGCTTCAGATGGACCGGTACGCCCATCCGCTCGCTCAGAACGACCGATGCCACCATCGGCGTCCGGCACACGCGGCCATCGATGCGGATCGCGGCGGAAAGGATATCGTCAAGTTGAACCGGCAAGGTCTTCCCGCTCATGGTCTCAGCCTTCCGGATAGGGCTTGGTCATCAGCGTGCCCAGTTCGGGACGCGATGCCGTTTCCCCGCAGAGCCGCAGGCAGGCCCAGCCGGTGGCGAGGTTGCTGCTGACGACAGGCCTGCCAGTCTCGGCTTCGATACGGGCGACGACCTGGGCGGCGCGCACCGCCGTACAGGAGATGAAAAGCGCCTGCGATTCCGGTGCGATTGCATCGCGGGCAAGCGAAACGATCTCATCCGGCGCAATGCGCGCCATTTCGCGGTCGTCGTCGAAACCCAGGCAGGTAAACCTGTCGATCGTGAAGCCGAGGCCGGCGAAATAATCGGCCATCGGCCGGCTCGTCTCCACGGCATAGGGCGTCAGGATCGAAATTCGGCTTGCACCGATAGCCCGCAGGCCTTTTACGGCCGCAGCCGTCGGCGTCACCACGGGAACGCCCGGCTTGGCGGCGCGGATCGCCTCCTCGATACGGGCATCGCCGATGACCACGGAGGCGGACGTGCAGGAATACATGACCGCATCCAGCGTCTCGCCCGGCAAGATCAACGAGGCGCCTTCAGTCAGCACCGGCTGCATCCTGATGAGATTTTCAGGCGTCGTCGGATTGGCATAAGGGATGCGGTTGACATAGACGCCGATGCGATCGCTCGCGACCATGCGCTGGAAGTCGACCTCCGTCGTATGGTCGGTGGCCAGGATCACCAGACCGATGCGTTTCTGAAGCGGGCGATCGTCCAGTCGCGGTTTCCGGCCGGCGAGGCTTATCTCAGCGCAAGTCATCTCAGTCGTCCATCCTGGCATAACGTTCCTCCAGCCAGCGCAGCCCCAGGACCGAGATCAGGCTGACCACGAGGAAGAAAACGCCGACGAGCGTCATCGGCTCGATATAGCGATAGTTGCTGTTGGCGATGCTCTTTGCCTGGTTCATCAGCTCCAGCACGGTGATGGCCGAGAGCAGCGGCGTTTCCTTGAACATCGCGATGAAATAGTTGGCGAGCGCCGGGATCATCGGCGGCACGGCCTGCGGCAGGATGACGTGGATCCACGCCTGCCTTGTCGTGAGATTGGTCGCCTTTGCCGCTTCCCACTGGCCGCGTGGCACGTTCTCGATGCCGGCGCGGTAGACCTCGGCGGTATAGGTGGCGTAGTGGACGCCGATGCCGATGACGCCGGCGACCAGCGGCGACAGGCGGATTCCGATATCCGGCAGCACGTAGAAAATGAAATAGAGCTGCACGAGAAGCGGCGTGCCGCGGATGAATTCCGAAACGAAGCCGACCGTGCGCGAGACGGCGGTGATCGGCGAGCGGCGCACGATGGCAAGAGCCAGACCGATCACCGCCGCCACGGCCGCACCGAGGACGGTCGCCAGGAGGGTGATCTTGAACCCTTCGAGAAGGGTCGGCATGATCTGCCAGACGAAGTCCCAATCCCACTCCATGGTCAGGTCCTCACGCCGTCGAGGCTGCGCGTCACCCGCCGCTCCAGCCAGCGCATCACTGTGGAAATCGCCCAGGCCATGACGAAGTAGAGAAAGAGGATCGTCGCGAACGGAATGAGCGTATTGCCGGTCTGGGCACGGACGACTTGCGCCTGGAAGGTGAGGTCCGTCAGCGAGATCAGCGACACCACGGCCGTGCCCTTCAAAAGCTCGATGGCGTTGTTGCAGAAGGTGGGCAGCATCAGCGGCAGCGCCTGCGGCAGGATGACATGGCGCATTCGCTGAAAACGGGAGAGATTAAGGGCGATGCAGGCCTCGGTCTGCTCTCGCCCGACCGCCTTGACGGCACCGCGCACAACTTCTGCCCCGTAAGCCCCGACATTGAGCCCCAAAGCCAGAACGCCCGCCTGAAGCGGCGTGAGGGTGAGGCCCGCGAAAGGAAGGACGAAATAGACCCAGAAGAGCTGGACGAAGATCGAGGTGCCCCGGAAGAACTCGATATAGGTCGTCGCAAGCGCCCGCACGGCAAAGAAGCGCGAAAGCCGCCCGAGGCCGGCCAGGAAAGCCATCACCAGCGCCAGAGCCGAGCCCATGACGGTCAGCTGCAGCGTTACCAGCGCGCCCTCGAGGATCAGCGTCAAATAGCCGGACCAGACCGACATCAGCGGAAACTTCCCATCATCCGAGACAGTGCAGAGACGGCCCAAGGCCATCGCGATCGGTGGCGGAACGGCACATGAGCCGCTCCGTCCACCTCAGTTCGGCCGTTTACTGGGCGGCCGTGCATTGCTTGTCGCGAGTGGTCGACATGGCGGCCTTGGCGGAGAAGCCATAGGGTTCGATGAGCTTGGCGAACTCACCCGATTCCTTCAGCTTTTTGAGCTCCCCATCAAACGCATCGCGGAGGGCCACGTCCTGCTTTCGGAAGGCCGCGCCATCGCAATAGACCGGCGCGCCGACCACCGGTGCGACGACTTCGAGATTCGGATCCTTCGCCTTGTCCAGGAGGTCGTGGATTGACAGGACCGGAAGAGAATAGACGTCGATGCGGCCATCCTGGAGCATCTTGATGCCGCTCTGCCCATCCGGCACGACGATGACGCGCTCACGCGGCACGCCAGCCTGCAGGGCCAGCTTCTCCTCGGTGCCGCCACCCGGGGCGCCGATCTTGGCGTTGGTATTGTTGGCAATGTCCTTGTAGCTCGTCAGCTTCAGCGGGTTGCCTTTCCTGAGGGCGAAAGCTTCCGCGTCGCAAAGGATCGGCTCGGAATAGGCCACCGCGTTGCAGCGTTCCGGCTTCATGAACAGGCCTGCGGTGATCGCATCGTGGCGGCCGGCCTGCAGGCCCGGGATCATCGCACCATATTCGGAGATCGAAGCCACCACCTCCTTGATGCCGAGACGCTCGAAGATGACGCGGGCAACGTCGGGAGCGGCACCGGAAACCTTGCCGTCGGCGCCGACCGCCGTATAGGGCGGCTCGTTGGCGATGGCGATGCGGGCAAAGCCCTGTTCCTTCAACTGCTTCAGGTCCGCTGCGGATGCAGAAATGCCGCCCCCGATGGCGGCGAGGACCGAAATGCTGACGGCCGATGCTAAAATTCTCGTTTTCATTGTTCCCTACTCCTCTGGTTTTTTCCCGATGTCTTCGGGCTGTATCGCTGTCTTTGGCGGTCAGACGCGGTGGCCTGCCGCTATGATCTTGCGCAGGAAGGTCTGGGTGCGCTCCTGCTTGGGGTTCCGGAAAATCTCATCCGGTCCGCCCTCCTCGACGATCTTACCGCGATCGAAAAACAACACGCGGTCTGCGAAATCATGGGCAAAACCCATCTCGTGTGTCACCAGCAGCATGGTCATGTCGGTCTCGGCCGCGAGCCGCCGCATGACATTCAGCACCTCCTCGACGAGTTCCGGATCGAGTGCGGATGTCACTTCGTCGAACAGCATGATCTTCGGAGAGAGCGCGAGCGCCCGGGCGATCGCGACACGCTGTTTCTGGCCGCCGGAAAGCTGTGCCGGCACCGCCTTTGCCTTGTCCGCCATGCCGACCATATCCAGCAGATCCATGGCCCGCTTTTCGGCATCGGCACGTGTCGCACCCTGGGTGAGCATCGGCGCGAGCGTGACATTGTCGAGGACGCATTTGTGCGGAAACAGATTGAAGTGCTGGAAGACCATGCCGATCTTCTTGCGCATGCGGTGCAGATGGCGCTCGTCTGCAGCAACCAGATCGGCGCCCTTTTTCATGTGATAAAGCTGCTCGCCGTCGACCTCGATATGGCCGCCGCTGATCGATTCCAGCGTCATCAGAATACGCAGGATCGTCGTCTTGCCCGAGCCGGAAGGGCCGATCAGCGCCAGCTTCTCGCCCGGCATCACATTCATCGACAAACCATCGAGAACGGTCAGTGGGCCGTATCTCTTGACGATGCTGTCGATGCGGATGATGGGCGATGGCATTCATGTCTCTCCCTGTTGAGACAAGCAATGCGTCAACGATGACCGCCTCACGAAATCATGTCAATTCGGAAAATAATATCATGACAATATTTCTCCGCCTGCACAAACGGCAGGCGCTTGCATCAAATCGCAAGCAGCAGCTCTTCGGGGTTTCCCTGCGCCAGCGAGGCGACGATTGCGAGCCCGGTGCGCAACTCGCTTTCCGTTGTCGACCCCAGCGAGATGCGCAGGGCCGGCGTCCATCCCTGATCCGTCGTATGGAACGACTTGCCCGGTGCAATGCCTACGCCGCGTAGCCGCGCCTGCGCCACGAAGGCATCTTCGGTGTGACTGCCGGAAAGCGGCAGCCAAACGTGCAGGCTCTGTGGATGCGCTCGGTAGGACAGACCCGCCAGCGTCTCGGCGGCGATGGCATGACGACTGACGAGGGCGCGACGCTGCCAGTTGACGAGTTCCATGGCGGTGCCGTCGCTGACCCAGCGGGTGGCGATCTCGGCCATTGCGGGCGTTGCCATCCAGTTGGAGACCAGATGCCGGTTGGCAACCGCCGCGACATATCGGTCGGGCGCGACGAGATAACCGATCCGCAGGCCAGGAACGGTGATTTTCGTGAAGCTCGTCACGTAGAGCGTCCGTTCCGGAGCGAAGGCAGCCATCGGCGGCGCACGGCCCTCCACCATAGGCCCGAGGACGTCGTTTTCGATGATCGCTATGTCATGCTTGGCGGCCACGGCTGCAAGTGCCTCGCGGCGACCGGCGCTCATCAGAGCCGCCATGGGATTGATGACGGATGGCTGCAGGAAGATCGCCCGGATCGGACCTTTGCGGCAGGCCTCGTCGAGCGCCTCGGGGATCATGCCCTCCTCATCGATCGCCAGCCCTTCCAGATGCAGGCCGAGATAGGTGGAAAGCGGAACGAGGGTATGATGGCTGACCACTTCCGTGGCGACGGTCGAGCCGGGCGGTGCGACGCTCATCAGGGCCACCGTCATTCCCGATGTTGCGCCGTTGGTCACGCTGACATTCAGCGGTGAGACATCCAGACCGCAGCGTGCAAGCCATTCGGTCGCGATCGCCCGATGGCGGGGGAACACCATATTCGGCCGGAACGACAGGGCCGAACTCGCCGGCAGGTTTTCAGAAAGCCAGGCGAAGGCCTGCCGGAATTTATCAACATGGATCTGCTCGCAGACCGGCTTCAGGATCGAAAGGTCGATGACCTCACCCAGCCGTTCAGGCAGGTAAGGCGGTTCGGGCTCCCGCGCCTGCGTCTGCACGAAGCTGCCTCGCCCGATTTCGCCGGAAATCAGCCCCCGGCGGATAAGATCGTCATAGGCGCGACTGACCGTCTGGACCGACAGGCCGAGATCATCCGCCATGCGGCGGTGGGTCGGCAGCTTGGTCCCGTTGACGAGCTTTCCTTCCTGGACGGCGCGGGCGATCTGCTCGGCGAGCGAAAGATAGGCCGGTCGGCGGAGCTGAGAGGGATCGGGGCGCCAATTTGTCATGATTTTACTGTGCTTAAAATCAGTTCAATTGACAATGGCAAAACGAATTTTCATTGTCTTCCTCAACAACCGCACGACAGGAAACCATATGAAACTCGACGCCATCGATCTGCGCATTCTCGAGGCGGTCCAGGGTGATGGCCGGATCACCAAGCTCGCGCTCGCCGAAAAGGTCGGCCTTTCGCCGACGCCCTGCTGGATGCGTCTTCGGAAGCTGGAAAAAGCAGGCATCATCGCCGGCTATCATGCCCGGCTTGTGCCAAGGAAGATCGCGCCGATCGCCAGCGTCATGGTGGAGATCACGCTCGCCAACCATCGCCAGGGCGACTTCGATCGTTTCGAACGCGCCGTCGCAGCTATCCCTGAGATCACCGCCTGCTGGTCGGTCGGCGGCGGCGTCGATTATATCGCCAAGATCGTGGCCCTCGATATCGACGCCTATCAACGCCTGATCGACGGCCTGCTCGATCGCGAACTCGGTATCGAACGTTATTTCACCTATATCGTCACCAAGACGGTGAAGGAGGAAACGGGCGTGCCCGTTACCGCCCTGTTCGAGGCGGATATCGACCAACGGTCGTAGACAATCTCTCCGCAAGACCCGGCCGGTTTAGACCATCTCTCTCTTTTCCCCCTCGCGAATGGACAATCTCTCGCATCGGCAAGGCGATACTGGCGCCACGACCGAACGAGGATCTGGCCATGACTGCAATTTTTGCACGCCCCGCCTATCACGAGGCCCTGACACGGCTCGCCGACCGCCACCTGCTGCGCGACCTTGCCTATGTGGATGGGCGCTGGGTTGCCGGCGCCGACGGCCAAAGCTTCCAGGTCACCGACCCCGCTTCCTCCGCAACACTCGCGTGGGTCGCGAGTCTTAGCGCCGAGGAAACCGATGCAGCGATCGATGCTGCCGCGACCGCCTTTCCCGTCTGGCGGGCGAAGTTACCGCAAGAGCGGGCCGCAATCCTGAAGGAATGGCATCGGCTGATGCTCGAAGCCAGGGAGGATCTGGCTCTCTTGATGACGCTGGAGCAGGGCAAGCCGCTTGCCGAGTCCCGGGGGGAGATCGACTACGCTGCCTCCTTTGTCGAGTGGTATGCCGAGGAAGGCAAACGGGTTAACGCCGAGAGCGTCACCAGCCATCTTGCGGGCGCCGAAATGATCGTCCGGCGGGAGGCGCTCGGCGTTGCCGGCATCGTCACGCCCTGGAACTTTCCCTCCGCCATGGTCACCCGCAAGGCGGCTGCGGCACTCGCCGCCGGCTGCACGGTCGTCGCGCACCCGTCTTCCGAAACACCGCTTTCGGCGCTGGCGCTGGCCGAGCTCGCCGAACGCGCCGGAATGCCGGCGGGCGTGTTCAACGTCGTGACCGGCGATGCCGCCACCATCGTCGGCCGGCTCTGCGACGATGCGCGGGTGCGGGCGATGAGCTTTACCGGCTCCACCGAGATCGGCCGCCTGATCGCCGCACAATGTGCGCCGACGATGAAGCGGCTGGTGATGGAACTCGGTGGCCATGCGCCGCTGATCGTGTTCGACGACGCCGACATCGATCGCGCCGCCGAGATCGCGGTCACCGCCAAATTCGCGACCTCCGGCCAGGACTGCCTCGCAGCCAACCGGATTTTTGTCCAGCGATCCATATTCGAGGCCTTCAACGCGGCTTTTGCCAAACGGATCGCCGCCCTGACGGTCGGCAACGGATTGGCTGATGGCGTCGACATCGGACCGCTGATGCACGAACGAGCCGTAATGAAGGTCGAGGCACAGGTGAAGGATGCGCTCGACAAGGGCGCCAGGCTGCTTGCCGGCGGCAAGCGCCACAGGGCCGGTTCGCTTTTCTTCGAGCCGACACTCATCACCAACGTACCGGCCGATGCGGTCATCATGCGCGAGGAGACCTTCGGGCCGGTTGCCGCCGTCGCCGTCTTCGACACGGAAGACGAGGTCGTCGCCCGCGCCAACGACACCGAATACGGGCTTGTCGCCTATGTGGTCACTGAAAACGGCGCCCGGCAGATGCGCCTCGGGCGGGCGCTCGAATATGGAATGGTGGCGATCAACCGCGTGAAGATCACCGGCGGGCCTGTTCCTTTCGGCGGCTGGAAACAATCCGGCCTCGGACGCGAGGGCTCCCGCCACGGCGTCGAGGCCTTCACGGAACTCAAATACCTCTGCATCGACACCGCCGGCTGACCGATCCCACAACCTTGAAGGAAAAGCCAATGCTCGAAAGAAACAACGAACTCACCGCCTGGGACCGCGATCATTTCTTCCATCCGTCGACCCATATGGGCATGCATGCGCGCGGCGAAACGCCGACGCGCGTAATCGGCAGCGGCGAAGGCGTCTACATCACCGACCGCGACGGACGCACCAGCCTCGATGCCTTCGCCGGTCTCTACTGCGTCAATGTCGGCTACGGCCGACAGAAAATCGCCGATGCAATCGCCGAACAGGCCCGAAACCTGGCCTATTACCATGCCTATGTCGGGCACGGCACGGAAGCGTCGATCACGCTTTCCAAGATGATCATTGACCGAGCGCCGGAGGGCATGTCCAGGGTCTATTTCGGTCTTTCCGGCTCCGATGCCAACGAGACCAACATCAAGCTGATCTGGTATTACAACAATGTCCTCGGGAGGCCGGAAAAGAAGAAGATCATCTCGCGCTGGCGCGGCTATCACGGCTCTGGCGTCATGACCGGCAGTCTCACCGGCCTCGAGCTCTTCCACAAGGCCTTCGACCTGCCGCGCGTGCCGATCCTGCATACCGAAGCGCCGTATTATTTCCGCCGCCCGGACCGCTCGATGAGCGAGGAACAGTTCTCGCAATATTGTGCCGACAAGCTGGAGGAGATGATCCTTTCGGAAGGCCCGGAGACGATCGCAGCCTTCATCGGCGAGCCCATCCTCGGCACCGGCGGCATCGTACCGCCGCCCAGGGGCTATTGGGAAAAGATCCAGGCAGTACTCCAGAAATACGACATCCTGCTCGTCGCCGACGAGGTGGTGACCGGCTTCGGCCGCCTCGGCACGATGTTCGGCTCCGACCATTACGGCATGAAGCCGGATCTCATCACCATCGCCAAAGGCCTGACCTCCGCCTATGCACCGCTGTCCGGCACGATCGTCTCCGACCGGTTCTGGCAGGTCCTGGTGCAGGGTTCGGACCAGCTCGGCGCGATCGGCCATGGTTGGACCTATTCCTCGCACCCGATCTGCGCGGCGGCCGGCGTCGCCAACCTCGAACTGATCGACGAGATGGGATTGG
The DNA here is from genome assembly GCF_000731315.1 of Neorhizobium galegae bv. orientalis str. HAMBI 540. NCBI lineage: Bacteria > Pseudomonadati > Pseudomonadota > Alphaproteobacteria > Hyphomicrobiales > Rhizobiaceae > Neorhizobium > Neorhizobium galegae. The sequence goes on from NZ_HG938354.1 coordinate 1,488,404, forward strand.
TGCAGAATGCTGCCGAGACCGGAGCCTATTTCCGCTCCGAACTGGCCAAGGCCGTTGCCGGCCACGAGCATGTCGGCGACGTCCGCGGCGATGGCCTTATGGCAGCTGTGGAATTCGTGGAGGACAGGGACGATCGCAAGTTCTTCGATCCTTCCCGGAAGATCGGCCCACAAATCGCAGCAGCGCTTCTGGAACGCGGCGTCATCGGCCGCGCCATGCCCCAGGGCGACATTCTCGGTTTTGCGCCGCCGCTTTGCCTCACCCGCGAGGAAGCGGATATCGTCGTCAAGGCGACGGCCGAGGCGATCGACGGTGTCTTCGCCAACCGCTGACGGGAGAAGACACATGGCCTCTATCCCCGAAACGATGGCAGCCGTCCTGCTGACAGGCCATGGCGGGCTCGACAAGCTCGTCTACAGCCGGAATGTCCCCGTGCCCAGACCTGCCGCCGGCGAGGTCCTCATCCGCGTGGCGGCCTGCGGCATGAACAACACCGATGTCTGGGTGCGCCAGGGCGCCTACGGTACAGAGGAGGATCCCGGCGCCGTTTCCACATGGCGACGGCAGGGCAATACGCTCGTCTTTCCGCGCATCCAGGGCGCCGATACCGTCGGTCACGTGGTTGCCGTCGGAGAGGGTGTCGATCCGACACGGATAGGCGAGCGGGTGATGGTCGATTTCTCCATCTACAACCGCGAGGACGATAGCCTTGCCGACATCGACTACATGGGCCACGGACGCGACGGCGGTTATGCCGAATACATGGCGCTGCCGGCAGAAAACGCCCATGTGATCAACACCACCATGACTGATATCGAGCTTGCGACTTTCTGCTGCGCCTATCTGACCGGCGAGCGAATGCTGGAAAGAGCCAGGCTTTCTGTCGGGGAACGGGTACTCGTCACCGGCGCCTCGGGCGGCGTCGGCTCGGCGATCATTCAGCTTGCGCGGGCGCGCGGCGCGATCCCGATCGCCGTCGCAGGCCCAGGCAAGGAAAGCGCCGTACTCGAGATCGGCGCCCAGGCCGTGGTGACGCGCGGGAAAGGCGACCTTGTCGAGGCGGTGACCGAAGCAACGGGCGGGGCACCGATCGACGTGGTCGCCGATCTGGTGGCCGGCCCGATGTTCAACGATCTTCTGAAAATCCTTCGCCCCGAGGGCCGCTACACGACCGCGGGGGCCATTGCAGGCCCGGTCGTCCAGCTTGATCTCAGGACGATGTATCTGAAGCAGCTGGAGCTGCACGGTTCCAGCCAGGGGAGCCGCGCCGATTTTCGCCGCCTCGTCGGTTATATCGAAAGCGGAAAGGTCCGACCGCTCGTCGGCGGCGTTTATCCGTTGTCGGAATTCCACCGCGCCCAAACCGACTTCATGGCCAAGAATTTCGTCGGCAAACTGGTCGTGGTTCCCGATTGACGATAATTCGGAACCCGTGTTGGCGATGTCCGATTGGCTGGGCGACCGGGAGCGCGCGTCGGCTTCGGGATCCGCCACAGCCATCGGTCGACCTGCGCAGGGTTCGCCGGACAGGGTCCGACTTTTCAATCCGGCGATAAGCTGCCGAGCCGCTGAAGCACGTTCGTCAGGCGAGCATTCTCGGTCCGAAGTTTGTCGGCCAGCAGCTTTTTGAGCTGCCTGTTCTCGGCGTCGAGCGCCGCCAGATCGTCATCCGAAACCACGTCCGGCAGATGGACACTCCGCCGCTGAGGATGGTCCTTTTCGGACGGCGTGACAATTTCGATGGTCTGAATGTTTACGTGCGGTTTCTTAGCGCTCGACAACGGTACGTGATTTCTCACGACCGCTACCATTTCGGGGATGGCTGAGCATCAATTGCCGCCGGCAATTCGATTTGAGGTGGCAAAGATGAACCGGCTTTGCCATCCAATGAAGGGATTGTTCCTGGATCGTCGGCGCGACGGCCGTTTTCAATGCTCGGCTCCAGCTTCACTCCCTCGGACGTGACCACGGCGTTATCGGAGGCTCGCGGGCGCTCCTCGATCGGCTGAATGCGATGTGGCAGTGACGTGTCGCTTTCCACCGCCCGGGCCAGGGCCCTCAGATCCGTATCCCTAGATCGAGTTTGCTTGGGTCTTCGGCTGCCGTCGATTGGTTTTATACTCGACGACAAAGTTGCGCCGTGTGGTCTTCATCTGTTTCTCAGCGTGAGCTATGTCGATTGCCGAGCCCCTGCACTATCGAGCAGGTCTCACAAGCCTTTGGTGTTATCGGTTTTACCCAGTGAATCTCGGCGTCAACTCGAGCACGTGATGCGAGATCCTAGTGTCGGGTTCACTTAAGACCGAGTCGTCTGCGCAGTTCTGCATTCTCGGTGCGCAACTTTTCCGCCAACAGCTTGCGAAGCCGTTGGTTCTCCTCTTCGAGCTGGATGAACTCAGCAAGATCGTCGGTAAAGGGAACCGGAACAGGCGCTTTCCGAATGGTGTCCTCGGATTTTACGGCCTTCTTCCATTGATAATATGTTTGGTCAGAAATGCCGACGATCTTGACTGCGTCCTTGAGCGTCACCCCGTTTGCAAGCTGTGCGTCGATCTGTCCGAGCTTTTCAAGCTTGTCTTCGTCGCTATGCCTCTTGGACCTGGTTGGCGAAGCCGCCTTCGATGTGGCGCGAACAGGCTCGACCGAGGCTTTTTTTCGTCGAGAGGCCGCCTTCTTGGCAACGGACGGCGCCGGCGCGGATTCAGCCGTCGCAGACACGGTAGAAAGCTCGATGTTTTCTTCGTCGGCCATGAATATTCCCTCTCTTTATCGCAGCCTTTGTCAGCCGAGTTGATCAATTAGTCAACAGGAGCTCCCTCAAGGAGCAATGACCCGCTGAAAAGACGAAAGCCCATCTATCATTCGATCGCCCGAATGCTTTTGGCATTCCCGCAATCGAGCGTTTATATGTTTGCGAAAGCGAAGTCGTGGATAGCGGAAGGTCAGAAGGCTGGCAGCCGGAAAAATCCGCAAGACGAAACAAAGTACATCAGGAAGACGCAATGAGTGGATGCTGTTCAGGATCAAGGCGGGAACCGGAACAGGGAATATCTGGCGTACCGGCAAACACGGTCTCTGCCGGCATCAGAGGGGAAGCGATTGCCGTCAAGGGGGGCGAGACATTCGTTGGAACCCATGACCCGGTAATCTCCGCCGATGGCGAGGGGCCGGAGCGCAGGATTTCGTTGCAGGATTTTCACCTCGAGGTCGAGACGGTCACCATCCGTCGGTTTGCCCAGTTCGTCGAGACGACCGGTCATGTGACGGAATCGGAGAGGTTCGGCTCGTCAGCCGTGTTCGCATCGCTGCTCGGCGACAGCAGCCTTGCGACGGGCGGTGTCATAGGAACCCCTTGGTGGACGCGCGTGGACGGGGCCACCTGGCGGCAACCGGAAGGCCGCGACAGTTCGATCGACGATCGGCTCGACCATCCGGTCACCCACGTCTCCTGGAACGACGCGCTCGCATTCGCGCGATGGGTCGGCGGCCGCCTGCCGACGGAAGCGGAATGGGAGCATGCTGCGCGTGGCGGCAACCGCCGGCGGCGATATCCCTGGGGCGAGGAAGAACCGACCGACGAGACGATCTTCTGCAATATCTGGCAGGGCCGCTTTCCCGACACCAACACGCTGCAGGACGGATATTTCGGCACCGCGCCGGCGCGCAGCTTCGCCCCCAACGAGGCTGGTTTCTACAATCTCGCCGGCAATGTCTGGGAATGGACCGCCGACCCTTTCAAGGTGCGCTCACTGTCGAAACAGGCAAAGGCGCGGAATGAGCATGCCAAGCGCTTTTCCGACAAGGTGCTGAAGGGCGGTTCGTTCCTCTGCCACAAAAGCTACTGCTATCGCTACCGGATCGCGGCGCGGATGGGCCTTTCCCCGGATAGCGCCTCGAGCAATACAGGCTTCCGGATCGCTTATGACGCCGTAGCTGGAAAGGACGATGGTCCTTGATCGCAGGTAGCGCTTCGGTCTGGTCGATCGGTGAGCCCCATATGTCCTTCATCCGGCGTGCATGCCGGAGGCCATCAGTACCGCGCGTCAGGCGCTCCGGCGAAGGGATCGACAGGACTGCTGCGGTTCCACGGCCTCCGCCCCATCAGCGCCTCCACCACAGCGGTCTGCATCGCCTCGTGGGTGGAATAGGCATTGATATAGGTCGGCACCCGGGGGGCATCGTAGAGATAATAGGGAAAGCCGAAGGAGATCATCACCGTCGGCAGGCTCGTCCACGGCCGTTTCATGGCGGCCCTGAAATCCCCGTGAAGTGCCCGCCAATCCAGAAAAATACGCCCGCGGGTCAGAAGCGTCTCTTCGCCGAACAGATAGAGGACGAGGTCGTGCCCCTCCGTATCAAGCGGGGTGCCATAGGGATTAAGGGTCACCTCGAAGCCCTCGGCAGCCAGCATTTCCGGCAGCTTGAAATCCAGCCTCGCATTCTGCATCGGCTCGACGATCCCGCCGGAAACGACAAGGATGCGGCGATGCTTTTCAGGGTCGAGCGGCAGCGTACCGTTCCTGTCCTTCACCAGTGTGGGCGCGCGAGCAAAAGCCTCGTTGGACAATTTTTGGGAGGACGCCTCACCTACATGGACCGGCATTTCGACGTTGCGATGCAGGCCGAGCGACGCCTTGAGGGCGAGGACGCGTGTGACCGCATCGTAAAAACGTTCTGCCGGAATGCGCCCGGAATGGGCGGCGTCACGCACGGCAGCGATTTCCGCCTCCGGTTTGGAGGAGAAAAGGACCATGTCGCAGCCACTCGCGATAATCTCGATCTTCGCGTCATGTGCCGGCATCACGCCCGAAAGGCCTGCCATCTCGCTGGCGTCGGAGACGATCAGGCCGTTGAAGCCGAGCTCGCCCCGCAGGAGTGCGGTATTGAGCGGCGCAGAGACTGAAGCCGGCAGATAGGCCTCTTCGCCTGCATCAGGATCGCGTTCCAAGACATAGGCCGGCAGCGCGATATGCGCCGACATGACCGACTTCACCCCCTGATCGATGGCGGCCTTGTAGAGCACACCGAAGGTGGCCCGCCATTCTTCCATCGATAGCGGATTGATGGTGGTGACCAGGTGCTGGTCGCGTTCGTCATAGCCTTCGCCCGGCCAATGTTTCACGGTCGCGGCAAGGCCGAGCCGCTGGAAGACGCGCATCTGCGCCAGTGCGTGACGTTCGATCAGCGCCGGATCCGAGCCATATCCGCGGGTTGCGACGATCGGGCTACGAAAGGCCGCGTTGATATCCAGCACCGGTGTGAAGGACCAGTTGATCCCGACGGAACGGGCTTCGCGCGCCATCAGGTCGGAGATCGCCTCGGTCAGTTCGACATCATCAACGGCGGCCAGGGCCAGTGGATTGGGAACGGCCGTGCCGAAGGAGAGGCTCATGCGTGAGCCTTCGAGATCGGCGGAAACGAGCAGAGGGACCTTGGCCCCAGCCTGAACCGCTGCCATATGCTCGCGTTCCCTCGTGCCATCCGCGCCAAAATAACGGGTGATGCCACCCGGCTGCAGCTCGCCGAGGCGGACGATCTCCGCCTCGCGGTCGTCACCGCGCGAATTGAGATTAAAAAGCTGGGCGGCGCGCCCGGTATCGTCCAGGGCCTGGAACGTCCGGGTCACCCAGTCGAGGGCTTCGCGATCGAGGTTGAAGGGCGATTTCGTCAGATGATCCAGTGTCGATGGCATCGATCCCTCCGTTCAAACCTGCTCGGTGAGCGCGCGTTCAAGCGCCTCGAGCTTTCCCAGGTCCAGTTCCGGCCAGACTGTTGCCGCCTGCACCAGCGTCTTTGCGGCGAGTGGGGCGGGCAGCGGCTTGGCCGCAAGACGAGGAACTTCCGCAATCAGGATGCGGCGCGTCGTTTCGTCGGCCATGAGCTTCGCGATCGGGATATTCGCTACCCGAGCCCCTTGTGGGAAATCGCTTGCCCGCGCCACGCTGCGCTGGCCGGAAACGACCTGCGCCCATTGTTTTTCGATGAGCAGGTGTTCGCCGCGCACCGGTCCCGTCTCGGGAAGGCCGAGCCGTTCAAACTGATCGGAGGGCGCATCGGAGGCACGCATCAACTCGACGAGCAGCTCGGCCATCCGCAATTCAATTCTATCATCTCTGAGCGGATTTTTCTGCTCGGGATCCGTCTCAAGATCGTAGAGCAAGGTCCCGAAAACCCAGGGGCCCCGGATCGTCCATCCCGGTATGCGCAGGACGGGAGCCCCTTTGGTGAAGGAGAAAGGCGGCGCGAGCTCCGCCTTCGACAGTTCGTCCGGGGAGAAGCGGGCGCGCATGTGGGTCGGCATCAGCGTATATTCATGGAGCGGCGAATTGTCCTCGGTGGCGCAGCATCGCATGTAGACGTAACGGCCCTCGGTGACACACACGTGCCCCCCGAAATTCCCGAATAGTCCCGCTTTGCGGACCGGAGCATCGTTTCTGACCGTCTCGAGAAGCGGTTTTCCCTGCATATCAGGCGTCGGCTGGAGGCCGAACAGGTCAAGGAGCGTCGGCGCAATGTCTATGGTCTGAACGAGCGCGGAGCGCCGTTCGCCGGCAACCCTGGCCCGCGGATCCCAGACGAAGAAAGGCGTGTGGATCGTCTCGTCGTACCACGGCATAACGGATTTACCCCACCAGCCCTTTTCGCCGAGCATATAACCATGGTCCGTGCAGACGATCAGCATCGTATCGTCCCACATGTTCTTCTCGTCCATCATGTCAAGCAGCCGGCCGAGATTGCGGTCGCACATCGAAAGCAGCGCCAGATAGCGATGCCGCGCCTGGAGGACCCGTTCTTCCGCCTCGGTGACGCGATCATAGGGCGGCCAGTCGAAATCCTCGCCGGTATCGGGGTAGAGCGCGTGATATTCGGCATAGCTGAAAAACGGCTCGTGCGGATCGAAGGTCTCGAGCTGCAGCATCCAATCATCCTGGCCGGCATTGGTTTCGATGAATTGCAGGCCGGCATCGAATGTTCGCGTTTGCGGGTGGTCAAGCTCGTCCCTGAGATAGGTCCGGTTGATTGGATCCTGCCGCTTCATCTGGTAGAGGAAGTCGACGAGACGCGTGCGATCCACACCTTCGACAATGCCTTTCCAGAGGTCGCCTTCCTGGCCGCGAAAGAACTCATGCGAAGAAAAGCGCGTATGATAGGTCGCGCCCCCATCCTCCCAATAATGCTGATGGTCGGTAACCAGGTGGGTGTAGATACCGGCGTTTCTCAACAACTCCGGCACGCTGTCGTCGAACGGCTCGATCGGTGACCACGACCGGTGGAGAAAATTGTACCGGCCGGTGTGCATTTCGCGCCGCGCCGGCATGCAGGGCATGGAACCGGCATAACAGCGGTCGAACGTGGCCGTCCTTTCCGCAAGCCGCCCGAAATTTGGCGCATGGGCTGTCCTGTCGCCATAGGGCGGCAGAAGGCGGCGGTTGAGGCTGTCGAACATCAGGACGATGGCGCGCATGGTTTAAGCCGTCATTGCGAGGGCGCGGAACGCGGCGCGCCGTTCCGCCTGCCTTGCGGGATCGGCGACGGGCGCGGCGAGAAGCAGACGCTTCGTGTAGTCATGAGCGGGGCGAGCCGTCACCTGGTCGCATTCTCCGAATTCAACGATCTCGCCGAAGCGCATTACCGCAACACGATGCGAGATGTGACGCACCGCCGCCAGATCGTGGGAAACGAAGAGATAGGCGACGCCCGTCCGATCCTGGATCTCGATGAACAGATCCATGACCCGCGATTGGGTGGAAAGATCGAGGGCGGAGACCGGCTCATCGCAAACGATGAGGCGCGGGGACAGCGCCAGCGCACGGGCAATGGCGATCCGCTGGCGCTGGCCGCCAGAAAACTCGCGGGCAAACCGTTCCGCCGCGTCGCTTGGCAGGGCGACCTGATCGAGCAGCTTGCGGACCTGCCGGGAGGCATCGGCACGCGAGGCGAGCCCGCGCGCAACTATCGGTTCCGTCAGGATGTCTTCGATCATCATCGACGGGTTGAGCGAGCTGTAGGGATCCTGGAATACCGCCTGGATGGCCGCCTGGCCTTGGCGTGCGCGTGGCGGCACTCCGGCGATATTCTCGCCGTCGAACACTATCTCGCCCGAGCTGACGGGGCCGATGCCGAGAATGGCGCGCCCGAGCGTCGTCTTGCCCGATCCGCTCTCGCCCACCAGCCCCACGGTTTCACCGGGGCGGATGGTGAGATTGACGTGTTTCAGGACATGGTGGGCGCCGAAATGGACGTTGACGTTGCGGCAATCGACGAGGATCTGATCGTTCATGCGCGCATCTCCTCCGTCATCGGTGGCCTATATGTCCGCGTCATGCCATCTTCGAGAACGGATCCGAGAAGCATGCGGGTGTAGTCGTGCGCCGGCGCGGCGAAGAGGTCTGCCACGGTGTTGATTTCAACGATCCTGCCGTCCTTCATGACGGCCACCCGGTCGCAGCTATCCGCCACGACACCGAAATTGTGGGTCACCAGCATGACCGCCATGTTGAACTCCTTTTGCAGGTCGCGCAGAAGATCGAGCACTTCGGCCTGCACGGTTACGTCGAGCGCAGTGGTTGGTTCGTCGGCGATCAGAAGGTCGGGACTGCAGGCGACAGCGCCGGCAATGAGGACGCGCTGGGCCATGCCGCCGGAGATCTCGTGCGGGTAGGCCCGAAACACCCGTTCCGGGTCCGGCAGCTTCACGCGGGCAAGCAGTTTCAGCGCCCGCCGCGTCGCTTCCGCCCGCGAGATTCCGAGCACCGCCATCATCGGCTCGACGAGCTGGAACCCGATCCGGAACGCCGGATCGAGATTGGCCATCGGCTCCTGGGGGACATAGGCGATGCGCTTGCCGCGAAGGGTACGCAGCTCATCTTCGGAAGATCTCCCCAGATCGATACCGTCGAACTGGATGGAGCCGGAAAGCACACGACCCCCAGGCGACAAAAGTCCGAGGATGGAAAAGGCCGTCTGGCTCTTGCCTGATCCGCTTTCGCCGACAAGTCCCAGAACTTCGCCGCGCCTGAGGCTGAGGCTCACGCCCTTGACGACTTCGCGCCAGCCGTCGTTCGCGGGATAGGCTACAACGAGATCCCTGACATCGAGCAGCACGTCGGGTGCGGCGCGTGGCAGCGATTCGCTCACCGTCCGGGGGAGGACCTTCGGCGCCCTGACTTGAACACTGCCCTGCTGCATGCGGTCGCGGATGGCGTTCGCAAGCAGCACCAGCGAAGCGACCGTTGCCGTGATTGCAAGCCCCGGCCAGAGAATAGCCTGCGGAGTGACATAGATGTTGGAGAAGGCATCCTGCAGCATTCCGCCCCAGGTCGGCGTGCTGGGATCGCCAAGCCCGAGGAACTCGAGACCTGACTGGACGACGATGGCGATCCCGGCGACGATGGAGGTCTGGATCACCACCGGCGCTCGTACCGAAAGCAGAATGTGCTTGGTGATGATCCTGAGATCGCTAAGGCCCGAGACGCGCGCGGCGTCGATATAGAGTTCGTTTTTGACCCCGTTGACGAGATTGCGCGTAAGCCGGAAAAAGCCCGGTGACAGCATCACTCCGAAAACCGCCATCGACAGGTAGATCGAGGCACCGAGCGCCTGATAGAAGGCGAGCAATACGATCAGCGCCGGCAGGGCCATGATTCCGTCGGAGATCCAGCGGGCCACGAGATCGAGTTTCCTGCCGTAAAAGCCGGCGAAGAGTCCCGCTGTCACCCCGATGGATGCGGCGATGACCACCGTGATCAGCGCACCGAGGAATGTGTTGCGACCGCCATGGAGGAGACGGCTCCATATGTCGCGTCCCGAACCGTCGCCCCCGAGGAGATAACCGTCGCCGGCGACGGCATTGACCTTGAATATCTGGACGGCGGACGGATCGTTGGGGGCAAGCAGAGGCGCGAAGATCGCCGATGCGATAACGACCAGAAGCGCCAGCGAGGCGGCAAGGCCGGTCGGGTTGGTGAGCACCGAACGGACGAAATGACGGCGCTGCGAAGCCGCGGGGATTGGCGGCTGGGCGGCGTTGATATCGCTCATGACATCCTCACCTTCGGATTTGCCCATGCGTTGAGGAAGTCGACCAGTATGTTCACCAGAACGACCACGATGATAAGGGTCACGACCACTCCCATGAGCACGGGAACATCGCCGATCAGCGCAGCCGAGACGGTCAACGAACCCATGCCGGGAATAGCGAATACGCGCTCGATGACGGCGGCACCGCCGAGAAGGGCGATGAACTGAACCGATAGAACGGTCAGCGCCGCCGGCATCGCATTGCGCAGCGCATGGCGGTAGAGCACCGAACGGGGGCTGACGCCGCGAGAGCGGAGTGTGCGCACGTAATCCTGCTTGAGCGCATCGATGACCGCGCCCCGGATCTGCTGGGAGGCCGAGGCTATCCCCGAAAGCACCAGCGCCGTTACAGGAAGCACCAGGGAAGCTGCCCAGGCGGACGGCGAAGCACTGAACGAAACATAACCCGTCGCCGGCAGCCAGCCGAACTTGACCGAGAAGGTGAGGACCAGCAGCAGGCCGAGCCAGAAATTCGGCATGGCGAAACCTGCGACGCTGACGATCTGGATCGCGCGGTCGGCCCAGCCGCCGCGGACGGCCGCGGCGATGCCGAGCATCGCCGAAAGGAGCGCCATCAGCGCCACGGCGATGGTCACCATTGACAGGGTGACGGGCAGCCGGCTCGCAAGTGCCGACGCCACGCTCTCGCTCATCGTCCATGAAGGGCCGAGGTCGCCGCGGACGGCATGGCTCACCCAATCGCCGAATTGTACGATCAGCGGTCGGTCGAGCCCCAGCCGGCTGTTCAGCGCCTTCAGCTGGTCGACCGTCGCGTTCTCACCGAGGATGTTGCGGGCGACGTTGCCCGTGGCGCCGAAAACCATCATGAAGGTTACGGTCGAGACCAGGCAAAGCAGCGCGATGCCGGAAGCGACCCGTCTCAGAAGATAACGTATCATCGACGTCAGAACTCACTTTGAGGGCGCATAATTGCGCGGCCATGGCACGATGTTCTGCGCCTGCATCTGGACCTTCACCTCAGCGTTGGAAATGTAGATGCTGTCGATGCGGAACCACGGCGCAAAGAAGGCATTCTCGACCATATATCGATTGGCAGCCTGCATCGCGGCATTCTGCTCCTTGCCTGGAGGCGTATACTGGGCTGTCTTCAGGAGCGCCTCCAGCTTTTCGTCCTTTGCCTTGGATGTGTTCCAGGGGGAGTTTGCGAAGGCGAATTTGTTGAAGTCGGCCCAGGGCGACTGGCTCCCCAGACGAAAGAGGAACATCGGGTATTTGCCCGACAGCAACTCGGCGATTGTAACATTCGGCGGAACTTTCACCCAGTTGACGGTGACGCCGATATCCTTGAGCTGTTGGGTGATGATCGGCGTGTAGGAAGCAAGCGTGCCGATATCCGGCATCGTGACGCTGAAGCCGTTTGGATAACCCGCTTCGGCAAGCAGGCCACGGGCCGCCTTCGGGTCATAGTGATAGGTCCCGTCGAGCGATGGATCAAATGCTTCGCTTGGCGGAACGAAAGGTTGATCCGTGACTTCGCCATAACCCCGGGCGACGAACTTCAGGATCGCTTTTTCATCGAATGCCATATTGAGAGCGCGCCGGACGCGCACGTCGGACAGCGCCTTCACCATTTTGCCGTCGCGGTCGGAGAGAAACAGACCCAGCCAGTCCACGGGCAATCTGGAGACCGTCAGCTTGCTCGCCTCGGCCTCGGGGACGACCTGTCCTTCGCCCGCGGCGGCATCCACCTGACCGGATTTCAGCGCATTCATCCGCGCGCTGAGATCGTTAATCGGCGTGATCGTCATGGTTTCGAACGGAAAGGCGCCGGCATTCCAATAATCCGGATTGCGCTTGTAGACGTATTGCCGTCCGGTCACCGAGCGCGCCGTGTCGTAGACGTAAGGTCCGGAACCGATCGGGAGCATCTTGGAATCAGCCTTGCCGAGCGTCGCGGGGCTCGCCATCGCGCCGCCGACGGTCGCCAGGTTGAAGAGCATGCCGGGATCTGGCTCCTTGAGGTGCAGCTTCAGCTCTGCCGGGCCTACGATCTCGACATTCTTGACAGCGCCAGCCATCCAGGTGTTCTGCCCGACGCCATCGCGCAGATATTCGAGGTTTGCCTTCACCGCCTCCGCGTTAAAGGGTGTTCCGTCGGTGAATTTGACGCCTTCTCGCAGCTTGAGCGTCAGCTCCGTGCCATCGCCGTTAAAGTGCCATTCGGTGGCCAGGTTTGGCATCGTCTTGCCATCCGGTGCCGTGTAGAGCAGCGTGTCGAAGACCGGCATCCAGTACTGGGCGCGATGGCCGATGGAAAGGCCGGCACGGTCGAAGGTGTCGTTATCCAGAATGCCCGCGATCGCAAGCGTCTCCGGGTTGTTCCCGACTTCTGCTTGGGCGACCGGCGGCATGGATAAAAAAGCCGCCGTCAAGGCGGACAAAATCAATCGGTTTCGCATGCTCTCCTCCCGAGAGCCTGACTTGCCCGCTCCCCGGCCAGACAGGCTGCATGTAGCGAATAAGATTCTGCCAAATACGCATTCTTGGCATTCCGAATGCCATAGCAGTTGAGGCAATGCACGAAAAATGCAATTAACGCCGTGACCGATAAACGAAGCTTATCACTGCCATGCTGGACCAGATCACCCACCTCTTCCGTCTCCAGGCGATCGTGGAGGAAGGCAGTCTCCGTCGCGCCGCCGAGCGGCTGAACCTCACGCAGCCCGCCTTGTCTCGATCTCTCGCCCAGTTGGAGGCCCATTTCGGGCGACCGCTTCTGGAGCGGCACGCGCGCGGTGTCCGTCCGACGCTGTTCGGCGAGAGGGTTTTGTCAGAATCGCTGCGGATGATGCGCCACTGGGAAGTGGCCGAGCAGGAGCTGATGTCCGACAAGGCAATAGGCAAAGCCTATCTGCGGATCGGCGCCGGACCGATGTGGCGCCCGGCAATCCTGCCGGAGCTGCTCGTCGACATGCAGCGACGGTTCCCCAAGATCGCGTTCGAGCTCAGGAACAGCCGTTATGCGACCTCGCTCACCGATCTGCTGGAGGGGCGCCTCGACATGCTGTTCACGGGGATGACGATCGATGATCCGCAAGACTTCCGCCTCGTTGCGCTTCCCCTGACGAAAGTAATCAACAATGTGATGGCGCGCGAGGATCATCCGATCTTCGCCGCGCGCGACCCCGCAGGCGCGGTTCCGCCGGAGCGCCTGCTCGACTATCCCTGGCTCGTCCATTCCGAGCTTCCGATCTATCAGGCCACCACGCAGCACGGTCTTTTCGAGCGGCTAGGGCGGGAGCCAGACATCCGGTTGAGCTGTGAGAGCTTGCATTCGACATTGTCCATCCTTCAGCGGAGCGATTGCCTCTGCCTGTTGCCCGATGCGGCTGTGCTTGCGACCTCCTGTCCACGCATCGTGCCGGTGCCGGTCAATCTCAATTACAGGCACACGCGGACCGGGGTTATCTATCGTGAAGAACTCAGCGACTGGGCTCCGGTACGCCAGATGATCGCCCTCTGCAGGGAGCTCTTTCATCTCGATAACCCACCGGCGGCCGAGCAAGGCGATCAGCAGTGATCAGTTTTCCGCATCGCTTGCTTCTGAAATTGCATTATTTGCGCATGGCCTGACGCTGTATCCTTGACCAAGGCGGCGACGGGTTCGATGGTTGCGATCATACGTCTTCCTGCCGCTCGAATGCGAGGGAGGAATACTTGCGACCGAATATCCTTTTCATCATGTCGGATGACCATGCCGCGCGGGCAATCTCGGCCTATGGCGCAGGTCTCAACCACACCCCAAATATCGATCGGCTGGCGAAGGAAGGCGTGAGACATGACGCGACCTATGTCACGAACTCGATCTGCACGCCGTCGAGGGCCGCGATCCTGACCGGCACGCATAACCACGTCAATGGCGTCACGACGCTCGTGACGCACATGAACAATCGTATCCCCAACGTGGCCAAGCTTTTGAAAGCGGCAGGCTATCGCACCGGCATCTTCGGCAAATGGCATCTCGGCGAAGGTCCTCTCCACGAGCCGAAGGGGTTCGATGACTGGGCCGTCGTTCCAGGGCAGGGCGATTATTGGGACCCGGCCTTCATCGATCGTGATGGCCGGCGCCGAATTCCGGGCTATGTCACCGATATCATTACCGACAAATCGATCGATTTCATCGAACAAGGCGACGGCCGGCCCTTCTTTCTGATGTGCCACCACAAGGCGCCTCATCGCAATTTCGTGCCTGACCACAAATACAATCATCTCTGGGCGGAAGAGGACCTTCCGCTGCCGTCGACGTTCAACGACGATTATTCCGGCCGTGCGGCAGCCGCCGCCGCTGCCCGCATGCGCGTCCGCTCCGACCTCAACTGGGAGGATCTCGGGCTCGTGCAGCCGGAAGGGCCGGCCACCGTCACGGGGGAACTGATGCTGGATCAGATCCCGGTGCGCCGCGTGCCGGAACTCAAAAATGGCGGAAGCATCACCGTGGTCTGCGCTTCGACCGGCCGGAACTATACCTTCACCGATCCACAGGCGTTCGCGGAATTCAAATACCAGCGCTACATGAAGCGCTACCTCCGGACGGTTCAATCGATCGACGACAATGTCGGGCGCCTGCTCGACTACCTCGACGAAAAAGGCCTGACCGAGAACACGCTGGTGATCTACACATCTGACCAGGGCTTCTTCCTTGGTGAGCACGGCTGGTTCGACAAGCGCTTCATGTATGAGGAAAGTCTGCAGATGCCGTTTTTGGCGCGTTACCCGGCAGCGATCCCGGCCGGCACGAGCAGTCGCGACCTCGCCTGCAACGTCGACTTTGCGCCCACCTTCCTGGACTATGGCGGGGTGCGGACGCCTTCCTTCATGCAAGGGCGGTCGATGCGACCCGTGCTGGAAGGGCGGACTCCGGACGACTGGCAGCAATTGGTGTACCATCGCTACTGGATGCATAACGATGCCATCCATGGCGCCTTCGCGCATTACGGGGTGCGCGACGCCCGCTACAAACTCATCTACTGGTACAATGACGATCTGGGACAGCCAGGCGCCAGACCGAATGGCGCCCCGCCGGAATGGGAATTATTCGACTGCGTGGAAGATCCGCACGAATTGAGAAACGTCGCGGACGATCCGGGCTATGCGGGAATTTTCCGCGAGATGCTCGACAAGCTCGACACTTATATAGCCGAGATCGGCGACATCGCCGAGCATCCCAGGGACCTGATTTAGACAACCAGTTTAAGGATTGTCCCTTCTGAAGATCCAGTCGTGGTCCGGGTGGTTCTTGAACCGCCATTTGCGGATCGGGCCGGCCATGACGTTCAGATAATACATCTCGTAACCATAGGGCGCGCCGCAGGGATGATGGCCTTTTGGCACCAGCACGAGATCGTGGTCCGAAACGGCCATGGTCTCGTCAAGCGAGCCGTCTTCGGTGAAGACCCGCTGGAAGCCGAAACCCTGCGCCGGGTTCAGCCGGTGGTAATAGGTCTCTTCCAGATAGGTCATGTCGGGGAAATTATCCTCGTCATGCCGGTGCGGCGGATAGGAGGACCAATTGCCGGCCGGCGTGAACACCTCGGTGACCAGAAGGCTGTCGGCGACGTCCCTTTCCTCCATGGCGATCGGAAAGATGTAACGGGTATTGGCATCCCTGCCGCGGGTATTGAGGGAAAGCCCTTCCGGCCCGATCACCGCCGCTTCGCGTCCGGGCTTCGCCGGCGCGGTGCAGACAGCGAGCGTGCATTCGGTGGTGGCTTTGGCGCTCCAGTCGGAACCAGCGGGCACATAAACGCAGTGCGGCGGCTTGCGCTCGAAGACGTTCATCCGGTCGCCGAGCTCGCCGAAAGCCTTGCCGCCTCCGGAGATATCCGCCCTGCCCTCGACCAGCACGAGGATGACTTCCGTCTCGCCGGTCTTTTCGGCAGCACTTTCGCCCGGCTTCAGGCGGTAGAGGCCAAAGCCGACATAACCCCAGCCGGCATCCTTCGGCGTGACGTCATGCACCTTGCCGGATGCGCCTTTCGGCTTGCGCAGCAGGTCTGTCATGTGTTGGCCCTCCCCTTGTCGAGGCCGGCTGCCTGCGCCATCGCCTTCAGCGACGAGAGGCCCATGCTCTGGTATTCGAAGGGATTGCGCACGTCCGGATCCTGCTCGGCCTCGATCACCAGCCAGCCCTCATAGCCGTGCTCGGCGGCGATCTTCAGTACCGGAGGAAAACTCACGCCGCCGTCCTTGTCACCCGGGACGGTGAAGACGCCACGGCGCACGCCTTCCAGGAAAGAGAGACCTTCGCTCCGCACCTGCGCGGCGATATCGGGGCGAACGTTCTTGGCGTGGATATGGCCGACGCGGGCCATGTGATTTTTTGCGGCGCGCTCCGGATTGCCGCCGCCGAACAGGCAATGGCCGGTATCGAGCAAGAGTTTTGCATGCGGGCCGGTATTTGCCATCAGCCTGTCGATCTCGTCTTCGCTCTCGACGATCGTGCCCATGTGGTGGTGGTAGACGAGGCTGATGCCCTGCCCTGCCGCAAATTCCGCCAGCGCCTCGACGCCGGCGCCGAAGGATTTCCACGCGCTGTCGGGGAGTTTCGGACGGTCGTTGACGGCCGTGCCGTCATCGCCGTGGATGGCATTCGACGTCTCGCAGACGATGATGACTTTCGAGCCCATCGACTTGAGGAGATCGAGCGCCGGCTGCATCGCTCGTTTCTCGTCCTCGACGGAGTTGACGAGCAGGTTCAGCGAATGCCAGCCGGAAACATAGCGCAGCCCGCGCGGCTCCAGTACGGCCTTGAGCGCAGCCGGCTCCTGCGGAAACTTGTGACCCTTCTCGATACCGTCGAAGCCGATCCTCGCGGTCTCGTCGAGGCACTGGTCGAGGCTGATATGGGCGCCAAGCGAGCGGTCGTCATCATTCGACCAGGCGATGGGATTGGTACCGTAGAAGATCATGTCAGCGTCTTTCCTTGAGTGCGGCTTCGTAGGCGGCGCGAGCTTGCGTAACTTCAGCGCGGGTCGAGACCTCCGGCACCGCGACGTCCCACCAGTACCCCCCGCCTTCGGGCGTCGGATAGGGATCGGTGTCGATGACGATCACGGTTGCGACCTTCGCTTCCCGCGCGCCGTTCAATGCCGCTTCCAGATCGGCGATCGAGGAGACCTTGCGGGCATCGGCGCCCATCGCGGCGGCATGGGCGGCGAAATCGATCTGCATCGGGTTCGCCTGGTTGGTGTGTGCATAGAGATTGTTGAACTGCTCGCCGCCGGTCGCCATCTGCAGCCGGTTGATGCAGCCGTAGCCGCGGTTGTCGGTGATCACGACGGTGATCTTGACGCCCATCGCAACGGCGGTCGCAAGCTCCGAGTTCATCATCATGTAGGAGCCGTCGCCGATCATGACGATCACGTCGCGATCCGGCTCCGCCATCTTGATGCCGAGCCCGCCGGCGATCTCGTAGCCCATGCAGGAGAAGCCGTATTCCATATGGTAGGAAAGCGGCCTTCCCGCCTTCCAGAGCTGGTGCAGCTCGCCCGGCATGGTGCCGGCGGCGCACATGACGACCGTATTGTCGCGCGAGGCGCGCTGCACGGCGCCGATCACCTGCATGTCGGTCGGCAGCAGATTGCCGTCCTTGGGGGCAGCGGTGACGGCATCCGCATTGGCGAACCAGTCCTCCTTGAGGCTGGCATCCACTCCCCGGAAACGATGATCGCCGAGCGCCGCACCCACCAGCTCCAGCCCGACCTTCGCGTCCGAGACGAGCGGGATCGCTTCGTGCTTGGCGCTGTCATAGGGCTGGACATTGAGCGACAGGATACGGCGCGCGGGATTCTTGAAGAGCGCCCAGGAGCCTGTGGTGAAATCCTGGAACCGGGTGCCGACGCCAATCACCAGATCGGCATTTTCGCAAACGGCATTGGCGCTCGAAGCGCCGGTCACGCCGACCGGGCCGAAATTGGAGGCATGGTCCCAGGGCAGCGCCGACTTGCCGGCCTGCGTCTCGACGACCGGGATATTGTGCCGGCTCGCAAACGCCGCGAGCGTCCCGGTCGCGCCGGAAAAATGCACGCCGCCGCCCGCAACGATGACCGGGTTCTTTGCGGCCCGGATCGCCGCGATGGCACGCTCAAACTCGTTTTCATCCGGCCGCGGCCGGCGCCAATGCCACGTCTTCGGCTCGAAGAAGCTTTCCGGATAATCATAGGCCTCGGCCTGGGTGTCCTGGCAGAAGGCTAATGTCACCGGTCCGCAATCGGCCGGATCCGTCAGGGTCCGCATGGCGCGCGGCAGTGCAGTCAGAAGGTGTTCCGGCCGGCTGATGCGGTCGAAATAACGGCTGACCGGCCGGAAGCAGTCGTTGACGCTCGCAAGGCCGTCGCCGAAATCCTCGATCTGCTGCAGAACCGGATCCGGGCCGCGATTGGCAAAGACGTCACCTGGGATGAAAAGCACCGGCAGGCGGTTTACATGCGCCAACGCCGCCGCCGTCACCATGTTGAGCGCACCCGGGCCTATCGAGGAGGTCACCGCCATCGCCCGGCTGCGGCGCAGCTGTTTCGAATAGGCGATCGCCGCATGGGCCATCGACTGCTCGTTCTGGCCGCGATAGGTGGGCAGGTCCGGCCGGATGCCGGCCAGCGCCTCGCCCATGCCGGCGACGTTGCCGTGGCCGAAGATCGCCCAGACACCGGCGATGAAGGGCACGCCCTCCTCCGTCATCTGGTTTGCGAGATAGCGCACCATCGCCTGCGCGGCGGTCAGTCTCACTGTTGTCATCGGCCGTTTCCTCCTCCGCTGCCGGCTCTTGCGCGCGCCGTGTCCCAGGCCGTGCAGAGTTCGCGGTATTTTCGCACCATGTCGGCCACCGCTTCGTCGTCGCCGATCGCGCCGGCAAACCAACGCCGCGCCGCGTCGCCAAAAATCGTCCGGCCGACGGCAAAACCCTTCACAAGGTCGAAGCCTGCCGCGGTGGCAAAACTTTCCTCCAGCTCTGCCATCGGCGCATCGAGCCCGAGCACGACAATGCCGCGCACATAGGGATCATGCTTCTCGATGGCGGCGCAGGCATTCGCCCAGGCGGCCTCGCTCTTCATCGGTTCGAGCTTCCACCAATCGGGATAGACACCGATCTCGTAAAAGCGCTCGATGATATCGGCAACGGTCCGATCGTTGACCGGTCCGACCTTGGACGGGATCACCTCCAGCAGCATTTCCAGCCGATTGCGGCGGGTGGCGGCAAACAGGCGCTGGATCACCTCTTCCTGTTTCTCCCGCATCTCGGCCGGGTCATCGGGATGGTAGAAGCAGAGAACCTTGGCGACATTCTCGACCGGCCATTCCGTGATGCCACCGAGATCGGGACCAAGCTCTGGCTCCAGGGTCAGCGGACGCGAGCCTGGCCATTCCACCGGCCGGCCGATCCACAACCCCGTGCCCGTCGCCTTGTAAAGGGTTTCGCGGCCGAGCCGCCCGTCGCAGAGAATGCCGTAGCCGTGCCTGCCGTCCGAGACGTCAAGCGCGGCCTTCAGGCAAAGCGCCTTGAACTCATCGATCCGCTCCGAACTCTGGCCCGCCTCATCGGCAATCGCTTCGAGCTGCATGCGGTGATCGAAAGCGAAGACCCGCAATTGCGGCCACTCGCCCGTCCGGTTGGTCGACCAGTGCACCTGCTCCAGCGCGCCGTCCTTGCGCAGCGCCTTGTCCCGGATGCCGGTGCGGAAGAAATACTGCAGCTCTTCCCAGCTCGGATAGGCCGGCGTGCAGCCGTGGCGCGAGACGGCGAAGGCGCCGCAGGCGTTGGCGTATTTCAGCGCGGTCGGCCAGTCCTCGCCGGTGAGCCAGCCCTTCAGCAGGCCTGCCATGAAGCCGTCGCCGGCGCCGAGCACGTTGAAGACCTCGATGGGAAAACCCTGCCCCGTCCGGCCTTTGTCGAGACTGTCGGGAATATCGCCTTCAAAGACGACGGCGCCCATCGGGCCGCGCTTGCAGACCAGGGTCGCCTTGGAAACGGCGCGAACCGCCCTCAGCGCCGCGAGCGTATCGGTCGAACCGCCGGCGATATGAAACTCCTCTTCCGTCCCGACCAGCAGGTCGAACAGATGCAGGCTCGATTGCAGTTTGGCGGTCACCTTGCCGGACTCGATAAAGCGGCTTTCGCCGGCCTCATGGCCCGCAAGGCCCCAGAGGTTGGGGCGATAGTCGATATCGAGGGCCGTGCGGGCGCCATTCTCGCGGGCGAGCCGCAAGGCCTTCAAGACGGCCGCCTCGGTGTTCGGGTGGGAAAGATGGGTGCCCGTGACGCAGACACAGCCGGCTTCTGCAATAAAGCCGGGATCGATGTCGTCTTCGCAAAGCGCCATATCAGCGCAGTTCTCGCGATAAAAGATCAGCGGGAACTGATGCTGGTCGCGGATACCGAGCAAAACGAGCGCCGTCAGCCGCTCCGGATCGGTCTTGACGCCGCGCACGTCGACCTTCTCGCGGATCAGCTGCTCACGAATGAACCGGCCCATATGCTCGGCGCCGACGCGGGTGATCAGCGCCGATTTCAGCCCGAGCCGGGCCGCACCCGCGGCGATGTTCGTCGGCGAGCCGCCGATATATTTGTTGAAGGAGGCCATATCCTCCAGACGTCCGCCGACCTGCACGCCGTAAAGATCAACGGACGAGCGGCCGATCGTGATGAGATCCAATGACGTCAAGATTTCCTCCCTTGCGGCGGCCGGGCTTTATGCTCCGTCGTTACCGCCCGAAACCGGCCGATCCTCCCCGGCCGCCTCCAATCAGAAATGGACTATAAATTCCATTTTCTTATTTTTCAACACAAACATTCACTCGGATCGTTTTGTGCCCACCGCCACCGACAGCACGATGGCTAAACAGAGCGTCGCCGACAGCGAGCGGAAAGCGCCGAAATCAACCTCCGAGACGGAAAGTGTGATCGCTTCGAACTTCCGCAAGGGGCTGACGATCGTATCGGTCAGGGCCACGACCGGGATGCCCCGCGCGCTCACTGCCTCGACCATATCGACCGTCTCTGCCGAATAGGGAGAAAAGGTGATCGCCAACAGCACGTCGCCGGTGCGGATGGCATTGTGGTTGTCGAGCCCGCCGACACCGGAATGCAGGATGGCCGGGACGTTCATCTTCTCGAACGCATAGGAGATATAGCTTGCGACCGGAAACGAGCGCCTGAGGCCGATGATGTGGATCATCTGCGCCTTCGCCAGCGCCTCGACTGCGTCGTCCAGGGTCTTCGCATCGATCGTCTTCAGGAGGCTTTCAAGCGAAGCACGGCCCGCATCGACGAATTCTGCCAGCAGAGCGGAAGCGCTGCCCTCGGCCTTTTCCCGTAGATGTTTCAGCCGCGTCGAATAATCCGGCCAGCTGCCCGCGTAGGACTCGCGAAACAGCCGCTGCATTTCGGAGAAGCCGGAAAAGCCGAGAATCCGGCAGAAACGCATGAAGGCCGAAGGCTGCACGCCCGCCCCTTCCGCCATCTCGGCCACCGTGGACACCGCAATCCGGTCCTTGTTGGCCGCGACATAGTCGGCGCATTGCCGCAGCCGCTTCGGCAGGCTCTCCGAAACGTCGATCAGCCGCTCTTCGAATTGCTTTATATTGGCCGGCGCCCTGTCCTCCATTCGGTCCTTCCGTTTTCCTTGACATGGGTGAAATCACAAACTAGCAAAATAGAACATATATTCCAAATTTCGATTTGGACAACCGGAAACGCAGCAGGGAAAATGGCCGTGTCGCCCGCGATGGCGGCACTAGCTGAAACAGCTGACAATGTCACGGGAGGACATCATGGTCACGAAACTGGCGCTTCTCGGCGCAGGCCGCATCGGCAAGGTACATGCGCGCGCCATCGCGCAGGACAAGCGAGCCAAGCTCGTCGCAGTCGTGGATGCCATGGCCGACGCAGCGCAAGCGATTGCCGACAGCACCGGCTGCAAGGTCAGCACGATCGATGCGGTCGAGGCCGATGGCGATATCGATGCCGTGATCATCTGCACGCCGACCAACACCCACGCGGACCTGATCGAACGCTTCGCCAAGGCCGGCAAGGCGATCTTCTGTGAAAAGCCGATCGACCTCGACGTAGACCGCGCCAAAGCCTGCGTCGAGACGGTTCGCAGGACCGGCGCCAAGGTAATGCTCGGTTTCAACCGCCGCTTCGATCCGCATTTCCGGGCGGTGCGACAGGCGATCGACGACGGCAGGATCGGCAAGGTGGAAATGGTGACGATCACCAGCCGCGATCCCGGCCCGCCGCCGGCCGAATACATCAAGGTTTCCGGCGGCATTTTCCGCGATATGACCATCCACGACTTCGACATGGCGCGTTTCCTGCTCGGCGAGGAAATCCACAGCGTCATGGCGTCCGGCGCCGTGCTGGTCGACCCGAAAATCGGCGAGCTCGGCGACTATGACAGCGCAAGCCTCATCCTGACGACGAAGAGCGGCAGGCAGGCCATCATCTCCAACTCCCGCCGGGCGAGCTACGGTTATGACCAGCGCATCGAGGTGCACGGATCGCTCGGCTCCGTCGCCGCCGAAAACCAGCGGCCGGTCTCCATCGAGATCGCCAACAAGGACGGCTATACCCGTCCGCCGCTGCATGATTTCTTCATGACCCGTTATACCGAGGCTTATGCAGCGGAGATCTCCGCCTTCATCGACAGCGTCGAAAGCGGCTCGGAGCCCTCGCCTTCGGCCGAAGACGGCGTGATCGCGCTGATGCTGGCCGACGCAGCCCTGCAGGCCGTCAAGGAAGGCAAGAACGTCGTAATCGGCGGATAGTTCCTTGAATCTCGGCCTCGGCATAACGCTCGAGGCCGATGAAATCATTTTCCGAATAGACGTCTCCGACGGGATGACGCCCTTAGGACAGCCGCGCCAGCCCTGACTTTGCGCCAAGTGCGCAAGCAACTATCCGCAATGACACGGGAAAGGCAATCTACAGCGTCCGTCGTTAGCCGCGCTGGCCCGCTTTCCCGTAGGCCGGCTGGACCGCCTCATGGATGGATAGACCATCGAAATATCGAGCGGTGCAATCGGGGCGAACTCGACAGTCCGGCCTACAGCCGGGTCAGCACCTTCCGCCAAGTGCCAGTGATCGATGACGACGGCATCATTGTTGCCGAGTCCGGCGCGGTGGTGCTCTACCTCGCCGAGAAAGGGAAAGCTGATTCCCGCTGACTTCACGGGCCGCATGGAAGTCGTGCAATGGTGCTTCGCCGCGGTGACGACCGTCGAACCGCCGCTGTCCGGGATCAACGGGATAGACGCCGGCATGGGCGGCGTGGGCGCCGCCGAGCGGCGGGGCTGCCGGTGGGTTTCATGTTGCCGCAGCCGGAGGAGGTGGTAAGCTTACAGACAGGGAGGACGTATCATCCGCGGCGAAATCGATCACGTGAACAGGGTTGCAAAGGTTATCGCGTCCGGATCGGACGCGGCGCGGAGTCCGCTTGCAGCTTCCTGGCGACGATCAATGGAACATCACCGGCTGGATCCGGCGGCGCGCCGACCGAACGATCGGGTCGAGGAGGCGGAACTCGACCACCGACGAGCTTGCCTGGATCGCTTCATGAGGGTTGCAACAGCAAGGCTTGATCATCTCTTTGGCCTGGTGGGTGCATCAGGGTGCGGTGTTCTTCTGACCGATTGCGATGGTGTGATCCTGGATCAGCGCTGCAAGGATTCCGATCTGACGGTCTTCCGGGAATGGGGCCTGTGGCCCGGCGCGGACTGGAGCGAGGCCAGCGAAGGCACCAACGGAATAGGCACCTGCCTGACCGAGAAAAGAAGCGTCACTATCCACCGCGACGAACACTTCTTCGCCCGCAATACTGGGATGAGTTGCATGGATGCTCCGGTCTTCGGTGCCGATGGCGGCATCATCGCCGCGCTCGATGTGTCTTCTGCCCGGGTCGACCAGACGGAAGGATTCAATCGGCTCATCTCGGCGATGGTGGCGCAGACCGCGCGGTCCATCGAGGCCGATTACTTCCGCGCTACATTTCCGAATTCTCGCATCGTGGTGGCACATACGGACGACAGCGAGATGTCGGTGCTTTTGGCTGTGGATGCCGACGATCTTGTCGTCGGGGCAACACGGGGTGCACGTCGGGTATTCAGATTGGAGCCCACGGGCTTGCTTAAACCCCGCCCTGCGTCGGACCTCTTCGGCGAGGGAGAGGAGTGCTTGGGGTTCGACGCTGCGGAACGAGCCGCCGTGATGCGTGCCCTTGCTCGTGCCGAGGGCAACGTGTCGGAGGCTGCTCGGCGGTTGGGGATCGGTCGAGCGACCCTTTACCGGCGCATGAGACGGCTGCATATCGGCGAATAGCGCGCCCACCTGTCTCAGATTTGGGACGCTTTAGGCCCCTGACCCTCTCTCCCCAGGCTGACCAGTCGACCTTTTTGGCGCATCTAGATGTGACCGGGTGGAGGACCCGATCACACGGAGGAGTATTCCCATGAACATCATGACCAAGCCGGCGAGCATCTATGTCTCGCCCTTCAAGGACCGCTATGACAATTTCATTGGCGGCAAGTTCGTTCCCCCAGTCCACGGCCGATATTTCGACAACATCACCCCGATCACTGGCGCAAAGGTCTGCGAAGTTGCTCGATCGGACGTGGCCGACGTTGAGCTGGCGCTGGATGCAGCCCACGATGCCAAGGAGGCCTGGGGCCGGACCTCAGCAAGCGAACGCGCCAACATCCTCTTGAAGATCGCCGATCGCTTGGAAGACAATCTCCAGCTTCTGGCGCAGGCTGAGACGTGGGACAACGGCAAGCCGATCCGCGAAACCACGGCGGCAGACATCCCGCTTTCAGTCGACCACTTCCGCTATTTCGCTTCTGTGTTGCGTGCCCAGGAAGGCACCATGTCCGAAATCGACGCCGACACGGTCGCCTATCACTATCACGAGCCGCTGGGCGTCGTCGGGCAGATCATTCCGTGGAACTTTTCAATCCTGATGGCCGCCTGGAAGCTGGCCCCCGCACTTGCCGCCGGCAACTGCATTGTACTGAAGCCTGCCGAACAGACACCAGCGGCCATCATGGTGCTGATGGAACTGATCGCCGACCTCCTGCCGGATGGCGTCCTGAACATCGTCAACGGGATGGGACCCGAGGTGGGAGGCCCACTGGCCAGATCCCCCCGCATTGCAAAGATCGCCTTCACCGGCTCCACCGAGACCGGGCGCATCATCATGCAGGCGGCAACCGAAAACCTGATCCCCGTGACCCTGGAATTAGGCGGCAAGTCCCCGAACATCTTCTTCTCCGACGTGATGGCAGAGGATGACGCGTTCCTTGACAAGGCCGTCGAAGGGTTCGTCCTATTTGCCTTCAACCAGGGCGAGGTCTGCACTTGTCCCAGTCGTGCGCTTATCCAGGAGGACATCTACGAGGCGTTCATCGCACGCTGCATCGAGCGGGTGCGCGCAATCAAACAGGGTGACCCTCGCGACATGCAGACGATGGTGGGGGCACAGGCGAGCCAGGAACAGCAGAACAAGATCCTGTCCTATCTGACGATCGGCGTGGAAGAAGGGGCAGAAGTACTGATCGGAGGGGATGCCGCGCGCCTTGACGGGGACTTTTCCAGTGGCTTTTACGTTCAACCAACGATCCTGAAGGGCCACAACAAGATGCGGGTCTTCCAGGAAGAGATCTTCGGCCCAGTGGTTTCTGTCACGACGTTCAAGAATGAGGCGGAGGCGCTGCAAATCGCTAATGACACCATATATGGCCTTGGGGCCGGCGTGTGGAGCCGCGACGCCAACCGTTGCTACCGCTTCGGTCGCTCAATCCAGGCTGGCCGCGTCTGGATCAACAATTATCACGCTTACCCGGCCCACGCCGCGTTCGGTGGATACAAGCAGTCGGGCTTTGGGCGCGAGACGCACAAGATGATGCTCGACCACTATCAGCAGACCAAGAACATGCTGGTCAGCTACAACCCAAACAAACTTGGGTTCTTCTGAGCCGAGGATTGCCAAGGGGTGGGTCTTTACGAGCCACCCCTAATGTTTCCATCCACTCTTTTCGCCGATGTGCCGTCTTCCAGCCATCGAGCCTCTTCGAAAGTCACGCTGATTGCCAACGCCGACAAACTGTCTTCCAGTTCCGCTACCGTCCACGGACCGATCAAGGGGACTGTTGGGAACGGCTTGCGATCACACAAGCCAGGGCAATGTGGGTGGGGCTGCAGTCGCGCACCTTTCACAAAGGGTCAGGACAAGATCAGTTCAAAATCCTGCGCTAGGAGCATGAACCTTTGCCTCACATGCCATGATTAGGTACCAAATTGGTCCATGAGTATTAAAATGGCGGTGGCCTCCCCACATGAAGAAATTCGAGTCAGGATTGACTTAACCCGCCGTGGCTGACTGAGCTAACTGGATGCGGTTCACATAAAGTGCACTGAATACGTGCCGATAAGAAGGGAGCCCATCGCTATGGTATTCCGTACGCCTCGCACGTCAACGGGACCAACAAAAGCCGCACGCGTTTCGTTGGGTTTGCCATAGGCAAAATCACCGAAAGGATCATTTGTCCGCCATCCCTGGGCATTCGGAGCCTGGTTTTGTAGCCAGTATGGAAGTCGAAAGCGAGTTCATGCCCGGTGAATTTAGCTCGCAATGTCCGATACCCGCGAAAGGAGCATCCATGCATGCCAGGGTCTGTAAACACAACACCGCTTGGAAAGCGTGCTTTGCGGTGGGACCTGTCAAAGACAATTTCGCATGTCGCAGAACTGAATTTTGCGAGCGGATCCCTGCCCTCAATTTTTAGCCCTTGTCGGGAACAATATTCCAAGTCCGTGGGAGATCGGGGAAATAGCCGCAATGTTGCCAGGGCTCTTCGGTTCGATCGCGGGACGGGAGATAAGTCCGAATCGAGGCGGGTCTGGCCATCCGAACCAGGTGTTGTCGATCAAGAGACGATCTTCGCCGTCCCTTGTTGCGAAGAAAGCTATATCCGCGTATCCGCCGATGCTTTCTGCTCTTGAGATCCCATCAGGGGTGAGTAGCGGCCTGCACCGTGGCAGAGTGAGGTCGCTAGAAAACTCTCTGGAGGCCAACCATGCCGATGACAGCAGATCAATCTCAAAAGCAAACCGCTACTCTCGTCGATCTTGGCGCAATTTTCGTCTCGTTGGAATTGAGCAAATCAACCTGGTTGGTGACGGCTCTGTCGCCGTGTAGCGAGAAGATGTCCCGCTATACCATCACTGGAGGTGACATCGCCGGCCTGTTCTCTTGTTTTGGCGAGCTTCGCCAGAAGGCCAAACGTCGAAAGAACATACTTTACCCGCTGGTAGTGATCCAGGAGGCCGGGTTGGATGGCTTCTGGTTAGGGCGAGTGCTCAGCAAGGAAGCTTGGATCGAGAGCCATATTGTAGAAGCAGCATCGATCGCCATGCCGCGCCGGCATCGCCGGGCGAAGACCGATCGTATCGACGGCGAAACGCTGATCCGGGCTTTGATGGCATGGAAACGCGGCGAGCCTCGCGCTTGTTCGATGGTCAAACTTCTCACTCCCGAGGAAGACGACAACCGACGGATTGGGCGGGAGCGGAAAACGCTGATTGCCGAGCGGGTCTTCCACGTCAATCGCATAAAGGGATTGCTCTTCACTCAAGGAATTCGGGACTACCAACCGGTCAATCGAGATCGACGGCAACGTCTGGACGAGCTTCGGACTGGCGATGGTCGGCCGCTCTCCAAACACCTGAAGGCCGAAATCTCCAGAGAACTCGATCGCCTGGAATTGTTGCTCACACAAATCAAGGCTGTAGAAGCAGAGCGAGACGCCTTGATCGTGCGCGAGACGTCAGAGACACCGAAGGAAGCGACCGCCCTTTTGGGCATCAAAGGAATAGGGCCAGAATTCGCTACTATACTCTACACCGAAGGCCTATTCCGACACTTCGACAACCGACGCCAAATCGCATCGTACGCAGGCCTTGCCCCCTCCCCTTGGCAAAGCGGTAACGTCAATCGCGAACAGGGTGTGTCCAAGGCGGGAAATCCGCGTTTACGAGCAACCATGGTCGAGCTCGCCTGGCTTTGGTTGCGACATCAACCAAAATCGACGCTAGCGATATGGTTCAAAGAGCGCATCGCTCAAAACGCCGGCCGCTTAAAGACGCCGATGGTCGTGGCGCTCGCGCGTAAGCTGCTCGTGGCTCTCTGGAAGTATGTGAGTTCCGGCGTCGTGATCGAAGGTGCGATCATGAAAACCGCCTGAAGCCGGACGTGCCTATAACGAAAATTCGAATCCTCAGGGCCTGATCAGTCCTGACGGATCCAGGTGAACGGACCGGGGATCCTTTTGGCCCTCAAATGCCGATCTTGAGTTTGGTCCCGTTCTCCTGAGCCCGTGCCCGTCGAATGCGGGATAATGGTGCAGCCGCTAAGAACGGCGACCGGATGTGAGGTTGTATAGGCCCGAGAATCGGGCCGGTAATTACTATGGGCTCAGACCGGGATCCGCTTACCAAGGAGAAATTCGATGCCACTCGGATGAACGATTGACAAAAAACCTGATGTGAAGGGATCACAACCCTCGACCTTGCCATTTCATCCGCAAAGGCGAGCATAGGAACGACCGGCAATGAGGACATACCAAGATTGCCGCTCATCGAGCGTGTTAGAAAAGTTATATCATTGTTGACTAAGACCGCTTGGGAAACGTTCACGATCAAGGCGGCTTGAAAAGCTCGCTACAAATGCTATGTTGGACGAAAATCATTTTTGTTGGACAACGGAACTTGATCTCATGACGAAAGCATCGACAGGAAAGGCTAAACCAGCCGCAGCACGCTTTCCCGTCAAGGTGGCACGCAAGGCTGAGACCGGCGAATTTGAGACCTCAAAAGCACGTGTCAGAGCCGTCATGCACGCAGCTGAACATTCTGGGTTACTGGGTGAGAAGAGCAAGCGCATTGGTGGCCGTATTAGCTCGGCCTTGCTGGAGCAGGCAAAGAAGCACACCGGCATAGAGACCGACACAGACTTGATCGAATTTGCTCTCGCGAGCGTTGCTCTCGACGACAAATTCGCCGAGACATTTCGCAAGACCCGTGCCACCGTCGATCCCACGCTGAAGCTTGGTTTCTAACTTGCCAGCGTTCGACATTGACGCCGCATTACGATGGGCGCGACTGGATCCGGGTAAGACGCTTGCCCGGCGTACGGACGAGCAGCTTCCTTTCCTCTCGGATATAGCAGAAGCTGGACGGGAGCTTCTTTTGGACACCTGTGTCTACATAGACGGAATGCAAGGACGGTCACCCGACATCGTCGCAGACCTCCTTGACGTACGTCAGGTCAACCACTCAACCATCGCGATCCAGGAGCTGATGCACACCGTCGGCGTCCTCGACCCCAGGCACTCGGGGACAAAGGTAGCGGTTGGAAAGACCAAAGAAACCATCGCTGCAATGCCTGGGCACCGCATCTTTACGCCGGACACCGATGTCCTAGGTCGCGGCGCAATGCTCTCGGGGATATTATGCCGAATTCAGGGTTATCGACAGGACGCACGCTTGAGAGCGCTTCACGATTGCGTCCTTTTCCTCCAGGCACAGAAGCTCGGTTTGACCGTTCTGACTGCGAATTCAAATGACTTTGACTACCTGCTACAATTGATGCCTAGTTCTAGGGTTTTGCTTTATCGGGTAAACGCGTAACAGCTGCGTCGCACGTCAAGGCGTGCGAACCGCAACCGCTTTCGGGCGGCATCTTCGCTTAGTCACGATTTTCACTAACGTTCGCCGTGATCGGATTTGAACTGACAACTCCGTGCATCCGATCTGCAGTCGCGCCTTAATACGCCTTTGACGTACATGCCAGAAAGCGCTTTGCAAGCCATCCAAAGAATTCTCGTTTAAAGCTATGCGAGATATGGAGACCTCCTTTGATCTCTTAGATAGGCATTGAGGACGAAGCGGATCAGTTCACTTATTGCGTTCAATTCGTCGTCATGCCGCAGTCGGAAGATGCGCCGTGCTCGCAGACAAAAGCCGCTTGGTATAGTCGTTTTGCGGATTATTATAGACGTCCGCCGTCTTGCCCTTTTCGACGATCCGGCCGCGATACATGACCACGACATCAGTTGCGAAATCGCGCACCAGCGCCAGGTCGTGGGCGATGAAGATGTAGGATAGGCCAAGTTCGCCGCGCAGTTGCTTGAGAAGGTCGATGACCTGGGCTTGGATCGACACGTCGAGAGCCGACACGGCCTCGTCGCAGACGATGACTTCCGGATTGAGCGCGAGCGAACGGGCGATGGCAACGCGCTGCCGCTGCCCGCCGGAAAACTGATGCGGATAGCGGTCGATGTGGTCGGCTTTCAACCCGACGCGCTCCAGCAATTCAATGACCCTGCCGCGCCAATCCTTGCGCGGCAGGACATCCGCATGGATGGCCCAAGGCTCGGCGATGATCTGGCTGATTGTCATGCGGGGGTTGAGGGACGCGGTCGGATCCTGGAACACGAACTGCATGCGCCGGCGAACCTTGAACGTTTCTGCGGCACTCATAGCGTTGAGATCCTGGCCGTCGAAGCGGATCTCGCCGATGGTCGGCTTGTCGAGGCCGAGCAGCATCCGGGCGAGGGTCGATTTTCCGGAACCGGATTCCCCGACGATCCCAAGCGTTTCTCCGCTTTTAAGGACGAAGCTTGCTTCGTTCACCGCCCGGATCGCGTTTGGGCCGGCCTCTGCCGCCTTGCCGGGCCGGATGCCGTAGATGCGCGATACGTTGTCGACTTCGAGGAGCGTGCGGCCATGAATCGCCGCCTCCTGCGCTGCATCGAAGCCGTGACGTCCCGGCATCGCGTCGAGCAGTTTTCGCGTATAGGGGTGCTGTGGCAATGTCATGATCTGTTGCGATGTTCCGGATTCAACGATCCGTCCATCCTGCATGACCACGACGCGGTCGGCGACCTTTTCCACGACGCTCAGGTCGTGGGTGATCAGCACCATGCCCATCCCGCTTTCGGACTGCAGCTTCTTCAACAAAGCCAGTACTTGCGCCTGCACCGTCACGTCGAGGGCGCTTGTCGGCTCGTCGGCGATCAATAGATCAGGCTCGAGCGCAATTGCCGAGGCGATCATGATGCGCTGGCGCTGGCCACCGGAAAACTGGTGGGGGTATTGTCTGGCGCGGCGTTCCGGTTCCTCGATACCGACGCGAGCGAGAAGATCGATGACGCGCGCATGGGCGGTCGCCTTGTCAACGCCATGAACGCGCAGGGTTTCAGCGATCTGCCAGCCCACCGGATAGACGGGATTGAGGGCCGCCAGCGGATCCTGAAAGATCATCGAGATCTTCTTGCCGTTGATGGCACGGCGCTCCTCCTTCGAGGCCCTCAGGAGATCCTGGCCACGGTAGAGAATTTGCCCGCCGGCAATCACTGCCGGAGGACTGTCCACGAGATCCAGCACCGCGGAAGCGCTGACGCTCTTGCCGGAGCCGCTTTCGCCGAGGATGGCAAGCGTCTCGCCGGGATTGATCGACCAACTGACATCGTTCACGGCATGTACGATGCCCGTGCGGTTCGGAAAGTCTATGCTGAGGTTCCTGATTTCGAGGAGGGCCTGCTGGCTCATTTTGCACCTGCGGATGTTTGGAAACGCCAGCGCTCGACCGGATCGGTAACGATGCGCAGCCAGTTGGAAAGGAGGTTCAATGCCATTGTTACCGCCATGATCGCCAAACCCGGCCAGAAGGACAGCCACCACGCCGAACCGAGATAGTTACGGCCATCTGCGACCATCAGCCCCCAGGTGACTTGGGGCGGCTGGATGCCGATACCGAGGAAGCTCAGCCCCGATTCTACCAGCATGACGAAAGCCATTTCGAGCGCCGCCAGATTGATTACCGTCGGCATGACCATCGGTGCGATATGGCGCAGCAGAATGCGATCCGTCTTCGCGCCCATCGCCAGGGCGGCCGTGACGAACATCCGCTCCTTGAGCTCGAGCACTTCGGCACGAACGGTGCGCAGGAAGATCGGAATGCGGGAGACGGCAAGCACGAGGATGACGTTGCTGACCCCGGGAGAGAAGACGAAGAGTACGATCACCGCCAGCAGCATCGAGGGAAAGCTCATAATCGCATCGGCAAGGCGCAGGAGCGTCGCGCTGACCCAGCCGCCTTTATAGCCCGCGACGAGCCCGAGAAGACCGCCGATGACGGTGGAGATGACCACGGCGCTGGCTGCGATCAGCATCGTGTTCTGGCTGGCGACGATGATGCGGGCTAGAAGGCTGCGCCCAAGCGCATCGGCGCCGAGGATGAACAGCCAGCCCTTATCAAGCGAGAAAGGTTTGGCGTTGCGCGCCAGAAGGTTCACGGCGCGCGCCTGATCCGTCAGCAGCCAGGGGCCGAGGATGGTGCAGAGCAGAACGAGCAGCAGCAGGATGGCGGAACCGAAGGCAAGCTTGTCCTGCCAGAGGAGCCAGACGACGTCGCGGGCGACGGATGTTCTGGTTGCCGGCTTTGCCGAGGCGACGACTGGGACGGTCATCTCAGTTGTACCGGATGCGCGGATCGACGATGGCATAGGTGATGTCCACGAGAATGTTGATGATGAAGACTGCAAGCGCAGTCACCAGAACGGCAGCCTGGATGACGGCGAAATCGCGCTGCATGACGGAATCGATCATAAGCTTGCCGATGCCCGGAAAACCGAACACGGTCTCGACGATCACTGCGCCGTTGACGATGCCGGCCGTCTGGTCGCTTGCGACGGTGATGACCGGAAGAAGCCCGTTTCTGAGTGCATGGACGAACACGATGGCGCGCGAGCCGACCCCCTTGGCGCGGGCCGTCTTGATGTAGGCCGACGACAACGCGGTCAACATGGAGGTGCGCACCACCTGCACGA
This sequence comes from Neorhizobium galegae bv. orientalis str. HAMBI 540, assembly GCF_000731315.1. Classification (NCBI taxonomy): domain Bacteria; kingdom Pseudomonadati; phylum Pseudomonadota; class Alphaproteobacteria; order Hyphomicrobiales; family Rhizobiaceae; genus Neorhizobium; species Neorhizobium galegae. The sequence goes on from NZ_HG938354.1 coordinate 1,521,383, forward strand.
GGACCCCGGCGGGCCGCAAGGCCAGCACAGCGACGGGCAATACCCAATGCAGGGGCGTTCCGGTGCCGGATGTCGGAAGCACGCGCAAGGTCACCGCAAATACGAGGACGCCGACGATCGCCACCCAGAAGTTGGGAGTGCTGGCGCCCAGCAGCGAGATGAAGCTGGCGAGCCGGTCGAATATGCCGCCGGGCTTGAATGCCGCGAGCGAACCGGTCACCACCGCAATCACGATAACCAGCGGCATGGTCACCGCCGCGAGCATCAGCGTCGTCGGAAATGCCTGCAGCACGATCTCGGTCGCCGGCCGCGAAAATTGCAGCGACTGCCCCATGTCGAGATGGACAAGCCCCCAGATGAAGCGACCGAACTGGATGTAGAGCGGGTCGTTGAAACCGAACTGCTCGTTGAACTGGTTGCGGATTTCCTGCGAGGCGCCCTGCGGCAGATAGAGATCAACCGGAGAGCCTGTAATACGCGCCAGGAAAAACACCAGCACGATAAGCCCGATGAGCGAAAGCAGGCTTTGCAGCGAACGCTTATAGATGAACGAACCCAAATCCCGCTCCTCCGTCAGATGGGAATGATTGAATCTTTTCGTCAAACGGAAAGAAGGGTAAGGGCCAGCCAGGCTGGCGCTTACCTTAGCAGCTATTTCAGCTTGAGGCTTGCCAGTTGCAGCTCGACTGCGTTGGCGATCGTCGGAGAGAAATCAATCCGCTTGCCGACCCGCATGAAGTTGACCATGTGGAACAGCGGCACATCGGCGACCTTGTCCTCGTAGATGCGACGGAAAACTTCCTGATAGTCAGCGACGCGCTTGTCACCCTGTTCCGTGCCTGCCTTGTCGATGAGAGCGTCGAGTTCCGGATCGTGCAGCTCGCTCTGACGGCCATTGGAATGATACTTGAAGAAGGCCGTGAACGCAGCGTCGCCACTATTGTTGTCGTGCATGGTCAGGAATATGTTCGGCTGACGATCCGCGGCAAATGGCTTGTTTGCCACCTGCAGCCACTGTGACATTTCAAGATTGTCGAGCTTGATGTTGAGGCCTATCTGCCGCAGCATTTCGGCAGCGGCTTCGACAAATTCGTTGGAATTAGCGAACATACCCGCCCGGCCGACCATCCGGATTTCCCGCGTCACGTCGACGCCATCCGCCTTTGCCTCTGCAAGAAGTTTCTTTGCCTGAGTCGGATCGTATGGCCAGGGCTTCAGTTTCGGATTGAAGCCAAGAACGCTTGGGCCGACCTGCTGCATTGCAAGCTGGGCTTCGGAACTGATCACACTGCCGAGGAAGGCATTGCGGTCGATCGCAAGGTTGATCGCTTTTCGGACGCGCGCGTCATTGAGCGGCGGCACGTCGACGGAAAGGCGAAACATGGACGTGTCGGAATTCGGGTAGACCTTGTCCGTCGCCTTGTTGGTCGCATCCTGAGGCGCGATCGAGAAAGCCAGGTCAGCTTCGCCCGTTTCGACCATTGCGGCCGCGACCGAGGATTCGCCGCGCCAGACGTAGGTCGCCTTTTCGATGGCGGGCTTGGCACCCCAATAACTGTCGTCACGCACAATGACGACGCTGGCACCCTGCGCCCAGCCTTCGAACCTATATGGGCCTGTGCCGACCGGTTTGTTGGTATATTCGCCTTTGGGCGTATTCGGCGAGGAAATCGCCAATTGCGCCAGCAGCGTCGGGAGGATCGGCACCGGGGTTTTCGTGGTGAACTTCACCGTGTTGTCATCGATGACCGAAGCGACGATGCTCGTGCCGTCGAGATATTTAGTGCGAGCAATGCAGGTAAGCTTCGGGTCGTTCGTGCGCTCGACCGAATAGACCACAGACTTCGCGTCGAAAGGTGCGCCATCATGGAATTTGACGCCCTTGCGGAGTTTGAACACCCACTCGTTCGGCGATGGCTGTTCCCAGCTTTCTGCCAGTCGCGGCAGAATCTTGCCATTGCCATAGTCGAGTTCCACCAGTGTCTCGACCACATTTTGCTTGATGATGCGGCCGATCACCGATCGTGGCGTTTCGCACGGATCGAGCCGATCCGGTCCGGCGGGCAGAACGATGGTAACGGAATTCTTGGTCTGCGCCCATGCAATGCCGGACGGAATAGTGAGCGCCGCAGACGCGGCCAGTATAAGTGTTTTCCAGAAATTCACAGACTTATCCTCCCTTTAAGCTGTCCAGGCCTTCCGCGCTTCAGCCCTGTAGCTGTAGTCGCGCCTCCTTGAACCTTGCGATCTTGACCCGTTCATTTTCCTCTTGGGCCCGAATGCCCGGGAGAAGTTGCGCAGCCACAGCGGGTGCGAGGGCTACGATCCCATCCTCATCGCCGACGATCAGATCACCCGGATTGATAACAAGACCTCCAATCGAGACCGAGACATTGAGGGCGCCGGGTCCGAACTTGTATGGGCCTTTGTGGGTTACGCCGCGGGCATAACAGGGCAGATCCGACGCGCGGATCGCCGCTAGGTCGCGGATCGCTCCATCGATGATGAAACCGGCCACGCCAAGGGATTCCGCATGTGTCAGGATGATTTCGCCGATCAGCGCCTGGCTGATATCTCCTCCGCCGTCAACGACGACGATATCGCCCGCCCGCGCGATCTTGAGCGCTGCGTGGATCGCCAGGTTGTCACCTGCCCGCGTTTTAACGGTCAACGCCGTACCGATCATATGGCCGCCCTTGTGGTAAGGCAGGATGCCGGTCGCGCCGGGCAACCGAGACAGGTTGTCGCTGATGATGGATGTCGCAACGCCCAGATATTCCGCGACAAGGGCCGAGGAGACCTGCTCCGCCGACGGGTGTTCTGCAATGATCATGAAGCCTCCTTCAAGGCCCTCCACGGCCTTGGTGTCACGGATTCATAATATTGCCCTGTCACGCAAAAAAGCGATAAATATCAATTTATATAAATCGAAATAATTCATGGGCTGGCGATGTTCACGCTAAAACAATTGGAAGCGCTGTATTGGGTGGCGACCTTAGGAAGCTTCGAGGCCGCCGCGTCCTACCTCAATCTCACGCAGTCGACGATCTCTAAGCGCATTGCGGAACTGGAGGCTGGGTTCGCCTCGCCGCTTTTTGACCGGACACTTCGGCAATCGGTGCTGACTCCACAGGGCAACGACGTCAGGGACATCGCAGAACAGATGCTGCGCCTGCACGATCGCCTGAAACTGACGGCGCGTTCTGTCTCGACGCCGCTGAAGTTTCGGCTGGGCGTCAGCGATCTTGTGGCGATCTCCTTGCTTCCGGAGCTTCTGGCGACGATCGTGGAGCGATATCCCGGCATTTCGCTGGAACCGGAGATCGACCTGACAAAGGGGCTGCTGGAACGCCTGAACGATCGTAAGATCGATTTCGTCATCTGTCCGCGCCTGTTGCAGCATCCTCAATTCATCAACAGGCGCCTGGGCGAAATCGAATTGGTCTGGATGTGCAGCCCCAAGATCAACAACAGCGACCGGGTTCTGACGAACGACGAGCTTCTGAAATATCCGCTGCTGATCCAGTCTGCCGGCTCGATCCTGCGCCCCATCCTTCACGACGTTATCGACAATCCAAAACTACCTTTCACCAAAACCATATCGTGTAACAATATGGCGGCTTTGGCCGAGCTTGCCACTTTCGGTCTCGGTATCACCATCCTGCCAAAAGCATTTTTCAGCAAATACATCGCGGATGGGCGGCTTCGCATTTTAGATACGGAGCTGAAGCTTCCCAATCTCGAATATTTCATCACCTATCGTAACGACTACCACAGCGTATTTTTCGAGGAGATCGCTCAGCTCAGCATGGAATTGGTCGTCAACACCGCATTGGGAGAAGATCACACCATATCAAATGAAGAGGGTATCGTTTGATGATACGACGACAGGTGCGCACATATTTTCCTCAATCTCTATCGGAAAAACTGGGTTGAAGTATTGCTCGTCCTCAGGCTCGTGAAGGGATACGAACCGCGTTCGCCTCTTCTAAAGCAACAACATATTGATTTATGCACAACGCACTGGTTGTACCGTAATTGATCGGCGCTGTATCGACGAGACTGATCGAGTGGCCGCACCAATCGAACGACCTGGTAACACCGAAGGTTGTACCAAACCGCCTGGTCGAGCCTGCTTCCATAACCGCCGATCCGTCCGGCGGAACCACATCTGGCCCACCCTGTTCCGTCCACACAATCTCGATGTCGTTATTTGTCACGGTAACGGAGACCTCCGAGGTTCCGGTATCGACGGATAGCGCGCCGTACTTCAACGAAATCGTTGCGAGTTCATGGATCACCAGAAAAAGGTGAGTGGCACGTTTTGCCCACTCCTGCACGTGGCACTGCCACGAAGCCAGTCTTGATCCTCCTGTAGTTTCCTGACGAACGCGCCTAACCACCCAGTTCCGAATGCGTCGGTCCGGGCGGAGAAACACGCTCGATCAGCAGCATCTTATAGCGGCTGAGGCTGCCTTCGAGATGGGCGCGCATAGCCTCCCTCGCTTCGGCAGCCTTGCCTGCAAAGATCGCATGGACGATCTTTGCATGTTCTTCCTGCAGATGCAGGTTGGGCGTCAGCGTGCCGGGTTGCCCCCGTCCTTGCTGCAGATCGCGGCTCATGATGATGCCGGGCTTGATGAGGCGCAGGAGTTCCGGAAACCTGCGGTTTTGTGTTGCCTCGGCGATTGCCATGTGAAGAGCGAAATCGGCATCGCGGGTCGAAAGGCCATTTTCCAGGTTCTCGCCCACCTTGCGATGCAGATTGAGGATGGTTTCCAGTTGGGCTGGCGAACGTCGCCCCGCCGCAAGCGCCGCGGCTTCCGTCTCGCAAGCGGCCCGCAGTTCCAGAAGCTCGATCACAGAGGAGATTCGCTCAAGTGACAGGCCACTGAACGGCACCCCTTGCTGTTCGGCATCCGTTACAAAGACGCCGACGCCCCGGCGCGCCTCAAGTATCCCTTCGGAGCGCAGTACCGCTACCGCCTCGCGTATCACCGCGCGGCTGACCGAATGAAGGCGCGTCAATTCGTTCTCGCTCGGCAGCTTGTCTCCCGGCTTGACCGTTCCGCGCTCGACGTCACGCCGCAAGCTTGTTGCGATCTGATCGACGAGCGATTGGCCGACAAGGACGGCCAGTTCGCTATCAACATCCTGTCCGATCAAATCTCTCATGCAATCTCCCACCCGCCGCCACAAGCCGTCAGACTGCAGCGCGCGCTTGTCTTATAGCCCACTAACCATCAAATGTCACCGGCCGAGCAAGGTTTTGGCGGGCCGAATTGGCACTTCTCCACAACAAGGCCCATCGGGCCGCGAAATCATCAGCACGCGTATTGACGTCACCTTCTAGCCTCGCTAACGTTGTCATACTGCAGTGACATGCTATCTGACAGGATACAAGGTGAAGGCCGACAGGAGATGCCGCCAGAGCGGATTGCCTAAGCTGGCCCACGCCCAGGGGAGGAAACATGAAGATCATCGACGCCAGCGTGCGGACATTCTGGTACACGACACACGAGGAGACCGACAGCGATGGCCATGCCCATCCCGGCCCGGCGCGCCGTGTCAAGAAGGCCCTGCTCACGCTGACCTGCGAAGACGGCACGAGCGGCCATGCATTCGGTAGCCCGGAACAGCTTCGCCCCCACCTGCTCGAACGGTTCATCCGTCCTGTTGTCCTGGACCAGGATGCGCTGGCGCGTGAAAGGCTATGGCAGGACCTGGCCCACTGGCAGCGCGGTAGCGGCGGTCAACTCAGCGACCGCACGCTAGCGATCGTCGACTGCGCCCTCTGGGACCTCGCCGGACATCTTCTCAAGGCCCCGGTCTACAAGATCATCGGTTCCTACCGGGACAAGGTGCCGGCCTATGGTTCGATCATGTGCGGCGACGAGCTTGAAGGCGGCCTCGCTACACCGGAAGATTATGGCGGGTTTGCAGAAAAGCTGGTCGCCCGCGGTTACCAGGCAATCAAGCTGCATACCTGGATGCCACCGGTCCGCTGGTCGCCGAACATCGAGATGGATCTGAAGGCCTGCTCCGCGGTACGCGAAGCCGTCGGCCCGAAATTTCCTCTGATGCTGGACGCCTATCACTGGTATTCGCGCGAGGAAGCTTACGAACTCGGCAAGGGCCTGGAGGCGTTGAACTTCACCTGGATCGAAGAGGTGATGGACGAACAGTCCATGTCCTCCTACGCCTGGCTCACGCAGGAACTGAAAATACCGGTCATCGGCCCGGAGTCGATGGGCGGCAAGTACAAGCACCGCGCCGAATGGATCAAGGCGGGCGCTTGCGATATTCTGCGGACAGGTGTCGAGGATGTCGGCGGCATCACGCCGGCGCTGAAGACCATGCACCTTGCAGAAAGTTTCGGCATGAACTGCGAAGTGCACGGCCACGGCGCTGAAAACCTCGCCATTTCGGCCGCAACCAAGAACTGCCGCTGGTACGAGCGCGGCCTGCTTCACCCGTTCCTCGACTACGACGCCTGCCCCGAATACCTGAACAGGATCCCGGACCCCATGGACGAAGAGGGATTTGTCTGGCTCTCGCAGGAACCCGGCCTCGGCGAGGACATCAACTTCGAATACATCGACGCCAACCTGGCGGAGTAAGTCACCACGCAATCGGATCGCCGGATGCCGTAGGGGGAGGCCCGCTGCGTCCGGCCAAAGGGAGGTAATATGAAACGACGCAGCTTTCTCACGACGGCCGCATGCGCAGCCATGGTACTCACGTTCGCCCAGCATCGGGCATTGGCCGACACGCCTGCCAATCAGCTGGTCATCGGCTTCTCGATGTCGAACGTGCTCACGCTCGATCCGGCCGGATCGTCGAGCAAGGAAAGGGTGCAGATCCTCGCCAATCTCTACGATGGCCTGGTGGGTATAGACCCAGTCCAGAGGGCCAAAATCGTCCCGGCTCTCGCCGAACGTTGGGAGATTGCTGGGGATCGCAAGTCGATCCGCTTTCATCTGAGACCGAACCTCCGCTTTGCCTCGGGCAATGCCGTGACCGCAAATGATGTCGTGTGGTCGCTGCAGCGCGTGCTGAAACTCAACCTGGCGCAGGCAACCAACCTGCGTCTGCGTGGCTATACCGTCGAAAACGCGGCCCAGAGCTTCAAGGCGGTCGACGGCAACACCGTGGAGATTTCGATTCTCCAGCCCATCGACCCACAGATCATTATGATGACCTTGGCCATGGCCGGTACGGGCAGCGTGCTTGACCAGAAGGAGGTGATGGGCCACGAGAAGGCTGGAGACTTGGGGGCGGGATGGCTGACCACCAACTCCGCCGGAACCGCTGCCTTCACGGTGCAATCGCTGCGGCCGAACGAAATGGTCGTACTCACCCGGAACGAAAACTACTGGGGTCCGGCGCCGGCCATGAGCCGCGTGCTGATGCGCCACATTCCCGAGCCTCAGAGCCAACGGCTGTTGGTCGAGAAGGGTGACCTCGATATCGCCTATTCGCTTGGCGCCGCCGACCTGAAATCTTTGGAAGGCAACAAGAACGTCAAGGTGACGACGGAAACCGGCAATGGCCTCTATTATCTCGCCATGTCGCTGAAGAACCAGAACCTCGCTAAGCCGAAACTGCGTGAGGCAATCCTCAAGCTCATAGATTATGACGGCCTCAACAAGACGGTCATGCCGTATTATGGTGTCAGGCATCTCAGCCCGATACAGGTCGGGCTTGCCCAGGAACCCTTCGAGCCGAAACTCAAGATGGATGTCGCCGGCGCCAAAGCCCTTCTAACGGAGGCGGGATATCCCGATGGCCTGGACCTGACGATCCGCACGCTTTCGGAGCCACCATTCGACAACCTGGCTGTCGCACTTCAAAGCATGCTGGCTCAGGGCGGCATTCGCGCCAAGATCCTCACTGGCAGTGGCGAGCAGGTCTATGGGCCGATGCGGGAGAGGAATTTCGAACTGATCGTCGGGAGAAGCGGCGGGCAGATTTCTCACCCAGATGGCGACATGCGCAGCCTCGCCTACAATCCCGACAACCGGGATGAAGCAAAGCTGACCGGGCTCGTCGGCTGGCGCGTTTCCTTCAAGGACGATAATCTGAACCAGAAGATCGATGCAGCGTTGCAGGAAACGGATCCGGAAAAGCAGGCAAAACTCTATAACGAGATAGAGAAGCTCTATGCCGAAGGCATTCCGGCGGTCCAACCGATCTCGCAAGTGATGGATTCGGTTGCCCAGCGCGCCGATATCGAAGGCTTCCAGATCAGCCCCGTATGGCAGACAAAGCTCGAAACCGTTCGTAAGCGGCGCTGACGAAAAACTGCATGCCTCCAAATGAAGTGGGAGGTCGAGTCCGCACGCGAAGCGGTTCGCGGCCTCTGCGATTTGGCATCCCGGGATGTTGAGGAAGCCCCATGAACAACGAGCGTCTCACCGCTTTCACGCGGCAGGCCGGTACCATATTGGCAACCCTTCTCGGGTTGCTGATCCTGACCTTCTGCATCGGACGGCTGATGCCGGTCGATCCGGTGCGCGCCATTGTCGGCGAAGAGGCCGACCAGGCCACATACAATACGGTCGCGGAACGGATCGGCGCCAACCTTCCTCTCTACCAGCAGTTCTTCCGCTATGTGAGCGATTTGGCTCACGGCGATTTCGGGATGTCGATCCGGACAGGGCAGCCGGTCATCAACGACATCCTGCATGTCATGCCGGCGACGATCGAGCTTGCGACCTTCGCGATCATCGTCGGGGCGGGGCTGGGCATTCCGCTCGGCATTCTGGCAGCCGTGCGCCGCAACCGGCCGATCGACCACATCATCCGCTTCCTCACCCTGATCGGCCATTCCATGCCGATCTTCTGGACCGGCATGATCGGCCTGATCATCTTTTATGCGGCACTGGATCTGGTCGGCGGCGGCGGCCGTCTGTCGGATTATTATATCGGCCTGGTGCCGGAAACGACCGGCTTCCTGCTGATCGACGCGATCATCGCCGGCGACTGGGAGGTCTTGCGGGATGCGGTCAACCATCTGCTGCTGCCGGCGAGCATCCTCGGTTATTCGTCGATGGCTTATATCACCCGCATGACCCGCAGTTTCATGCTGGACCAGCTGAACCAGGAATACGTGACCACGGCGCGGGTGAAGGGGCTGTCGAAGGGCCGCACCATCTGGCACCACGCGTTCGCGAATATCCGGGTGCAGCTGGTGACGATCGTGGCGCTCGCCTATGGCAGCCTGCTGGAGGGCGCCGTCCTCATCGAGACCGTGTTCTCCTGGCCGGGCTTCGGCCAATATATCACCAACAACATGCTGATCGGCGACATGAACGCGGTGATGACCTGCGTGCTGCTGGTCGGCATCATCTTCATTGCGCTCAACCTGCTTTCCGACGCGCTGTACAAGATCTTCGATCCGAGGACGCGGTGACATGGCAGCTCAATCTCTCGACATGCAGGACGTGGCCATGAACGGTACTCGCTCAAACCCAAATTCGGCCTTCCGCCGGCTGCTCGCCGTCATCCGCGAGCTTCTCGGCAACCCGTCTTCGGGCTTTGGCCTCGTCGTCATCACCATCCTGGTCCTGACGGCGATCGTCGCGCCGCTGATCGCGCCCTATGACCCGAATGTCATCGATCTCGGCAATACGCTGAAGCCGCCGAGCGCCGAGCACTGGTTCGGAACCGACGAGCTCGGCCGCGACATCATGAGCCGCATCATCTACGGCACGCGCATCAGCCTGACGATCATCACCATCGTGTCGGTGATCGTCGGCCCGATCGGGCTGCTGGTCGGCACGACGGCCGGTTATTTCGGGGGCTGGTACGACACGATCATGATGCGGATCACCGATATCTTCCTGTCCTTCCCGAGCCTCATCCTGTCGCTCGCCTTCGTGGCGGCCCTCGGTGCCGGCCTCGAAAATGCGATCATCGCCATCGGTCTCACCACCTGGCCGCCGATCGCCCGCCTGGCCCGCGCCGAAACGCTGACCTTCCGCGGCGCCGACTATATCTCGGCCTCGCGCATGCAGGGGGCATCGGCGCTGCGCATCATCATCAAGTCGATCATGCCGATGTGCCTGCCTTCGGTTCTGGTGCGCATCACGCTTTCGATGGCAACCGTCATCCTGACGGCGGCCGGCCTCGGTTTCCTGGGTCTCGGTGCCCAGCCGCCGCTGCCCGAATGGGGGGCGATGATCGCCACCGGCCGGCGCTACATGCTGGACAACTGGTGGCTGGTCGCCTTCCCGGGCGGCGCCATCCTGCTCGTCAGCCTTGCCTTCAACCTTCTCGGCGACGGCCTGCGCGACGCGCTGGATCCCAAGCAAAGATAGGCCCGAAACAGCGTTAGGATTCCGCCATGGATAACAGCCAAGCACTCTTGAAGGTCGAAAATCTCCGCGTCAGCTATCGCGCTGGCAAAGCCTACAACACCGTCGTCAAGGGCGTCTCCTTCGATCTCGGCCGCGAGCGGCTCGGCATCGTCGGCGAATCCGGCTCCGGCAAGTCGACGATCGGCCGCGCGCTGCTGAAGCTGCTGCCGACCGCCAAGATCGAGGCCGACCGCATGGATTTCGGCGGTATCGACCTTCTCTCGGCCAGCGAAAAGCAGATGCTGACGATCCGCGGCCGACGCATTTCGATGATCCTCCAGGATCCGAAGTTCTCGCTCAACCCGGTGCATCGCGTCGGAGACCAGATCGCCGAGGCCTATCGTGTTCATTACAAGGCCTCGGCGCAGGTCGCCCGGCAGAAGACGCTGGAAATGCTGGAAGCGGTGAAGATCCGCGATCCGGAACGGGTGTTCGGCCTTTATCCGCATGAAGTCTCGGGCGGCATGGGCCAGCGCATCATGATCGCCATGATGCTGATCCCCGAACCGCAGATCATCATCGCCGACGAGCCGACCTCGGCGCTCGACGTCACGGTGCGCATGCAGGTACTCAACATCCTGAACGAGCTGGTGATCAACAAGGGCATCGGCCTCATCATGATCAGCCACGACCTCAACCTGGTGCGCAATTTCTGCGACCGCGTTCTGGTCATGCGCCATGGCGAAGTGGTCGAGGAACGGGCGGCCCGGGACATGCGCAACTGCACGCATCCCTATACTCAAGGGTTGCTTGCCGCGCAGCCGCATATCGGCGGCAGCCGAAAGCCGCTTCCGGTCCTGAACCGCCAAACCATCTCCCCAGAGACCAAAGAGGTGCGCGCATGACCGCCATCGACGTCCGCAATCTCTCGATCGATCTCGGCTACGGTCTGGCAAAGAGGCGCATTCTCGGCGATGTCTGCTTTTCGGTGGAAGCTGGCGAATCCTTCGGTCTTGTCGGCGAATCCGGTTCCGGCAAATCGACCATCCTGCGCTGCATCGCCCGTCTCCTGAACGTCTGGGAGGGCGATATCCAGCTCGAGGGACGGTCGGTCAACGACATGCCCTTTGTCGAATATTGCCGTGCGGTCCAGATGGTGTTCCAGGATCCCTACGGTTCGCTGCATCCGCGCCAGTCGATCCGCACGGCGCTTCAGGAGCCGCTCCGCATCCATCGCATGGACCGCCAGGTCGAACGCATGGAGCGGGCTCTGATCGATGTCGGTCTCGATCCGGCCTTCCTGTCGCGTTATCCGCACGAACTTTCCGGCGGCCAGCGCCAGCGTGTGGCGATCGCACGGGCGCTCATTCTCGAACCGCGCATCCTGCTCCTCGACGAGCCGACCTCGGCGCTCGACGTCTCGGTGCAGGCGGAAGTGCTCAATCTGCTCGCCGATCTGCGTGCAAAACGCAACTTGACCTATCTGTTCGTTTCCCATGATCTTGCGGTGATCGATCATATGTGCGAGCGGCTGGCGGTCATGCAGCATGGTCGCGTGGTCGAGGTGATGAGCCGAGACGTGCTGGCGACAGGCCAGGCCAAGGATCCCTATGCCCGCGAATTGATCCAGGCCAGCCTCGAATACGACCACGCTGTCTGAGAGGGAGCGCATCCAGCTCAAGACAGGCTGCCTGATCGAGTAAGCCTCGAGCAATACATCTCACCCTTTCGGCCTTGCCTCCGACACCAGCAAATCATTTCAATCATCAGGACTCGGAGCAATCTCGACGGAGAACGGGTGCCGGCTAGCGGATCCGGTGGATCAAACACGAAGCGTTGGACGGACTAATCGTCTCGCTATGACTATTTTCAAGCGCGAATACGCAATGATGTTCCCGACGCCGTTGGTGCCTCCCATTCGCCGGCATCGGATTATGATGGAGTGCCGTATTCTGTCCTCGATCCGATCAGTGAAAGAGCCGCCCTATCGAGAAGGCGGCTCTTGAGGTGTTACCGGCGCTTATGCTTTCCAATGAGGGCTTCCATCATGAACTTGGCGACGATCGCCTGCCGCAGGCTTTCCGTGCCGGCCGCTGCGCCATAGCGCACACGCCCATTTCGGATTGCCTCCGCAGCAGCCTCCGCCACATGTGCGGGCGGCTCGAAATCCGGCTCGCCAAGCGACAGATCGATGATGTCACGACCTTCCGCGGCCAGTTTCTTTGCCGCCATCGCGATGACCATGCTCGGGGACGACTTGATGCCGGCCGCCCGCTTGTTCTCGAAAGTCATGTCCAAATTCCTGGGAAACTATGCTTGTGACCGGCGGATCGCACAACCGGTCACTGGCGGATTAGCTTTTCGGCGCGTAGTCGAAATCCTTGTCTCGCTGCGCTGCCGCCGGATCACGCTTATCGGGCGCGCCGTATCCGCCACCGCCTGGAAGCTGCAGGATCAATCTGCGGCCGGCCGGCACATGCTGGCGCCCCTTGGTGGCAAGAACCGTTCCGTCATCAAGCAAGACGGCACCCGCGGCGCCATCGGCCCCACCCTCACGTCCACGGGGTGGATGGTCGACGCGATCGAACATGGCGTTGAAATGCATCTCGTGACCTTCGGTCGGCGATATCTCCACCACCTGCCCGAGACCGCCGCGGAACTGTCCGGCGCCACCGGAACCGTCTCGCAACTCCTTGCGCCAAAAGATCACCGGGCCGACATGCTCGGTCGCCTCGATCGACATGGAATGCACGCCGCTCGGGAACGCCGTGGCGCTGAGGCCGTCGAGCGTGGAGCGAGCACCGGCGCCGCCGCTGTTAAACAACAGCACTTCTGCACGTTGCCCGCCCTCGGCCGGTGCCTTATCGCCCTGTAGCGGGCGCACGCTGACATGCAGGTTCCACAATGCCCCTGCCCCTTCTGCCGGCACTTTGCCGGGAAGCATCTTGTGCACGGCCCCGAGCACCGCATCAGGAACCAGATGGCCAAGCACGTGGCGAACGGAAACAGGCGCCGGGTGCTGGGCATTGAGGATGCAGTTCTTCGGGGCGGTTACACGGAACGGCAGCAGAGACGCGTGGTTGTTGGGGATCTCCGGCGCAATCGAGCACTTCATGCCATAGCAGGCATAGGCGGCCGAATAGATGATCGGGCAGTTGATACCCTTCGGGCTTGGCGGTGACGTCCCCGCGAAATCAGCAAGGATATGGTCCTCTGCCACGTCGAGACGCACAGCGATATCGATCGGCGAACCGTACCCATCGACGCGCATAGTGTTCGAATAAGTGCCCTTGGGCAGGGCCGCGATGCGTTCGATGGTGGCGTCATAACTGCGCTTGAAGATGAAATCGCCCAGCGTTTCCAGATCGGCGAGCTCGAACTCTTCCATCATGTCCATCAGCCGACGATGGCCGATCTCGTTGCAGGCGGCCAGCGAATAGACGTCACCGACCACCTGATGGCTTTCGCGGACATTGTTGTGCAGGATGTTGACGAGGTCCTTGTTGACCTTGCCGCGCTCGGCAAATTTCATGATCGGAACGAAGATGCCTTCTTCGTAGACCTCGTTGGCATCCGGCCCAAAACCGCGGCCGCCGACATCCACCACGTGCGCCGTGCAGGCGAAATAGCCGACGATCGCGCCGTTGCGGAAGCTCGGCGACACGACGGTGAAATCGTGCAGGTGACCGGTGCCCTTCCACGGATCGTTGGTGATGTAGACGTCGCCTTCGAAGATGTTTTCAGGCCCGATGTCGCGGATGAAGTGGCCGACGGCCTCGGCCATGGCGTTGACGTGGCCGGGTGTGCCGGTCACCGCCTGGGCGATCATCTTGCCGCCGCGGTTGAAGACGCCGGCGGAAAGATCGCCTGATTCACGCACACTGGTCGAAAAGGCGGTTCGGATGAGCGTGACGGCTTGTTCTTCCACAACGGAGATCAGCCTGTTCCACATGATCTGCATGTGGACGTCGGAAAGTGCGCTGGTTTTCATGTCAAATCCTCCGTTCAAGCGCTCTGCTTGACGCGTATGAGCAGGCAGCCATCCGACTGCATGATGACTTCGCGGCTCGTGGTGATAATCGTTGACGTCTCGCGTTCCGTGATGACAGCGGGACCGGAAACCCAGTCTCCCGGTTTCATGTCGGCGCGCGCGATGATCGAAGCGATCTGAAAGCTGCCTTCCTGGACGTCGAAGATTTCGCGGGTACCGCGGACCTTTGCTTCGCCAACCTTTGCGGTCTTGCCTATCCTCGCCGGCGGGGCAACCTTTGAGGTTGCGCGCAAGGACCAGCTGACGATCTCGACGTCGAGACCATCGATGACCCGACCGAAAAAGTGTTCGTACTGCTCGTCAAACAGCTTCCGGAACAGGTGCCCGTCCGCATCGGCGTAGTCGCGCACCTCGATCGTGACCGGCACTTCCCACCCCTGGCCGACGTAACGCATGTAAGCCGTACATTCGAGATCTGGATTTGCCTCGGGCGAACCGGAACGCACAAACGATATGGCCTCGGCGCTGAGGTCAGCGATCGTCTGATTGATCGCATCCGCATCGAACCGGCTAAGCCGGCTATAGGCGCTGCGCACGCTTTCGAAACCGAAGGGAGCGCGCAGGAAGCCGATCGCAGAACCGACGCCGGCACCGGGCGGGATCAGCAGGTCCGACATGCCGAGCTTTTCGCACAGACGGGCGGCGTGGATGGGAGCTGCGCCGCCGAAGGCGATCATGGTGAATTCGGAAAGCTCCTTGCCATTCTCCACGGCATGCATGCGCGCCGCGTTGCTCATGTTCTCATCGACCACCTCGCTGAGGCCGTAAGCGGCGGTCGCGATATCAGTATTGAGTTTGGAGGCGAGGTCGGCATCCATCGCCTTGTCGCAGGCCGGGCGGTCGAGCTTCATCGCGCCACCTGCGAACTCATCCGGATCGAGACGACCTAGGATCAGGTCGGCATCGGTGACGGTCGGGTTCGCGCCACCGCGACCATAGCAGGCCGGGCCTGGCTCGGAGCCGGCGCTGTGCGGGCCGACACGGATCTGGCGCATGCTGTCGATGGTGGCGATCGAGCCGCCGCCGGCACCGATCTCGACCATCTCGATGACGGGAATAGAGATCGGCATGCCGCTGCCTTTCTTGAAACGCCACGTTCGCGCCACCTCGAAGGTCTTGGAGGTCTTTGGCGTCTGCTTTTCGATCAGGCAGATTTTTGCGGTCGTGCCACCCATGTCATAGGAAAGGACCTGATCAAGACCATAGCTGCTGGCGATATGGGCGGCAAAAATCGCACCGCCGGCAGGACCAGATTCCAGCAGGCGCACCGGAAACTCGATCGCGCTTTCGACGCTGATGATGCCGCCACCCGAATGGATCATGAAGACCGGGCAGCGCGTGCCTTCCTCGGTCAGGCGTCCAACGAGGCGGTTGAGATAAGATGCCATCAACGGTTTGACGAAGGCGTTGGCGCAGACGGTGTTGAAGCGCTGGAACTCGCGCATTTGCGGCGAGACTTCCGACGAGATCGACACGGAAATATCGGATTTCTTGGCCAGCAGACGGTCGCGAACAACCCTCTCGTGCGCGCCGTTGAGATAGGAATGGATGAAGCCGATGGCGACACTGTCGTAACCGGCGGCGACGATGCTGTCGCACAGCGCGTCAACCTCGGCAAGATCGAGAGGTTTCAGCACCGAACCGTCGGCGCCGATCCTTTCGTCGATGACGAAACGTTCGTTGCGCGGCACGAGCGGCGCCGGCAGCACGATGTCGAGGTCATACTGTTCGAAGCGGCTTTCGGTGCGCATCTCGATGACGTCGCGGAAGCCCTTGGTGGTAATTAAGGCCGTACGGGCGCCGCGCCGTTCAATCAGGGCGTTGGTGGCAAGTGTCGTGCCATGAATGATCGTGTCGATCTGCGAAAGCTCGACACCGGCGACCTCGGCCACCTCTCGGACGCCCTTAACGATCGCATTTTCGGGATAGGAATAATCGGTCAGTACTTTGATCGAATGGAGCGCGATGCCCACCTCCATCGCGACGTCGGTAAAGGTACCACCGATATCCACACCCACCCTGATCTGCTTGCCATCTTTGGTCATTTTCTCGACTATGCTCCCTAAGCGAGCTGTTGTTGCGCTTGCCCGATAACCCGATTTTCGGCGTGCAGCGGCCTGTCCCCGCCCGCACAGACAGGCGGGGGTCAAAAGCTCTTGAATGTGTTGAGTTTCTCAAGCTCAGCGCGACAGCGCAGAGCTTTGGCGTTACTGTTTCCCGGTAAAGTCTACACCCGGCAATTCTGTTGGAAGTTTTGCACGGTCGACAGCGATCCACTTCTTGTAGAGGGCATCGAGTGACCCGTCCGCCGTGTGCTTGGTGACGAAGTCAGTCAGGAAGGCGAGAAGTTCCTTATCGCCCTTGCGGACCGCCATACCCTGGAAGTTGTCGGCAACCTTATATTTGCGCTCGAACTGCTTGTCATAACCGGTCTCCTTGATGACGAGACCATAGGTGACGCTGCCCAGGATCGCATCGACCTGACCGGACAAAAGCGATTGAACAGTCGTGGCGTCGTCATCGAAACGCTTGATCTGCGTGCCCTTCGGCGCAACTTTGACCAGCAGCGGTTCGAAGGCACTGCCACGGTTGACTCCAATGACGTATTTCGAAAGGTCCTCGTTGCCTTTTATGGCAGCGTCGGTCTTGCCCCATACGGTGATGTCATTCGACGAATAAGGAATGACATACTGGATGACCTTGGCGCGTTCTTCCGTGATTGTCATCGACGGCACCAGGAAGTCGACGTTGCCGTTGACGAGCAACGGAATGCGGTTCTGGCCTGTGATACGCTCGAATTTCACCTCGACGCCCAGCTCCTTGGCGATCATCTTGGCGATTTCGATATCGAAACCGTCATTGCCGCCCTTGGAGTCGATAAAACCCCACGGAAACTGGTCCATCTGCACGCCGATGGTTGCCGTGCCCTTGGCCTTGATCTCCTCGGGTGTGACAGCCATTGCCGTCGTTGCGAATGAAGTCGCGGCGAAGAGAATAGCGGCAAGGCCGCTCAGGGCTTTCGAACGCGAAGGGGTCGAGACTGCGTTGGTCATGTGATCACCTCTGGTTGGTTTCTTGGCATGTGTTTTGTCTTACCGCGCGGCGTTGAGGCGCCGCTCGATCCGGGCACTGCAGTAGGTCAGTGGTACGCAAAGAAAGAAGTAGATGAGTGCGACCGCCCCGTAGACCTGCAGCGGCTGAAACGTGATGTTCGACATCAACTGACCGGAGCGGGTCAGCTCTGTGAGACCGAGCAGCGCGGCAAGTGCCGTGCCCTTGATCAGGTTGACGAGGAAGCTGATGGTGGCTGGCAGGCCGATGCGCAAGGCCTGGGGCAGCACGACATCGACCATGCGATGCCTGAAGCCGATGCCCAGTGCGCGTGCCGCCTCGCTCTGCCCATCGGGAACGGCCTGGATGCTGCCGCGCCAGATTTCGCCGAGGAACGCGCTGGTGTGAAGTGACAGGCCGATCGTCAGCGCCACCCAGACATCCACTTTGAAGCCCAAAAGTGGCAGGCCGAAATAGACGAAGAACAGCTGAATCAGCAATGGCGTGCCCTGAAATATCTGGATGTACGTCGCCATGACGATGCGCAACGGTTTCCGTTTGCTGGTGCGTCCAAGCGCAACAGCCAGACCCAGCGCTCCGCCGACGGCGAAGGCAAGAAGCGAAAGGACAACTGTCCAACGTGCGCCTTCAAGCAGAAAGAGGAATTCATTCCAGCCAAATTGACGGATCATCGGACTGCCTCACTTTGCCGGGTAGGAAAAATAGACCCGGCCGATCATGCCGAGGGTGACGGAAACGAACTGGGACAACAGGAGGTAGATGACGCCGAGCGCGAGATAGATCTCGAAGCTTCGGAATGTCTGGGCATCCAGCGTCTGTGCAAAATAGGTAAGCTCTTCCGCCGAGACCGACGAAACCAGACTTGAGTTCAGCATCATCAGGATGAACTGGCTGCATAGCGCCGGATAGACGGCCCGGATGGCCGGCCGGAAGACGATGAACCGATAGATATCAGCCGTATGCATCCCAAGCGCCCTGCCCGCCTCGATCTGTCCTGGACGGATGGACTGCACACCGCCGCGCACGATCTCAGCCGCGTAGGCGGCACAATTCAGCGTCATGGCCAGGATTGCCGCCTGTTCGCCGCTGAGCCGGATGCCAATTGCGGGCATGCCGAAAAAGACAAAGAACACCTGCACGAGGATAGGCGTGTTGCGGATCAGCTCGATGTAGCCAATCGCAATAGTGCGCAGCGTTGGCAGCTTGCTCAAGCGCATCATCATGAAGAAAATGCCGAGCGACAATCCGAACACCATTGAGAGAGACGACATTCTCAACGTACCGATCATGCCTTCCAGCAGCGTCGGCCATGCAGCAAAAACGGGTGCGAAGTCGAAAGTGTAATTCATCAGCCCCTCCTCAATGGTTGAGGATCTGGCTGAGGAACGTTCTGGTTCGCTCGTGAGCCGGATTGCTGAAGAATACGTCGGGTTTGGCGCTCTCTATGATTTCGCCGCGGTCCATAAAGATGACGCGGTGGGCGACCGCTCGTGCAAACCCCATCTCGTGGGTTACGCAGATCATCGTGATGCCGTCGTCAGCAAGCGAGATCATCGTGTCGAGCACTTCCTTGACCATCTCAGGGTCGAGCGCCGAAGTCGGCTCGTCGAACAGCATGATCTTGGGGTCCATGCAGAGCGCCCGCGCGATTGCCACGCGCTGCTGCTGACCACCGGAAAGCTGAGCCGGATATTTCTGTGCCTGTTCAGCAATGTGGACGCGCTCGAGATGACGCATCGCCTTTTCCTTTGCGTCAGTCACCGAAGCCTTGCGCACCCGGCGCTGCGCCAGCATGCAGTTTTCCAGGACGGTTAGATGCGGAAACAGGTTGAACTGCTGGAACACCATGCCGACATCGCGGCGAATATGGTCGGCATTGCTGCCCTTCTGGCTCAGCTCCGTGCCATTGACGGCAATGCTTCCCTCCTGGATTTCCTCCAGGTGATTGATACAGCGGATAAGGGTCGATTTGCCGGAACCCGAAGGTCCACACAGAACGATATGCTCGCCGCGACCAACTTCAAGGTTGATCCCCTTCAAGACCTGAAGATGACCGTACCATTTGTTGACGCCCGTCATGGCTATGGCTTTTTCCGACATGCTGGTCCCGTTCATGGCCAGTTCCCCTTTATTTGATGTCAGGCTTTCGGTGCGACTTCGAAAATGGCGTCGACTTCTACGGAAGATCCGCGCGGCAATGAGCCCGCACCAATCGCGGTGCGAACGTGGCGCCCCTTGTCTCCAAAGATCTCCACGAGAAGGTCGGAAGCGCCGTCGATGACGGCTGGATGGCCTCCGAAATCCGCCGGCGCATTGACGAAACCACGCAATTGAGCGCAGGCAACGACCCGGCCAAGATCACCATCCAGCGCGGCATTCACTCTGGCAACGATGTTGAGCGCGCAAAGGCGAGCAGCCTTGTATCCGTCCTCGGGCGAAATGTCGTGACCAACCACGCCGACATAATGCTCGACACCGTCGATCCGCGGGATCTGGCCCGATACGAAGAGAAGGCTCCCGACGAGCCTATAAGGAATGTAATTTCCTGAAGCCGGGGCAATCGCAGGCAAAACGATACCGAGCTCCGAGAGACGTGCGACGACGACACCCATAGCAGTTTTCCGTTATTGTAAGACGCGCCGATGCGCGAACCACGTTCCCGGGACCGTTCATCAGAAGCCTAAGCGCCGATGTCGATCCACTTTTCTGGTGATGAAGATTGATGAAATAGTATCTCATGTCAAGAGAGAATCTAGAGGTACTATCTCTTAGGCTGGCGGCTTCCTGCACGCTACTTTTCGAAGCCTTTACAAGATATTAGCCAACTTAAGACGACCATTTCTCTGGTAGTGTCATTAAAATTTCGGCCCATTTTCCGCAAATTTTTTTGAGGCCAGACGCTGACTGGCGGCCAGGGGAACTCCTCTATGTGAAGTGTGCGCACACTAAGACAATAAATCAGCGATGGGTAGTAGCATCACCTCGGGATGAAGTGATAACTTGCGTCAACCCCCTGCAGTCATTCAGCAGGGCGCGACTTAGGCAAGGGGAAACAGGTTTTGGACACTTTAACGGGCCGAACAATAAGGGCACTTAAAGCTCACATCGGCAGCAACCAGTTCGGAAGCGGTACCAAGCTCGGATCGCTCGCGGAATTGTCCGAGCAGTTCGGCGTCAGCAGAACCGTCATTCGAGAAGCAGTGTCCGCCTTGCGGTCCGACGGCATTGTCGAGTCGCGACATGGTGTCGGGGTGTTCGTTCGCAACAGACCAAACCCCGATATCGAAGATGCCAGCTCGTTGGATGCAAACCTCGCGCTTGCTCCCCTGGCTCGTCTGCAAACGACATTCATGGATCTGCTGGAGCTCAGAATGGCTTTCGAGGTGCATGCTGCCGGGTTGGCGGCGGTTCGGCGATCCTGGGCTCAGGAATCCAATATCTGGAACGCCGCCCGCGGGTTCGAAGCCTCACTTGAAGACGAAGCTGCACTTGATCATCTCGACTTCGTCTTTCATCGTTCAATCGCAGAAGCGACGAACAATGGCGCTTTCATCGAGTTCTTCAGCCTTATGAGCCTGCAGATTCTCCCGCAACCGGCTTTCTCCAAGCAGCTCAATCCTGCGCTCATAACTCTAGACTATATCCAGAATACAGTGGCCGAACATCGTGCAATCTGCGAGGCAATTAGCTCAGGCAGTGCGGAACGGGCGCGCGAGGCGATGAGAATTCATCTTAGTCGTAGCCATCTACGGTATCGCGGTTTTTCGGACGACGCTGCCTCGCCCCTGAGCAATGTGGCGCCCAAAGACTAGCCCACCTCGCCGTACCATTGCTCTTGAAAGGATAGGAACCGGCGACCTACCGTTTACTCTCTCAAGCTGCAGAAAAAGCGATCCTTTGCTGCGAAACGTGCTTTTGTAGAGCCATATCTTCCTCGTGTCAGGGCAGCGTCGGGTAGGCGCAGCATATGCCGATCGACCCGACATCTGGTTGGATTCGACGGGCCATTGGCCTGTTTATTTGTCAGAAAAGATAACACGTTCAGCGCTCGAACCGCTCCAGCATCCTCTTCAGTTGTGCATTTTGCAGCTGAAGCTTGCGCCCCAGCTGGTCCCGCAGCAGCCTGATCTCCTCATCAAGGCGGATTGCATCGTCAGAAACGGCGGGAATGCCTGGAGAGGGTGGCGCAACGGCTTCACCCCTTGCCGCTGTCTTGCCCCGCCTGCTGCGCTTTCGCGTTGCAGCTTCGCCGGTCTGGGAGGGTTTCGGTGCATCGTGTGCGGCCGTACCGGCGTCATCGGACAAGACCGGATCAGCCGCGTCCGCGGGCCTGGCGCCTTCGATATCTGCCGTGCCGTGAACACCGCTTGCCGTTTCTTCGGAATGATCCGGGTCCGCTGACACCGCCTCCGATTGTTCGTAAGCGACCGGCTTTTCGTCGACCTTGGGATCGGCGGTGTTCAATCCGTTGTCGGCGACCGTTTCAGTCGGTTTGGCGATGGCCAATACGTCCGGCTTCACGTCATCGGTCGAGCCGAGTTCTTGGCCCTGCTGACGTCGCGGTGACACCAGCCGGGCAAGAAGTTTCCATGGAGACGCCATTTTATTCGACCTCGTATTCTACCCCGCATGCAGGCGGCGAGCAAAAGCGTTGGCGGCAGGACTAGCCGCCGCCAAGATGTTCGTCTCGATATAGCCTTGAGAATGCGGCCAGCGCTTGACCGACGGCTGCGATCAACCGAGGTTGAGCCGCTTTCGCAGATCGGCATTTTCAGCACGCAGCTTCTCGGCCAGCTGCTTGCGCAGTCTTTGGTTTTCCTCTTCCAGCTGCAGGAGATCCGCAAACTCGTCAACCGCCGCCACCGACGGTGCAGTCGCTGCCTGCACGGCCTTCGGAGCCCGTTTGACAGGCGCACGTTTGGCGATCGTCGCACCTTCGTCAGCCTTTGCCTTGCGTCCTCTCTTCGGCTTGACCGCTGCGGTATTCGAAGCCGCTGCCGGTTGCGCCGAAACTGCGGCTGAGGCCGTCTCAGGCACCGCCTTCCTGGCGCGAGGTTTGCGCTCCTTCTTCGGTACGTCAGGCGCCGCTACGGCCGCCGTGTCAGCATCAGTCATCGTATTGTTGTCGTCGGCCATTATGGTCTCCTGTAAAGCCGGTGCATTTGTCTGCTGCTCGATCGGCGGTGTCAACAACGCCACGGCCTGTTGTTCGCCGGGTAAAGACATTCCGGCGCTGCCAACCTTGGAAGTTTCCGGAAGGAATGGCATTGCCTCGTCCTGCAGATCCTGCGCAACGGACTTGAGATCCATGTCTCCCCAGATGGAATTCGGATTGGAATTGAGTTTTCGCCGACCCGATCTGTACTCGACGGCAAAGCTGCGCTGGACTTTTTTCACTTTGAGAGGCCTTGGGTGTCTGCGGTGATGTTTCGGCGACGTTTTCAGCATCGCAACAAACCCTGCAAATAACCCCTATCGCCCCGGCGGTCCAGACCCCTGGTGATACTCGGCCCGGGACGCAGTTTTAGAACAGGCTAGGTCAGCAGCAATCGATGCCCTCTCCATCGCAAACTTGACGACAGGCCGCGCCAGCGCCGAGGCGATCGACGGAGCCAAAGGTGACGATCATGGCGTGCCTCGTTATTTGGCCTGACCTTATGCGACCTGTACGAAGTGGCCTTCGCCAGCTTCTTTGTACGTGCGCTTCGGCGGCACGTAGTCGGCGGGCCGGAACGGGCTCTTGATCTCATCGTTGGAAATCCGGCGCGTCAGGCGGCGGGAGGGATCGGCGATCGGCACCGCCGCCATCAGGCGCTTCGTGTATTCGTGCTGCGGATTTTCGAAGACGGCCTGCCGCGAGCCGATCTCGACGATCTCGCCCAGATACATGACCGCAACCCGGTGGCTGATCCGCTCCACCACCGCCATGTCGTGGCTGATGAAGAGATAACCGAGCCCGTATTTTTCCTGCAGGTCGAGCATCAGGTTGATGACCTGCGCCTTGACCGACACATCCAGCGCGGACACGCTCTCGTCGGCGATAATCAGCTTCGGCTCGAGAGCAAGGGCGCGCGCGATGCAGACGCGCTGCCGCTGCCCGCCGGAGAATTCGTGCGGGAAGCGGCCGGCCATCGATGCTGAAAGGCCGACGCGTTCGAGCAGTTCGGCCACCCGTTCCTTCGCTTCAGCGGCATCGGCCAGTCCATGGGTGACGATCGGCTCGGCGATCGCATTGCCAATGCGGATACGTGGATTGAGGCTTTCGAACGGATCCTGGAAGATCATCTGCGCTTCCCGGCGGATGTCCGCCAGTTGGGATTTGCCGGCTCCCAGGACGTTTTTGCCGTCGATCTCGATCGCGCCGGACTTCGCATCCGTCAGCCGGATGATCGAACGACCCGTCGTGGACTTGCCGCAGCCGGATTCTCCGACGAGCGAAAGCGTTTCGCCCTGCCGCAACTGCAGTGAAACGCCTTCGACAGCGTGAATGCGGCCGACTGTCTTGCGCAGGAAGCCTTTCTTGATGTCGAACCGGGTCACCAGGTCGTTGACCTTCAGGATCGGCGAGGCATCGCGCCTCACCGTGTCCGCCGTGGGCCCGGGGGGCTGGATATCGCCTGTCGCCATATCGACCTGCGGGAAGCGCAGCGGCCGATCAAGCCCGGTCATGGAACCGAGCTGCGGCACGGCGGAGAGAAGCGCACGCGTATAAGGGTGCTTGGCGCCGGCGAAAATCTCGCGCGTCGTGCCGGTCTCGACAGCATCGCCGCGATACATGACCACGGTACGGTCGGAGATTTCCGCCACCACGCCCATGTCATGGGTAATGAAGAGGACGGACATGCCCTCCTCTTCCTGCAGGGCCTTGATGAGTTCGAGGATCTGCGCCTGGATGGTGACGTCCAGCGCCGTCGTCGGCTCGTCAGCGATCAGGAGTTTAGGATCGCAGGCGAGCGCGATGGCGATGACGACGCGCTGCCGCATGCCACCGGAGAAGTTCATGGGATACTCGTTGAGGCGCGACTTCGCCGACGGGATACGCACCTTCTCCAGGAGCCGGACGGCTTCTGCCTCGGCCTGCGCATTCGACATGCCGCGATGATGGACGAGGACTTCGGTGATCTGCTGACCGATTTTCAGCACCGGATTGAGGCTGGTCATCGGCTCCTGAAAGATCATGCCGATGCGGTTGCCGCGGATGGACTGCATTTCGTCGAGTGGCAGGTCGAGCAGGTTCCTGCCCTCGAAGTCGATGCGACCGGTGACGCGCGAGTTGCCGGGCGACAGAAGCCGCATGATCGACATGGCCGTGACACTCTTGCCGGAGCCGGATTCGCCGACCACGGCGACGGTCTCCTTCGCGCCGATGTCGAAGCTGACGTCGTGCACGACATTGCGCCATTCGCCGCCGATGCGGAACGATGTGTTGAGATTGGAAATCGAAAGGATCGGATGGGTCATGTCTCAGCCTTCCCGCCGGGGATTGAGAATGTCGCGCAGGCTGTCGCCGATCAGGTTGATGCCGACGATGAGCAGCAGAAGGACCAGGCCGGGGAAGAAGCTGATCCAGTAGTCGCCGGAGAACAGGTATTCGAACCCGTTCGAGATCAGCAGGCCGAGCGACGGCTCGGTCACCGGCAGGCCGATGCCGAGGAAGGAAAGCGTCGCCTCCAGCATGATCGCATAGGCGACGCGCATGGTCGCGACGACGATCAGCGGCGGCAGGCAGTTCGGCAGGATGTGCCTGAAGAGGATGCGCCGGTCGGGAAGTGCCATGGACCGGGCCGCGTCCACGTAGGCGCGCTTGCGCTCCACCAGCGCCGAGCCGCGGATCGTGCGGGCGTAATAGGCCCATTGGGTTACGATCAGCGCCAGGATGATCTTGTCGACCCCTTGCCCCAGGACGGCGAGGAAGATCAGCGCGATCAGGATCGCCGGGAAGCTGAGCTGGATGTCGACGACACGCATCAGGAACGAATCCAGCCGGCCACCGGTATAGGCGCTGACGAGACCTATGGAGGCGCCGATCACCAATGCGATCGCTGCACTCGATATGCCGACGAGGATACTGGTCCGCAGCCCGTAAAAGATGGCGCTCAGCAGATCGCGACCCTGGTCGTCGGTGCCGATCAGGTAGACCATCCCGTTCGTGCTCTGGGAACCCGGAGGCAGGCGCCCGTCGAGGATATCGAGCTGTGACAGATCATACGGGTTCTGCGGCGCGATCAGGGGCGCAAGCACCGCAGCCAGAATGAAGACCAGCACCAGAAAGATGCCGACAAGCGCCAGCTTGTCGTGCAGGAGGGCGACAACCATTTGACGGAACGGCGAGCGCGAGCGGCCTGTCTGATTGTTGGCGTTGCCGACATGAAGCGAATTTGCGGCGTTTGTATCCTGGCTCATCACGAATTCCCTTCAAGACGAACGCGCGGGTCGACGATCGAGTAGAGGATATCGACGAGGAGGTTGATGACGCTGAACATCACGACGGTGATCATTAGGTAGGCGAGGATCAGCGGGCGATCGAGAACGGCGATCGCGTCGATGATGAGCTTGCCCATGCCCGGCCAAGCGAAGATCGTTTCGGTGACGACCGCGAACGCGATCAGCGAACCGAGTTCGAGCCCGATGACCGTGATCAGCGGAATGAGTGTGTTCTTCAGCACATGCACGGTGACGATCCGGCTTTCCGGCAGGCCCTTGGCACGCGCGAAACGAACGAAATCGAGCTGCATTGTTTCGAGCACACCCGCCCGCGTGAGACGGATGATGAGGGAAATCTTGAACAGCGCCAGGTTCAGCGCCGGCAAAAGAAGATGAGACAGGCCATCCAGCGTGAAGAGGCTGATGGGAACGCCGAAAACCGGCACCGTCTCCCCTCGCCCGGATGCCGGCAGCCATCCCAGCTGGACGCTGAACAGCATGACCATCACCAGGCCGATCCAGAAGGTCGGCAGGCTGAAACCGAGGATCGAGAAGGTCATTACCGATTTGGAGATCAGGCTCTTCGGCTTCAGGCCTGCATAGACGCCGAGCGGAATTCCGAAAACGAGACCGAGGACGAGCGCCACCAGGGCAAGTTCGAGCGTTGCCGGCATGCGTTTGAGGATCAGCGTCAGCGCCGGCTGGTTGAAGACGAAGGAATTGCCGAGGTCGCCAGACAAGGCGCGGGTGAGGAACAACCAATATTGCTCCCACATAGGCTTATCGAGCCCGAAGGACTGGATGACCTGCAGGCGTTCGGTCGGCGTCGCCGTGGAGCTCAAGAGCACATCGACCGGATTGCCGACGAGATAAAGGCCCACGAAAACCAGAACCGACATCACCAATAGCGTCAGAACCGTCTGGATCGACCGGCTTAAGAGATAACCGCTCATAGATTTCAGCCTCCCGGCGTTTTGGGACCGGGCGCAGCGCTTCCGAAAAGCGAGATGCGCTCGATCAACAGATTGATGAACCCCGCCTCGTCCACGTCGGTCACCACGGTGGCGTTTGGGGTGCGGTCCATCTTTTGGTAGAAGTCGGCATAGGTATAACCCATCGTAAGCCCGGTGACCTGCGTGCCGACGGTTGCTTTGCGGCTGGTGAAAAAGTCCGGCCTGATCAGCCACGCGATCGTCGTCGCGTCGTGGATCGGCCCGCCCGGCCGTCCGAAGCGCGCTATGTCACTGCGGTCGAAGGTCGAGAAGAGATTGTAGAGCGCGCGCCCCGCGGCCCCGCCGCGAGCGCTAAAGCTCCTGACGTGTTCTGCAGTGAACAGCGCCTGGAAGGTCATGTCGAGCGGCATCACCACGATCGGGACGCCGGAACGATAGACGATCTCTGCCGCATGCGGGTCAGCAAGCACGTTGAATTCGGCCCAGGGCGTGCGATGGCCGAGCGCGGTGAAGGCACCACCCATGGACACGATCTGCCGGATGCCGCGCGCCACATCGGGGTGCTGGATGAGGGCAAGCGCAAGATTGGTCATCGGCCCCATGGCGCAGATGGTGATCGGCTCACCGGCCCTGGCCGCTTCGCGCGCCGACCTCACGATGAACCGCACCGCATGTTCTTCCGACGGCTCAATGCCGCTGCGTGCGACGAGGTCATCGCTGAACGCGCCGATCCTCGCATATTTGCCGAACACCTGCTCCCGGACCAGCGGACCGGCCGCGCCTGCATAGACGGGCACCTCGGTGCGGCCGGAGACGCCGACGATCTTGCAGGCGTTCACCACCGTATCCTGCAAGGGAACATTTCCCGCGACGATCGACAGGCCGAGCACGTCGAGTTCCGGCGATGCCAGCGCCATGAGGATTGCCGCCGCGTCATCCAGGCCAGGGTCCGCGTCGATGATGACCGGTTGGCGGCTCATGCGACGGCCTTTTCGGCGTAACGCGAAAGGCGATCGAGGAACAAGGCGATGATCCCCTCCGCATCCACCTTGGTCACGATATCCGCATTGGGTTCGAGGCCGCTCTTGCCGTACCAGTCGGCAATGGTCTGGCCCATGCAAAGCTCACTCTCGTGCTCGACGAACACCCGTGCGCGCTCGGTCGTAAAGAGATGCGGCGCCAGAAGGTAAGCGATCACCAGCGGATCATGGAGGGGCCCGCCGCGCGAGCCGTAGCGGCGCACGTCGTTACGGTCCCAGAAGGCCATGAGTTCGGCAAGCGTCTGTGAAATGCGGCCGCTGACATTCGAAAACTCTGCGACATGCTCCGGCTTCAGCATGACCTGATGCGTCGCATCGAGTGCCAGCGCGACGATCGGGATGCCGCTCGAAAACACGACATGCGCGGCATGCGGATCGGCCAGCACGTTGAATTCCGCAGTCATCGTCCGGTTGCCGGGCTCGCGATAGGCGCCGCCCATCATCACGATACGCTCGATGCCCTCGGCGACCTGCGGATTCATCCGCAGCGCCACAGCGAGATTGGTCATCGGACCGAGGCAACAGACGGTAGTCCGTTTTTTTTCCAGAGCTGCGGCGGTCAGGGTGTCGATCAGGAAATCGACTGCGGACTTGGGCTCGACCGTCTTCACCGGTTCCGGCAGCACCGTATTGCCCAGCCCGGTCTTGCCATGGAACTGGCCATAGATCGGCTCGCGCAACATCGGCCGGAAGCAGCCGGCATAGACCGGAATATCCGTCCTTCGGCCCAGTTCGCAGATCTGCAGGGCATTGCGCACCGTGCGTTCGAGCGGCTGGTTGCCGCAGACGGGCGTGATGCCGAGGATGTCGAGTTCCGGCGAAACGAAAGCCGTCAGAAGCGCGATCGTGTCGTCTATCCCCGGATCGCAATCCACGATGATCGGAATTGGAGTCATTTCGAATTTGCCCTTGAATTGTCGGTTGAATGCCGGCGCTCAGAGCGCGCCGACATCACGTAGAACCGCA
The DNA here is from genome assembly GCF_000731315.1 of Neorhizobium galegae bv. orientalis str. HAMBI 540. NCBI lineage: Bacteria > Pseudomonadati > Pseudomonadota > Alphaproteobacteria > Hyphomicrobiales > Rhizobiaceae > Neorhizobium > Neorhizobium galegae. The sequence goes on from NZ_HG938354.1 coordinate 1,550,190, forward strand.
CCGATCTCGGCACGGGCCGCGTCTGCGAGCGGCGCCTGCGGCGCCATCGGCGCGCCGACCGGAAAGCCCTGAAGCTCGAGCGCCGTCTTGATGCAGGCGGCGATCGAATATTTCGCGAAGATCTCGTTGACGCGCCAAAGCAGACGCTGCAGTTCCATCGCCTTTGCCCAGTCCTCCGCCTTCGCCGCTTCGTAAAGGGCAATGCTCTGGCGCGGCACGATGCAGGCCGGGCCTGCCATCCAGCCGACCCCGCCGATCATCATCACGCAGACCGGGATATGCGCGGAGGCGGCGAACACCTCCATCCGGCCGCGGGTCCGCTCGATGATGGACAGCAGGCGCCCGGTATTGGTCGAGGCATCCTTGATGTAGCGGATGTTCTCGACATGGCTCAGACGCTCGATCACTGGCAGAGTGAGATCGGAACGCTGGAACTGCGGATTGGTGTAGAGGACGACCGGCCGGCCCTTCGCTGCCTTGGCGATAGCCGCGAAATAGGCTTCGACGCCCTCGTCGCTGACCGGGAAATAGGCCTCAAGAATAGCCAATATGCCGTCAGCTCCCGCCTCGACCATGTATTCCGTCTGAGCGACGGCATCGCTGGTCGACGTAGACGCCACGCCGGCGACAACGGGCACCCGGCCGCGATTGGCCGAGATTACCGTGTCGACGACGTGGCGCCGCTGCTCTTGGGAGAGATAGGCAAATTCACCGGTGCTGCCGAGCGGCGTCAATCCATGGACGCCGGCGTCGATCAGGTGATCCACGAGATCCGTCAGCACGCCTTCCATGACCGCGCCCGACTGGTCGATCGGCGAAACAAGGTAGGGGAAAACGCCGCTGAAAGACATGACGGATCACCGCTTTCCGGATCAGTTCGGCTTCACATAGTAGGGAAGCGTGTAGGCATCCGACCGGCCTTCATAGGAAAGGCCGTTCTTGAGTGCCCAGGTGTTGGCGAGGTAAAAGACCGGGATGACACCGAGATCGGTCATGGCGATCTCGGTCGCCTTCTTCAGGAGCGCCTCACGCTTGGCATCGTCGAGCGTACCACGGGCTTCGCTCAGCGCCTTGTCGAACTCCGGATTGGAGTAGCGACCGCGATTGCCCTGCCCTGCCTTCTCACCATAGGTCTCGAGGATGGGGCCGAGCACGCCGGAGGCTTCGCCGGTTTCGACAGCGGCACCGCCCATGATGAAGCTGAACTCCAGATTGGAAGCGCGGGTGAAGTAGACGCTGCCCGGCAGCGTCACGACCTCCGTCTTGATGCCGATGCGGCTGAAGAACTGGCCAATCGCCTGCGCCACCTTGGAGTCGTTCGGATAACGGTCGTTCGATGCGTGGAAGGTCAACGAGAAACCGTCCGGATAACCGGCCTTGGCCAGCAGTTCCTTGGCCTTGTTCGGGTCGTAGGCATCGACCTTGATCGCCGGGTCATAGCCGAAATAACCTTCCGGAACGACCTGCCCGGCCGGAACGCCCTGGCCGTCCATGATGCGGTCGACGAGCGCCTCACGGTTGATCGAGAGAGAAAGCGCACGACGTACTTCCGGCTTCAGCAGCGGGTTCTTGCCGTCCGGACCCTTGGCGAAGGGCGATTCCTCGCGGCCCTGGTCCATGTGAAGATACATGATGCGGTTGCCCGCAACGTTGACGACCTTCAGCTTGTCGGACGCCTGGAGCTTGCGCGTGTCGGCAGTCGGAATGCTCTCGATCATATCGACATCGCCGGAAAGCATGGCGGCGACACGGGCGCTGCTGTTCTTGAACACCCGGAACGTCACCTTGTCCCACGCCGCCTTCTCGCCCCAGTAGCCGTCGTTGCGGGCGACGACAACATTGTCGTCCGGCGTCCAGGAGACGAATTTGAACGGACCGGTGCCGATGACGCCCTTGCCCGAGTTCATGTCTTCGGTGGTCGTCTTTTCCATTTCGGCCGGCAGGATGGCGATGCGGCTGAGGTTGTTCAGAAGGAGCGGCGTCGGGCCGTCCGTCTTGATACGGACCGTCAGCGGATCGACGGCAGTGATCTCGGTAATCGCCTTCACATAGGCGGCAAACGAACTCGGGCTGTTCTTCGAAGCGAGCGGCACGCGCTTGATGCTGGCGACGACATCGTCCGCCGTGAAGTCGCTGCCGTCGTGGAACTTGACGTTCGGCCGTAGCTTGAATTCCCAGGTCGTATCGTCGATCGTCGTCCAGGACGCGGCGAGTGCCGGCTGGATCTGCTGCTTGGCGTCCTGATTGACGAGGCCGTCGAAGAGGTTGCGCGCCATGGCGCTGTTCGGGCCGACGACATAGAACTGCGGATCCATGGACGTGGTCGAGGCGGCCAGACCAACGGTCAGGTCCTTCGCATGGGCTGCGAACGGTACGGCAAAGACTGACGCTGCCAATGCGGCTGCGATCGTAAGGAATTTCATGATGGAGCTCCTCCGGTGTTTCCGAAATCCGCGCTCTCCCAGCGGAATAGAGATGGCATTAAAGCCTCGGGCCAGAAAAGAAAAATTGCATTTGGTGTTCCGTTCATGTCCTAATGTTATGGGAGAGCCAAGCGCATGCGATTGAAGCCACGACAGGTCGAAGCCTTCAGAAGCGTGATGATGACGGGCGGCATTACCGCCGCCGCCGAGGCGATGAGCGTCACGCAGCCTGCCGTCAGCCGCCTCATCCGCGACCTGGAGGAAATCGTCGAGATCAGGCTGTTCGAACGGGTCGGGACCCGGTTGATGCCGACAGCCGAGGCGACGCAGCTCTTCCGGGAGGTCGAGCGGCTTTATCTCGGGCTCGACCAGATCGCTCAGGCCGCCGACGATATCCGCCGGCACAAGAACATCGTGCTGAGGATAGCCAGCGTCACCTCGCTGGTCCGGCCCTACCTGCATCAGGCGATCATCGATGTTGTCGGCAACCGTCTGGACATCCCACTGGTGATCGATGTCGAAAACAGCCGCCATATCTGGGATATGGTCGAGAAAAACCGTTACGATCTCGGCTTCGTCTTCGGCTCGCCGCGTATGGCCGACAAGAATGCCGTCCTGCTGCACGGTTCGCATGCTGTCGCCGCCATGGCGCCCGGCCACCGGCTGGCGTCTCGCAAGGTCATCACGCCCGCCGACCTTCTGGACGAGCGCGTCCTGATCCCGGGCCGCAATTCGCCGCTCAGGCTGGCGCTGGACCGCGCCTTTTCGAATGAAGACCATCAACCGATCAGCACGATGGAAACCTCGATGCTGAACTGCTGCTATTTCGCTGCATCGGGAATGGGTGTCGGCATCGTCGATCACACCAGCCTTCGGTCCGCCGGCGCCGACATCATCGCTATTCCCTTCGAGCCGAAGATCGAAGTCTCCTACTTCGCCATTCGTCCGTCAGGCGGGCAGCGCATTGCAGTGCTGGACGACATCGTAGGGCGGATGCAGGATATGATGTACGCTGTCAACAATACCAGATGAAGTATGCTTGGGCGGTCGATCGGTGGAAATCGGTGTTTTTGACAGGATATGAACCCGCTAGCGCTTTGCTGGGCAAACCAAGGGCTGTCCCCACTTGATCTAGCGGACGAACCATCTAGCGGACAAGCCGATCCGGGCAAACAAGGGCCTGCGCTGGTCCGCCAAGGCGCAGCCCCTCAACCCGACGCGCAGCGGGTGGCATTCGCAAGAAGAGCCCGCAAGCTGAGGGGCTGCGGCGACATTGCTCGAACTCTTCCACAGCGAGATTCGCGATGAACATAAACTTGAAGCAGCGGTCGCGCAGATCGAGCTTATTTGATGTGATGGAATGATCGTCAGGATCGGGGCACCTGCGTCGAAGCTGCCGCGTGATCGCCGGCCGGGACCGCGCCGCAGCGACTAGGCCGAACCGCTAGCGCGCTGTTAAGCATAAGCCCTCGGGAGCTCTCAGAGCTGGATCGGGCCTCGTCTACCAGCGATTGGCCTCGGCATATGGACGTGTGGTGTTTTGGGGCTGTACTGCTGCTGTCTCTTGCTCCTGATGTTTACAGGGCGAGAACCCCTGAGGCGCCCGGTAGTTTCTGGCTTGGACACCAGCGTCATCGAAATGGTTGATATCGCGGCGAAGACTGCTACGTTCCCCTTCTGTTTCGAGGTAGAAGGCTGGCGGATAACATCACGATCGCTGAAGCCGCCATGAACGACACGAGCTCGCCCACCATCCGCAAAATCGTGCATGTGGACATGGATGCCTTCTACGCATCGGTCGAGCAGCGCGATAACCCTGACCTGCGCGGCAAACCGATTGCCGTCGGTGGATCGGCAGCCCGCGGTGTGGTGGCGGCGGCGAGCTATGAGGCCCGCAAATTCGGTGTTCACTCGGCCATGCCGTCTGTCACCGCGAAGCGCAAATGTCCGGAGCTGATTTTCGTGCCGCCCCGCTTCGATGTCTACAAGGCCGTGTCGCAGCAAATCCGTGAGATCTTCGCAGAGTACACGCCTCTCATCGAGCCGCTTTCGCTCGACGAGGCCTATCTCGATGTCACCGAAAACCTGAAGGGCATGGAGCTCGCCACCGAGATCGCATCGGAAATCCGTGTCAGGATCAAGCAGGTGACCGGCCTCAACGCGTCGGCAGGAATTTCCTACAACAAATTCCTCGCCAAGATGGCGAGCGATCTGAACAAGCCCAACGGCCAGGCCGTCATCACCCCGAAGAATGGACCGGCATTCGTGGAAGCGCTCTCCGTCAAGAAATTTCATGGCGTCGGGCCGGCGACGGCCGAGAAGATGCACCGGCTCGGGATCGAGACGGGCGCAGACCTCAAGCAGAAGACGCTCGAATTCCTCGTCGACCACTTCGGCAAGTCGGGACCCTATTTCTACGGCATCGCCCGCGGATTCGACGAGCGCCAGGTCAGGCCCGACCGGGTGCGCAAATCCGTTGGCGCCGAAGATACGTTCTCGCAGGACCTCCACGCCTACGAGCCTGCCCGCGAAGGGCTTCAGCCGCTGATCGAAAAAGTGTGGGGTTACTGCGAGGCCAATGAAATCGGCGCAAAGACCGTGACACTGAAGGTCAAATATGCCGATTTCACTCAGATCACCCGCAGCAGAACGGTTGCGGCTCCTCTACCAACGATCGCCGAGCTGGAGAACGTAGTCGGCCGGCTGCTCGCGCCAATCTTCCCACCGCGAAAAGGGATCCGCCTGCTCGGCGTGTCGCTGTCTTCGCTGGAACGGCGAGCACCGATCGCGGAATCGCAGCTGTGGCTGGCGCTTTAGAATGCCAGCATTGTCTGAGCAGGAAGGGTTGAACGGCGGAGCGCCCGGCGGAAGCCTATGCGAGATGTCTGGTTCAGGAAGGAGCCCCTCGAGCCAGTTATGCGTTGATCGCGCGTCAGCATAGCGATCTGGCGGTCGTGAAATGGCGCAAGGGGAGCGCGTTGACCCATGGCAGCTCAACAACGTTACAGGATAGACTGCGCCGGCGCTTGGAAATAGTAAACAGTTGGATTTAGCGCGAATTCGCACAATTGACGACTGACAATCTGGCCCTAGCTCCATGCTTTCATCGCGGCAAGGATCCTATGTCAGCACTTATTTCCGTACTCCGCCAAGCCATCCAGCGCTCCAACGACACCACGGTCGAAGGGCGGCAACGTATCTATGCTTCCGCCCGCCGTGGAATAGAAAGGCTTCTTACACGCGCAGACATGCCTGCTGGGCATGGTTCTCTGCCAACCCAACTGCACAGGCTCGAAGACGCGATCAAGGAAATCGAAAGAGAATTCTCGGCGGATGACCGCGACCACACCAGCCTGGAGCTGGAGGGCAATCTGCCCGATCTTTCGACAGAGCGCCGGCAGCGGCGTAGCCGTGCTAAGAACAGCACGTAAGGATGGTGCGTTCGGATTTAGTTTGGTGCGCTCCAGCGGCTCTCCGCTATCGTTGCGCCAGCAACGTTCGCTTCCCGGCCGCCATGCTGGCAATGGCATTCCTGGCGTGGACCGTGCGCGACGAGATTCGATCGCGCGCAAGGCCGCGCTCGTCAGCGACCATTGCGCTGCCCGAGCGCAGCCAAAATAGCGCTCTCGGCAAGTGCTAATTCCTGATCCCTACAATACCGCCATTCGGAAAGCATGAATTTGTGAGCCAAGCCCCAAATATTATCTCACTTGAAGCTCGTACCGGCTTGTCCATCTTAGCGTCAACGTAAGCAGTCCTCCCCGGCAAGATGAGACTCATGCCGATGATTGCAATGGCAACCGGGCTCCACCTGCCAAGCCCTTCCTCAATCAAAAGCGAGCGTGGGAGCTGGTTGAGGAAGGCATAGATATCTTTCTATCGGATCGCGCCAGTCACGATGGGATCGAGTTTGTCGAGCTGGTCCCAAGCGAGCGACGCGCCAAACAGCAGCACCGCAATAATCGGGATAACCAAAAGCACAGCACCACCGGGAACACGCATGACAAAACCTCTCAGCGATTGAGCCCCAGACTCATGCTCCGGCTTCGTTACCGAGAGGTTAATTGCGTCTCGCTTTCGCACAGGAAAGCACACCAGCTGGACTTCTTCTTCGACCCGCACTCCCTTCCATGATTGCTTAGGAGAGTTAGCAAATCGCGGAAGCCATAACTTGCGAGTTACCGACACCATACCGATCCCCATTGAACGGACGGGACGGCCAGCGGCTCGGGAAAGGGCGAGTTAACGCAGGGATGAAGCCGCATCAGGAATGCCTACTAGAGCACCCATCCGAAACTGGCTTTATCTATAGAGCGATGAACAGGTCGCTCGCACGCCTGCGCGCGGAGAATCCGTGTTGCCGTCAGCGCGATAGGACTGATAGCGGTTTGTACACCACTGTGCATGGCTGCCCCCACCCGCGCGAGGCCGGCTCGCGATGGCACCGCCGATGATAGCGACAGCACCGAATGCTGCTAAGGGTACCAGAAACCATCGCTGCGGTGGTGGTAGCCCGTACGTCTGTCTCTGTATCCACGTTGGCCATTGGCAATATTCGCGACGATCATTGTATCCACGGCGGTCATCCCGCTATAGAGTGCACCCACAACTCTGCGAACACGGGAATAGGTATTTATGGCGACTGGTACAGTGAAGTTTTTCAACGACGACAAGGGTTTTGGTTTCATCACCCCCGAGAATGGCGGACAAGACGTTTTCGTCCATGTCTCCGCACTCGAGCGCGGCGGATCGCTCCGTGAAGGCGACAAGGTGAGCTTCGAACTGGGGCAAGATCGCAAAACCGGGAAATCAAAAGCAGAGAACGTCTCGGTTCTTTGACTAAGAAATCGGCTTCGCGAAATACAGGGCTCTGCCAGGAAGCGCTGTTCAGCTTGAGCTGGCAGTTTCGTCAACGAGCCAAGCTGATCCATGTGGTACATCGACGAGATCAGCGCGCCGGAATAGCAAGCCTGCTGAGATTGGATGTAGGGTGGACAAGCGAGCCGTTAGATTGACAGCGAGGTCCCGACGGGTAGGTCCCGGACAGGGCTACGCTGCCCCGCGAGATGTGATAAGGTTTCGGGAGCGACTGACTGGCTGCGGGGAGCGGAGCTCGCGGACGGTATAGCGGCCGGACGCGACGCCGATCGCAATCCGCCGTCCGCACTTCGCAACCAGGTCGATGAGATCGAAGCCATTCAACGTCCCTCCTGATAAACATGAGCGGGTGCAAGTTGACTTGGTGATTCCGGGACAAAGAATGTTGTTGTGTGCCGGCGAGCGCGAGCTGCGGCTGTAGAGATACTAAGAGGGAAGCTGATAATGGGATGGAAAACGCCGAAGGTCGAGTACGTCAACGGTTATAGGATTGTTGAGCTCGAGGGACCGACCTTCAAAGTTTATGACGGCGACCGCCAGCTCGGTGAGGATTTCCCCTACTCCGGCGAAGCGGCCGCTCACGCGAAGTCTCTTCCAACGCTGGATCCTCCGCGGCGATGAGTAGGACTTCCGAACGGTTTTCGGGCATTTCCTCTTCGGCGGTCTCGTGGAAATCGGACTCAAGGACACTTAGCTGAATATCACCTTTATTGGGACCATGGATTGATCACTTTCAATCCGTACATGACCCAGATGCAACTTTGCTTATTCATTCAATCGACGAGGCCTAAACAGGATCGCCGGCCCAGTCTTCGTGTCCATGGCGTATTCGGATCACGAAAATAGCTCCATTCTCTTCGATCCGGTACACAACGAGATGCGCTTTGAACGGATGGATCCTAACGGGCGGCGAAATCTCTTCTCGCTCACGCGCCATTCGCGGATTCGCAGCAATCAGGTCAAGCACCGCAAAAAGCTCGTCATAATACCGCCTAGCCTGTGCGGATCCGAACATGCGGACACTTTGCTCGGCGATTGCAATGATGTCCTCTTCCGCTTCGACAGAAAAGCTAAAACGCATTATTTGCTGCCGCGGGTGGTTTCCGCGCGCACGACAGCCGCGGCAAAGAGTTCGTCCTTTGAGCGGCCGCCAACACCACTTTTGAGACCGTCGTCGACAAAGCGCTGCATGGCAGCAATCTTATCACTGCGCGCTTGGTCTCTCCGAATCAGGTCGCGCACATAGTCACTGGCATTGGAATATCGCCCGGTCCTCGCTTGCGCCTCAACCCAATCTTTCATTGGGTCTGGTAAAGATACGTTCATAGTAGCCATTCGAGCCTCCATACTGCGCACAAGTTAGTTGAATTTGGCAAAGTTTGTCAAACTTGATAACTTGGGCACGGGGGCGTTGTTTGTATGTTTGTGGCCACCGGATCAGCTAGGGGAAGCCCCCTCGCGACGGATGGTTTTTGATTTCCGACGAGGTTTCGATCGGGCCTAATTTGGCCATCTGATCGAGCCGGCGAAGAGTAACGAAGAAAGGCTTCGAACCGGCATCATCCAAGCCCCTTGTCGCTTGAGCAATAACAATTATTTAACCTGCCGATCGGCACCGGGGCTCCAGTTCGGATTCACACGCGGGAAATAGTTCTAACGCCTCTTACTCAACAAAAACATCAAGCAAGGAGCACCTATGAGGGCTGACACGAGCCCGGCCGGGATCTGGTAGGGCGCTACGATGGTGCGGCCGACGAAATCTGCCGCCACCATTAGTCCGCCGCCGATCAGCGCAGCGCCGATCATCTGTGGAAGGGCGCGCGTCAAGCCGGCCTCCCGCGCAAGATGTGGCCCCATGAGTCCCACGAAGGATAGCGGCCCGACAGTCAGCGTTGCGGCCGCGGTCATAAGTCCGGCAAGCCCAAACAGCGCCAGCCTCGATCTGGCCAACGGTATACCGACCGCAGCCGAAGGGGCTGGTCCGAGCGGCAGGATATCGAGCCAACGGCGCGCTGCCAGAGCAACGGCAAGCAGTGCGGCTGCTATTGCTGCTTCCGCCGTGGCTACCGTGCCGTCGACCAGATAGGTCGAGCCGCTCATCCATCGCATGAGCAGGACTGCCCTTGGATCTCCCGTCGAACTCAAGACGCCGACAATTGCATCGATCATCGCACTGAGCGCGATGCCGGCCAACAAGACCCGTTCCGGGGCGAAGGTGGAGCGCCGCGAACTCAGAAGAATGACGGTGAGAACCGAGATGGCACCGCCGACCGCAAAGGCAAGCTGGCCGGAGAACCCCGGTGCGATAGCAAAAAGCGCGATAGCAACGCCGAAGGTAGCGCCGGCGCTGATCCCGAGAACTTCGGGGCTTGCCATCTCGTTGCCGGTCAATCTCTGGAGGATCGAACCCGCGACGGCAAGCATCGCGCCGGATGCGAGCGCCGCAAAGACCTTCGGGGCGCGGATCGCAAGGAGCTCATCGAGGAATTCGCCGGAAAGGACAGTCCAGCCGCCGCCAGGCCCACGTCCGACAAAAAGGCCGACAATCACGAGAACCAGAACACTTATGGCAGCAATGGCAACGGGGACTTTTGTGTTCCATGTGGGCGGGTGCCGCCGCGCCGCCGGCTGCTGCATCCTGTGCCGGATCTTCAATCGCGGCAGTAGCGCCAGGAGCAGCGGCGAACCGAAGATGGCAGTGACTGCACCAGTCGGCAGAAAATCGCCAAAGCCGCCCGCCGCGAGTTGGAGCACGGAGTCGGCAAGAAAGAGCAGTCCCGCGCCGATCAACGGAGACCAGAAGATCAACTGGACCGGCCGACGCGCTCCGGAAAGCCGCGCGAGCGTCGGTGCGACCAGTCCGACGAAGCCGATGACGCCGACGGCACTGGTGACGAAGGCGGCAAGCATCACCGCGCAGGCGACGACCACGATGCGAAGGCGAGCGAGCCTCACTCCGAGCGCGGCCGAACTGCTCTCTCCCAGATCGAGCAGCGACAGCGGCCTGATTACCAGGGCGCAGACGATGGCGACGGTGCTCACCTTCCAGATGAGCGACTGGGGAATGACCCAACTCTGCTGCGCCAACGAACCCGCGCCCCAAATGAACAGGCTCGCCAGGTAGCGCTGGTTCAGGTAGGTCAGGATCGCCGATAGGCCCCCGCACCAGAGGCTCAGAACCAAGCCCGAAAGGACAAGCGAATAGGGGGAGAAGCCGCGCCGCGCGCCAAAGCCGACGACGATCGCAGCGGCGGCACCGCTCCCGAGAAGAGCGACAATGTCGCGGCCGGCCCCAATAAGGCCGGGCATAAAAAGCGAGACCACAACCAGTGCGAGATTGGCTCCGGCTGACACGCCGAGCGTCGTCGGGTCGGCCAGCGGGTTTCGTAGGACCTGCTGGAACAAGGCACCGGACAATGCGAGCGCGGCACCGGCAAGTAACGCCGTGGCTAGCCGTGGCAAGGTCGAATAATAAAGCACCATGCGCTGGATGTCGTAGCCCTGCCCGGCCGATCCTGAGAGCACCGGTCCTACGAGAAGCCAGAATGCCATGCAACCGGCGCAGAGCAGGACGAGAAACACGAGCGCCGGCCCGAGATTTTCGCGGCGAATTGCCTTCATGCGTCTTGTTCCAGAACGTCGGTCACCAGGCCGGCGAAACGCATAGCCTCGTTGACCATGCCGAACATCAGCGCTGGCGGAACGACTGACAGGTGGCCCGGCCGGGAAAACGGGAGCACCTGCCACAATGGGCTGTCGACGAGCTTCGGCAACACGTCGGGCGGGACGGGGTCGAAGGCGATCAGCCGGGCGTCCGGATCGGTGATGACGGACAATTCTTCGATGCCAATCGTCTCGAAGCCCCAATAGTTCGATTGCCGCGTCCAGGCATTACGCACGCCAATACGCTCGAGCGCATTGTGAAACAGGCCAGGGGCCGAATAGACGCGAGCGTGCCGCGCATCCATAAAGCTCACCAGCGTGACGGAGGGAACGGTCCGGCCGGCAAGCCGTCGGCGGCACCTCTCGAAGAATGCGTCGGATCGCGCCAGGAATTGTTCCGCCTCGGCTTCATGACCGAGTTCGGCAGCCAGTCTGTGCGTCGCCGCGATCGCCGCCGGCAGGATCGGGCCAGTGTCGGGCGTGAAGATCTCAAGCCGCAAAATCTTCGCAATCGGCTGGAGCCTGGGCAAAAGCTCGTCGAGATAAGGCGTCGTCAGAATAATGTCCGGCTTCAGCTGAATCAGGACCTCGAAATCGACTTCATGAGAACTGCCGATATCGACGACCGATTGCGGCATCACGGGCTCGACCACCCATTTGTCCCAGTCGGCAAGGTCGGATATTCCGACTGGAGGCAATCCAAGCGACAGGAGCGTGGACGACAGCCCGTAGTCGAGGCTGACCACTCTTTGTCTGGCGACTTCGGCCCACAATGGCTTCGGCACCACGACGGCTGCGGCCGCGGCATAGTGCAGAAGTGAACGCCTTGAAATCTTCATCCCGGAACAGGCCTCAGCAGGCATAGGCAAGCGGATGCGAAAGGTGCGGAACGGAAATCACATCCATATCGATCCCGTAAATGGCGTGGAGCGTCTCAGGCACTACGATTTCGTTCGGCGTGCCGCTTGCAACGACCCGTCCGCCTTTCAGCGCATGGATCCGATCGCAGAAGCGGGCGGCCATGTTGATATCATGAAGAACGATCACGATGCTCCGGCCGCCTTCGCGGGCCAGCCGCTGCACGAGAGACAGCACTTCGATCTGGTGCGCGATATCCAGCGCCGCGGTCGGCTCGTCGAGCAGCAGGCACCGGGCGTCCTGAGCGATCAGCATGGCGATCCACGCACGCTGCCGCTCTCCACCGGACAATGTGCCTACAACACGATCGGCAAAGGTCTCGATATGCGTGGCGGCTATGGCGGCCTCGACTTTTGCCTTGTCGACATCGGAGAAACGGCCAAGCGCGCCGTGCCAGGGATAGCGCCCGCAACCGACGAGTTCGCGGATCGTCATGTCTGACCCTGTACCCAGATCCTGCGGCAAATAGGCAACCGACCGTGCAAAGTCACGGCCGTGATAATGCGCGAGGTTGCGGCCACCGTAAGCGACCGATCCGGCGGTCGGTGTGAGTTGCCGCGCCAGAATTTTCAAGAGACTGGATTTGCCGGAACCATTGTGGCCGACCAGGGCCACCACCTCACCTGCTGGAAAATCGAGACTGACGTCTGACAGGATCGTGTTCCCGTCGATGGAAAGACCGACCTTGTCAACAGCAAAAGCATCCGTCGTTTCGGGAGCGTCCTGAGCTAGCTGAGCCGAGACCACGTTACCTCCTAAGCCAATAATGAAATGTCGCGCCTGCGGCGCACGTGTCTGTCATGCATTTTTGTCCACCACTTCGAAAGCGATGCCCACTGCGCGATTGACGGCTGGTCCGAGGACGGACATGTGGGTCTGCCCTGCAAAAAGCTCGAACTGCGTCCGAATGCCGTCCTCGGGACGGTTCAGTCGCTCTGCCATCTCCTGCGCCAACGCGATGGTCTGCTCGGTTTTCCTCTTCTCCAGACGGGACGCCGCATCTTCGTTTCGGTACTGGAAAGGAGCAAGTTTATCTCCCTCGTACTCACCGGCCGACAGATGCAGGAAGGCCGCGTGACCCGCGACGCTCTGGCGGCGCACCTCATTGTTCAGGATTTCACTGCCTTCCCAATAGATGGTCGGACTGGCAGCAATCCAGTTGGCAAAAAGGGCTGGACGTTCGAAAAGGGCGTAGAGAGTGAAAAGACCTCCAAAGGAGTGCCCGAAGAGCGATCGTCGCGTCGCGTCGAGCCGTACCATTTCGGAAAGCCGCGGAAGCAGTTGTGTCTCGATCACGTCGATCAGTTCCCCCGTCCCGCCGATGCGGACGGCAGGGCCACCTTCAAAATAGGGCGGATAGGATTTGATCGGCGGAGGCCCCAGGTCCCACGCCCTGCGGAGTGCGTTATAGGGTTCGTCAGAGGGGTAGCCAATCGCCGCGATAACGCCCCAACCGACGTTGGTTCCGGTCGGGTAGGGCGCTTGCGTTACCAGGCTGGCGACGGCAAAGGGAAAGGTTGCATTCCCGTCGGTCAGGACCAGAAGCGGCCATCCCTCAGCCGGAGGTTCGCCGGTGGGAATATAGAGGAAGATGCGATAGGGCTCGCCGCCCGCCTTTGGCGCCAGGTCAAAACAAACAGTTCCGGGCAACGTGTAGGTTTTTTCAGTCATGCTCAACTCGCTGAGATTTTTTGCCATGACGCCAATAGACCCACCTGCTACCACTTATATTTCAGCGAGCCCAGAACCGTGCGCCCCTGGCCGAAGTAGCAATAACCATCGTTGCAAACCTGCTCCTCCAGATTGGCGAGGTTGGTCGCGCTGACAGACAGCGAAAGCCCCTTCAGGTCAGGCGACTTGACGCCGAAGTCGTAAGCAATCGAAGCATCGAAATAGACGACGCCGGCATTCCTGGCTGTGTTGTAATTGTCGGTGAAGGACTTGCTCGTGGCGCGGACGCCGCCACCGATGCTGAGACCGCCGATCGCCACATCCTCAGGCGCATCGTAATTGACCCAGAGCGAAGCGACATGCCGGGGTGTCGTCGTCGGTGTGTTGCCGACGATGCTGCGGTCGAGATGGCCGGTGATTTCGCCATGCGCGTAGGTATAGGCGGCAATCAGGCTGATGCCGTTGTCGAAAGCCTTGCGGCCTTCAATTTCAAAACCGGTGAACGTGTTCTCGCCGGAGTTCTGATAATAGAGCCCTCCCGGAAGGGCCGGATCGTATTGCGGCTTGCCGGTCTCAACAAGACGATAGACGGCAGAGCTGAGCGAGAAGTTTTCGCCATCCGGCTGATACTTGATGCCGGCTTCGATCTGACGGCCTACCGTTGGCTCCAGCACGGCCCCTGAGGCAGAGAGCTCGGTCGAGGGTACAAAGGAGGTTCCGTAGCTCACATAGGGAGCGATCCCATTGTCAAAGAGATAGAGAAGGCCGACCTGACCGGACAGAGCTCCGTCTTCCCTCTCGTCGCTTGTGCCACCGACCTTATCTGTGGTGGTCTGATCCAGCCAATCATAGCGCAAGCCGCCGACGAAGCGCCAGTTTCCGATCTCTGCCTGTTCCTGCGCATACAGTCCCGTCTGACGCAGGTTGTTGCCAGTGAAGCCGGTAAGCGCAGGCGTTGGTGCGCCACCGACGTTGCCAGGCGATGTGGACCCATAGCCGACGGCAAAATCCGAGTTTACGGCAGTGTAATCCAGCCCCGCGAGAATGGTATGTGATATGCTGCCGGTTTCGAACTTGGCTTGAAGCTGGTTGTCGATCTGGTAGGCACGCATCTTGTCCGTAACCGCTGCGGTCGACCAGGGATCGGCCGGAGCGCTGAACATTGTCATCCGGTTGAGATAACGTGCCTTGAGGTCGAGATCGCTCACGCGTGCGTTCTGCCGGAAGGTCAGGCCGTTGCCAAAGTCATGTTCGAGTTTGTAGCCCAGCTGATACTGCCGAATTTTCTGATAATCGTAATCCGGGTCGCTGACGAGATAGATCTGGCCGTCGTTTTTGAAGGTCCAGGCGCTCGCCGCGGTTTCGGTATCCTGAGCCAGGCCGTAGATGGTGATTTTGGTGCTGTCGGTCGGCTCCCAGGTAAAGGACGGCTGCAGCAGGTAACGGTCGTCCTGAATATCGTAGTTGGTCTCCCCTTCTCGTACGAGCCCTACGACACGGTAGAACATGTCGCTGCCTTCGCCGATCGGTCCGCCAACATCGAAGGCAGCCTGCTTGCGGCCAACCGTCCCGTATTGGAGTTCGACCTCGTGGTGCGCTTCCTGCAGCGGCAGTTTGGAAATCTTGTTGACGATACCGGCTGCGCTCGCCGCGCCGTACATAACAGACACTGGGCCCTTCAACACCTCCACACGGTCGAGCGTGTATATTTCGGTTGTGAATGTTCCGTAGGTCATCACCGGTTGGCGCAGGCCGTCGCGAAAATCACCGCTTGTCGTTGTCTCGACGCCACGGATGTAAATCTGATCGAAGCGCGGGTCATAACCGAAGCCACCGGTGCTCACGCCGGAACTGTACCGGGTTGCCTGGATTATATCGGTGACGGCACGCTGCTCCATCTCCTTGCGTGTGATCACGGAAACTGAGCGCGGCGTCTCGACGAGCGGTGTGTCGGTCTTCAGGGCGGAAACCGAACGCTCGGGAACGATAGTGTCGTTGTCCTCACTGATCGTCTGGGTGCCGGAGCCTCTTAAGATTATGGGTTCGAGCGTAGTCGCGTCACTAGCCGCATCCTGCGCAACTGCCCCAATAGGCATGATGGCTGCAGCCATGGCGCCAACGAGTACGGTGGAGCCGAGAAGATGGCGGCGGGCATAAAACCGATTGCAAAATAACGTCATTGCCCGATCCTTCTTGGCGGCAAACTGCGGTGGGTGATCCTGACAGATCACGGAGTGAGGGAGCAGCGAGAGAAGGTCGCTGGGCGAGATGGTTCGCCGAGCGCAGCTATAAAAGCCGAATCTTTGCTGATCAATAAAATATGAGTGCTATACTCATCTTATTGACAGGGGTCGCAGAATTGCAACGGACAATGGCCGACGCGAACCGGAAAGTGCTGGCCGTAACCTCTACATCCAAGAGCTCTACCAAAATCTCCCCTTGCACACCCGCCTTCGCCGGCGAATCTCCGCCGCTGGCGGAGAAATGCGCGAGGAGGGATCTAGCCGCTGTTGAAGGGATTGGAACCGTCGGTACTTGTACAAGAGGTCTGGACCGGCCTAACGTCAGCTTCAATCGCATGCAGACGAAGGGTGTCCTGTGAGTCCGTCCCGCAAATCGACAGCCCAGCAACAGCCGCGCTCCCTCGAGGCGCGCATCTACGCGATATATTCCACGCTGTCGCCCGCCGAAAAGCGGCTCGCCGACATCCTGCTGCAATACCAGATGGACCTGCCGAGCTATACGGCGGGCGAACTTGCGGAAAAGGCGCAGGTGTCGAAAGCAACTGCGGCACGGCTGATCCGCTCACTCGGTTATGCGACCTATCCCGATGCCAAGCGGCAGATCCGGGCCGACCAGCACTGGGGATCGCCCCGGGCAGGCCTGGAAGACCCGGATCGCGCGCCGTCCGGCAAGGTCACGCTTTCCAGCACGGTCCAGATGGACCTCGACAATATTCGAACCACCGCCGAAAGCCTGTCCGAAACTACGCTGAGCGAGGTAAGCCAGGCGATCGTCGGCGCCCGCCGCCTGTGGATCATGGGCCTTCGCAGCGGTTACGGCCTGGCGCTCCAGGCCGCCCATTATTTCACGCTGATGAAGAGCGACGTGCAGGTGATCCCCGCCGGCGGGGGGAGCTATTCGCATGAGATCGCCTCCATCGCCAAGGGCGACGTGCTGCTCGTCATCGCATTTCGCCGGCGCCCCAGGCTGCTGCCGACGATCATCAAGGAGGCGCGCGCCGCAGGAGCGATAACGGTGCTGATCACCGATCTCAGCGCTGCAGCAAGCGCCAAGGCCGCCAACCATGTGCTGCGATGCCGCTGCCAATCGCCGTCACCCTTCAATTCCTTCGTCGCCGCCGTCACCATCATCAATTATCTCGCCTGGAGCGTATCGACGACGATGGGCGAGGCAAGCCTTGCCCGGTTCGAAAAGATCGACAGATTGGTGAAACTGCTCGACGACGTATCGACCCCCCAGACCAGTATCGGCCGGTAGGCCGGTAAGGCGCGACTTTGGTCAGGAAAATTTTTCGAGCACGTGCAGACGCGTCGGCGACGCCCAGACACCGGATTTGGATGTAGTCAGGCCGCACCTGACGAGCGTCTCGGCAAGACCGACGGCCGCCGAGACGCCATCGACCACCGGAATGCCGTGCGAGCGCTGCAGGTCGAGCGCAAATTCCGCCATGCCGGCACAGCCGAGCGAAACGCCCTCGGCACCCATCGCAACTCCCTGGCGAATGAAGTCGGATATCCGCTCGAACGCGCCGCTTTGCGGATTTTCCAACTCGAGTACCGGAATGTCGGTCGCAAAAACCCGGCGGCAGCGGTGGCCGAAACCGTAGCGGTGGATATTGTCCTCGATGACCGGCGCCGAGCGGGAAAGCGTCGTCACCACGCAGAAACTGTGCGCCACAAGGCTGACGGCATGGAACGAAGCCTCGCCGATGCCGATCACCGGTTTTGTCGCAATCGCCCTTGCCGCATCCAGCCCGGTATCGTCGAAACATGCGATGATATGGGCGTCGGCGCCATCGCGTTCGGCAGCAACGATTTCCTTCAGCAGGCCGGGCACCGAAAGCGCCCCGTCAAAGGGACCTTCGATCGCTTCCGGGCCGTTTCCTGGCTGCCGGCCGACGATTTCCGTGTCGCGGCCGGCAACGGCGCGCGCCGCAGCCGTGATGCGCTGCGTCATCGACGCAGTCGTGTTGGGATTGATGACGGCAATACGCATCGTCTCGGATACTCCAGGGATCAACTTGGGGTCAGGCGGCCGTGAAGGCTGCCGTCGGGCGCGTGTCGATAAGATCGCGGTAGGCGATCGGCCCCTCTGTGAGATGACCGTCGGCAATACCCTGCTGCCAGCGGGCATAGGCGTTCGGATCGATCCGCGGCGTCGTCCACATGCCATTGGCCCGATAGATATCGGTTAGCCTCACGAGCAGGTCCGGCGAGAATTTCGGGAATGTCCTTGCCAGGAAATCGCGGTATTCCTCGGCGTCGTTTGCCAGTATCCACTCCATGCCGCGTCCGAGCGCCGTTGAGAACCGGGTCTGGGTGTCCAGCCGTGCATCATCGCTCTCGCCTTCGGCGTAGTAGACGCTCCACGGCACGTTACCGCCGGTGATGGGGAGTTCGGCAACGACATGGACGGCGGTCTTCGATGCAAGCGTGACGGCGGAGGGGTAGTCGATGACCAGATAATCGCCCATGCCACCGACGAAGAGATCGGACAGCATCTTGCCGTCGAGATCCTGGACGAAATTGACCGTCAGCGGATCGACACCGTTTTCGCGCAGCAAAAGCTTGGTGAACAGGCCGACGCTGGCGCCATTGCTGCCCTTCATGGAAATCGTCTTGCCGGGCACGGCCTGCCAATCGAAATCCCCGGGCTGTTCGCGGCCGAGGATGGCCAGGGGGGCGCGGGCCGCGATCTGCGCGAACGGCGTATAACGTTTGCCGCGGCCATGGAACATCGACGGGACCCAGATGCCACCAAGGGAGGCGTCGGCCTTGGCCGAGCCGATGTCGCTGAGCACCCGATCCCAGGGAGAGGGAACGCTTGCCGTGACGTCGAGCCCCTCGTCCTGAAAGAAGCCCTGCCAGACCGCGACATATTCGGGAAGGTAGTTGAGGCTGTGCCCGGTCGCCGAGACGTGGAAATTCTGCATGATGTTCACTCCTGGTCCGGGAAAATGCGATCGCCGTTGTCGATGTCGAACCACAGGACATCGTCCGCCTGATAATCCAGCGAACACAGTTCACCGATCTTGACCTTCGGGTTGCCCGAGACCCGGACGAAGACGAGGTCGTGTTCCAGCAATCGCTGGTCCTTGTTCTCCTCGCCGGTCATCAGGCGGCAACCGATCACCGTCTCCGCGCCGAGGCGCTCGACGACCGCAACCTGTGCAGGCAGGCGCCCTTCCGCGGCCGGGTGAAGGGTGAGCTTTTCGGGCCTGACCCCGAATGTCAGCTCCCGTCTCGGTGGGAGCGGCGCTGCGTGTTCGACCGCGAGCTTGCCCGAAAGCTGGAGCGCGTTGTTTCTGACCGAAGCCGGAATGAGGTTCATCGGGGGCGACCCCACGAAACGCGCGACAAAGGTGTTAGCGGGACGATCGTAAATCTCGTCCGGCGTATCGACCTGCTGGACGATGCCCTTGTTCATCACGATGATGCGCGTCGCCATGGTCATGGCCTCGACCTGGTCGTGCGTCACGTAGACGAATGTCTTGCCGACCTTGTGATGCAGAGCCGAGATTTCCGAGCGCATCTGCGTGCGCAGCTTGGCATCCAGGTTGGAAAGCGGCTCGTCGAGCAGGTAGAGAGCCGGGTTGCGCACGAGAGCGCGGGCAAGCGCAACGCGCTGCCTCTGCCCGCCCGAGAGGCTCGCCGGGCGTCTGTCGAGCAGAGGCTCGAGCTCGAGCTGACGGGCGATACTGAGGGTCCGCTCGGCGATATCCGCCCGCTTCATCAGCCTGTGGCGGGCGACGATGTTGACGATCGGCAGATGATACCACTTGCGAAACGCATCCATGATCAGCGGAAACGCGATATTCTCGCGAACCGTCATATGCGGATAGAGCGCATAGGTCTGGAAAACGAAGGCGACGCCGCGCTGTTTGGGCTCCCAATCGTTGGCGACGGACCCGTCGAACAGCAGGTCCCCGGAGGTAATGTCGCTGAGGCCCGCGATCATGCGCAGCAGCGTCGATTTTCCGCAGCCGGAGGGGCCGAGCAGGACCAGGAACTCACCATCGTGGATCTCTGCGCTGAAAGCATCGATGACGGTGTTGTCGCCGAATTTCTTGGAGATGTTCTCAAATGTCAAAGCGGGCATGGATTATCCCTTTACGGCGCCAGCCGTCAGACCGGCCACGATTTTGCGCTGGATAAGAAGAAAAAAGACGATGGCAGGAAGGCTGAACACGAGGGCTGCGCCAAGCACGGCCGACATCGGCGTTTCATACTGCCCAACGAAGGAGGCGAGCCCGACGCTTGCCGGCCACAAGGAATTGTCCATCAGGAAGGTCGAGGCGAACAGGAACTCGTTCCAGCCGGCAAAGAAGGCCACGACGGCCGCGGCCGCGATGCTCGGCATGATCAGCGGCAGAATGATCATGGTGAGCACGCTGAACCGCGGGCAATTGTCGATGATCGCGGACTCCTCGATCTCGTAGGGCACCGCGTCCATCGCGCCCTTCAGGACGAAACATGCGACAGGCAGCGAGAAACCGACATTGGCGAGGATCAGACCCGTCAGGCTGTTCAAGAGGCCGAAGGTGATGAACATCGCATAGAGCGGCACCAGGATCAGCGCTTCGGGAACGACCTGGGTCATGAACAGCAGAAAGCCGACCAGGCCGCGCCCATGGAACTTGAAACGGCTGAGCGCATAACCGGCAAGCGCGCCGAGGGTCAGGCTCAAAATGGTGCCGCCGGAGGCGATCAGCAGCGTGTTGAACAGCCAGCGGCCGATCGGAACCTTGCCGAGCTCCGTTGCCAGATCCGGCAGATGCTGCAGCTGCGGCCAGGCGACCTGGCCGGTTCCGTAGAGCTGGGAATTGACGTTGAGCGCGGTGGCCGCCATCCAGTAGACCGGGAAGCCGGCGAGAACGACCAGAACTCCGATCAGCGTATATCGCAGCGCCTTCATGGCGAGTTTTCGGGGTGTCATCATCGAGACATCCTCTTCATGCGGCGTTGTTCGACGGTGTAATGGACGGCTGCCACCATCAGCGCCAGTGCGAGGCCGACCGCGCCGTAAGCGCTGGCCATTCCCAGTTCATGGCCTTCGAACGCCGTCTGGCGGAGCTTGACGACGAGGGTGCTGGTCGAACCGAGCGGACCGCCCCCGGTCAGCAGGTAGATGATGTCGAAGCGGCGAATGGACCAGACGGCGACCAGAAGGGCTGCGAGCTGGATCGATGGACGGATATGCGGCAGCGTCACTGCTCGGAAGGTGCTGATCCCATCGGCGCCATCGATCCTGGCGGCTTCGCGCACCTCTTGCGGCACCGATTGGAGGGCTGCCAGCACAACCAGCATCACAAATGGAGCGACCTGCCAGACAGTAACGGCAAGAACCGAGCCGAGCGCATAGTCCGTGCTGGTCAGCCACGAGAAGCGGCCGATGCCGAGGAGCTCAGTGATGCGATTGAAGACGCCCGACCGTTCGTTATACATCCACAACCAGATCAGCGAGGCCGCCACACCGGGCACGGCCCAGCCGAACAGCAGGATTGCCCGGACGACTGCGCGCCCCTTGAAGGGACGATCGATGGCAAGTGCGGCCACAACGCCGAGAGCGACGCCGATAAGGACGGTCAGGACCGTATAAACCAAGGTTGCTTTCAGGGAGACATAGAAGGCTGGATCTTCGATCAGCCGTTCATAATTGCCGAGGCCGATGAACCGGCCTCGGTTGGGATTGACGATCCGGGTGTTGGTCAGGCTCATGTACATCTGCCGCGACAGCGGCCAGAACATGAAGACCACCAAATAGATCATGGGCGGAAGGATGAAGGCATAGGGCAACAATTTGACCAGGCCGTTCCTGTTTTTCAGGCCATTCGCACTCACATCAGTCTCCCTTCTTGATGCGAGGTTGTCAGAACTGCTTGTCGATGGCGGACTGAGCTTCGGCGAGCGCCGTCTTCGGATCGGCATTCGCAAGGATGACCTTTTCGACCGCCTGCATCACGAACCGCATGATTTGTGCCGTTTCGACTTCATATCCCTTGATCAGCGTGCTGCGGGAGGTTTCGGCGAGCTTGACGAAGGTCGGCGCCCAAGGGTTGGCCTTGGAGTAGGCGTCGCTGACAGGCACGTCGGTTGCAAGCGCATCCGGACCTGATGCGTCACGCAGAGCCTGCTGACCGACGGGACCGACCAGCCACTTGACGAAGGCGATCGCTTCTTTCTGGTGTTTGCCATGCGCGCTCACGCCAACGAAGATCTGCTGATGCGCGCCGGGGTTCTTGAACGGCATCGGAGCGGCATAAAGGTCGCCGGACTGAAGGGCACCACCGGAGGCGATATTGAGCGTGCCGCCGGAATTGTCGATCGAAAAGGCCGCATGCTTTTCCTTGAAGCGCGTGCGCTGCGTCGGAAAACTGTCGCCGGTGGGCATGATGCCGGCGTCGTAAGTCTTCTTGAAAGCCGTGATGGCGGCGACGGCTTCCGGCGTATTGATCGTCAGCTTGCCGTCTGCATCGACCCAGTTGACGCCGTAGCCATAGGCCCAGCTCTGGAAATCCATGAACCAGCCCGAAAAGTCGTTGATCTGGTGGCGGGCGGTAAAGCCGATGACGCCCGGAGTTGCCGCAGACGCTGCCTTGGCGGAGGCAATCAGCTCATCCACGGTCGTCGGCACCTTCGCATTGGCGGCATCGATCAGCGGCTTGTTGTAGATCAGGGCGTAGACGGCGCGCTGCCAGGCGACGCCCAGGCGCTTGCCGTCGATCACGCCGTTTTCATTGCTCTTGTTCAGCTTCGCGCCGTCGGCCGCAGCCGAGAGATCGACGAGAAAGCCCGCATCCGCAATCGCGTAGAACAGGCCTTCCTGCATCATCGCCACATCCGGCCCCTGGCCTGCGCCCATTTCGGTCGTCAGCTTGTCGGCGAATTCCGCAGACGGAATGGCTTCCTGCTCGAGCGTGACGTTCGGATTGGCTTCCTGGTATTTGCTGACCGCTGCCCAGAGGTTCTTGCCGCGCAACGCATCAAGCCATTGGGAATTGGCCAGTTTCAGCGTGACCTTCTCGCTCGATTGAGCATGAGTTTCGCCTGCACCGAGCCCGACGGTCAATGCAAGCGCCGCAAGGGCTACCGTAGCCAACAGCTTTCGGCGACGAATCCTATCAAACATGTCTGTTCTCCATCTGGGTTTCTTATTTGGCGGTTTCTTATTGGTAGTTTGGCATTCACAGATCAGGCAGTGCGTCAGGCGACCGCTTTCACACGATGCACTGCAAGCGGCGTATGGTGGCTGAGTTTTTCGCCCCCCGTATCGGTGACGAGATAGCAGTCGCCAACATTGCAGCCGGCGACCTCGGGCTCGAGCCATTGCGAGTGCAGGACGAAGGTCATGCCTTCTTCGAGCTTGTCGTGGTTGTTCGATTGGATGTTGTAGTTGTTGAACTTCACCATCGAGACCGAATGTCCGACATTGGGATTGTGGGGACCGAGCGTCGCCGGATAGACGTGCATCAGCTTGCGGCCCTGGCGCTCCCAATCTTCATCCACGACATGCTTTCGCGGGATCAGGCGCGGCTTGCCGTCGTCTTCGGACACCCAGTTGTATGGCATTGTCCGGCTGTCATGGGACGAAAGATAGCCGCGGGCGATGTAGGGTTCGAAGGAAGCGTTGGCGAGGTCGGAGATGATCGCGCCGGGCTTGATCAGCGCTGCCGCTTTCTGAACACCTTCGGTGCACATCTGCAGCACGTCTTCCTGCTTGTCGGTAATGTCGCCGACCGCGATCATGCGGGCGATCTGGGCCGTGTAGCCCTGATAGATCACCGCCGAAATGTAGAGATTGATGATGTCGCCGTTGCGCACCACGTGCCCGTAGGGCTTGCCGCAATGGGTGCCGTATTGGTTGATGCCGATCTGGTAGCCGTCTCCGCTTTCGCCGCCTCGCGCCATCTGGGCATAGGTGAAGGCGGCGTAGATTTCATAATCGGTCACGCCGGGTTTGGTGACATGGTATGCGGCCTCTATGCCGATACTGGCCAGTTGGGCGGCGGCCCGCACCACCGCCTGCTCACGCTTCGAACGCACCTTCTGCATGCGATCGATGATCGAGCTTGCCTGCACGAACGAACTTTTCGGGAGACGTTTGCCGAGGCTGTTCCAGTAACCGGCGGAGGTCGCATCGCCGATCAGGCCGATCTGCGACGACGCAAAACCCTCGCGTTCCAGGAAGGAACCGACGGCCTCGACGACCTTGTCGACGGTCCTGCCCGGGCGATTATAGGTTTCGCGGCCCCAGGTACCGACCTGCCAGATGTCTTCGACCAGGACCGCCTCGCCGGCCGGCGGCAGCAGGACGGAACTGCTGAAGATGGAAAACAGCGTCAGCGGCTTGTCTTCGTCGGTCGGGACCACCAGCACGCCCTCGCGTGCCCAGTCGCACATGTAGCGAAGGTACGAGTTGGAAACCCGGTAGGAGCCGATGGAATCGGCATGGACAAGCATGACGTCATGCCCCGCGACGGTCGCCTCGCGCCTGATGCGGCGCAGCCTGTCGACGAATTCGCTTTCCGGGAGCGGACCGACCGGCTCGAACTTGAAGCTGGGGCTGAAACCGTCCAACAGGCGCTCGAAACGCACATCACCGTGCTGAAAGGGGTGGTTAGGACGAGTTTGGGCGGTCATTGGGCGTCTCATTTAGCAGATACTGATGGGACTAGATTATATCTGAAAAATAATTTGCATAGTCCGGCGAATGTTCATTTGTCGAGCGATCCGCCGCCAAAATAGGCATTTGGAAGAATGTAGCAGAAAAGCGATCGAAATGACTCAAGTACGAAACTGGGGCGCGGATCATTTTCCGTTAGTGATTAACGAGATCAACGATTTTTCATCGCAGCGCCGGGGCAAAAAAAGCGACTCAGCTTATAAAAAATCGGCACCCGCAAATCACACGGATGCCTTCCGATTAATCACGGACGAGAGCACCTTCTGTTCAACGAGTATAGGAATCGTGAAAAAAAAGTTCCAACGATGGCGTGTGGCCGAATTAGGAGTAGCTCTCCGGCACTCGCGTCTGTTTCCCAGCACGGCAGGCCGGATTCGGATACACATCACCGGGGACGCCTGCTGCTGGATCGCGTGTGAGTGCGAGCCTTAAACCGGCTTGGCGTAGAGTCTCATGAGGCGGATTCTGCCGAATCTCGGTGAGACTGCAGAAAGACAATCCCGTTATTCAGATGGCGACCCCGTGGACGGATAGGAGCGGAGCTGGCAATCCGCTCAGATCGGAACTCGCAGGCATGCTGATCTGTTGCAATTGAAATCCACACCAATCTGCCGCAGCATATTCTATGGATTTAGCATATTGCAGGATAACAGTTTCGCTCTCACCTGGAAGAGAGGATGCGATTGCTCGTGGCAACTGAGAGGCTCCACTAGGTTCTTGGTCGAACAATGGAGCACGGAATGTCATCCACCAAACTCACCAAGTTATTTTTCGGACTTGCTCTTTCAATCTCTGCACTGACGTCGACGCAGGCGTCCGCGGATGCAACGCTGGACCGAATCAAAGGACGCGGCAAGCTGACCGTCGGCGTGATCCTGTCGGGCGCGCCCTTCGGCTATATCGACCCGAAGACGCAGGCGCAGAAGGGCTACAATCTCGACACTCGCTTCTTGCTTCTGGTTGCACATGAGACTTATGGACGAGGCACCCAAATCAGCCAGTTTGGCTGAACAGACGATTTCACATAATGCTTCGCCTTGATGAGGATCGAACCTTCGATGCGAGTTGCTTTTATCTCGTAGTATCAGCGCCTTAGGCTTTTCAGCATGCCGTAAGGCTCTGTTTTTGAAGCTCTTTCCGGGCACGACTAGACCACTGCAGAAGTGGAGAAACCTGCATGCTCGAGGCGCGGACTTTGACAACGAGGACTTAGCGTGCTTTTCTGTCCTTAGTCCTAGGACGGAGGACACCATTCGGAACACATGATGAAAAGCCAGGACATCGTCATACTGCTCAAGCTCATCAGCCTTCAGGAGCAGGAGCAGGAACAAGAGCAGGGGGCCGCACGCTTGCGCCTGGAGGCGCAGGGCGATGACCCCTACTCTGTCCGGAATTTGGAGGCATCTCTCGGCATAAGCAAGACCGAGGTCAATGAGTCTATCAAGAGAAGCGTATCCTCCGGCATTGCCAGCAAAGATCGCGAACTTGGCCGACCCAAACCGAGCCGCCGGAATCTGTTCAATTTCATCGTCCACGGCCTGAAATTCACATTTCCGGCAAAGCCCGGATCAATGCAGCGAGGCATTCCAACCGCCTTTGCGGCACCCATGCTCGAGGGCCTTTTGGTCAGCGCTGGCAACTACATTTACGTGTGGCCGCATGCGAGCGGCCGTGAAATGGGCCAGTCAGTCGATCCGTTGTTCAAAAGCGTGCCGGAAGCAGTCCAAAAAGACGAGCGCCTCTACGAATATCTGGCACTCTGCGACGCAATCCGTCTCGGAAACCAGCGCGAAGTGGGTTTGGCAAGTGAGCGCCTCTCAACACGGATACTCGGCAAATGACCACTGTCCGCGGCCAACTGCTCGAAATGTTAAAAGTCGTCGCAACAGCGCTTGAACAAGATTTGCGCGATCGCCTTGTCTTCGTCGGGGGCTGCACAACGGCGCTCTTCATCACAGACCCGGTGACCCTCGAAGATGTCAGGGCCACCGACGATATCGACCTTATTGTCGATCTTGCGGGGCTTGCTGAGTGGGGCCAGCTTTTGGAACAGCTGCGAGAAAGGGGGTTCAAAGAGTCCTCGGATGATGACGTCATCTGCCGAATGCGGCTCGGCCCGCTCAAAGTCGATTTCATGCCGGATGATGAAGCGATCCTCGGCTTTAGCAATCGCTGGTACGCAAAAGGGATCGAAACCGCTGAGGTTCACCAACTCACTGAAGGTCTGACCATCCGGCTCCTCACGCCGGCCCTCTTTATAGCGACGAAACTGGAAGCGTTCGCCGGCAGGGGTGGCGATGACCTCTATTCCAGCCGAGATGCCGAAGACATACTTCTCGTGGTCGATGGAAGAGAGGAGCTTGGCAAGGAGTTGGCGAATGCAGATCTCGACGTTAGAACATACATCGCTGAACAATTCCAAGGGCTACTCGAGCATCGCGACTTTGACGACTTCCTCGAGGGAAATTTGCGTGGGCAACCCGGCCGCGCAGCTATCGTGCGCGAGCGCTATGTTGCCATAAGCCTATGCGCAGACGGTGGCGCGGATGCGCATTAAAGCAACCTGGTATAGTCAGAAAGGCACAAAGACCTCTGACAATCGTGATCATGCAGGGCTTGGCATCAGTACAAGCGGCGTTATGAGCATCGTCGTCGACGGCTCTACCGCAGGCCCCGACAATGGCGAATATGCGGGCGCGATCGTACGGGAAATGGTCGACTGGTTCAGCTGCCTGAAGGAAGCGTTGGATCCCGATGCACTCATGAGACAGCTGCGCAGGATCCATACGGATTTGCAGGCCCGTTTCCCTCGGGGTTCGGCCAGTTTTATTATCGTGCATATAGCAGCTGAAGGCCGAACGGCCGTTGTCCATGCTGGCGACTGTCTTCTGGGCGAGATCACCCAAGGCGACAGAATTCAGTGGCAAACTCACCCTCACACGCTCGCCAATGTTTTCACCGAAGTTGCACTTGATGAATTATCGAAGATACCAGCTCGACATCTCCTCACCAAAAGCTTCCGGTCCCGCGAATATATAGCGCCTGAAATCATCGAAACGGACACCGTGCCCGGCGTCTATCTAATTTCCACGGACGGCTATTGGGCCGAACTCTCAGCAAGTGACCAACTTGCGGTGATCGACGGCCGCGAAGTAACCCTAGATGGAGAGCACGACGACTGGAGCCTGCTAAAGCTCGCCGTTACGGATATTGCCGACCAGCAATTTATCGTCGATGTTGGCGGCCTCTCCCCGAATTTTTACACGGCCCAAGCATTGCGCCTTTGAGCTGCTTAACTTCCCGTCGTTTGTCGGCCGGACGATACGCCTCTGCAAGCTCCTGATAACAAGCGAAACGCTGGCGCATCACTCCATTCATTCATACACGCAGCGCATCGATGACGGCGCGCAGGCCGGCCGACAGGTATTTGCGCGTCGGGTAATAGAGATAAAGCCAGTCCTCGGGCGCACTCCAGGATGCCAGGCATTCGACCAGGCTGCCGTTCTGGATATAGGGACGCGCCCGTTCCTCCCAGACGTAAGCCAGCCCCACGCCCGAAAGTGCTGCCTCGACCATCAGTTCATGGTCATCGAGCGACAGAGACCCGGTCGTCTCGAATTCGATGATCTTTCCGGCGCGACTGAACTCCCAGGCATAGGGCTTGCCGCTTGGATAGATATTGCGGATGCAGACATGTTGACGCAGATCATCCGGGGTTTTGGGGAGCGGATGACGCTCGAAATAGTTTGAAGAACCGACGACAGCAAACCGAAGCCGCGGCTTGATCTTCACAGCCGTCATGCCATCGCGCAGGCTTTCACCGAGACGAATACCAGCATCGAACCCCTCCTCAACAATGTCGACAAGCCGGTCGGTGGCGACGATTTCCAGCTGGAGACCGGGATTTTTTGCAATCAGCGGGCCAATGACCGACCGGAACACAAACGGCGCCACCGAATTGGGCGCGTTGATGCGCACCTTACCGAACGGCGTGTCACGAAACTGGTTGAGAGCATCGAGCGCCGATCCGATCTCGCCGAAAGCCGGCGATAGTTGCGACAAGAGCATCGCGCCGGCATCGGTCAGGGCCACGCTGCGGGTCGTCCGGTTGAGCAGGCGAATACCGACGCGCGCCTCGAGATTGCCAACGGCATGGCTTATCGCCGAGGCCGTCACCCCGCGCTCTTCGCCGGCCCGGCGAAAGTTGCGGTGACGGGCAACCGCATCGAAGGCGGCCAGTTCCGAGAGATCCGTGCTGCGCATTGTCAAATCTCACTCATCATTGAGAGGAAGATTATCTCTCTAATTCTTATCATCGAAAAGGTCCAGATTTCTCCTCGCAAACCGGCATTGGTGCCGGACCACACAGGAGACAAGACAATGGCCGACTTCATTCCTCCCGCCCACAACACTGCATCGCCCTTCGCTGACATGCGCGGTCATCACGTTGCCGTCCGCACGCCGGACCTCGAAACCGCCAAGCGCTGGTATGTCGAGAAGCTCGACTTTCGTGTCGTTGCCGAGTGGGACTATGCCGACGAACAACTCGCCTATCTGGCACCCGCTACTGACGACCATTTCTATGTGGAAATCCTTGGCGGCGGAGATCCGTCGCCAACAGACGTCCGTCCCTATACCGATCTTGGCGACAGTCTCAAATATGCCGGATGCCACCATTTCTGCCTGAATGTCGCAAGCGTCGATGCCACTGTCGAGGAACTGCGCGCACGCGGCGTCACCATCGTCACCGAGCCGTTCGAGCTTCTGGCAATCAGCCGCCGCCTCGCCTTCTTCTGCGACCCCTTCGGCAACCTGATCGAACTCGCCGAAGTCCTGCCGTGAGGCTTTCCCACCCGGTTGGCCATCCCGACATCGCGGTGGCCAGACGCCCCCTCCCTTATCTCATCGAAAATCAAGGAATATCCTCATGAAAATCTGGTTCATCACCGGCGCCTCGCGCGGCTTTGGCGCCCTCATCACTACGCGTGCTCTTGCACAGGGCGACGCCGTCGTCGCCACCGCCCGCAATCCAAAGGCGATCACCGAGCGGTTCGGCGAACACCCCAACCTGCTTCCGGTCGCCCTCGACGTGACCGACGACAGCCAGGCGACCACAGCGGTGAAAGCCGCGATCGATCGCTTCGGCCAGATCGATATCCTGCTCAACAATGCCGGCTTTGGACTGATGGGGGCTGTCGAGGAGGCGACGGCATCCGAAATAGAGGCTGTCTATCGCACCAATGTCTTCGGCCTCCTCAACGTAACCCGCGCGGTCCTGCCCTCGATGCGCCGAGCGCGTTCCGGCCGCATCCTGAATATCTCATCGATCGGCGGCTATCGCGGCGCCGCTGGCTTCGGTGTCTACTCCTCGACGAAATTCGCGGTCGAAGGGCTGAGCGAAGCTCTGCATGACGAACTGGCACCGCTTGGCATTCACGTCACGGTCATCGAGCCGGGCTATTTCCGCACAGATTTCCTCGATAACTCCTCCTTGTCGGTTAGCGGCGATATCATCGGCGATTACGCAGAGACTGTCGGCAAGGTGCGCACCGTAGCTACAAGTCTCAGCCATAACCAACCCGGCGATCCTCAAAAGCTGGCAGAGGTTCTGATCGCCTTCACTGACGCCCCCAATCCGCCAGTGCGCCTGCCGCTCGGTAGCGACACAGTCGCCGCGATCGAGAAAAAGCACGCACAAGACGCTGCCATCCTCTCCGAATGGCGCACCGTCTCGATGTCGACCGACTTCGCCGTTGGCTAATGACGACGCTCGTCTGGTTAAACTTCGTCCGATGGGAGGTCGCCTTCGGGGCCTCCCATCGCCTTGAAGGGATTGGACCCGATGGCCCCGCGAAGCAAATCGCTCCGGTTCGTTGAAAGATTAAGCATTGCAGCGAGTTAACCGCCCTATTGAATGGCCGGTTGGCCGAACCATCAGGCCCTCAATGCTTCGACGATGACTCTAAAGGCGGGCGAATTCTGCCGGCGGCTCGGATAATACAAATAGTAGCCTGGGAACAACGGCGTCCAATCATCGAGCACCTGGACAAGCTGCCCCGAAGCAATTTTATCCAACACGAGACTTTCCGGCACATAGGCGATGCCATACCCGCTGACGGCTGCGTCGATCATCGCATAGGACGTGTTGAAGGTGAGCTGACCATCGACCCGGACCCGAACTTCCGCACCATCTTTCTCGAATTCCCACACATAGAGGCCGCCGGCCCGGGCTTGCCGGTGGTTGATGCAGTCGTGACCAACAAGGTCACGGGGCGTTTCTGGAGCGGTTCGCTCCGCCAGATACTCTGGAGAGGCGATCGCGACCAAGCGCCAGTCAGGACCGATGCGAACGGCAATCATATCCTTGTCCAGGCTCTCGCCGAGGCGCACGCCGGCGTCGAACTTTTCTTCGACGATGTTTCGGAAGCCGTTATCGCTGTTCAGTTCCACCTTGATGTCTGGATACTGCTTGAGCACAGGGCGCAGTTTCGGCCACACGACGCTCTCCAGGGCATGATCCGACAAGGTGATGCGAACCGAGCCGGTCGGCTTGTCCCTGATTTCCATCAACTCGTCGATCTCGGTTTCGAGCTCTTCGATACGCGGCGCCAGCGAGCGGATCAGTCGCTCTCCGGCCTCTGTCGGGACAACACTCCGAGTGGTACGAGTTAAAAGCCGAATTCCCATCCGGGCTTCAAGCTTCTTGATCGTGTGGCTGATTGTCGATTGCGATGTCCCGAGCTTCGCTGCTGCCTTCGTAAAGCTTCGCTCTTCCGCAACCGCCAGAAACCAGAGCATGTCGTTGAGATCTTCGCGTTTCATCGCCGCCTCCTGCATCGTCCATTCATGTCACAGGCCGATAAGTCCAAGCGAATTGCAATGACTAATCATCGAACTGCACCCGGCATATATTGCCGCCATGACACAACAAGCTCTCACACGACCTGAATTTCTCGATGGCGAAGCCGAACCGAACGCGGTGGCGCCTGCCACTTCGGCGGTGCCCGTTGCTGCCTGGGGCGCGGTCATCTCGATGGCCTTGTGCGTTGCCGTGCTGATCGCATCGGAATTCATGCCGGTCAGCCTCTTGTCGCCAATAGCAATTGAACTGGGTGTCACCGAAGGTCGTGCCGGCCAAGCGATCTCGATCTCGGGGATCTTCGCCGTCCTGACCAGTCTGTTGGTAGCCGGTCTGACACGGCGGCTGGACCAGCGATTGGTTCTCGCGTCCTTTTCGCTGATCCTGGTGATCTCAGGAACGATCGTCACTTTTGCCCCGAACTATCTCGTGCTGATGATCGGCCGAGCCATGCTCGGGGTCGCCATCGGCGGCTTTTGGTCGATGTCGACGTCCATCGTCATGCGACTGGTTCCAGAACAGTCGGTCCCAAAGGGGCTGGCGATGCTGAACGCGGGCAACGCCATTGCCGCGACGATCTCCGCGCCGCTTGGAAGCCTGCTAGGCAACTATATCGGCTGGCGAGGCGCCTTCTTCGCGATCGTACCGCTCGCTCTTGTCGCGCTCGTCTGGCAGTGGATCAGCCTGCCCTCGTTGCCACCGCAGGGCAACGAGGGATCATCCAACGTCTTTCGTTTACTTCGGCGCCCGCAGGTCGCGACCGGCATGGCCTCGATCATGCTGCTGTTCATGGGCCAGTTCGCGCTGTTCACCTATCTGCGGCCATTTCTGGAGACGGTAACGGAAGTGTCGATATCGACCCTATCCCTTCTGCTGCTGTTGATGGGGCTTGCGGGTGTCGTAGGGACGTATCTCGTCAGCCATCTGGTGCAAAAGCGCCTGTTCAGCATTCTTGTCGCTATCCCACTGATCATGGGCGTGATTGCGCTGGGGCTGATCACGCTCGGTTCATCTGCCGCCTTCACCGCCATCCTTCTAATCGGCTGGGGTCTGTTCGGCACGGCCGCACCGGTTGGCTGGGGCACGTGGTTGAGCCGCACCATGCCTGACGACGCAGAAGCTGGTGGAGGGCTTCAGGTCGCAACCATCCAGCTCGCCATTACGCTTGGAGCTTCAACGGGCGGCGTCCTGTTCGACGCCGCCGGCTGGTGGACCACCTTCCTGTTCGCCGCATCCCTGTTGGCCGGCTCTTCCCTTCTCGCCGCGGCAGCATGGCGTTCGGCACACCGCTGAACATCGACAGCGTACCACCGGGATCATTTTCCATCGCATTACCGCTCAAGGAGACTTGCAGATGACCATCGCGACAAACCAAGACGACGCACAGACCTCGAACACCGGGATCGACCGCCGCCACTTGCTCAAGATGGCAGGCGCTGGCGTAGCGGCTCTCGGCGCCATGTCGATCTTCGACACCACTTTCGCAAAGGCCCAAGACCTCTCCAAGGGCGCATCCAACTTTTATACCAGTGATCGCGTGACTCTGCAGAAGGTCAGGTTCACGACACAATATCAGACCAATGTTGCGGGTAACCTATTTCTGCCCAAGGACATTGACCGGGCGGTGAAGAACCCGGCAATCATCGTCGGCCACCCCATGGGAGCGGTGAAGGAGCAAAGCGCAAACCTCTATGCCACCAAAATGGCCGAGCAGGGTTTTGTCGCGATGTCGATCGACCTTCCGTTCTGGGGCGAGAGCGAAGGACAGTCGCGCAACCTCGTATCTCCCGAAGCCTATGTCGAAGCGTTCAGCGCGGGCGTCGACTTCCTCGGTTCGCACTCGTTCGTCGACCGACGGAATATCGGCGCGATCGGGGTCTGCGGTAGCGGCAGCTTTGTTATCAGCGCCGCCAAGATCGATCCGCGCATCAAGGCGATTGCCACGGTCAGCATGTACAACATGGGCGCTGCTTTCCGCGATGCGCTCAACAAGTCGCAGACGGTCGAACAGCGCAAGCAGTTCATCGCCACCGCTGCCGAACAGCGTTGGGCGGAGGCCGGCGGCGCTGACATCCAGTACATCGGCGGCACCACGCTCGAACTGACAGCCGATACGGATCCGATACAGCGCGAGTTCTACGATTTCTACCGGACGTCTCGTGGGGAGTTCACGCCTGCCGGAGTGACCAGACAGACGACAACGAAGCCGACGCTGAGCAGCAGCGTCAAGTTCATGAACTTCTATCCGTTCAACGACATCGAGACGATCTCGCCCCGCCCGATGCTGTTCATCTCCGGCGACCAGGCCCATTCGAAGGAATTCAGCCAGGATGCCTACAACCGGGCTTCGGAGCCGAAGGAACTTGTCTGGATCAAGGGTGCTGGCCATGTCGATCTTTATGACCGCGTCGATCTCATCCCCTTCGGCAAGCTGAAGGGCTTCTTCGACCAGCACCTCGCCTGAAACCAGGAGCCAGGAGCCAGGAGCCAGGAAGTCAACTGAGGCTTCTTGGCTCCATCCCCACCTCGTCTCGGCTGATTTTTGTTCGACATTCCGTCGAGACGCGCGGGAAGACTCCAATCCCAAGTTTAGCAGTCTGTGTAGCGGCAAATTCAGATCAGCCGCTCTTATAGGCGGCGGACGGAGCAGACGGGCGTGATGCCCTTTCACGATCTACTTAAAGGGTAAAGCCCATGAAATTCTTTCGCTGGTCCGGCTTGGTGGTTGCGCCCCTCGCGGTTGTCCTGACAGGCTATTTCGTCGTTGAGACTGAGCTGTCGCCGACCTCAGCGCTTGCGGCATCCAACTCGGTGACGTTTCCGCCTCTCGAACAGCTCGAGCATTATACGACGGTCCGACGGGGGATCACCCGCGAGCATATGCTGACGAACCCTGCCGCTCTCTCGGCGCTCCGAGCCGGGCAACCTGTTCCGACCGGCACCCATATGGTTCTCGTCGATTATCAAAGCGACGTTCTGACGCGCTATCTCGTGGCACAGAAGATCGGAGCCGGCGCGGATCAATGGGAATACCAGTGGTTCTGGCCGGATCGGACCGTCAAGGCAGACGAAAATGTCGCCCGTTGCTACTCCTGCCATCGTTCGCGTCAGTCCGAGCAGTTCATGTTCACGCTGAGCGGCGCCATTTCCGATGATGATCCGCTTTGACCTCCAGGAGGTACTGGAATGCTTCGATTGGTGACCGATCGCCTCGTTCTTCCCGCAAGCATGGCGGCGCTGCTTATGCTGGCTCTCGCCTATTGGTGGCTCGACAATGGTCCGCATGAGATCTTTGGAACGGCCATGTTCGGGCTTTTTGGATGGCACCTGACCATGAACAGACGCTGGTTCTTGAAGCTCCGTAGCGGTCGTTACGATGTTCGTCGCTGGATGGTCGTGTTGATACATGCCTGGCTTGGGATCACCATGGCGGTACTGGTGGTGACCAGCGTGCTGATCTCACGCTCGGTACTGAGCTTCGCGAAGTTCACCAATAATGTGAGCGTCATAGAGCTTCACTGGTTCTCGGCCTATTGGGTCGCGATAATCGTTGCAATTCATGCCGGCACCCATTGGGCGCGCGTGATGACAGTGGCCGGAACCGTTTTCAGAGTCTCTCCGTCTCGGATCGGAACCGCTAGTTTACGGCTGATCGCTGTGCTGCTGCTGTGCTTTGGCGCCTGGAGCTTTGCGGCTCTCGGCGTCTCGACCAAGCTGATGTTCGGCTACAGTCTGGAATTCTGGGATTTCACCGGCTCGGTGGTGCCTTTTTTCGCGCATTGGACGGGTGTGATGGCAGGCGTGGTTGTGATTTCACACTACGCGATGCTCTGTCTGAGAGCAGTTAACAAGACTCGTATTCCGGCAACGAAGGGTGAGACATGAAACAGATCATGGGTGCGACTTTTCTCGCAGCTGTTCTAACGCTTAACCTTGGAGGATCCGCCTTGGCGCAGGACCGCATTGTGATTTCATCTGATTGGGGCAAGGTCACCGCCGAACTGGCTGACAACGCGGCCGCTCGAGCGCTTTCCGCGATGCTGCCGCTGACGATCGAGATGGACGATCATCTTCGTCAGGAAAAGACAGGCGACCTGCCCGCCGCCCTGCCAGCCGCTCCCCGTCAGCGAGACTTCTCCGCCGGTACACTCGGTCTTTGGAGTGCCGGTGATTTCGTCATCTACTACCGTGAGGGGCGTGTACCGCAGCCTGGCATCGTGATTTTGGGCCAGATCCAAGGCGACGTCTCGATCTTTGACCGACCCGGCAAACTCACCATCAAAGTCGAGAAAACTCGCTGAGCTGTTCGCAAAACATTCTGTTGTGGCACCGGGGAAACAGGCGTTCGATCGTCAGCCAAACGAAGGACCTGATCGTCGAGCAGAACCTTGCCGCTACGACGCTTTCTCTTTGCTTCAGCGCCAGCCCTTGCTGACAATAAGAAAATACCCGCGCGCGACCCCCGTCCGTCACGGGGAAAACTGCTTGCCGTATTGTTCGTCCGTCACCTGCTCGAGCCAATTCTCTGGCGGCGGCTCGATAAAGCCGCCGCCTCTCCTGCTCAGGCGATTTCAGGAAGACCGCCGATCAGCTTATCGAGGGTGATCGGATAGTGACGCACACGGACACCCGATGCGTTGTAGATAGCATTGGCAATGGCTGCGGCCACGCCGCAGAGACCGAGTTCGCCGACACCTTTTGCCTTCATAGGCGACGACATCGGGTCAGTTTCATCCATGAAGATCACTTTCTGATGCGGGATGTCCGCATGCACCGGCACCTCATAGCCTGCCAGGTCGTGATTGACGAAGAAGCCACGACGCGTATCGACCGCCAGTTCCTCGGACAGCGCCCCGCCCGCTCCCATTGTCATGGCACCGATCACCTGGCTGCGTGCGGTAATCGGATTGAGGATCCGACCTGCGGCGCAGACGGCAAGCATGCGGCGGATACGGCTTTCGCCAGTCGCGACATCGACACCGACCTCGACGAAGTGGGCGCCGAATGTCGATTGCTGATGCGTCTCGGTCAGATCGCCCCACGTCATCGTGTCTTCACCGACAAGCCCCTCCTCGCCTGCTGCCTGCGAAAGCGGAACGGAGCGGTTTCCGGAGCGCACTTCGCCGTTTTCGAACACGACATCAGCGGAGTTGAAGCCAAGCTTCGTCGCAATGGCGTCCCTCAACTTGACGCAGGCGGCATAGACGCCTGATGTCGAAGAGTTCGCCCCAAACTGCCCACCGGAACCAGCAGACACTGGGAAACGCGAATCCCCGAGATGCACCGCTACCTTATCGAGGGGTAGGCCCAACATTTCGGCCGCCGTCTGGGCGATGATCGTATAACTGCCGGTACCGATATCCGTCATATCCGTTTCGACCGTGACGACCCCCTCGCGATTCAGTCGCACACGCGCTCCAGACGGCAGGACGAGGTTGTTGCGGAATGCGGCAGCGACCCCGTGGCCAATCAACCAGTTTCCGTCGCGGCGAGCACCTGGCCGGCCTCGGCTGTTCCAACCGAAACGTTCGGCGCCGAGCTTCAGGCAGCCGACAAGGTCGCGGTGGGAGAAAGGACGCTCCGGCTTTTCGGGATCCACTTGCGTATCGTTGAGGATCCTGAACTGCACCGGATCCATGCCAAGCTTCTCGGCCATCTCGTCGATCGCGATCTCCAGCGCCATCAACCCTGGCGCTTCCCCGGGCGCACGCATCGCGTTGCCTTCGGGAAGATGCAGTGTCGCAAGCCGCATCGCCGTCATCCGGTTCGCCCCGGCATAAAGCAGACGGGTCTGCGCGACCGCGGTTTCGAGCTGGCCCCCGGGTTGATCACCCGACCAGCTTTCGTGCGCAATCGCCGTGATCTTTCCGTCACGCTCTGCCCCGATCCTGATCCGCTGGATCGTCGCCGGCCGGTGCGTGGTGTTGTTCATCATGAACGGACGCGGCAAAGCAACCTTGACCGGCCTTTTCGCCGCGCGGGCTCCCAAAACCGCCAAAACGGCGTCCGCTCGCAAGAAAAGCTTGCCGCCAAACCCGCCGCCGATAAACGGCGACATCAGGTGGATCTTTTCCTTGTCGATATCAAGCGTTGTGGCAAGGTCGCTTCGCCACCAGTCGATCATCTGGCTGGAGGTCCATACCGTCACCTCGTCACCATTCCATGCCGCGATCGATGCATGCGGCTCCATCATCGCGTGGGACTGGTCCGGCGTTGTATAAGTCTCGTCCAATCTGACCGCGGCGCTCGCAAAGGCGCCGTCGAAATTGCCGGCTGCGGTGTCAGGCTGCTGTGATTCAGCCGGCTTTTCGGCGGTTTTCATCGCCTCCTTCAGGTCAAAGGCACCAGCCTCCACGGCGTAGTCGACCTTGACCAATGCCGCTGCGGCACGGGCCTGTTCGAAAGTCTCGGCGACCACGACGGCGATCGCCTGATGGTAATGCTGCACCTCGTCACCGCCGAACAGCTTCGCGGTGTTGAATTTCCCCTTCTTGCGGTCGCCGACGCTGAGCGTGGTGACAACCGCGAGGACACCTGGCGCTTTTTGCGCGGCGGCGACGTCCATCGATCTGATGCGGCCCTTGGCAATCGATGCCCCTACCGGATAGCCGTAGGCGTAAGGAATGTTGGTGTCATGCCACTCGTAAGCGTATTTCGCTCGGCCCGTGGTCTTCAATTGACCATCTATACGGTGGATGGGCTGCCCGACCACTTTGAGCTGGTCGATCGGGTTAGTCGTTGCTGGTCTGTCGAACTTCATGGCTCAACTCCTCGCTTCTGCGATCACGGCCCCGAGCGTGCGCTCGACCAGATCTATCTTGAACCGGTTCTGCTCCGTCGGCCGCGCATCTGCCAGAAGCGCCGCGGAGGTCGCCTTGGCTCCCTTCGCAAGCTCGGCATCTGCCGCTTCAAGCCGCCATGGCTTGTGGGCCACCCCGCCCACCGCGACACGCCCGCTACCGTCGGGTTGAATAACCGCACCGATGGAAACAAGAGCAAAGGCATATGACGCACGGTCGCGAACTTTGCGGTAGATGTGACGCCCGCCGACCGGCGCCGGCAGAACGACGGCGATTATGAACTCACCTTGCTCCAGGACGGTTTCGAGATGCGGCGTGTCGCCCGGCAGGCGATGAAACTCCGCGATCGGAATCGCATGGCGGCGCCCGTCCGGTTTCACGGTTTCCACGACGGCATCGAGCGCGCGCATGGCGACCGTCATATCACTCGGATGTGTCGCGATACACGCATCGCTGACCCCGACGATTCCCAGCTGGCGGCTGAACCCACCGATAGCCGAACAGCCGCTGCCAGGCTGCCGCTTGTTGCATGGCTGGTTGGTGTCGTAGAAATACGGACAGCGGGTGCGTTGCAGGAGATTGCCCGCGGTCGTCGCCTTGTTTCGGAGCTGACCCGAGGCACCGGCTAGCAGAGCCCGAGAGAGCAGCCCGTAATCACGGCGAACGATATCATTTGCGGCAAGATCGGTGTTGCGCACCGAGGCCCCTATCCGCAGTCCGCCTTCGGGGGTTTTCTCGATTTTGTCGAGGCCAAGGCCATTGACGTCTATCAGATGCGTCGGCGCCTCGATCTCGAGCTTCATCAGGTCGAGCAGGTTGGTACCACCGGCAATGAACTTGGCGGTTGGGCTGGAAGCGGCCGCCCTGGCCGCCGCCTCGATCGATGAGGCGCGCTCATAGGTGAAGGCTCTCATGCTTTTGTCCCCGCGACTTCGGTGATGGCATCCACGATGTTGGAATAAGCGCCGCATCGACAGATGTTGCCGCTCATGCGCTCGCGAATCTCCGTTGCCGTAACCGAAGCCGGCGCGGTAAGGTCGGCAGTCACATGGCTCGGAATATTCGCCTTGATCTCCTCAAGGACTGCCACCGAGGAACAGATCTGCCCAGGCGTACAGTAACCGCACTGGAAACCATCGTGCTTCACGAAGGCCGCCTGCATCGGGTGGAGGCTGCCTGGTGCACCCAGTCCTTCGATGGTGATGATCTCATCTCCCTCGTGCATGACGGCAAGCGTCAGACAGGAATTGACGCGACGACCATCCACCATGACGGTGCAGGCGCCACATTGCCCGTGGTCGCAGCCCTTCTTCGTGCCGGTCAAGTGTAGATGTTCGCGCAAGGCGTCGAGCAAGGTCGTCCTGTTGTCGACGACTAATTCGCGCCTTTCGCCGTTGACAGCAAATGCCACAGAGGTGCTGAGGTTCATCGTACTCCCCGAAGATTGCGCTGCCGCTGCGAGCGGGACGGCGCTGGTCGCCGCGACAGTTGCGGCAGACGAGATAAGTAAGTTTCGGCGGGAAATTTCAAGTTGGGTTAGGTTTTGCATAGCCAGCTCCAGTTCCACAAATGGACGTGAGGCGCTACGACCGGCAGCGCAATCTGAAGCTAGTGCGGCGAAAACAAGTGATTAGTACCTAATTCTCGCATGGACTTATCGATCCTGAACATAAATCATTATCGGACTTCGTCGATATCGGGCAGTCAGTTCTCCAGGAAAGTCGAAGAACTCGAGAAGCATGGCTGCTCAGGGCGATGGAACAGATGCTCAATGCGATTGAACAGGAGCAACTGTTTGCGGCAAGCGAGCTACTGGAACGTCTGGCTGTGCATCAAGACCTACGATCGCTCCGCCATGGGCCCGCTCAGTTCGGATAGCCTTCGTTATGAAGCTCCGTTCCGCTTCGGAAGCAGTGGTAAATCAACCAGTGCCGCCCTGAGGCGGTCCTGTCGGATTTGCAACAGCTCAACTGCTCCCACCGATGCCGGCCCTCCTAAACCGAGAAAGCCGGCATCGGGCGTCACTGTGCGGGATTCTTGACCGCTTCGTAGGTCTTGAACTCGTTGTTATAGAGTTCTCCGCTCACGCGTTCGACCGTGCGCATATAGATGTTCTGGATGATATCTCCGGAGTGTTTGTCGATCTGGATCGGTCCACGAGGGCTCTGTATCTTTGTTCCCTTAGCCGCCGCCATGAACACATCGCCAGTTGCGTCACCCTTCGTCTTGTCGAGAGTCTTATAGATCAGATCGAGGGCGTCCCAAGCGCTAACGGCTACGATATTGGGACGCATTCCAGTGTTGAGCTTCTTGAATTGCTCAACAAAGGCCTTGTTCTCAGGCGAGTCATGATTGGCGGAATATGGCCCCCCGGTAATCATGCCAAGGGCCGGATCACCCATGTTGTTCAGCAGATCGTCGTCCGCAACATCGGACATCGCGATGATCCGGATCCCACTTTTGTCAAGGCCCCGTTCCACGAACTGTTTCATGAAAGTAGCACCGACGCCGGAAGGGACGAACACGAACAGAGCTTCCGGTTTCTTGTCGGCGACGCGCTGCAGGAAAGGTGCGAAGTCGGGATTGGCAAGAGGTACTCGCACTTTCTCCATGACCTCGCCACCCTTCTGCTGAAGCGTCTTGGCAAACCACTCTTCTGCATCGATCCCTGGTCCGTAGTCCGATACGACACTGATGAATTTCTTAGCGCCATTTTCGGGTGCCCATTCGCCGATTACGCTCGCGATCTGGGGGATCGTTTGGGAAGTCCGCAGGATGTAAGGCGACGCTTTCATGATGGACGAGGTAGCGGCCACCATGATGACCTGCGGAATCTTGGCGCGCCTTGAGAGGGTTGCGACGGACATTGCGTTCGGCGTTGTTCCAAAGCCCGCCAATATAGAGACCTGATCAGTCGTCACCATCTCCT
Organism: Neorhizobium galegae bv. orientalis str. HAMBI 540; assembly: GCF_000731315.1. Taxonomy (NCBI): domain Bacteria; kingdom Pseudomonadati; phylum Pseudomonadota; class Alphaproteobacteria; order Hyphomicrobiales; family Rhizobiaceae; genus Neorhizobium; species Neorhizobium galegae. The sequence continues at coordinate 1,591,257 of NZ_HG938354.1, forward strand.
GCGCAATTCTTAGCGAGGTGTCGGCGACACCACCGTCGTCTCGAAGAACAATCTCGACTTTCTTTCCACCCGCCGTATTGCCGCGGGCGGCAACGAAGGCCTTGAGGGCAGCGTTGATCTGCTTGCCCGTCGTCTGAAACGGACCTGTCATCGGGGCGATCACCCCGACCTTCACCGTCTCCTGTGCATGGCCTGTCGCCAGACCTATGATGAGGGCAGCGGCTGTTGCCGCACCCCGTAGTACCTGTTTTCCGAACATCGACTTCCTCCCTTGTCGTGGACTGCAACCAAATGCAGACGAGCCGCTTTGCACGGCCCGTCAATTCTTATTTTTGTGCACGGTATTCCTTCCGCGCTGCCGCATGGATCGGCCAGGGATGTACCTCAGCGCCCACCTCCATCTGGACGTGCCGCTCGACATGCGGCTTCTGGGTTCCACCATTGGCTTCACCCCAGAGGATCGACAGCTTCATACCCTGCGTCGCAAGATCCGGGCGAACCATTGCCAGCGAAATCCATGCACGTTCGTTTGCGGAGTAGACCGGATAGGTGGAAAGGCCGACCATTTGGCCATCCAGCAGAACCTGGTCATAGGGATGGGCGGCATAATGGCCAGCTGGCAATTCCATCAGTTTCGGGCCTGGGAAATCGGCCATCATACCTGCAAAGATCTTGAGCACGTCATCGTGATCCCAGACCAGCGTTACCTTCTTGCGGTGCCTGGCGCCGGCCATCCTTTCGAGCGCCTCGCGCCCGATGAACTCGTGATCGAACTTCACAATGCGGTCGTAGTCGAGGTCCCAGGGCGTAAGATAGAAATCGTCGACATTCTCCGGCTGGAAGCTGCCACCGACGGAGCAGGTTGCCTCAAAGCTGTTGCCCGAAAGCCATTCGCGATAAGCGCGCGTTGTTTCCCCGGAATAGATCGCGGGCAGCGGCGATGGGATCCAGCCTGATTCCATTGCCGCGCAGGAATAGGCGCGCGCGCCGGCACGCAGCATCCCGTATTTCGCGCCGACATCCAAAAGCCTGTCATAGACCTTTTTACCGTCTTCGTAAGGACCCCAAAGTTCCAGACCCTTTGCTCCGCCCATGCCGTGGCTGAGCGTGCGCGCCCTGCATCCGGCGACGGTGATCTCCCCCATGTTGAAGAATTTGGTGACGAGCGGTCCGCCTTCATTGACTTCGTTGAGAATGTCGAGAGCAAGCGGACCCTGAACCTCGTAGCGATAGAGCTTGCGAGGCTTGGCCGAGTTCTCCAGAGAGCGAATGTCCATCTCGGTGGTGATGTCGAAATCACCGATCTCGGCCTGGTAGGCCATCCAGTTCGTCAACGGCGGGCGCCCCACGTAAAGCGCTTCGTCGTCCTCAAGACCGAAAATGATGCCGTCACCGATGACGTAACCGTCCGGGCTGCAGCAGACAAGCTGCTTGGCTTTGTCGCGACCAAAGCCCTCGAAGCTGTTGACACCCACATAGGACAGGAACTTCACAGTATCCTTGCCCCGAATGTAGAGGTCGGTCATGTGGTAGGACTGGTTCAGAAGAACAGCGCTATTACGCCAGGACCGAACCTCTTCCATCCAGTTGGTATATTGTGGCGAGATGGGAAACACGTAAGCGCCCACCTGCGAATTTTGCAGCATATGTGATGCGTTGCCAATGCGATCAATCTTGTCTTGAAGCGTTTTGTCCGACACGGCCGGCAGTCCTCCTATATCCTCCTGCCGACCAATAGCAGCTTGAATTGCTCCCAGCTTATGCGGATCATGGATATCTCAAGCCATTTCAGTTATATCCCGTGCATGGAGAACCTGATCCGCATCAGTTTGAAGCAAGCCCGAACGGTTGATGCTGTCGCCAAAGCGCGGGGCCTTGATGCGGCGGCGCCTGTCCTCAATATGACTCAGCCCGTGATTTCCCGAACTCTGGCAGCCGCTGAAGCGCTGCTCGGTGTCACCCTGTTCCAGCGGGGTTGGGGTGGGACGGAGCCAACGGCGTGGGGGGATGCAATCCTGCCCCGATGCAGCGCAGCCGTACATCTTATCGCAAAGGCAGAGGACGATCTTGAGGCGCTCGGCGGGGTGCGTCCGAACCTACTCGCCTTTTTGCGTTGGCATCACCTTGATGCACTCGCTGCTGTCAGCCTCCGCGGAAGCGCTTCGGCGGCGTCCGGCCAGCTGGGTATGACGCAGCCTGCAGTCAGTCGCGCGATTTCGGCCGTCGCACATTACACGAACCAGCCGTTGTTTCGGCGGCGCCGGAACGGTTTGGAAGCAACGCCGGTTGCCGGCAGGCTATCTTTATTACGTGATGAATTGCTGAGAGAGTTAGCGTCCACGGACGGCTTTGGGCTACATGCCGAGAGGGGTCTGTTCGGGAGGCTTGCCGTCGGGCTGCTTCCGTTTTCGGGGCAGGATCTGGTCGCGAAAACCCTTGGAATTCTGACAGGATCCAATCCTGAGCTGCGTCTCATGGCCGTCCCAGGAAGCTACGCCATGCTGGCGCAAGCGCTGCTGCGGGGCGAGATCGACTGCATGATGGGGATACTTCGAGCCCCTCCCCCCTTTCCGGGACTGCGTGAAATCTTCCTCTATGAAGAGAGTTTTACGCTGGTTGCGCACAAGAACCATCCATGCCACCGCTATGCGACCTCCATGATCGATTTGACCAACGAAAACTGGATCGTTGCCCCACACGGCACGCCTGTCCGAACCTATTTCGAGAACTTATTCCGTACGCTGGGCGCAACGCCACCGGCTCAAACCTGCGAGGTTCTTTCATTTTCTGACGCCGAGAAGGTCATTCTTCATAGCAATTCCATCGGCATGCTGAGCTATAGCAATCGCCATCTTGCTGATCTGCCAAATGATCTGAAGAAAGTCGACGTCGATCTTCCGCATGGCAGGGTGCCGATTGGCCTGACTGTCCGGGAGATCGGCGATGTCGGGGCAATTTTAAGCCGATTTGAGCAGATATTGAGGTCAATGCTCGACGGATGAGGCTACGCCAAGATATAATCAATCTGGATTCGAAATTCCGAAATTCGCATAAGTCGGCTGGACTCGCATGTGCTACTCCGTCCGAGGAGAGCATCGAATCTCCAGGCGGAGCGGTCTTGGCACTTTTAAATTTGTTCAGGAGCAAGCAGGAAGAGAAGTCCGTGGAGCCGGCCCGCTTCAGGGACCTTATCAACGGCTATTCCATCGAAGTCATGCCGCGCACGGCGGCGAAGATCGAAGATTTCAAGACACTGCTGCCGAAGGGCACGCGGGTCTATATTGCCCATATCGACGGGACGCCGATCGAGGACATGGTGCAGACCGCAAGGCGCCTGCACGAAGACGGCTTCCCCGTCATGCCGCATTTTCCCTCCCGCATCATTGCAAGCCATGCGATCCTGGAGGACTGGATCAAGCGCTATAGAAACGAGGCGGGTGTGGAACAGGCGCTGCTGCTCGGCGGCGGCGTATCGACCCCCGCTGGCGATTTCGACAGTTCCATCCAGCTGATCGAGACCGGCCTGTTCGACCGCTACGGCTTTAGGCGGCTGCACGTCGCCGGCCACCCGGAAGGCAATAAGGACATCGACAAGGATGGCGGTCACAGGATCGTCGACGAGGCGTTGAAGTTCAAACAGGCCTATTCCGAGCGCACCGATGCGGAGATGGCGATCGCCACCCAGTTCGCCTTCGATGCCAAGCCGGTGATCGCCTGGGCCGAGCGGATTGCCGCCGCCGGCGTCAAGCTGCCGATCCACCTTGGCATTGCCGGCCCCACCAAACTGCAGACGCTTATCAAGTTTGCGATCGCATGCGGCGTCGGCCCCTCGCTCGGCGTGCTGCAGAAGCGCGCAATGGATCTCAGCAAGCTCCTGGTTCCCTACGAGCCGACCGAAGTGCTGGCTGACATCGCCAACTACAAGACCGCCCATCCGGAAAGTCTGCTTCAGCAGATCCATGTCTTCCCGCTCGGCGGCATCCGCGCCAGCGCGGAATGGATGAACGAACAGCTGACCGGCGAGCGCAGCATCGCCCCCTGATTATGCCGCCTGGCCTCGCCGCCTACCCCCCACCGGAAGAGATCGCGCGGCCCGACCCAATCCGAGATCCATCACCTAATGAGCAGACAAATGAACAACTACGTCCTGACCGTTTCCTGCAAGACGACGCGCGGCATTGTCGCGGCGATTTCCGGCTTTCTGGCGGAAAAGGGTTGCAACATCATCGACAGTTCGCAGTTCGATGACCTCGACACGGGCAAGTTCTTCATGCGCGTCAGCTTCCTCTCCGAAGAAGGCGCCGAGCGTCCGGCGCTGCTCGAAGGCTTCAAGCCGATCGCCGGCCGGTTCGAGATGGAATGGGAGATCTTCGATACTGATGAGCGGATGAAGGTTCTCCTGATGGTCTCCCGTTTCGGCCACTGCCTGAACGACCTCCTCTACCGCTGGAAGATCGGCGCGCTGCCGATCGATATTGTCGGTGTCGTCTCCAACCATTTCGACTACCAGAAACAGGTCGTCAACAACGACATCCCCTTCCACCACATCAAGGTGACGAAGGAAAACAAGCCGCAGGCCGAAGCCCAGCTTCTCGATCTGGTCGAACAGAGCGGCACGGAACTCATCGTGCTGGCCCGCTACATGCAGGTCCTGTCCGACAGTCTGTGCCGGAAGATGTCCGGCAAGATCATCAATATCCACCACTCCTTCCTGCCGAGCTTCAAGGGCGCCAACCCTTACAAGCAGGCCTATACCCGCGGCGTAAAACTGATCGGCGCGACGGCCCATTACGTCACCGCCGATCTCGACGAAGGCCCGATCCTCGAGCAGGACACGGTGCGCATCACCCATGCGCAGTCGGCCGACGACTATGTTTCGCTCGGCCGTGACGTTGAAAGCCAGGTCCTGGCGCGCGCCATCCACGCCCATATCCATCACCGTACTTTCATCAACGGCAATCGTACCGTCGTCTTCCCGCCGAGCCCCGGTTCCTACGCTTCGGAGCGTATGGGCTGATAGTGGCAGCCGTGATCGAGGGGAAAGAAGCGCAAACGTACCTATGTCAATTCAAAGGGCAATGTGGCGAAACAGTGCAGCTTCAACGCGATCCAGCACGCCCTTCCCGAGTCAACAAGCCACAAGGTGCTTAAAAAACTGGTGGCCCGGAAAAGGATGTCGATGGCCTGCATGTCGTCAACGCCGGCAAGATCGCGACGGCTGGCTCGTCCACCGGCCTCGTTTTCCTGCTCTCCAGGAGGTCCATGCTGCGGGTCAAGTGAATAAATGGCGAGGATCTCTCGGCCTCAATGCGGGCGTCATCGGCCGCTTCAACCTTTTCGGCAAGCCGAGGAGCCGGCAGCAGCATTGCCGGCAATGCGACCGTCACCATGGCGCATTCGAAGACCAAGGACCTCGCCGCGGTCACCGCAACGCTGAGTCGGTGAGATCGAGGAGCCCCCCACGCCTTGAGCCAATCTGAACCCTCGACCCCTAAAGCTCACTTCTCAAGCGGCTGAAAAAGTAGCCCTGCTGCATAGGTGCCATCATTGATGGATTCACGATCAGCCGGCCGGTGACTTTTTCGGCCGGCCTGCAACCGTCTCGACAGAATAGGCAGAGGTAGCCGCTGGTACCTGCCTCTCATTCGAATGTGCGGACCAAGCTTGTCGCGCATGCGCCGTAGGCTCGACAGGAACAATCTTGCCGACGTAGCGCTCCGGTATGGCACCGGTCTCCAGCAGCTGTCGGTCTGCGAAACGGGTTGCCAACAGCTGGACGCCCGTAAATTTTCCCGGGACCGTCCCCACGGGTACGGTCAAACCCGGTAGCCCGATCGTCGGGCTACCCATGTAGGGTGCGTCAACTCTGTAGAACCATTCCATGTCCGGATTGTCGGAGACATCCAGATCACCGACCATAGGCTTCACACAAATGACCGCGGTCAGAAGGAGCGGCCGGCGTTCGAAGAACAGCTGCCATTTTCTCAGCAGACGGGAACGTGGTCAGGAAGGTCGTCTGCGACGATGATTTGTTGCGGGAATTGGTGATGCCTGTAGCCGATGGGCGAATTCTCATCCCACCATATCCATGTCCCACTGCCATTGAGCCAATATGATTCGCGACCTCTTGTGGGCCGGTTGACTTACCAACCAGAAGGACTACTTTTTTAGTAATCGCAACATATCCGCGCGCGAGGATGGCGGTGGATGATGGAGCGATTGGGCAACCTTGAGGAGGATGAGGTTTGCCATGACCCATCGTGTTATTCTGTTGATCGGCGCGTCCATCGTCGCCGTTTCGTCGTTTGATGCCGCAGCTCAGGAAGGTGATGCGACGGCCGGCGCCACCGTTTTCAAGAAATGCGCGACCTGTCATATCGTCGATTCCGATACGAACAAGGTCGGCCCGTCACTGAACAAGCTGTTTGGCCGAAAGGCCGGAACGCATCCCAATTTCGCCTATTCGACCGGGATGAAAGAGGCCGGAGACGGCGGCCTCGTCTGGGACGAGGCGACGCTGCGTGACTATCTGCACAATCCAAAAGCGAAGGTGAAGGGCACCAAGATGGCCTTCGTCGGCCTGAAGGACGAGCAGGAGATCACCAATCTCATCGCCTATCTCAAGCAATATTCCCAGTAACAGGCCGAGAGACCACCGGCTGGACATGCCTAAATTGCAGTAATTGCCCATCTTTTCCATTCGTGCGATAATAACCCGGTATTTTTGCGGAATGCGGTTTCACGGTCGACCTGCTCAGGGAGGGGCGGAAATGGCTGTTGTGCTGATTCTCGTTTTGATTGTTGTCGGCTCCGTGCTGTTCCATGTGCTGAGCCCGTGGTGGTGGACGCCGATCGCCTCCAACTGGACCTATATCGACAGCACGCTCGTCATCACCTTCTGGATCACCGGCATCGTCTTCGTGGCTGTGGTTTTGTTCATGGCCTATTGCGTCTTTCGCTTCCGGCACAAGCCAGGCAATCAGGCTGCCTACGAGCCTGAAAACCGCAGGCTGGAATGGCTGCTGGCATCGGGAACGGCAGTCGGCGTCGCGGCGATGCTGGCGCCCGGCCTGGTGGTGTGGAACCAGTTCATCACGGTGCCCGACGATGCCGTGCCGGTCGAGGTCGTCAGCCAGCAGTGGCTGTGGAACTTCCGCCTGCCGGGCGCGGACGGAAAGCTCGGCCGCGCCGAGACGCGCGACGTCAGCGCCGACAATCCGCTCGGCCTGAACAAGAACGACGCAAGCGGCCTCGACGACGTGATCATCGAGGGCGGCGAGCTGCATCTGCCGGTCGGCAAGCCGGTGCGCATATTGCTGCGCTCGGTCGATGTTCTCCACGATTTCTACGTGCCGGAATTCCGCGCCAAGATGGACATGATCCCCGGCATGATCACCTATTTCTGGTTCACGCCGACGCGCACGGGAAGCTTCGAGATCCTCTGCGCCGAACTCTGCGGCGTCGGCCACCCGCAAATGCGCGGCACCGTCGTCGTCGACGAGGATGCGGACTACCAGACCTGGCTCGGGCAGCAGCAGACATTCACCCAGCTTACGGCGTCATCGGGAGAGCCGCCGCGGCCGGCAAACTGACCCGGCGGAGCGGTCGGAAGCCGCTTCGGAAGGAAAGGGAAGAGAGATCATGGTCGAGATTCCATCCGGAAGTGCAGGCGCCATCCCCTCCGCCGAAGTCGAGGATGTCGAGCTTTATCATCCGAGCAGCTGGTGGACGAAATATGTGTTCAGCCAGGATGCCAAGATCATCGCCGTGCAATATTCGATGACTGCCATCTCGATCGGCCTTGTCGCGCTGGTGCTCTCCTGGCTGATGCGGCTGCAGCTTGCCTTTCCCGGCTATTTCGCCTTCATCGATGCCGATCACTATTATCAGTTCATCACCATGCACGGCATGATCATGGTGATCTATCTCCTGACAGCGCTCTTCCTCGGCGGCTTCGGCAATTACCTCATTCCGCTGATGGTCGGCGCCCGCGACATGGTGTTTCCCTACGCCAACATGCTGAGCTACTGGATCTACCTGCTCGCGGTGCTGATCCTCGTCGCAGGCTTTTTCGCCCCCGGCGGCCCGACAGGAGCCGGCTGGACGCTTTATCCGCCGCAATCGGTTCTTTCCGGCACCCCCGGCGGCAAGGACTGGGGCATCCTCCTCATGCTCTCGTCGCTGATCGTCTTCATCATCGGCTTCACCATGGGCGGGCTGAACTATGTGGTGACGGTGCTGCAGGGGCGCGCGCGCGGCATGACACTGATGCGCATGCCGCTCACCGTCTGGGGCATCTTCACCGCCACCGTGATGGCGCTGCTTGCCTTTCCTGCACTCTTTGTCGCCTGCGTCATGATGCTGTTCGACCGCGTGCTCGGCACCAGCTTCTTCATGCCCGCCATCGTCGAGATGGGCACGCAACTGCAGCACGGCGGCGGCAGCCCGATCCTGTTCCAGCACCTGTTCTGGTTCTTCGGCCATCCGGAGGTGTATATCGTTGCGCTACCGGCCTTCGGCATCGTTTCGGACCTGATCAGCACGCATGCGCGCAAGAACATCTTCGGCTATCGCATGATGGTCTGGGCGATCGTCATCATCGGCGCTCTCAGCTTCGTCGTCTGGGCGCACCACATGTATGTCAGCGGCATGAACCCGGCCTTCGGCTTCTTCTTCGCCACCACGACGCTGATCATCGCCGTGCCGACGGCGATCAAGGTCTATAACTGGGTGCTGACGCTCTGGCGCGGCGACATCCACCTGACGCTGCCGATGCTCTTTGCGCTGGCCTTCATCGTCACCTTCGTCAATGGCGGGCTGACCGGCCTCTTCCTCGGCAATGTCGTCGTCGACGTGCCGCTGTCGGACACGATGTTCGTTGTCGCGCATTTCCACATGGTCATGGGGGTGGCGCCGATCCTCGTCATCTTCGGGGCGATCTATCACTGGTATCCGAAGGTGACGGGACGCATGCTGAACGATGTGCTCGGCCATATCCACTTCTGGATCACCTTCCTCGGCGCCTATGCGATCTTCTTTCCGATGCATTACCTCGGCCTGCTCGGTGTGCCGCGCCGCTACTTCGAGATGGGAGAGACAGCCTTCGTTCCGCCTTCGGCCCATACGCTGAACATCTTCATCACCGTCATGGCGCTGATCGTCGGGGCCGGACAGATGGTCTTTCTGTTCAATCTCGTCTGGAGCCTTTTCCGGGGGAGAGAGGCCGGCGGCAATCCATGGCGGGCGACGACGCTCGAATGGCAGACGCCGCAGACCCCGCCCGCCCATGGCAACTGGGGCAAGGACCTGCCCGTCGTCTACCGCTGGGCCTATGACTACAGCGTGCCGGGAGCGGCCGAGGATTTCATTCCGCAGAATGTTCCGGCAAGCGATGGCGTCACTCGGGAGGTTCCCGCATGAACGTCATCCTGATCTTCCTTGCCGCGATTGCCGCCATCATCATCTGGTGGCTTTCCGGGCAGCGGCTGACCTCGAAGCCCTGGCTGGAAACCGGTTCGGTGCAACTGCCGGATCATATCGGCGCAGAGCGGCTACAGCCGCCAGCGGTGAAGATCGGCCTCTTCGTGTTTCTCGGCGTCGTCGGCGCCGTCTTCAGCCTTGCCGTCAGCGCCTATTTCATGCGCATGGCGTCGGCCGACTGGTGGGGCATGCCGGTTCCGCGCCTCCTCTGGGTGAACACCGCAGCACTCGCATTGAGCAGCGCGGCGCTGCAATGGGCGAGACGAGAAGCGGGACACGGCCGCATGGAAAGCCTGCGGCCGGCGCTTACCGCCGCATTTGCCCTTGCCCTCTTCTTTCTCGTTGGACAGGTCCAGGCATGGCGGGAACTGGTGTCAGCCGGCTACGTACTGGCCGACAATCCCGCCAACAGCTTCTTCTACATGCTGACCGGCCTGCACGGGCTGCATATCCTCGGTGGGCTCGCCGTGCTCGCGCACACGACGGTCAGGGCATTTTCAACCGACGTTGCGCCGGAGAGACTGCGCCTCAGCGTCGATCTCTCCGCCATCTATTCGCATTTCATGCTCGCCGTCTGGCTGTTGCTCTTCGCGCTGTTTGCCGGGTGGGCAAATGATTTCGTCGATCTCTGCCGCACATTGCTGACCTAGGGGCCGAACCAGGAGATTCGCAGATGGCACAGACTATCGGGACACATGGCGAGCCGGACCTCAGGCCGGCGGGCCTGCGCGGTGTCGCCGCCGATTTCGCGTCGGATCAGCGCGCCTTCAAGACCGCCTCCTGGGGCAAGGCGATGATGTGGATCTTTCTCTTGAGCGACACCTTCGTCTTCGGCTGTTTCCTGATCGCCTATATGACCGCCCGCATGTCGACGCCCGTCGCATGGCCCAATCCGAGCGAGGTCTTCGCGCTGCATATCGGGGGCCAGGACGTGCCGCTGATCCTGATTGCGATCATGACCTTCGTGCTGATCTCGAGCAGCGGCACCATGGCAATGGCAGTCAATTTCGGCTATCGCCGCGACCGCCGCACGACCGCGATCCTGATGCTGCTGACGGCGCTTCTCGGCGCATGCTTCGTCGGCATGCAGGCCTTCGAGTGGACGAAGCTGATCACCGAAGGCGTGCGCCCCTGGGAAAACCCCTGGGGGGCGGCACAGTTCGGATCGACCTTCTTCATGATCACCGGCTTTCACGGCACCCATGTCACGATCGGCGTCATCTTTCTCCTCATCGTCGCCCGCAAGGTCTGGCGGGGCGATTTCGACCAGGAACGGCGCGGCTTCTTCACCAGCCGGAGAGGTCGCTACGAGGCTGTCGAGATCATGGGCCTCTACTGGCACTTCGTCGATCTGGTCTGGGTTTTCATCTTCGCATTCTTCTATCTGTGGTGAGGTCGTCATGAACGAGACAGCGGCGCATGCACACATCCAATCGGGAGAACGGCTCCAAACCGGGCAGCAGCATCCGATCCGGCTCTACCTCCTCGTCTGGGGCATGCTCTTCGTGCTCAGCGCCTTTTCCTACATGGTCGATTATCTCGGCATTCAGAGCTATCTCAGATGGACGCTGATCCTGCTGTTCATGATGCTGAAGGCCGGGCTGATCGTTGCCGTCTTCATGCACATGGCCTGGGAACGGCTGGCGCTCGTTTACGCCATCCTGCTGCCGCCGCTGCTGGTGCTGGTTTTCGTCGCGCTGATGGTATCGGAAGCGGACTATACGATCTTCACCCGCCTCGCCTTCTTCGGCACTGGTCCCTGACGGGCAGTGCCGAAGCCGGTTTTCCGACTTACCGACCGCTGCTGCTCCCCAAGCCGGATTCCGGTTCAACGACCTTGCGATACAGATGCCAGGTCGCGTGGCCAAGCACGGGGATCACGATTGCCAGACCGGCAAAGAACATCGCAAAACCGACGACCAGAAGCACCGCCACGATGAGACCCCAGAGGATGAATTCCATGGGATTGACCGCGAAGGCTTTCATCGAGGTATAGACCGCTGTCGCCGCACCGGTGTCACGATCAAGAAGCAGCGGAAATGCAACGACTGTGGTGCAAAGCACGGCCAGAGCGAAGAGGAAGCCGACGGCATTGCCGTAGAGGATCAGTTGCCAACCCCTGCTCGTCGCGAACACCTCGTTGACGAAAATCATCAGCGATTCCGGCCGTCCCGGCCCGAACAGGCTGACATAGAGCGACTGCGCCGTCAGAAGCCACAGGATAAAAATCACCGCCAGCATAAGACCGATGGCAAGGATTGCCGGGACCGCCGGGGAATGCCTGATTTCGAGCGCATGCTGCCAGGAGGTGTCAAGGCCAAGCTCCCGCCGGCGACTGATTTCATAAAGCCCCAGCGCCGCTATCGGACCGATCAGGGCAAAGCCTGACATGAGCGGAAACAGCAGCGGCAGCGCATTGGCACCGGATGTCCAATACGCGAGGACCACGCCGGCCATAGGGTAGATCAGGCAGAGAAAGACGTAGTGCGACGGCTTGGTCCAGAAATCATCCAACCCCTGACGCAGCGAGGTGAAGACATCTGCTACATTGATGCGCCGCACGGTGGGATAGGCCACCTTCCTGGCGCCTCCCCCGATCACGTGAAAATGTGCCATAACAATTCCTCTCCATTCTTGTCACAGACAACAACGACCACAACGGATACCCGCGTGAGGAACGGCGCCTTAGGACTGAACCTGCACGCGTGAAGATTATACGCCCCCGGTTGACACTTGACCAGCGGCGCACCCTACGGCGCAGAATTGCTGCGCATCTACGCGTCGTCACATAAACCATATGTCAGTGAGTGGGGCATGGAATTGTCACGTTATCGAGCAGCGATCGAACTATGCCGCTGCTGTCTGAGATCGGGCAACGCGCCCGTCACGACTTTCCAATGCGCCATGGCGCGGATGCGATGAATGTCAGTGGCGAGAGACGAGCGTCTGTGCAGTGGCATGACGAAGAGATTACGAGGCGCCAAGAAAATCAAGATGGAACGCCGCAGACCTCCGGCACCGGAGGAGATCGAATTCGCTGCGCGCGACTGGAACGGTGCCTGCGATGCCTTTCATCGGCATGCAGCCAATCGCTCGAAGGAAATCCAGCGGGTCATGCGCGTCCATCGCGATCCGTTTGAACCGATCATGTGCATTCTCGAATGCAGACAGCCCCCTCGCCGAATATCGCAAGATCACCGACGAAATCCTGAAGCGCATACCAGATGAGGACCGCTATCCCGGCCGGCGGCCGAAGTCGTTCGCTCATTCCTATTGCTACGCCTTGGTCTGCATCTCGGGCTCCGACAAAAGAATCTTCGCCAATTGCGCGTCTGCCCACGCGGGCATTTTCCAACGTCAGAATGCCGGCTGGAGGACATGAAATGCGGTGAGCTGCGCTGGAGCGATTGCGAGCGCGGATGGGAGGTGCTCATCCCGTCAGTCGTGTTCAAGAATTCCGGCTCATCGTTTTTCGGCCAGAAGCCATTCAGGTTGATCCTTCCAGACCTGTTCAATCTCTATAAATATCTCGAGGCCGATATCGACAAACACCGCGGCGTGTTGCTCGGCGGTGCCAAGGATCCCAGTGCGCTGTTCGTCAAGACGGTGAAATCGACCAGCATCGATGCGGCTTACGACTCGACGAAATTCTACGAGGCTTGGCGGACTGTGATCCAACGATACGGGATCTACAATCTCTATACCGGCCGTGGCGTCATCAAAGGCTTGCTGCCGCATGGGCCACATAACCTGAGGGATATTCTCGCAACCCACATTCTTAAGCAGACCGGCTCCTATGAACAGGGCGAGCTACGCCATCCAGCATACGCCGGATGTCGTGCAACAGCACTACGGTCGCTTCCTACCGCAGGATAAAGCGGCATTGGCGGCTAAAATGCTCAACCAAGTCTGGGAGGCTGCATAACCAGTCGCATCGACTGTTGATCTCTGGCTTAGATGAGGATGTTGGAAATGGGAGCGTCGGCAATGCGACGATGCCGATCAAACGGTATCAACTCCCTTTCCCTTTCACCTGACATCAGTTGTTACCATATTACATAATATGGTAACAACCCTGAGGTTACTCATGAAGTCGATTGATCTCGTGTACCAGACCATGCTTGCAGAATTGGGGCAGCGTGCAATGGATGCAGCATGGACCGCCGATTTTCCATCCGAGGGGCGTTTCGTCAAGGCAGCCGTAAAGGGCAATCGGTACTGGTATTTTGATATATCGGACGAAGCCGGCGGCAAGAAACGTCGCTACGTCGGTCCGGTCGATGATCCTGAGATCTCTCAGCGAGTTGAAACATTCAAACGCGAAAAGGATGATTATCGCGCTCGCAGGCGCATGGTCTTATCTCTTACCCGCGAAGGCGGCATGATTGCATCAGATCCAATGTCAGGCGCCATTGTCGAAGCGTTGGCAGCGGGGGGACTATTCCGGCTTCGCGGCGTCTTGATCGGCACCGTGGCGTTCCAAACATATGCCGGCATCCTCGGTGTTCGACTTCCTGCTGCGGCGCTTTTGACAGGGGATGCGGACATTGCCCAGGACTATGCGATCTCCCGCGAGGTGGAAGACACCTTACCCCCCATATTGGAGTTACTGCAGGCCGTGGATGAAACCTTCCGGCCAGTGCCCCATCGATCAGGCGCAGCAGCTTCTTCGGCATTTCAAAACGCCAAAGGATATAGGGTCGAATTCCTGAGATCTAATAGAGGAAGCGACGACTATATCGATCAACCCGCTCGCATGCCTGCCCTCGGCGGTGCAAGCGCCGATCCACTCCGCTTCCTGGACTTCCTCATCCGCGATCCAACAAGAACGATGCTTCTGCACAAGGGCGGCATCGTCGTGACTGTTCCCGATCCGTCACGGTATGCTGTCCATAAGCTCATCGTCGCATCTCGACGTCGCAACGACGGCCAAAGCGCCGTAAAGCGCGACAAAGATATTCGACAGTCCTCGCTCCTGTTTGAAGCGCTCGATCAGACACGACGGCATGCAGATCTCGCCCTTGCCTACACCGAGGCATGGGAGCGGGGTCCAGCTTGGCAGGATGGCATTCGCTTCGGGGCGGCCATGCTCAATGAAGCCGAAAAGGAGAGGCTCCGAGATTCGCTTCGACTGGGAGCACAGCAAATCGGTGAGACTGTCACCATGCCATTCTCATGAAACAATAGAAAGAGTTGGGTGGGCAAACTGACCAAGCCGCACTCGAACGTACCTCGCGTCATCTGGATCGAGAATGTCCTTATAGGTTGCAGCCCGCGGCGATATGGTTCCGCATAGGTCTGCATGTTGGAGGGGCAGTTCTCAGTGGCAATCGACACCTGGCGTGGTCGAAAGACTTCTTCATGTTTCGCAGGCTTGTCAAAAGCCCGAGGGAGAACCTCCGGGGGCAATGGGGGCGAAGCAAGGTTTCCTGCGGATTGGAGGGTCCTTACCGACGCTCCGGTCCTTCCCCGTCAGTACCATCCTTCAAAACATCACCTTGTCGCGCATGGCCGGATGGCGCGCTTATCCGGTGATGCCCATCTCGCGAAGCCTGCCCTGCGGCATGAATTTGCACAGGGTCGGTGGAGGGAAACCACCTCCTGGACCGGCACTGGCCTGCCGGTCTGACCTCCTGGAGGTACCCCTCAGGCCCCCCGAGAGCTGCACCGTCCTTATCCCCTGTCACGGAACGCACTCTCGGGGTCGAAACGACGACAGCCAGCATCGATGAACGGCATCGGCCGATCGGGATATGGCTTGTTCAAATTTGACGGTGCCGACCTGTTGCCGCCATCGGAACCGTCAAAGCCAGCCCTTGCCTTGTGTGGACAGGGGCCGACAACGAGTTTGCTCCAAGAAAAACGCCGTCTACCGCAACAATGCCGGCGTCGTGGCAACATACCGCCCTCGTCAGGGATCGCGTTGCGCGTCGGTAATCCGCTCGCGGGCACGCACCAGATGGTAGCGCATATAGAGCGCCGCGTGCTCCCCGTTTCTCGCCCGGATCGCTTCGACGATCTGCTGGTGCTCGCGCAGCACGGCGATCCGTCGCTCGTCCGAGCCCAGTTTCGTCAGGTTGAGCGCCACGCCCATAGAGCCGCTGATCTCTCCGCGCAGGTGCTCGAAGAGCGATACGAACAGGTCGTTGCCGCTCGCGACGGCGACCTCGCGATGAAAATTGAAATCCGCCTCGCTGGGAGACTGGCCGTTCATGATTTTTTCGCGCAACAGCTCGTTGGCTTCGTCGAGATTGTGAAGGTTCTGGCTGGAGCGGCGCTCCGCCGCCAGCGACGCTGCCGCAGCCTCCAGCGCGAAACGAACCTCGAAGGACTTCAGATAACCCGCGACATTGGACGGCAGTACGAAGCGGGTGATGGCCGAGGGCGGCACGGCGCGCACGAATGTGCCGGAACCGCGCCGCGAATAGACAAGGCCATCAGCCTGCAACCGGATCAAGGCCTGGCGAACCACCGGGCGCGATACGGAAAAAGCAGAGCAGATATCGTTCTCCGCCGGCAGCCGATCGCCTTCCTTGAAGGCGCCATTCAGAATCTGCTCGAGGATCTGGCCGTATAGTTTGTCCGCCAGCCTCTCCTTGCGCGGCGGCGTCAATTGCAGTTCCGCCATTCAACGTCTCCCCTTAGCTCCCAAAACTCTCGTCCCGGCGGCCCTCCCGGCGCGCGATATGACAGTACCGACCATAGCTCGAGCCCGCATATCCATCGATAGGCACAATTTCAAAGATGTCATCAAAAATTACTTCTTTTGCGGCTTTTTTTACAAAATTTGAAATGAGAGTTGACAACTTAGGTGACCGTGTTAGCGTATTCGAAATTGTCGAAGTGCATTCGGCGTCTCAGGGAGGAGATATTCAGATGCAGCACGCGGCGCGAATCGACCATCATTGCTGGCGCGGGAAACGCAGCTGAGGTCGCAAAGCCAAACTTCAACGTCATTTCTGTCGCACCCCGGGCCGTAAGCCACGAAGCTTCGGCAATGGGGAGTTTTTGCCCGCTTCAGGCATCGGTGACAGTACATTTCTTCAAGCCCGGCACGCCAGCGCGTCGGCTGGCTCATTCATGCCTTTTTCGACAGAGGAATATTGCGACCATGCGCATTACCGGCCTTCGAAGCTTTATGAGCCACGACGACAAGCGCCCCCGTGTGATCGTGGCAATCGACACGGACGAGGGCATCACCGGCTGGGGCGAGTGCTACAATCACGGTCCCGACAAGGCATTGCCGCATATCCTCGAATATTTCTACGAACAGATCAAAGGCGAGGACCCGCGACGGATCGAATTCCTGATGCTGAAGATGCAGCAGCAGGCGCGCTTTCCGGGCGGCGCGATGCATCTGGCGGCGTTCTCGGCGATAGACCATTGCCTCTGGGATATTTCCGCCAAGGCGGTGGATCTGCCGGTCTATCAACTGATCGGTGGCGCGGTCCGCGACAAGGTGCGTGTCTATCTCGGCGTGCATAATTACAAGGATGCCGAGGGCTTCCTCGACGTGATCGCCGGTCATAACGAGAAATACGGCCTCGCGGCATTCAAGATGCATCCCTATCGTGTGGATTTTCACAAGGAGCGCTGGGGCGAGGTGATCCGAACGGGTGCGGAATTCTTCCGCACCATCCGTGAGCGGGCGCCATCCCATTACGACTTCGCTTTCGATGCACATGCCAAGATCTTCGATCCCTGGCAGGCAATCCAGCTCGGCAATGCTCTGGCCCCTTACGATCCGATGTTCTTCGAGGAGCCTATCCGACCGGAGCACATCCCTGCCTGGGCAGAGATGAAGGCGAAGCTTAACTGCCCGCTGGCGACCGGCGAAAGCCTCTATAACCGCTACGAATTCCTGAACCTTCTCTCGGCCCGCGGCTGCGATATCGTCCAGCCCGATATCTGCGTCGTCGGCGGGCTTCTCGAGATGCGCAAGATCGCGGTGATTGCGGAAGCGCATTATGTGCCGATCGCACCGCATAACCCGATGGGACCGCTGGCGACCGCCGTCAACCTGCATTTCTCCGCAGCGACCCCTAACTTCAAGATCCTCGAATACCGGCTGCCGCTCGACGCGCCCTACGTCAAGGACCCCTACCTTCCGGAGGACGGATACCTGCAACTGCGTCCGGACCGTCCCGGCTGGGGTGTCGAGATCGACGAACAGGTGCTGGCAAAGGATGGCTACGTGCATTGGGAACGCAAGCTGCCGGTCAAGCCGGACGGCGCGTTCGGTTATCCGTGAGACGGAAGACGGCAAGCAGAACGAACTGAAGAGCTCGAAGATTTCAATTGGGAGGTTGAACATGATGAAACATCTTATGGCGGCGACATTTTTGGTCGCTGCAGCGCTGACGGTCCCGCAGGGCGCAGCGCTCGCCGCATCGCCGCCGAACATGCTGGTGATCGGCACGAACCTGACCGGCATCCGTACTCTGGACCCGGCAGACAACAACGCCCGCACGGTTTCGGAGCTGATTTCCAATATCTACGACAACCTCGTCCAGCTGCCGCAGAACGACCTGCAGAAGCTGCAGCCGATGCTCGCGACCAAGTGGAGCGCCTCGGCCGACGGCAAGCTGATCACCATCACGCTGCGCAGCGACGCCACGTTCCAGAGTGGCAATCCGGTGACCGCCGAAGATGCCGCCTGGTCGATCCAGCGCGTCATCAAGCGTGGCCAGGTCGGCTCGACCGATATCGCGCTCTGGGGCTTTACAGCCGACAATGTCGAAAAGCTGGTGCGCGCCAAGGATGCGCAGACGCTGGAAATCGAGCTGCCGATCCAGGTCAGCATCGATCTCGTGCTTTATTCGCTCGCCAGCTCCTCGCTTGGCATCGTCGATAAGAAGACCGCCATGTCGCATGAGGCGAACGGCGATTTCGGCGCCGCCTGGCTTGCCGCCAACTCGGCCGGCAGCGGTCCTTTCACGCTTTCGCAATGGCGTCCGAACGACATCGCCGTCTTCGAAGCCAACAAGAAATACTGGGGCGGTGTCCCGGCCATGGCCCGCGTCATCACCCGGCATATCCCCGAATCCGGCAACCTGCGCCTTCAGCTGCAGGCCGGCGACGTGGATGTCGGCCAGTATCTCGCAAGCGGCGACCTGGATGCGCTGGCGAACGACAAGAAGATGGTGATCGACAATGTTCCGGGTCTCGGCTTCTATTATATCGCGCTGAACCAGAAAGACCCCGATCTGCAGAAGCCTCTGGTCCGCGAAGCATTCCAGCATGCTTTCGACTGGAAGGCGATCTCCGGCAATATCATGCGCTATACCGGCTTCCCGTGGCAGTCCGTCGTGCCGAAGGGCATGATCGGCGCACCGGCCGATAATACATCCCGTTACGACTACGACCCGGCCAAGGCCAAGGCCTTGCTGGCGCAGGCCGGTTATCCGAATGGCCTCAAGAAGGTGCTGAACCCGTCGGGTGCCGCAACATTGCCGTTCACCGAAGCCCTGCAGGCAAGCGCCCGTGCGGCCGGCTTCGACCTTAACCTCGTGCCCGGCGAATACACACCAGCCTTCCGCGAGCGCAAATACGAAATCCTGCTCGGCAATTCCGGTGCCCGCCTGCCCGATCCGTTCGCGGTCGCCACCCAATATGCCTACAACCCGGATAATCGCGACGAGGCTCGTCTCGGCAGCTATTACCTGTGGCGCACCGCCATGCAGGTTCCGGAGCTGAACACCCTTGTCGATCAGTCGATGAAGGAACGCGATACGACCAAGCGCACGGAAATATTCAAGAAGATTGATGAGATCTACAAGGGCATGAACCCGCCGCTGATCGTCTTCTTCCAGCGCACCGACCCCTATGTTATTCGCGCCAATGTCAAGGGTTATCAGGGACATACGACCTGGTCGACCCGTTGGCACGACGTGACGAAAACCAAGGAGTAGGATTGACGTGGCCAGCGTGGACATGACGACACGAGACAACTCGCCCGTACCGACCACGACTGGTCCCGCCACCAATGGCCCGGTCGATGACATGCCGGATGATGGCATCAAGCTTGCCGTCCGTCACTTCATCGGTCGCGTCGTCGCTGTGGTGACGACGCTGCTGGGGCTGCTCTTCCTGACCTTCTCGATGGGACGCCTGCTGCCGGCCGATCCGGTTCTGGCGATCACCGGACCCGAGGTCAGCAAGGAAGTCTACGACCGAGTTTTCAAGCAACTCGGGCTCGACCAGCCCGTCTACATCCAGTTCCTCAGCTATGTGAAAAGAGTGCTGACCGGCGATCTCGGCGTCTCCGCGATCACCGGCCAGCCCATCGTCACCGACCTGCTGTCGATCTTTCCGGCGACGATCGAACTGACCCTGGTGGCGATGATCGTCGGCACTATCGTTGGCGTGCCACTCGGCATCACGGCTGCGGTTCATCGCGGCAAGCCGATCGACCATGTCGCCCGTATCGTCGGTCTTGCAGGCCATTCGATCCCGACCTTCTGGATGGGTCTGATGGCGCTCTTCATCTTCTATGCCAAGCTGCAATGGGTCGGCGCATCGGGGCGCGTCGATGTCTATTACGAAGGTATCGTCACGCCGGTGACCGGCTTTCTGCTGCTCGATTCCGCCATGGAAGGCAATTGGGACGTCTTCCAGAATGCGCTCGGCCACATCATCCTGCCCGGCTCGATCCTCGGTTATTATTCCGTCGCCTATATCAGCCGCATGTCGCGCAGCTTCATGCTGGAGCAGCTCGGCCAGGAATACATCATCACGGCGCGCGCCAAGGGGCTGGCCTCCCGCCAGGTGATCTGGCGCCATGCCTTCCGCAACATCCGCGTCCAGCTCCTGACCATCATAGCGCTGACGCTCGGCGGCCTGCTTGAAGGCGCGGTGCTGATCGAGACCGTCTTTGCCTGGCCGGGGCTCGGCCAGTATCTCACCCGCGGCCTGCAGATGAACGACATGAATGTTGTCATGGGTGCGGTTCTCACCATCGGGATCGTCTTCCTGATCATCAACATCACGTCGGATGTGCTCTACCGCATCCTCGACCCGAGAACACGGTGATAGATATGGCGATACCCATTTCCCCATCTCGCCCCACGCCTCCCGGCATTCGCGGCTGGCTTCTCGCCCCTGAACCCAAGGGTACGCTGCATGCGTCTCTGCAGCAATTCTACCAGGGCTGGCTGAAATTCCGTGAACATCCGCTCGGCGTCGTTGGCCTAGTGGTTATCCTGATCCTCATCATAACCGCCGCCGCTGCCCCGCTTCTGACGCAATACGATCCGATCGCCCAGAACATGGCGATCCGCCTGTCGCCCCCCTCCTGGGACCACATTCTCGGAACCGACAATTTCGGTCGCGACGTCTTCGCCCGCATCATTTACGGCGCACGCACGACGCTCGACATCATCATCCTCGTGACGATCATCGTCGCACCGATCGGGCTCTTGATCGGCACCTGCTCCGGTTATTTCGGCGGCATTGTCGATGAGGTGCTGATGCGCATCACGGATATCTTCCTCTCCTTCCCCGGTCTCGTATTGGCGCTCGGCTTTGCGGCAGCTCTCGGTCCCGGCATCACCAATGCGATCATCGCGATCTCGCTGACTGCCTGGCCGCCGATCGCCCGCCTCGCCCGCGCCGAAACGCTGAGCCTCAGGCAAATGGACTATATCGCCGCGGTGCGGCTGCAAGGCGCATCCTCGGCCGCCGTCATCATGCGCCATATTCTGCCGATGTGCGTACCCTCGGTCATCGTCCGCGTGACGCTCAACATGGCCGGCATCATCCTGACCGCCGCCGGCCTCGGCTTCCTCGGCCTTGGCGCCCAGCCGCCATGGCCGGAATGGGGCGCGATGGCCGCCACCGGCCGCGAGTTCATGCTCGACAGCCCCTGGGTTATCGCCGCACCCGGCATTGCAATCGCAGTCGTCAGCCTTGCTTTCAACCTCGTCGGCGATGCCCTGCGCGACGTACTCGACCCCAGAGGTGGCGAATGACCGAACCGCTCATCGATGTCAGAAATATGGAAATCTCCTTCGCCCACGGCTTCGTGAAAGCTGTGCGCGGCGTGAGCTTCCAACTCGGCCGCGAAAAGCTCGGCATCGTCGGCGAATCCGGCTCCGGCAAATCGACCGTCGGCCGGGCCATCATGCGGCTCCTGCCGCCGACCGCAAAGGTCACCGCCGACCGGATGACGTTCAAAGGCACCGATATTCTGGCCGCCAGTGAAAAGCAGATGATGGATATCCGCGGCAAGCAGATCGGCCTCATCCTGCAGGACCCGAAATATTCGCTAAACCCGGTCATGCGCGTCGGCGAGCAGATCGCCGAGACCTATCGGCTGCATTATCCGAAAGCCGGCAAGAAGGCCGCTGAGAAGAAGGTGCTGGAAATGCTGGAAGCGGTAAAGATCCGCGATCCGCAGCGCGTCTTCCGGCTCTATCCGCACGAAGTCTCAGGCGGCATGGGTCAGCGCATCATGATCGCCATGATGCTGATCGCCGAGCCGGAAGTACTGATCGCCGACGAACCCACGTCGGCGCTCGACGTGACCGTGCGCCTCGACGTTCTGGCGCTGCTCGACGAACTGATCGCCCGGCGCAACCTCGGCCTGATCTTCATCAGCCACGATTTGAACCTGATCCGTAAATTCTGCGACCGGGTGCTGATCATGTATGCGGGACGCGTCGTCGAAGTGCTGAAGGCGTCCGAACTCGATAATGCCCAGCACCCCTATACCCAAGGGCTGCTCGCCTCGCTGCCGTCCATCGAAAACCCGCCGGCACGCCTGCCGACGCTGACGCGCGATCCGTCCTGGCTGACGCAACCCACGATCGGAGTGCCGTCATGATCGACGTCGAAAACCTCACCGTGCGGTTTGGCCCGCGCACGCCGCTCGTTGTGAAGGGCATCAGCTTCACCGTCGAACGCGGGAAATCCTTCGGCCTCGTCGGCGAATCCGGCTGCGGCAAATCCACCGTGCTCCGCGCGATTTCCGGCCTCAACCGCAATTACGGCGGACGGATTTCGCTGGATGGCAAGCCGCTGGAGCCGGAACGGAGCAAAGCCTTCTTCCGCGACGTCCAGATGGTCTTCCAGGACCCCTACGGCTCGCTGCATCCGCGCAAGACAGTTCGCTCGCAGTTGATCGAACCACTGCGCAATCAGAACCTGCCGATCAAGGAAAACGCTGTTTCCGACGTGCTGAAAGCAGTCGGTCTCGATCCCGGCCTGGGCTATCGGTTCCCGCATCAGCTTTCCGGCGGCCAGCGGCAGCGCGTCGCGATCGCCCGCGCATTGATCCTCGACCCGCCTGTTCTGTTGCTCGACGAGCCGACCTCGGCGCTCGACGTTTCCGTGCAGGCGGAAATCCTCAATCTGCTCGCCGACCTGCAGAAGGAACGCGGGTTGACCTACCTGCTGGTGAGCCACGACATGGCCGTCATTGCGCATCTCTGCAGCCGCGTCGCGATCATGAACGGCGGCGAGGTCGTCGAGGAAACCGGCATCGAGCAGATCCGCTCGGGCCATGTCCAGCACCCATATTCCCAACGGCTTCTTTCCGCCAGCCGCGCTTACGGCAAGCAGGAAATGCGCCCGGTCGAGGTCATGAACTCGGCCTGATTCCAACGGGCGTCCAGCGCCGGGGCGCTGGGCAAGACCGTTCCTCGACGATTTTTCCACTCACCCCTGAACCGGGAGCCTGAAGCCATGCCCAATTTTTCCGTGACACCCGAAATGCTTGCGAAATCGGTGCTCTCCGTGCCGCCCCTGGCACGCAAGGCCGACTACACGCTCGACCGCGAAGGCAACCGCCAGATTCTGGCGCATCTGGCGCAAGGCGGCGTGACGACAGCGCTTTATGGCGGCAACGCCAACCTCTACAACATCTCCGTCCGCGAATTCGCGGAGATGGTCGACATGCTGAAGGAGATCGCCCCCTCCGGCACCTGGCTTATCCCTTCGGTCGGTCCGGACTACGGCAAGTCGCTGGACCAGATCGCAATTCTCAAGGACCACGACCTGCCGACTGCGATGGTCCTGCCCCTGAATTTTCCGGTGACTTCGGCCGGCGTCGCAACCGGCCTTCGCCGCATCGCCGACGCCTACGGGCGGCCGATCATCGCCTATGTGAAATCGCTCGACTACATTTCGGCGGCCGATCTCGCGGCCGTCGTTACGGATGGAGCGATCTGCACGATCAAATACGCGGTCGTCCGGCAGAACCCGAAGGAAGATATCTACCTCTCCGAGCTCGTCCAGAAGGTCGATCGCAAGATCATCATCTCCGGCATCGGCGAGCGGCCGGCGATCAGCCACCTGATGGATTTCGGTCTGCAGGGCTTCACTTCCGGCTCCGTCTGCGTCGCACCCGCCATGTCCACCGGTATCCTGAAAGCACTGAAGGCCGGCAATGTCGCCGAGGCGGAACGGCTGCGGGCCTTCTTCATGGGGCTGGAAGACCTGCGCGACGGCGTATCGCCGCTCCGCGTCCTGCATGAAGCGGTCGCGACCGCCGGCATTGCGGATACCGGCCCGATACTGCCGTTCCTGGAGAATATCACCGATGCCAAGGTGCTCTCCGCCATAACGGCAGCCTCGCAGAAACTGCTGGCGGCGGATCGGGCATATCAATCCGGTCAGGTCGAGAAGCAGGTTGAGCGGGCCTAGGAAGTGCATCCCTGCCGAATGGGCATCAGCGTCGTTGCGGAAGGCGTCGAGACGCGTCAACAAGCAGACCTTCTTAAGAAGCGGGGATGTCGGCTAGGCTAGGGATTTCTATATTCAAAAGCCGTGCCGGCGCACATTATGTCTCCGGCGGCGGGTGTTTTCCCGGACCCGGATCGATGAAGGCCGAACATTCGTGATCCGACTCCAGCATTGCCATGAACGATGTCGCGACGATTGTTTCTCCGCAGGCAGCGCACCCCAGAATATAGGAGCCGCCGTGAACGACCGCTTCTGTTGCCTCCAATCCGCAAGACGTGCAGGACAACATATTACTCATGGTCAAATTCAACCCGCGCTCGCTGCTTCTGATGACGAGCTCACGATGCAGCGGCCAGGATAGTGGCGATGGCGAGCAGTAAGGGACACAGCCACCTGAAGTGACGAACCACAAGCAACTTGCGCGCCGAGTCCCGTGACCAGGACAGATAGCCAAAGCCCAGGGACGTCATCCACAGCCCGGCGCAAAACATGATGAATTCGTCGATATAGGTTGCGATCATCGCGGTTGCTCTGGCTTTGAAAGGCAGCGTTGGAGCCTGTAGTATATTCATTTGCTGTCATCAGATAAAGCAGCGTGGCGGAGACGGAAGAAAAAAGTGCCGAACATTCAACGCTTCCACGCGATGCGGTCACCATATTCGCCGTCGACCTCCAAGTCGGTGGCCGATCAGGTCCCGGGACAGCTGAAGGCTTGGGACCGTGCAGGAGAACCATCCTGCAACACCTGGGACGTTCCATTTACGAGCAGGTCACCCAACTCGGTTTGCTTCAAAGAGGCCGGAGGTGGCTGCGATCAACGCGGCGGCGAAGCCCAAAGCCGCGGCTTGCTAGCTGACTTCTGGCGGGTGATCGTGGAAGATCCAGAGTACTATCCGCGTTATAGGACCAGCGCTCGCTTAAGATCGTCATGCTCAAAGGCGCTGCCCATGCGATTGATTTCGCTGCCTCGCGCTCCGACTGCCTTGGCAGTATCACGCCAGGTTGCGGTCACCCCCGCGACCTCTTTGATGATAACGCGCGCCTGGCTCAGCGTGAGCGCAAAATATTCGGATGCAGCTTCCAGAAGATCAAGCGAGCAGGTGCCTTCATCAAGGTCGATGTTGGTGGTCAACACCCGCGCCTTGAGGTCGGTCGGAACGGGATTGAGATCGTAGGCCGGCGACAATGTCCACCCGGCCTTGCCCAGCCAAAAGGAATCCGTGATTGCGCAAATGATCATCGACATTGGAGATCAGCACGTTGAAGACCACGCGCCGATAGAGAGCATGGGCGTCCTTCTTCCGTTGTGCGCCGTGCTCCGCGAGAGCATCGACAATTTCGGGATAGCTGCCGCGATCGCCATCCCTGGCGCCCATTATCGCTGGGTTTCGGAAAAGCCGAGGTTTCCACAGAAGCGAATGAAGGCCGAAGGCTGCACGCCGCCCCTTCCGCCCTCTCGGCAACCGTGACACCGCAATCCTGTGCTTGTTGTTCCGCGACGTCGTCGGCGCATTGCCGCAACCGCTTCGGCAGGCTTTCAGAAACGTCGACCAGCAGCTCTTGGAATTTCCAAGCCACCTATAGAAGACCGGAGCTTGGGGGTGGAGACGGAGCGCTTCCACAACACCCCCGACGCGGCTTTTCGGCGGAAGGCCGCGTCAAGATCGTCTTGCGTTGGAGCCACGTGAGCATGCATGATGGACGAAGTTCACCGCATCGGGGGATGAAGCATCGCTTCGGCGACGGATCATGCGCGTAGATATCCAAATGACCTGCACGAACAGTGTGGGATATTGTTTGCTCGCGTCGGCGCTTCAAAAACCCGGCTTAAATCGAAAGAAATTCTATTGAAAGCCAAGATAGGCTTGAAAGATGTGGCTCTGGATGCCGGTGTTTCGCTCAGTACCGCGTCCCATGTTCTCAACGGAACCGCGCCGATATCCATGGAAGTTCGGGAGCGGGTCCTTAATTCCGCGCAAAGGCTGGGATATCTGGAAAAGCGTCGAAGCCGGGCGACGATCGCCACGCTTCGCACGATCCTCCTGGCGATCACCAGCGATGCGGCGCCTCACAGCGATGTCAATCTCGTCAGCTGGACGATGCTCAACAGCCTGCGCCAGGAATGCGAGCGCCTCAGCATCCGTATCGTCCCTTTCGTCAGCGCCGGCAGCCGGATCGACGGCAGCGAGGTGCGCCGGCTGGCGCAGGCCGAAAATGTCGACGGCATCGTTATCCTCAACGACGACCGGCCGGAACTGATTCGCGCCATTGCCGCCGGGCGGACGCCGCTCGTCATCCTGAACGGCGAGGATCCTTCGATGCTGGTCGATACGGTCACCGGTGAAAACCGCTTCGGCGCCCGCCAGGGAACAGAGCACCTGCTTTCGCTCGGCCATCGCCGCATCCTGCACCTGACCTGGAAGGGCAGGACCACGATCCGCCGCCGGTATGACGGCTACGCCGATGCGCATCTTGCGGCCGGCCTTGCCGTATCGCCGGAGATGATCGTCGAGGCGGAGGGATATGAGCCTCACCAGGGCGAGCAGGCGATCCGCCAATTGCTGTCCGAAGATAGCAGCCTGCGCGGCGCAACCGCGATCTTCTGCGCCGCCGACAACCTGGCGCTCGGCTGCCTGAGGGCGCTGGCGGCATTCGACATGCGCGTGCCGGAAGAAATGTCCGTGCTCGGCTTCGACGATATCGTCCCCGGGGAGTTCAGCACGCCGCCGCTCTCGACCGTCCAGTTGCCGACCGACCGGCTGGGGGCGGCCGCAATCAGCCTTCTGGAACAGCGGCTGGTCGCCAACGACCCGCTGCGGCCGGCCTACCGGCTGGAGCTCGGCTGCAAGCTGGTGCTGCGGGGCAGCGTCGCGCCGCCCCGCAGGTGAACCTCACTTCATTCCGGTGCCGGCAATGCCGGTCGTGATGTATTTCTGCAGGAACAAGAAAACGACCGTGACCGGCGCCAGGCTCAGGAAGGTCATGGCGAGGATGTAGTTCCACTGCACGGAAAACTCGCCTTGGAAGGCGTTGAGCCCGACCTGCAGGGTGAAGTTTTCGCGGCTGCTCAAGACGATCAGCGGCCAGAGGAAGTCGTTCCACCGCCACAGGACGGAAAAGATCGCCAGCACCGCAAGCGCCGGCGCCGTCAGTGGCAGGACGATGCGCCAGAAGATCCGGAACTCGCTTGCCGCGTCGACGCGGGCCGCCTCGATGAGTTCGTCGGGAATGGTAAGCATGTACTGGCGCAGCAAGAAAACGCCGGTCGGCGAGGCAACGGTCGGAATGATGATGCCCCAGAGACTGTCCACCAGGCCGACGCCGACGACGACCAGATAGGCCGGCACCATGACCACCGTCAGGGGGATCATCAGCGTCGAGATGATCAGCACGAAGATCGCCTTCTCGCCCCGGAACCGGTATTTCGACAGCGCGAAAGCCGCAAGCGCGTTGACGACGAGCGTCAACAGTGTTGCGACGAAGGTGACGAAGACCGAATTCTTCAGAAAGGTGAGGAAGTCGAACCTGGTGAGCGGATCGGTATAGTTCTCGGTCGCGATCGTAAGCCGCTGGACCGGTGAAATGTTTTTGACGTCGACGCTCACCGGCGGTCCGGGATTGCTCGGATCGACCATCTGGGCTTTCAGCCCGATGCGCCGGACCATCGCCATCTCGCGCCGCTGACCGTCGACATCAACGGTCCAGAGGCTGAGCGGGGCGTCGAAGCCCGGTACGGTCTGCTGAACCGCCGCACGCGGCAGCAGCGTCGGCGGAAAGCGGGTGATCTCGGCGGCCGGCTTGAACGAGGATAGGCCCGCCCAGACCACCGGAATGAGCACGGCAAGCGTGCCCAGGATCAGCCAGGCCCAGGAAAGAATATCGGTGACGCCGATCCGCCCCGGCCGGCGAGTGCGGGTCAGGAAGGCGATGGGTGAGAGGCCTTGCGTCATGGTCAGGACTCCATCTTGCGGCCAAGCCGCAATTGTATGAGCGTCAGGGCCAGCAACACGAGGCCCATCAGCACCGAGGCCGCCGAGGCGAGGCCGAAAAGGCGCAGGTCGCTGCCGAAGGCCATCTGGTAGATGTACTGCACGATGAAGCTGTTTGCGGTGCCGGGCCCGCCGCCATTGGTCAGCACCCAGGCTTCGTCGAAGATCTGGACCGAGCGGATCATCAGGAGGATCAGCACGACGAGCAGGTTCGGCCCGAGAAGCGGAAGCGTGATCCGCAAAAGCGTGCGCCGGGGCGAGGCTGCGTCGATCGAGGCGGCTTCATAGAGATCCTTCGGAATGGCCTGCAGGCCGGCGAGAAGGATCAGCGTATAAAAGCCCATGTGAAACCAGACGGAAACCACCACCACGAAGAAGCGCGACCAGCCGACGTCCAGCAGGAAGATTTCCGGCGGGACGCCGAGCATTTGCAGGAAGGCGTTGAGCAGGCCGTTGCGGTCCAGGAACCACTTCCAGATCAGGCCGATGACGACCGGCGACAGCAGGACGGGATAAAAGAACATGGCCCGGAAGAAACCGCGCGCGGCGATCGCCCGGTTGAGGATGAGAGCCGTCACCAATGCCACGAGCAGGGTTGCGGCAACGTTGAAGCCGACGAACCAGAGCGTGTTCCAGACCGCCGTCCAGAACAGGGATTCGCGGCAGCTCCCCGGACGAAGGTAGTCCTCGCACTGCAGGAGCTGACGGAAATTGTCGAAGCCGACGAAAGGCCGCTCCGACACGAAAAGGCCGGTGCCGCCGGTAAAGGCGTAACCAACCGCAATGGCGATGGGCAGGAAGGTGAAGATGCCGAAAAGGATGAGGTTCGGCGCGAGGAACAGATAGGGCATCCGCTTCCTGCCCATCAGCCGCTCAAACCCGTTGATCGGCGCCTCGACGATGCCCATGACGAGGTCGAGGGCACGGCCGCCGAGATCGGTCGCCTTAGGCGTGCTCATGGACATCACTCCGTTGGCGAACGGATTGCGGCAGAGCCAGGCCGCTATCGGGATCGAAGACGTGCACCCGGCCGGATAGCGGCATGATCCGCAGAAGGTCGCCGGACCGCGGCGCGAAATGGCCGGTCTGGTGGACGATGATTGGCTCTTCCCGCCCCTCGAGCGTTCCGTAGACATAGGTCTCCGTCCCAAGGCTTTCGTGATACTGGACGACGAACGGCAGTCCTTCGCCGCCGACCGAAAAATGCGCGGGTCGTATGCCGACAAGCACGGCCTGGCCTATCTTCGCCGCGGTGGGGTCGATCGACGCGGTGAGCGGAGCGCCGTAGCCGGCGTCGATCGTCACCCCGGCTTCGCCGGCCGCCGTCACCTGGCCCTTCAGCATGTTCATCCGCGGCGAGCCCAGGAAGCCCGCCACGAAGAGGTTCCTCGGATTGTCGAAGAGTTCGAGCGGCGTTCCAACCTGCTCGATTCGGCCGCCGTTGAGTACGACGATCTCGTCGGCCATGGTCATCGCCTCGACCTGGTCGTGGGTAACGTAGATCATCGTTGTTCTCAGCTGGCGATGCAGCCGGGTGATTTCCGCCCTTGTCTGCACGCGCAGCGCCGCGTCGAGGTTCGAAAGCGGCTCGTCGAAGAGGAAGATGTCCGGGTTGCGCACGATGGCGCGGCCGATCGCGACCCGCTGGCGCTGGCCGCCGGAAAGTTGCCGTGGCTTGCGATCCAGATAGGGCTCGATCGCCAGCATGCGCGCCGCCTCCCCGATCCGTGTCTCGATTTCACTGCGCTTGAATTTCAGGTTTTCGAGCCCGAAGGCGAGATTCTTGCGCACGCTCATATGGGGATAGAGCGCATAGGACTGGAAGACCATGGCGATCTTCCGCTCCGCCGGCGAAAGCTGGACGACGTCGCGCCCGCCGATCTCGATGCCGCCGGCGCTGATGTCCTCCAGCCCCGCGATGATCCTCAGAAGAGTCGACTTGCCGCATCCTGACGGCCCGACGAACACGACGAACTTGCCGTTGTCGATCGTCAGGTCGATGCCGTGCAGAACGGTCAGCGCGCCGAACGCCTTGGTGACATTCGTAAGTTTCAGATTTCCCATTCCCTGCTCCCGTCAGGTTCAGTCACTTTATGGACGACGCTTTCGACGTTCCAGCCTTCCGGTATCGGTTGCGGTCTCTCGAAATGCGCCTCCTCGATCGAAATTCCCTCCGTGCCGGCGGTAAAAAGCGCCGGCATGCCACCCGGATAGTCGACAAGGCCGACCACCCGTCCGTCCGCGCCCTTCGTCCATGCGTTGGCACGGCCGGCAGCGTCCGCGCTCAGAGCGATATCCGCGTTGGTCGGCCTCAGATCATAACGAAGTCCGGTGCCGAGCGGGCCTTTCCGCTGCCGCAGTCGTAGCCGCGAAAGCCTGACGCCCTCGATTCCTGCGGCGGACGTCGAGACGAGCGCGATCGCCCCGTCCATTTGGCCGCGCAGGTCCTCGACAACGAGATTTCGAACGGCACCGGCCCGGCGGGTGGGGATGCGATCCACCACCGTCACCGTCAGCGCTTCGCCCGATCCCCAGAAGCCATCGAGCGTCTCGTGGCAATCGACCTCAATCCGGGAGAAGCGGATGTCGGTCATATGCCCGCCGTCGCGCGAAAACAGGCCCAGTCCCCGGTTTGAATCGTGAACCCGGCAGTCCTCGAAGACGACATTGGTGAAATCGCCGTAGGATTCCGTGCCAATCTTGAGCGCGCAGCTGTTGCTTTCGACCAGGCAGCGGCGCACGAGCACGTTTTCGCATTCCCCGATCGCTTGGCCGTCCGGTCCGGCGCTGGTCTTCAGGCAGATGCCGTCATCCGCCGTCGATATGTCGCAGTCCTCCACAACCACATGCCGGCAGGCGTCGAGCACGAGGCCGTCGGTATTCGGCATGCGCCGGTTGTTCGATACCTTTACGCAACTGACATAGACATCGTCGCAATTGACCAGGTGCAGCGTCCACATCGGCGAATCGACGATTTCCAATCGCTCGATCCGGACGCCGCGGCAGGATTCGAAGACCACCACGCGCGGGCGGTATTCCGCCGGAACAAGGGTGCCCATCGCCTCATCGTTGCCGGCGATGAAATATTCGCCACCCGCCTCGATCCGTCCTGGGCCGGTCAAGGCAATGTCTGTCGCGTTTCTTGCGACGATCATGGCGCGGTTCGACTTCTCGGCGATAACCGAAACCGATGTCTCTTCGTAAGCTCCATAGACGGCGGCCGGGCGCAGGATCGCGCCTTTTGCCAGATGAAGCTCGACGCCGGATTGCAGCCTCAGGCCGCGCGTATTGTGGATGCCTTCGGCAAGTTCCACGCAGCCGCCACCTCGGGCTGCCACCTGGTCGATTGCCGCCTGAATACGCGCCGTCTCGTCCTCCTGCGCGGGTTCGACAAGAAGGGACGGGAGCCTGTTCATGCGCCCTCCTCGCCCTCGAGCAGGACTTCCGTCAAAAGCAGCATCGTCAGCGCCTGCCCATAAGGGGTCGGTAGGTTGGGGATCCGACGATAGAAATCCAGATCGTGCCCCATCGGCGTGCCATCCGAAACGCCCTGGACGACGCCCTCGTCATCGACCTGTGAGAGCACGGCCGCGAGCGCGCGTTCCGCATGCACCCGGTTGGAGGCATCCAGGATGCCCGCATCGATGCCGCGCAGGATGCCATAGGCGATCCCGGCCGTCGCCGATGTTTCAAGCGGAGATGTCGGATCGTCGAGTAGCGTATGGAACATGCCGTCCGGGCGCTGCAGTCGCTTCAGCGAGCGCACCTGGCTTGCAAGCACGTTCGACAGGAAACGCTTGTCCTTTTCCTGGAGATCGGGAACGAGTTCGAACAGTTCGGGAATGGCAACCGTGATCCAGGCGTTGCCGCGCGCCCAGAAGGCCCTGGCGAAATTGTGCCGGCCGTTGAAGGTCCAGCCGTGATACCAGAGCCCGGTGACCGGATCGGACAGATAGCGGGCATGCACCATGAACTGGTAGACGGCCTCGTCGATCCAGTCGCGACGCCCGCAGGCGACGCCCGCGCGTGCCAGAAACAGTGCGGCCATGAACAGCGTATCATCCCAGAGCTCGCCGTCGTTCAGCCGTTCCTTGACGACGTGCTGAAAGCCACCGTCCTCGGTCTTCGGAAGCTGGTGGACGAGCCAGTCCGCCCAGTCCTCGACAAGCGTGCGGAAATCCGGCCGGTCGACATGATCGATGAGGATGGCGAGTGGCAGCATGGGTGCCGTGCTGTTGATCTGCCGTGGCGGCAGGCCCCGGTCGATTTGCCGGCCGTACCAGGCGACGAGATCGTCGACGGCGTTCCGGTCGCCGGCGGCGAGCGCACGACGCAGGAAGCCGTAGAGGCCGACGCCGACTTCCCAGTCCCATTCGTCGAACTGGATACCGCCGTCCGCATCCGCCCCGGCAAGGCCTTCCTTGATGCCCTTGAGGCGGCTGAACGCAACCGCGACCTGATCGATCGTTTCCTGCAGGGCCGGTTTGTTGAGGGTCATCGAATCCATCGGTCGGAATGTCCTTTATGTATAGAATGGATGGGCGTCGTCGCCCGCGGTCGTGCTGTCATAGGTCAGGATCGGCACGGGCTGATCGTGGATGAAGGGTTGCGGCTGTCCGCCGACGGTGAATTCGCCGGCATAGGAGAGCGCCAGCGTCTCGCGGTCCGGCGGTGAAAGGCTCAGCACCTTGCTGTCGATGTCGAACGAGACGGAGGTGGCGCGGATACGTTCGACGAAACGACGGAAAGCGGCTTCGTCGCCGGCGCCCACGACGGCCGCCCAGCCGGTGAGCGCACCCTCGGAGCGCCCCTCGCGCCCGGCGGTCGCTCCGTCGGTCACGAGTTCAAGTCCGTTCGTGGCGTAGAGTGCCGCAAAGCCCCGGCCCGAGCGGGCCAGGAGCCAGTTCCCGTCCAGAACGACCTCGTCGAGGCCGTCGCGACCAAGATAGGCATGGGTCCAGGCATGGCGCGTGCCTTCGGTATCGGCGATCAGCAGGGCCACGTCGCGATATTGGATGACGCGCGGCAGAACGCCGTTGCCGGCCCAATAGGACGGGCGTTGCGTGCCCCAGGGGTCGTCTTCGCCGGGATGGTTGACCCAGAGCCTCGCCATCGGGTGGCCGGCAAGCCGAATATCGAGCACATGCTGCTGGTGGCCCCGCCTGCCCGTCTTGTGATCGATCACGGTCGAGAGCTGCGAGGCTTCCGTCTTGAAGAGCACGAGCTTGCCGCTTTCAAGCCCCTGCGCATAACGCGCTTCTATCGAACGTGCGGGCGCCAACTGGGCAAGCTCCGGCAGGTCGGCCGGCGGCGTGTAGGAGCCGGCGCAGAACATCGGCAGGGACGCGACGCCGCCGTTCAGCCAGCCGCTGCCGAATGCCACGCGGGCGAATGGCGCCAGTTCCGTGAGAGGCCCGGCCCTCAGTTCCTTGTCGTAGGCGCGCCCCTGCGACCCGGCGGGAACGCCCGCCAGCGTGTGCAGCGCGATCATCCGGAAGATGAGATCCAGCTGATGGCGGGCGCGCGGGGCGATATCGTCCCCGCCCCAGCGTTCGAGGGCCAGCAGACCGATGAAATCCACCGGATAATAGGCTGCGGAATTCCATTCGGCGAGGCCATGCGCCTCGACGCTGTCGAACCAGCGGCGAAGCCGGCCTTCCGCCAGCTGCGCCTGCTCGCGACCCGTCCTGCCGGAGGCGGAGAATACGGTATCCGGCATCAACCTGCCGGCGATCAGCTGGCTGGTGTGGAAGCACAGGACATGGTTCTCGCTCCAGAACCACATGACGTCGTTGCCGGGCTCGTCCACCCAGTAGCGGTAGCCGGCGACGGAGGCGCGGATGTTTGCCGCCGTCTCCGGTGCCAGGACATGCTCGTATTCGCCGAGGAGCCAGAGGAGCGGCACCATCACGAAATCCGAGCAATCCTCCCGTCGGTCGATGACCTCGAGCGTCGCAGAGATGATCCTGTCCATCGCCTCCCGGTCGATCTCGCCGGTTGCAGCCATGGCAAGCACGCGGCCGATCCGCTCGGCGCCGAAGCGGGCGCTGAAGGCCAGCGCCTCTTGCTTGCGCTCGGCAAGCGTGGTCGCGGCTTGCGGCAGGACGAGGCCGCTCATGAAGGCCGCGTCGATATGGCGGACAACAGCTGCGGCACCGGAACCCATCTTCAGCCTGATGCCGTGATATCCGTCCGGCAGACCTTTGATTGCGGGAGCGACAAGCCGTGTCTCGCCGGCACCCAGTATCAGGTCCACCTTCGCCAATACGGCCCGGTCATGACCATGGCTGTAGACCTCGATGCCGACGGGCAGATCGGCCCCTGGCGGGGTGTCGAAGAGAATTTCCAGCGGGCGGTCGACGAAAACGTCGGCGGCGGGCCGGATGGCACGCGCGAGGAGCTCGAGCCGCCGGACCTCTTGCCGGTCCAGTGCGGTGGGCAGGGTGATGTCCAGCGGCTGGGTATCGGCCAGTTCCAGCTCGAAGAACCAGATCGTGTCCCGCTCCGCCAGGTCTTCGGTCAGCACAAGGACGTCATTGTCACCAGCGTTCAGCCTCAGGACGATCCCGGTCTCGCTCTCGACGTTGCGCCGAAAAGGCTCGAACCGCACCTGTTCCTCGCCATTCACCCAGATCCGCACACCGCCGCAGGTTCTGAGCCGCATCGGGACCTGGCGGGCAGCCTCGGCGCGGAAACTGCCGCGCAGCCAGCGGCCGACATGGGTGGGCACGTGCCAGAAGCCGGTGAACTCGACGCGGCGGTTCGGCCCGGGCAGGTTAAGGGAGGCCGGCTCCCAGTCGTGCTCGGCACGGATTTCCCGTCCGATCATCTGCACCTGGAAGGCCTTCCTGCAAGGCAGGTCGCCGACATCGACGAAGCCGTTGATGAAGCGGTAATTGACGCGATCTTCCGCGGGCGCCGGCTCACCTGGAAAATACACCTGGCGCAAATCCGAGACGACCCATGCGGTGAAGGTTTCGCCGGGGGCGACATGATAGCTGGCACCGCCCGAACGACCTGCGGCTGCAGGTGAGTGCTCCATGACTGCCTCCCTCAGGTCATGAAAATAATTTCATAAATTGAAACTTGCCGCTTCAGCTTTGTGAGCAGTTTCGAATTTAGGGCGACAAGACAGCTTGACGTTTGGATTGTCAAGCTTCAAAAAGGATAAATTCGAAGGAAAATCCGAAAGGAAACCTTCCGAATTGTGAAAATATTTTCATTGGGAGGATGAAAAAATGCTGAGACTTCTATCAGGGATAAGTGCGTTCGTATTCTCGGCCTTCGCTCTTTCGGGCGCGGCCATGGCGGATGCCAAGACCATTACTTTCCTGTTCACCGACGACGACCAGGGGTATGTCGAGCGCATGGCCGCCTTGAGCAAGGAGTTCGAGGCGTCACATCCCGACGTCAAAGTCAATTTCGTGTCTTCCGGCTATGATGCGGTGGTGAAGCAACTGCCGGTCCAGCTGGCGGCGGGCAAGGGGCCGGACCTCGCCAAGATCACCGATTGGCAGCTCGCGCCCTATTATCTCGACATGCGCTCCTACATGAAGGACCCGGACGCCTTCGCCAAGCTCCACGGGGACAGCCTCAACCAACTCCGCCTGCCCAATATCAACGATCCGAAGTCGATCAACGGCTACGTCGCGTCCCAGACGCTGAACCTGCCGTTCGTCAACAAGACCCTGTTCGAGCAGGCCGGCGAACCACTGCCCGGCCCGAAGGCGACGCTCAAGGAGATCGTGGAAGCCTCCGCCCGCGTCGCAAAGGCGACGGGCGCACAGATCCCCTTCACCATGGATCGGTCGGGCCACCGTTTTTCCGGTGGTGCCTATTCCTACGGTTCGGTCTATGTGAAGGACGGCAAGTTCAATTTCCCGGATGCAGGCGCCCGCAAATATATCGCCGACCTTTATTCCTGGACCCAGAACGGCAGTTTCCCGAAGGAAATGTGGGGGGCGGCCGGCGGCTCGCAGTACAAGAACATGGGCGACGAATTCGTCAACGGCAATGTCGTCACCTATCTCGCCGGCAACTGGATGGTGAACCCCTTCCAGAAGAAGATCGGCAACGCCTTCCAGTGGACGGCCATCAATGCACCCTGCGGCGACGCGGGTTGCTATGCGATGCCGGGCGCGACCGCGATCGTCGGCTTCAAGCGCACCGAACATCCCGAAGCGGTAGCACAGTTCATCGAGTTTCTCGGCTCCGAGAAGGTGCAGCGCGAAATCGCCGAGAGCTATGTCATCCTGACGGGAGCGGACATCAAGAACCCGCAATACAAGATCTCCAGCGACGACGCCAAGACATCGATGGCGGTGTTTCTGGACAACAAAAAGAACGTTCCGCAGGCCGCGCGCGATTTCGAACGCATGAAGGGCGGGACGGCGATCTACCAGCAGATCGTCCAGCGCATGAGCCAGCTCATCGTTGGCGAATTGAGCCTGGAGGAAACCTACAAGAACCTCGAGGCCGACGCAGGCAAGATCAACGAGGCGCTGGCGGTAAAGTGACGATCCGGCATGCCGGGTGGCCACGCAACCCGGCATGCCTTCCCAAAGACCTTAGGTAAGAAGTACTTCGATCCGGTGCTCGGCTGCCTGTCTCTCAGACTGACGGTTAAAGGCCCGCTTGCGTATCAATATCCAAGCGCCACGCAAGCGCTCAGCCGCGCCAGCCGCCCTCAGGCTGGGCTCACCCAGCGGCGGCGCCGACGGTGGTCATTCCGACCACCAGCAAAGCCATGATGATCAGCAGCCAACGCGCCTGATAGACGCTCTCTTCCATCTGAACCTCCTTTTGAAACCGCCGTGAACGCCGCGATTGCGGCCCAAGTTCCGCGTTCGCGACCTTTTCCTCGTCGCACCGGACCTTGGTCGATGGCGCCAATGGTCCAAGGTCCAAGCCCGAATGGGACTGAAGCCCCAAGGCGGGAACATGCGCCGTCGGAAGCCAGTTTTCTCCACAGCTTCGGAAACGCGGTCGCGGTCGGAAGCATGTGGAAACTCAAGGAGATAAAAACATGAACATGATCACACGCGCGGCCTTTGCCGCGGCCCTTCTCGCGGGCACAACCCTGTCCGCATTCGCCCAGACCAGCAGCACCGTCGGAACCGGAGGAACGAGCGCCGGCGGCGGAACGTCCAGCAGCACGGTTGGCACCGGCGGCAGTTCTGCCGGAGGAACGAATTGTGCGCCGGGCACCACCAACTGCAACTCTGGTTCCGCCTCGACCCTGGGCACCGGCGGGTCTTCCGCAGGCGGCGGCCAGTCCAGCAGTTCGGTTGGCACCGGCGGTTCGGCGGCCGGCTCCGGCGCCGGCTCGGCGTCGACACTCGGCACCGGTGGTACGTCCGCAGGCGATGGCCAGTCCAGCAGCTCGGTCGGCACCGGCGGATCTGCGGCCGGGTCGGGTAGCGGTTCGGGTTCCGCTTCGACGCTCGGCACCGGCGGTACGTCGGCCAAGGATGGCACGTCGACCGGCTCCGTCGGAACCGGCGGCAGTTCGGCAGGCGCAGCCGGCCTGGAACACGGACAGGGCAAGAAGGCATGTCCTCCGGGCCAGGCCAAAAAAGACGGCGCTTCCTGCTAGTCCCATCCATCGGGCGAAGGCGGATTCCGCCTTCGCCCTATCAATAGGAGAGCCGAAATGACCTCGGCATCAATCGTATATAAGGGAACATTCGCGCTGCCGCTGATCCTGACGACCTTTATCGCGATCTCGGCCTTTGCCACCGAAACCATCAAGCTTGACGACGGCACCACCTGCACCGTCATCGAAAGCACGGGCTCAACCGGCAATGGGACATCGACATCGGTCACCGCCGGCGGCGGCAGCGTTTCGTCCTCGACGACAATCGACGGCAAGACAACGACGATGAATTCGGGCGGTGGCTCGGCTTCGTCCAGCGCCGGTTCGTCCGTCACAACCGGTACGGCCGGCAATCAGGCTTTTTCGACGGCAAGCGTCACCAGACCCGATGGAACCGTTATCACCCGTCGGTCGGACGGCACCTGCGACGTCACCAAACCTCAGAAATGAAGGAGATAGACATGTCGAAGAAACTCTCACTGGCGTGCCTGGCACTGATCGCCTCGGTCGCCACCACACCGGTGCTTGCACAGGACTGCAACTCTGCCGGCACGGTCGGCTCCGGCGGCAGCGCCGCTGCAGGCGGCACTTCGGCAAGTACGCTCGGCACTGCGGGAGCCTGTCGGACCGACAGCGGCACGACATCCTCAATCGGCTCCGGTGGCAGCGCGGCGACGGCAGACGGCAAAGCCCGAAGCCAGACCAAGATCAACGAGAACCCGAACCAGTTGAAGGCGCAGTCGAAGGCGCAGGCCATGGACCAGGGCACCTTCAGCAAATCACAGACGAAGACTCGGGTTAAGGGTGATGAGCTACAAAGCAAGACGCACAGCATGTCCCACGTCCCGGGGCAGAAGCCGGTCAAAAGCACCACTGACAGCAATGTTGTTTTGCCGCAGCAGTGACTTGGAAATCGACGGAGCGGCTCCCACGAAACAGCGGGAGCCGGCGCCACAGGCGGCAAGCGGATGATCCCCGCATGTTTGGTCCGCCGCTCACCGATTGGAACCGAATGGCGGCTTGAAGCTTTGAACCGCGCAGACTTCGGAGGATGAAGATGGACGAAGATACTTTTGCGCAGCTCAGTGCAATGAGCCAGAACCTGCAGAAACGCGCCCTCGCGCTGTCCCACCAGGGGAAGGAGGCGGATCTTGCGATGCTGATGTCGGCGCAGGCCTTGACGATGGAAGCGGTCAAATCCCTGGGAGAGGCCTTGAACAGGATCAACGGCCCGCTCGGGCTTGGCGCAGCCGGAGACTAGCGGCGCGTTTTCTCTCATTCGTGCGCGCCGCCTTTTCCAGCCGCGTGGCCAAGCCAGATCGGAACTTTCAGTGCAGGGGCTGGTTCGGGCGTGCAGGAGGAGATTGAGATGCACCGCAAACCCGACCACCAGCACGAACTGGTCTTCTACATTGGGCTCAACGCGGCCCTCGCCTGTTTGATCGCAGCCAGCATCTTGCTTGCGGCAGCGATCTGAACTTCGGTTTGCTCCAAGAAGCCGTCGACCGAGGTCGAACGGGGTGGTGCTGTAGCGTTATCCCTTCTCGTTGTGCGGCAGCAGGCGAAGGAACTATATACCGACGCCCCTGTTGGAGCCTCCATGAACGACACGTCCAGAAAAGCCGGCAACAACATGATGAAATTCGTCGCCACGATCCTTGTTGCGGCGCTTGTCATAGGTGCTGTCTATTTCTTTCTCCTGACCCCCGGCCAGCCGACAGGTCCGCAAACACAGCCGTCTCCACACACCATCGATCAGACGAAGTGACGAACCATGAAACAAGGCGAGGTCGCCGCCTGATTGGGCCTTGCGCCTTCATTTTAGATATTCATCAGGAGCCGACCGTTCAAATTGCTCCGTTCCGGCTTTGAGATCGATAACCACCCAACCAGCAAAGCCATCGCATATTCTTGTCATATGATAATTGTGACCAAAATTCGCATCAGAACGAGACGCCGAGGAAACCCGAAAATGCCCGACCGAATTCCGGGAAATGCGCGTGTGCCCGCCACGGTCCATTGCTGGTCAGAAGACGTCCCAAGCCAGACCTTCGTCTCGTTGGAAAAGGCCCTGGCATATTGCAAGAAGAATATCGGCGAGCTCCCGGCCATCGAGGTCTTCGTGCATTGCGGGCAGATCCCCGAACCGATCATCAGCGGTGACGAACTGGCGGCACTGATAAAGGCAAAACGGCGCAACCTGATCTGACGACGCCTGTTCAGCTGCGGCCAATATCTGCAACGCTGGCCGACGATGCGCCTTTGGCCGGATATAGCTTGCGACATCAAAGGTGACTGCGCTTATCTTGTTATAGCAGGCAAGAACGGCTATTCGCCATGGCAGACTTGAACCAGGACCTGCCATGCTCATGCTAAAATCCACCTTGACCGCGCTGCTGATCGCTGCAGCATCCAGTTTGACCGTTTCTTCGGCATTCGCATCGACGAAATACCCGCTGACCCTCGAAAACTGCGGCGTGCAGGTCAGTTTTCAGAAGGCTCCCGAGCGGGCGGTCGGGCTTGGTCAGAACAGCGCAGAGATCCTGCTGCTGCTCGGTCTTCAGGACAAGATGGCCGGTACTGCCTTCTGGCCGAGCAAGGTGTTGCCGCAGCTTGCCGAGGCCAATGCGAAGGTCAAGCTTCTCAGCGTCGAATTCCCGACTTTCGAATCGATCCTGGCGGAGAACCCGGATTTCGTAGCGGCTGCTTTGCCAAGCCTGCTCGGCCCAACCAGCAAGGTCGCCAAGCGTGAGGACTTCGACAAGGTCGGTGTCCCGACCTATCTCTCGCCCAGCACCTGCCTCAGCACCAAGGAGGTCAAGGACCAGTACGGCAGCCGCGCGCAACTGTGGAACATGGATCTGCTCTACAAGGAGATCGACGAGCTTTCGCAGATTTTCGATGTCTCTGAGCGCGGCCAAGCGCTGATCGCGGACTTCAAGAAGCGTGAAGCGGCATTGCGTGCGAGCGTGGCAAAGGATGGCAAGCAGCTTTCCTATGTCTTCTGGTTCTCAAGCCAGTCCCCCTCATCCGACGCCTATCTGGGAGGCAAGAACGGCGCATCGGGCTTCATCGCCGACCTTCTCGGGGGTAAGAACGCCGTCACCGCCGAAGCCGAATGGCCGACGCTCGGCTGGGAAAGCATCATCGCCGCCAATCCGGACGTGATCGTCGTCGCCAACCTGGACCGTAACCGCTGGGAACTCGACAAGCCGGAAGCCAAGATCAAGTTCCTGACCACCGACCCCGCCGTCAGCCAGATCACCGCCGTCAAGAACAAGGCAATGGTGGTGATGGACGGTCAGGCCATGAACCCGACCGTGCGGACGATCTATGGCGCCGAACAGGTGGCCGAACAGCTGAAGGCCCTCGGTCTTCTGAAGTGATTGTGAGGCGCAACCCCCTTCGACAATTTTCCGTCTTCGCGGCCGTGCTGGTGGCGTCGCTTGCGGCCATCGGTCTTGCCGTCGGCATAAGCGTCGGGATCGGCGATCTGCCGATCCCGCTCGCAACGACCTTTTCTGCCGTCACCAATCGGCTGGGATGGACGGCGGTGGGGCTCAACCGTATCCACGAGACCGTCATCTGGGATTACCGCCTCAGCCGGGCGCTGGTCGCGGCCTTCTGCGGCGCGGGCCTTGCGCTGTCGGGAGCGATCATGCAATCGCTGCTGCGCAACCCGCTGGCCGAACCCTATGTGCTCGGTATCTCCGCTGGCGCGTCTACCGGCGCGGTCGCGATCGTCATCCTCGGTGTCGGCGCAGGCACGGTTTCACTGTCGGCCGGGGCCTTTGCAGGTGCCTTCGCCGCCTTCTTCTTCGTCGCACTGCTTTCGAATGGAACCCGCGGCGGCGCGGATCGCACCATTCTTGCCGGCGTGGCCGCGTCGCAGCTCTTCAATGCCTCGACCTCCTACATCGTCACGACATCGGGTAACGCCCAGCAGGCGCGCGACGTGATGTTCTGGTTGCTTGGCAGTTTCGGCGGCGTGCGCTGGCCGGAATTGACGCTAGTCTCGATCGTGGTCGGCATCGCGCTTGTGGCCTGCCTGCTTTACGCCCGCGTGCTGGATGCGTTCGCCTTCGGCGACGAAGCGGCGGCGTCGCTCGGCGTCAATGTCGGACGGGCACGCATCGTGCTTTTCGCGCTGACGGCGATGATGACCGCGACGATCGTCAGCATGGTCGGCTCGATCGGCTTCGTCGGCCTTGTCGTACCGCATGTGGCGCGCTTCCTAGTCGGGCCGCTGCATGTCCGATTGCTGCCGGCCTGCGCCGTTGTCGGTGCCGTTTTCATGGTGGTGGCCGACATTGCGTCACGCACGCTCATCCCGCAGCAGGTCCTGCCGATCGGCGTCGTCACCGCGCTGGTCGGCGTTCCCTTCTTCTCGATCATCCTCTACCGGTTCCAACGCGCATCATGAGCTTCAAGACCGAGAACCTCACCTGGAAAATTGGCAGGAAGACCGTGCTCGACGGCGTTTCCTTCGCGGCACAGCCGGGTAAGACGCTCGGCTTGCTCGGACCGAACGGCTCGGGAAAGACCTCGCTGCTGCGTCTGCTCGCGGGGTTGAAACCGCCGCATTCAGGTTCCATCCTGCTCGAGGGCAAGGATCTCAAAACGATCGGGCGGCGTTCGATTGCAAAGCGGGTCGCCTTCGTCGAACAGCATGCCACCACCAATGCCAATCTGAAGGTCGTCGATGTGGTCAAGCTCGGGCGGTTTCCGCACCGGTCGATATTTTCGGGCTGGACGCTCGCCGACGACGAAGCGGTCGAGACCGCGCTTGCGCGCGCCGGGATGGCGCACAAGCGCAACGATCGCTGGCAATCGCTTTCGGGCGGCGAGAAGCAACGGACCCATATCGCCAGGGCGCTGGCGCAATCGCCGAAGGAACTCATCCTCGACGAACCGACCAACCATCTGGATATCCAGCATCAGATCGGCCTGATGCGGCTGGTTTCCGGCCTGCCGATGACGAGCATCATCGCGCTTCACGATCTCAATCATGCAGCGATGTTCTGCGACCAACTGATCATCATGCAGAGTGGCAGGATCGTCGCGTGCGGGGCGCCGGAAGAGGTGATGACCGAAACTTTGCTCAGGGAGGTATTTTCCGTCGAGGCGCGGGTCGAGGCTTCACCGCATCATTCACGGCCGCATATTCATTACCTCGTCTGATCATTTCCCTTGCGGCGAAAGCGTAACGATCGCGAAAGCGCATGCGCCGCCCCCGTCCGTCATGATCCGGGTGCTTGGCAGATTTTCAAGAATTCCAGAGACGGATTTGCCAGGTCGACGCGTTTAAGCGGTATGGAAGCCAAGGATTGCCTCGACAGGGTTGTCATGAACGTTGTTCATCCTTCGATCGGATAGTGGGATAAATTCTCGCGTGCTGATCGACCGTAAAGAATCGGACTCATGATAGACGACCCTGATGCAGACCTGGTCGAAGGCATAGCTTCGGGCGACCCCAAGGCGATGCGCAAGATGGTGGCGGCAAAACTGCCGAGAATATTGCTGGTCGCGACGCGCATGCTGGGCGACAAGGGCGAGGCGGAAGATGTCGCTCAGGAAACTTTTCTACGCATATGGAAACATGCAGGCGGCTGGCGACAGGGAAGAGCGAAGTTTGACACCTGGGCTCATCGGGTAGTGCTCAACTTATGCTACGACCGACTTCGCCGCCGAAGGGATATCCTCGTCGCGGAGGCTCCGGAGACGGTTGACCAGGGCCCGTTGCCCGACGCCGGATTGTTGTCCGACGACAGGGATGGCGAAGCGGTGCAGCGCGCACTGCAAAGCCTGGCGCCACGCCAGCGGGAAGCGATCATTCTGGTGTATTACCAGGACATGTCCAATCGCGATGCGGCGGACGTGATGCAAATCAAGGTCGATGCGCTCGAGAGCTTGCTGGCAAGGGGACGCCGAACATTACGGGCGATCTTGAACGGAGAAATAACATGATCGAGAAAAAAGCACCTTCGATCGATCGGGAGGCCTTTCGGGCCCTGATCGATGCCTATGGATCGAGCCCCCACCGTTGGCCCGACGCCGTGAGGGATGCGGCGGTCTCTTTCATGGAAACAGAGGAAGGCCGCGTGCTGATGACGAGTGCCGATCAACTCGACGCCGTCTTGTCCCGTCTGCCGCCGCCCTCGCCTTCAACCGGCCTGGCG
The DNA here is from genome assembly GCF_000731315.1 of Neorhizobium galegae bv. orientalis str. HAMBI 540. Lineage (NCBI taxonomy): Bacteria > Pseudomonadati > Pseudomonadota > Alphaproteobacteria > Hyphomicrobiales > Rhizobiaceae > Neorhizobium > Neorhizobium galegae. The sequence goes on from NZ_HG938354.1 coordinate 1,635,182, forward strand.
GCCAGCATTCTCACCGACGGCGAAACACGGCTCGCCAGAAGAACGAGATTGCGTCGCTGGGCGATCAGCGCCGGATTGATCGGGGTCGGGCTTGCCGGCGGCCTGACAGGCGCCGTCGCGGTTGTCGCCGTCACACCCCCGCCGGCTCTTTCCTTAAACGGCACGATGACCGCGTTCGGCGAATTGCAGTCCGACAGTGAGTGGATGCAGGAGGCACCATGACCGACATCCATTTCAGAAGGCTGGTGATTTCGCTGCTTGCGCTCAACACGTTCCTCATCTGTGCCCTTGCAGGGGCCGGGCTTGTCTATCTCAGGACAGACCCGCCAGCCGCCGTTACCCGAATGCCGCTCGCCGGCGAGCAACTCTCCAAGGATGATCGGGAGGCCTTTCAACGCGCCATGAACGATGCCCGCCGCACGGTACGCCAGACGTCACTGGAAGCGCGCCAGGCCCGCATAGAGGCTGCCGCGCTGATGGGTGAACCGGAACTCGACGCAAAGGCTCTGGCAAGTGCGCTGGACCGCGCGCGCCGGGCGGAGATTGCCGTGCGCGCCGCCACCGAAGACCGGGCCGTGGAATTTGCGCAGGGACTGCCTCTCGAAGCCCGCCGGCGGCTGGCCGAGGGGCTGTTGGCGCGCGAGGCTCCGCGTCCAGCCACGAAATGACCACATTTGGAAAGCGACGGATTTGCCGCCTGCCGCCGTTAAAGAGCCGATGACGAAACGGAGTTCGTATCGGTTATGGCCAATTCCAAAGACATTGACGCCGCCCTGACACTCTGGCGCTTTGGCCTCGGCGCGCGCGAAGGCGATCTGCAGGCGATCAGGGACGACCCTCGCGATCTTCTGCGGCAGGAGGTGGTCGAATGTTACACGCCGACGCCGGTCGGGCCGGCACTGCGTTCCAGCGCCGATCTGCTGATGTCCCTGATCGAGTACAACAAGGAAGTTCAGGCCGAACGCGACCGTCCTGCGCCGGCGCCAATGCCCGGCCCGCAGCCGGTCGCGACGGCCGCCGGCAACGCCATGGAGGCAACCCGCCCCACCGGCGGCATGATGGATCCGGGGGCGATGGCTGCTCCATCCCCGTCGTCGCAACCGGATAAGAAGGCAACATCGGCTTCGAAACGCCCGTATCTTCCCCAGCAGATCCTCATTGCCGAGGCTGACGCCAGGTTCAACGGTACGATACACCAGCCTTTGATCGGCTTCGGCGAACGGCTCGCGATGTTTTGGGCAAACCATTTCGCAATCGCCACCGGCAAGGGCGGCGACGTGCATATCATGGCCGGAGCCTTCGAACGCGAAGCGATACGCCCGCATGTTTTCGGCCGCTTCGAAGACATGCTGCTTGCAGTCGAGAGCCATCCGGCCATGCTGTATTTCCTCGACAATCATCAATCGATCGGCCCGAATTCGCAGGCCAACAAGAACGGAAAACGCGGGCTCAACGAAAACCTCGCCCGCGAGATCATGGAGTTGCACACGCTGGGGGTAAATGGCGGCTACGATCAGACCGACGTGACATCGCTTGCGCGGATCATCACCGGCTGGACGATCTACCGCGACGAAAAACGTCCCGGCCCGATGGGCAGTTTCGTCTTCAATACCTCAGCGCACGAACCGGGCGACCATTCGGTGATGGGAATGACCTATGCCGAGGACGGGGTCGAACAGGGGCGTTCTGTACTTCGCGACCTCGCCCGCCATCCAGCCACTGCCAAACACATCGCCTTCAAGCTCGTTCGACATTTCGTGGCGGACGAGCCACCGGCCGGTATCGTCCGCAAAGTTGCTGCGGCTTACACGAAGACACATGGCGACCTTTCTGCCGTCTACAAGGCGCTGATCGACAGCGAGGAAGCCTGGAACCCTCAATTGTCCAAGATGCGACCGCCGCTCGACTATGTGGTGGCGATGATCCGGGCAACAGGTCTCAGGCCAAAACCCGAGCAGATCATGTCCACCCTCAACGCGCTCGGCCAGCCCTTCTGGAACCCCTCCGGCCCGAACGGTTTCTCCGATGTCACCGATGGCTGGGCTTCGTCTGAGGGTCTTGCCACCCGGATCGACGCCGCCAGCATTTTCGCCCATCAGGCGAGCGGGACCACGGATCCGAGAGAGTTCGTCAAGGATCGGCTGGGACCGCTCCTTTCTGCTGAAACGCTGCAGGCGGTAGCCCGGGCCGAAACCAAGGCGCAGGGCCTGTCGATCGCATTCCTTTCCCCCGAATTTCAGAGGCGTTGATCATGTTGTGCGAACATATTTCCCCGACCCGCCGTGCCGTTCTGGGCGCTTCCGGCGCGCTCTTCGCCTGGGCCTTCATGCCCCGCTTCGCCCACGCCGCCGGAGGGCGGGACCCACGGTTCGTGACGATCATCCTGCGCGGTGCGCTGGATGGCCTGACGGCGGTTCCACCAATCGGCGATCCGGACTATGAAGCGTTGAGGCAACAGAGCGCCATGCGGATCGATGGCGCCAATCCGGCACTGCCGCTTGACGGCTTCTTCGCCCTGCATCCCTCGATGCGCAACTTTCAGCGTCTCTTCCGTGCCGGGCAGGCCGCCGTCGTGCATGCCAGTGCAACCGCTTATAGGGACCGCTCGCATTTCGACGGGCAGGACGTCCTGGAGTCCGGCTTTCCGTCGCCGGGCCATGTCGAAACCGGCTGGCTCAATAGATTGCTCGAAGGATTGCCGGCGGGCGAAAGGGTGGCGCCAGGCGCCGCCGAACGCGTGCGGGGGCTCTCGGTCGGAACGACTGCGGCACTCCTCATTCGCGGCAAGGCGCCGGTGCTCGGTTGGGCGCCTTCCATCCTGAAACCGGCCGATGGCGATCTCGCTCCCCGCCTGGCCGATCTCTACGGGCAGAAGGATCCGGTTCTCGCGCGCCTTCTACAGGAAGGGATCGACACCGGGAAAATCGCTTCCGGCATCGACATCAAGGCGCGTGGAGGTCCGGGAGACCCGAACGGCATGGAACAGATGGCGAGAGGCGCCGCGCGGCTGATCGCCCATCCTGAAGGCCCCCGCGTCGCGGCTCTGGCTTTCGAGGGATGGGATACCCACGCTCAGGAAACCGACCGGTTGGCAAAGTTGCTGACTGGCCTGGACAACGCCCTTGCCGCGTTCGAGCAGGAGCTCGGCCCGGTCTGGAAGGATACCGCGATCCTGGTCGCGACGGAATTCGGCCGGACGGCCCGCGTCAACGGAACCGAGGGCACCGACCACGGCACGGGCACGACAGCCTTTCTTGCCGGCGGAGCGATCCGCGGCGGCCGGGTCATCACCGACTGGCCCGGATTGAAGGAAGCGCAGTTGCGCGACGGCCGCGACCTTGCGCCAACCACCGACATCAGGGCGATTATCAAGGGTGTCGCAACCGATCTGCTCGGCGCGAACGCCAACCATCTCCGCGACGTGGTTTTCCCCGGCTCGGAAAGTGTTCAGGCAGTAAAGGGCCTGATCGTGTGAAGGCATCTGCATAACTTGGTCCCCCAAATGACACTATGCCGACATCCTGGTGAGTTCGGAGCTTTGGGCCGTCTCTGTACCAAGGGCGCCTGGAACAAACCAAGCCGGTGATTGTTGTTGGCCATCCGCAATGGGAGGTCACGACATGAAACTTCTGGTCCTAACGGCCGCAGCCGTTCTTTCGCTGTCGGCTAACCTCACGTTAGCGCAGGAGACGCCCAACGCGTCTCCTGGCGCACCACCGCCGGCCGAGGCGGACCGCTCCCCGAAGGCGCCGCCGGCTGTTACTCGAGAACTTGACGCAGACAGGGATGGAAACGAATGGCGGATGGCTCCCACGGCAGACCGTTCGCCGCCACGGGACCGCGGAGCACGGTTCCGCATCGAGAACGGCCGAACCACGATCGACCTGCGTTGTGCCGACGGCGAACCGACGAAGGATTGCGCGGATCTTCTCCTGCAGGTGCTGGACCGGCTGCAGCGAGGAAACTCCGCGTACGATTCCGACTCTCGCGACTACGGCCGGGACCGCTCACGTGATCGCTGAAGCCGGCTAAGATAGCGGATCTCCTCCAGGGCGTTCAGCTTAAGGCGGCGCGGAAGCGACCACAGAGAAGCTGAAGCGCAGATGAATACCGACTTCAGCAACGGTTCAACGAACTTGCCGCAATCTGTCATCGTGTGCACTCTGGAGGAAACCGATGCGCAGGATTATCTTGGCGGCCAGTCTGGCTGCAGCTTGTCTGTTCGGAGGCGCGGCAAACGCCATGCCGATTGGGGACATTGTCGTCCCGGCGAAGCCAATTGCCGAAAAGGTCGATTGGGCTTGCGGTCGTGGTTACCACATGAACCCATGGGGAGATTGCCGTCCCAACCGCTGGCGCCCACCGCCGCGCTATAGCCATCGGTGGGACCGTCGGGATCGATGGGACGACCGAGGACCGCCGCGCTGGGAAGGGCGAGGTCACTGGCGCGATCGCCGGGATTGGCGTTGAAATGAGAAAGGCCCTTCTGTTCTGCAGAGGGGCTTTTTTCTTGGTCACGCTGGCTGCGAAGACCGGGTTACCTCTCCAGGACCCTACGGCGCGCGCAACGTTCCTCCTCCCCCGCGACAAGTCGAGATTGGCCGCCTTGATTGAATTTTAGCTACTCCTAACGAACATTTTCGAGTTCGGAACGTTGGGTAGCTAGGAGGAAACGGCCATGAAAAAGGACAGCAATCGACAGGTCAGGATCCCTGGGCCGCGCGATCACGACGTCGCTGAACACTGCCGGAAGAATGGGATGAGGCCGGAAGACGAGAGGAAGATGCTAAGGCTGCTGGGAAAGCACGCGCCTGTGCATGAGATCCATTCGAACTCTCCGCCGCGACCGCCGCGGTTCCGTTAACGAGCGGCAATAGCGTTTCCGACGGCTACAGCCCCAGTCCCGCCGGGCGCGTCCGATGCACCCCCTTTGGAACGAAAGCGAGTTTTTCGGCGATGCCCAATAGATCTGCAGCAACGTGCAGAGTTGAAAGCCACATCTCGGTACCCTGCAGGCTTCCTGCCTGGCCGTCGGCGAAGGCAAAACCTCGTTTTGGCTGCCACCGGTCCGGCGAATGCAGGATGATGTCTTCGGCTATGGTTTCCGCATGGCGGCGCATGAAATCCGTCTGCTTGAGGCACAGCCAAAGCGGATGGACCGTGTCGAGCAGATTGCAGGCCGTATAGGTTGGGCCGGAAAAACCACCATTGTTTCGATAATGCAAAATGACGGAACTGATCGCAGCTTCGGGAAAAGGAACAGGGATGCCGAACTGGGCATGGGCTCCACGGGTGAGGCGATAAAAGCCGTTTACCGGTTGCAGCAGTCCCTGTTCTGCGGTCGGGTTCCCCCATAGCCCGGTCGAACGATCGGCATGGGTCGTCAGCCAGCCAAAGAGGAGTTCTCTCCCCCTGCCGCTCCTGAAATACCGCGCGTTGAAATAGAGCGCAGTGGCGATCGCATCCACCCGGTCGCCGCACCACCATGCCCGGGTGCTCCAGGGCAAGGCCTCCAGCCAGTCGCAAAGCGCGACGGCGTCCATTTCGACGCCGGAGATCGGGTGAGACGGATGGGCACCGAGTATCTCCAGCGCATAACCGACCGCCAGCACGTTATAGAGAGCCGGGGAATCGTCGCGGATGTTCTTCGCAGGATCAGGGGACCGAAACGGATCGGGGAAAAAGCCGGTCGCGGGGTCCTGCAGCGCCTGCAGACGATCGATGATCGCCTTCGCCTCATTCCCGCAAGGCTGTTCTCCAAAACCGGCGGCGATCTCGATTGCATCGCATTCATGCCTGACGCTCATGCGCGCCATGCCGTCGGCATCCGCCGACAGATAACCGTCGGGCGTCAGATGCCGTTCCCGCACATCCCGCCACTCGGCTTCCGCCACCTTGCTGATCCGCAGCAGCGCTTGCTCCACCTCCGACCGGCGCGACTTTCCAGCGGCTGCCGTTTCCCCGCGACGGCGCACGACTTTGGCCGGCACTCCCGCTGCGATCGCCAGATCTGGAATGTCCTTGGTTACAACGGCCCCTGCCGCGATAACGGCACCCATCCCGATCGTCACGCCGTCCAGAATGACCGCATTGGCACCGATCCACACATCATCGCCGATCGTGATGCCGAGTGTCTCGTGAGGCTGATCGTTGATCGGTATGTTCGGATCGTCGAAGCCGTGATTGAAGCCGACGATCGACACCAGCGACGCAATACGCACGCCGTTTCCGCACCGGACCTTTCCGGAGATGCATGCGTAGGGGTTGACCGAACAATTGGAGCCGATTTCCACGTCTCCACGCACGAGCGCGTGCCCGGCAATCCAGGAACGATCGCCGAGGATCAGAGACGATGTGAAAATGCGGGCGTCGCTTGCGATGTAAGCGCTGTCTGCGATCTGCGCCCCGGCGGACCGCGTCAGTTTTTCCTTCAGCCGCTTTTGGAGATCGCCTTGGATATCCGCGGGCCTGCGCTCCCAGGTGAGGAATTGCAGCCTGGCTTGCCGATCCATCTCGGATTCGGAAACGTCTTGATGTGTCCGCATTTCGTCACTCGTTTGCACGCCGGCGTCCATGCTCGAAAAAATGCCGACAGGTCGGAATTCAATGGGCCGATGTCATCATACCAATTTTCGACATTCGCCGAATTGACGAAATACAGCAGACGAATTTAAGCGTCCAGCTTTTGTTTCGACCTCCGCCGGCGCTTCTCAATGCCTCTCAAGCCAGATGGAATTCAATCTCGCATTGATATGAGGCTGAATTTGTCATACACGTGTGATGAATACGGCGCAAACGCGTCGCGTCGTTGCAGCGGGGATTGAGCGTGACAACCCAGATCAAGGATCGGAACAAGGGACCGGGGTCGCTGGTGTCACGGGTCGGGGAAAGTCTTCGGACCGCAATTGCCAGCGGTCAATATTCGCCCGGCGACAAACTCCCGAGCGAAGTCGAACTGACGGAAACCCACGGCGTAAGCCGTACGGTGGTCCGGGAAGCGGTCGCGGCTCTGCGATCGGACGGGCTTGTCGAAGTGCGCCAAGGCGCGGGAATTTACGTGCTCAGCCAGGAGATCCCCGCCCCTTTCGGCCGAAAAATCGACCGGGCGCGCGTATCGTCCGATCTGGAGGTGCTCGAGGTGCGGGCTCCGCTGGAGATAGAAGCGGCCGGCCTGGCGGCGATGCGCCGGTCGCCGGCGCAGGAAGAGGCAATTTTCGATTGTCATCGGTATATTCTGCAATGCATCGAGCAGAACGAATCCATCCGTGAGGCGGATCTTGCGCTGCATTTCGCCATCGCCGACGCCACGAACAACCCGCTGTTCCGGCAGCATCTGGAATTTCACGGCACCGCGGCTATTCCGCAATCGCGGGCGACGCCCGGCGAACGATCCGGCGAACAGACCGCCTACCGCCGCATGATCCATACGGAACATGAAGCGATCGTCGTGGCGATCTCGGATCGCAACGAGGAGGCGGCGCGCAACGCCATGCGCGACCACCTGAGAGGAAGCCAGATCCGCTACCGGGATGTGCTGAGGGATTTCAAAGCGTTTTCAAGCTGATGCTGCAGCAGGTCGGCCGCATGGCCGGCCCGGCTTTCGGCCCTAATCCGCCTCGCGTCCCCAGACTTCGATCTGGGTCAGCGCCGGAAAGGGCGAGGGGTCGTCGGCCTTGATCAGGCTGTGCAATCTGATCCATTCCACGGTCTGCTCCCTCACCGGGAAACACTGAGCCACACCCGATTTGATCAGCGAGAAACATGCGGTCTCGGCGTTGGAAAAGGTGACGCTGGCTTTTTCCCACCAGGCGTCATGCGGAAAGTCCGCTCGCAGATAGAGGACGATTTCGTCGATTTTCACCGGCCGGCCGAAATCGAGCGTCAGCGTGGCGTCGGGATCGCGATTGATCCCCCAGCTCGTGTAGGGCCAGAAGCCATGATCGTCGTTCGCCTTTTCGCCGTCGATGGCGTTGCGCGCGGCGAAGACCGCCTCCCCGCGCGTCTCCACATTCGCCCTGGCATGCGGAAAGATGGAGGCGTTGGCGTGATCATCCCATGGATTGAACGCCAGGTTGCGGCGTGCCCCGATTTCGTCCGGCCGCGCCTTGCGCACGCATAATCTATGGATCTTGCCGTCGAAGGCCCGCGGAGAATAGGGAACGCGCTTGGAACCAAAGGGGACCCCGAGCGCATAGGTCGGCCCCTTCATATAGACGATCGCGGGCGTCATCGCGTCGTCGAGCGCGAGCACGAGATACCCCGGCGCGGACGCTTCGACGACGACCTGATCGCCTTCGTTGTAGCTGTCGCGATAAACGAGATATGCTTCTTCCGTGCCCGTTGCCCTGGCGCGAACCTCGCCCGCCACATCTACGACTTTCAGTGTCAGTTCCATGCTCGTCCTCCTCAGACGATCCGCAGTTTCAGGCAGGTCCCGGCAAAGGGGATGCGCAGTCGATAAATTCTTGGGGGCCAGGAGATGCGCAGGCGGGCATCGTCGATATCGATCGCGTCGACCTCGATCTCGCCGGCTCCCTCGAGGTCGATGTGGCCGAGACCGTCGAAACGAACGGTGCCGTCGATGCTCGGCTCGACGCAGGTCATCAGCGAAAGCACCGCCGGCAGGCCGCCCTCGTGGATATCCACGACCTCGATCTCCTGCCCGCGCCGAAGCGTGACGGTTCGCCGATAGGATCGCACGTGTGCCTCGACCGGATAGGCGGGCGCCATGTCCAGCGATATCTGCCCCCATTTTTCGGTGAATTCCGTGTGAACATCGCGGGCCGCGAAATCCGCGCCATGTGCTTGGCCGACACCACCGAAAGTCGGCAGGTTGTGAAAGCCGGACTGCATGGTCCAGATATCGTACCGCTCGGACGAGAAGGTTTTGGCGGTGTAGGTTTCGACCCCGACGTCGATCAGGAACGGCTTGCCGTCCTTATAGACCGTCAGGCTGCCGACGTCGTTGTGGTTGTGGCTTTCCCCGTTATTGCCGCCTTTGACGGCGAGCGCAAAATGGTCGTCGCGGGCAACGAACAGGCCAATGCCCGGATAGAACACATCGCCTGCCGGCTCCGGCTCTCCGCCGGTTGCCGGCGTTACCAGCAGCTCCTGAACGCGGTACCAGAGGTTCCACTCCTCCGGCAGATGTTTGTGATCCGACGACAGCCGATCGCGGGCGGCGAATGCCGCCAAGACATCAGACCCGACGGCCCTGCCGAACAAATATTCGCGCGCCGTGCAGGGTTCTATGACCGCGGCGGAATCGGAAAAATTGAAATAATTGCGGCCGGCGACATGCATGTTGACGATATATTCCGCCATGTTGCGGATTTTTGGAGCCTTCCAGAGCGACGTCATCGAAGCCGGCGCCACCGTGTCGAGGATGGCCATCGCTCCGGCCATGCAGAGCGCCGCATGGCGATAATAGACCACGCCCTCCTCGCAGGCCCCGTCCTCCGCGTAATCCTTGATGAAGGCATCCAGGCTGGAAAGGGCCTTCCCGACGATCTGCCGCCGCAGGTCCTGTTCCGTATTCAGGGCAAAGGCCGAAAGCAGGACGTTCTGCGTTATCCAGGCCGTCCAGTTGTTCATTCGTTCGGCGCCGTTGCCCATCCACCAGAAAGGCCGGTCGAGATAGGGCGACAATATGCGCACCCGGACCTCCCGCTCGATCCGGGCGACGATCTGCGGGCTGACCTCGTCGAGCCGATCTTTCATAAGAGCCGCCACGGTTGCCAGCAGGGCACCCGTCTCCGCAGCAAACAGATCGATAACCGGCTGCTCTGCATCCGGCAGTGAAAACCGCTGCCCACCTCGTTCGTAGGCGTTGTGAGCCGGAAGCTGCCAGCCGCTTTCCTCACAGATCAGGAAGACACCGTCGATGATCGCATCGATGAAACGCCCCCTGGCCTCGAGCAGCTCGGCGAGAACCAGGTCGTTCAACATCCGCCGCCGCGAAAAATACAGCGCTTCAAAGCGCGAGCGGTTGCCGTTCAGCGAATATTCGCGATAGTCAGAAGCCTTGATGACCGACCACGGCCGGCCGAGCGCCGTCTCCGCATCCCGGATGACTGCGGAACGCATATCATCTGATACGGCATCCCAAGCGGCCCGTTCGCCGATCGGCGCGCCGGGCATGAAGTCCGCCAAAACCGGCGGCAACGACCCGGCGATCTCGCTGAACATCAACTTTCCTCCATGCGACCGATAAACGACCTCTTTCGCCACCTATCATACGTATTTTAAGATGACTACAGAATTCATATGATTTATCCATAAATTTGTTTGACCAATGGGAGAGATGTGCTATCCCCTCGGTAGGGAGGCGGCACGCTCGTGACACGATGGCGAGCCGTGGATAGCCCTTGGGCGTCGATCGGAGCATCCTGGTTCGAGGAGGGATAAAAGTGTCCATATCGAATTCGACCATCGCCGCAGGTGATGCGCCGGCAGCGTCCCGGCGGTCGAGCAAGGTGTTGTCGCGCCGCCGGCGCAAGATCCAGAGCGCGCTGGTCGCCTACTCCTTCATCGCCCCGAATTTCCTCGGTTTTGCCGTCTTCACGCTCGGGCCGATCCTGTTCGCCTTCGTGCTGGCATTCATGCATTGGGACGGCTCGAATGCGATCACCTTCGCCGGCCTCGACAATTTCTGGCGGCTGTTCGAAGACAAGGTCTTCATTGCCGCATTCTGGAACACGATCATCTATACGGTCGTGTCGGTTCCCGCGACGCTCGCCTGCGCGCTCGGCCTGGCGATCCTGCTGAACCAGAAGATCTTCGGGCGCGACTTCTTCCGCACGGCGATGTTCTTTCCCTACGTCGCTTCGCTCGTGGCCGTCGCCGTGGTCTGGAACATGATCTTCAACCCAGAAATGGGGCCGGTGAACATGATCCTCTATACGCTTGGCCTGGACCCCAAGGACATGCCGGGATGGGCAGCCGACCGGCATTGGGCGATGGTGACGGTCATCCTCTTCGGCGTCTGGAAGAGCATGGGTTATTACATGGTCATCTATCTCGCCGGGCTGCAGGGCATCAATTCCGAGCTTTACGAGGCGGCCGATCTCGATGGCGCCAGTTCGTGGCAGAAATTTCTCTATGTCACCGTGCCGCAGCTCGGGCCGACGACCTTCTTCGTCACGGTCATGCTGACCATCCAGTCGTTCAAGGTCTTCGATCAGATCTACATGATCACCCAGGGCGGGCCTGGCACCTCGACGCTGGTCCTCGTTTATCACATCTACAACGAAGCCTTCATTTCCTGGGACCTCGGTTACTCCAGCATGATTGCGCTCGTTCTTTTCTTTCTCGTACTGGCGGTCACGGTCGTCCAGTTCCGCCGACAGAGGGAGGATTGATCCGTGAAGATTGCCGGTCGCAAGGTCACCGCCAAGAGCATTGCAGTCTATGCGACGGTCATCGTCATCACCGCCGTGATGCTGATGCCTTTCGCCTGGATGCTATCGGCCTCGCTGAAGCTCAGCCGCGACGTCTTCGTATTCCCGATCGAGTGGATTCCGTCGCAACCGCAGTGGCAGAACTACGTGGACATCTGGACGAAGATCCCGCTCGGGCTGTTCATCTACAACACATCGAAGCTGACGATCATCGTCACCCTGCTTCAGTTGCTGACGTCGAGTTTTGCGGCCTATGCCTTTGCAAAGCTCGATTTCCCCTACAAGAATACCCTGTTCCTCGGCTATATCGCGACGATCGCCATGCCCTGGCAGGTCTACATGGTGCCGCAGTTCCTGCTGATGCGCGAATTCGGCTTGAACAACACCCATCTGGCGCTGATCTGCCTGCAGGCTTTCACCGCCTTCGGTGTATTCCTCATGCGGCAGTTCTATATGTCGATCCCGACGGAGCTTTGCGAAGCGGCGCGCATCGACGGCATGAACGAATATCAGATCTGGGCGCGCATCATGCTGCCGCTGTCGAAGCCCGCACTTTCGACGCTGACCATCTTCACTTTCGTCACCACCTGGAACGACTTCCTCGGTCCAATGATCTACCTGACCAAGACGGAGCTGAAGACGATCCAGATCGGCCTGCGCATGTTCATTTCGCAATATTCCGCCGAATACGGGCTGATCATGGCGGCATCGGTCGTCGCCCTCATTCCCGTTTTGATCGTCTTCCTGTCGCTGCAGCGCTTCTTCGTCGAAGGCGTCGCCTCGTCGGGCCTCAAGGGTTAATGTCATGAATGCCGTTACGCCGACCGCTCCCCAACCGATCACCGATGCCGAGGTCAAGGCGGCGCTCGATCTCGCCGTCGCCCAGATCCGGCGCAATCTGCCGGCCTTCACCTACGCGTGCCAGAACCATTCCAGCGTCGGCAATTTTTATCCCGCCGTCGAGAATACCCAATGGACTGCTGGTTTCTGGCCGGGAGAAATCTGGCTGGCGTTCGAGCATACCGGTGACAAGGTTTTTCAGCATGCGGCGCAGATCCAGGTGCAGAGCTTTCTGCATAGGATCGAGAACCGCATCGAGACCGACCACCACGACATGGGCTTTCTCTATTCGCCCTCCTGCATCGCGGCATGGAAGCTGGTAGGCGATGAGGACGGGCGCAAGGCGGCCATCCTGGCCGCAGACCAGCTCATCGAGCGCTTCCAGCCGATCGGCCAGTTCATCCAGGCCTGGGGCCGCAAGGGTGTTGCGGAGGAATATCGCTACATCATCGACTGCCTGCTGAACCTGCCTTTGCTCTATTGGGCAAGCCGCGAGACGGGCGATGCGAAATACCACGACATCGCGCTCCTCCATGCCCGCACGACGTTGGCAAATTCGGTCAGGCCGGACAATTCCACCTACCATACGTTCTACATGGATCCGGTTACCGGTGCGCCCGTGCGCGGTGCGACCAAGCAGGGCTACAAGGACGACAGCTTCTGGGCACGTGGGCAGGCCTGGGGCATTGCCGGCATGGCGCTTTCCTATCGCTACGAGCCGATCGACGAATATCGCAAAACATTCGACCGGCTTCTCGATTTCTATCTGAAGAAGCTGCCGGCCGACTTGGTGCCTTACTGGGACCTGGTATTTTCCGAGAAAGATGGCGAGCCGCGCGATAGTTCGTCGGCCTCGATCGTCGCCTGCGGACTGCTCGAAATGGCCGACCTTGTCGAGGCCGATGTCGCCGCGCGTTATCGCGAGCTGGCGCGGCGCATGATGAAAAGCCTTTCCGAGCACCACGCGGTCAAGGATCCGGCCATGTCCAACGGCCTTGTCCTCAACGGGACCTATTCGAAAAAATCGCCCTACAATACCTGCCGCGGCGAAGGCGTCGACGAGTGCGTCTCCTGGGGCGACTATTATTACATGGAAGCCCTGACGCGCCTCTCGCGCGCCTGGTCTTCCTATTGGTGAGAGAATCCGATGGCCAGCATTTCACTGAAAAAACTGAACAAGTCCTATGGCGCCCTCACCGTTGTCCATGACATCGATCTGGAGATCGCCGACAAGGAATTCATCATTCTCGTCGGGCCTTCGGGCTGCGGCAAATCGACGACGCTCCGGATGATCGCCGGGTTGGAGGAGATCTCCGGTGGCGAGCTTCAGATCGGCGGCGACCTGATGAACGATGTGCCGTCGAAGGACCGCGACATCGCCATGGTCTTCCAGAACTATGCGCTTTATCCGCATATGACCGTCTACAAGAATATGGCTTTCGGCCTGCAGCTTCGGAAAGTGTCCCGGGATTTCATCGACAGCCAGGTTCAGGACGCCGCAAAAATCCTCGACATCACGCACCTTCTCAACCGCAAGCCGAAGGCGCTGTCCGGCGGCCAGCGCCAGCGCGTCGCGCTCGGGCGTGCCATGGTGCGCAATCCGGCAGTCTTCCTGCTGGACGAACCGCTGTCCAATCTCGACGCCAAGCTTCGCGGCACCATGCGCGCCGAGATCACCAAGCTGCACAAGCGTCTGCATGCCACCTTCATCTACGTCACCCACGACCAGATCGAGGCGATGACCATGGCGGATCGCATCGTGGTGATGAAGGACGGGCATATCCAGCAGGTCGACACGCCACAGAACCTCTATGATCGGCCGGTCAACATGTTCGTCGCCGGCTTCATCGGCGCGCCGCAGATGAACATGATGCCATCCGTGATCGAGCGGCGTGGCGAGAGATATTTTGCCTTGTTCGACGGGCGGGAACTGCCATTGCCGGCCCATTTCGACAAAAGCCGCATCGCCCCTTACGAGGGCCGCGAGCTGGTCATCGGCATCCGGCCTGAGAATTTCCACGAATTGCCGCCGGCCGATATCGCGCCGGAAAACCTGGCGCCCTTCAGCGCCGTCATGGAACTCGCCGAACCGATGGGCTCGGAAATCCATCTCAATATCGTCGCCGGCGGGCGCAGCTTGATCGCGCGCGTGTCGCCACGATTCAAGGGCGCGATCGGCGACGAGGTCAAGCTGGTCGTCGACACGACCAATATGCAGTTGTTCGACAGGCAAACGGAGCGCTCGATCCTTTATTAGGCGAGCGGGAGGAAACGGCCATGCAGTGGCTGCGCAACATGTGGACGAAGGAAGGACCGGGCATTCCAAAGAATGCGCCGAAGAAGACCGGTCTCGCCCTTTTCGCCGATACGTTCGCGCGCGAGTGGTGGGAGATGGTCAAATTGAACATCCTGTTCATTCTGGCCGCACTCTTCGTCGTCACCATCCCCGCTGCAATCGTTGCGACCGCCCGCATTTCGGTCGCCTTCATCGAAGATCGCAACACCTATCTCCTGCGGGATTTCGCCGAAGCGTTTTTCCGATATTTCTGGCGTGCGACCGCGTGGGGCCTGGCCTTCACCCTTGCGATCGGCCTCGGCATCTATGCGATCGTCACCTATGCCGCGACCGCGAGAGACAATCTCGTCCTGGCCCTGCCGCTGACAATCGCGCTGATCGCAACGGTTTTTATCGTCGCGGTGGCCTGCCACCTCGTCGTGCTGATGGTGATGCGTGATCTTTCGGCGCCAGTGCTGCTGCGGCTGGCAGCCGTCGCGTCGGTCGTCCGTCCGCTGCCGGCGCTCGGCGCGCTTGCATTCGTGGCTGCGCTCTGGCTCGCCCATATCGTCTTTTATCCGGTGTCTGTCTTCATGCCGGCCACCCTCAACTTTTCACTCGGAATGTTCGCCGTCACATTCGGCGTCCATCGGGCAGCGGTCATGGTTCTAGCCCTGCCAATGGCAATACAGGCGCATCGCGAACCGCATGCTGGTGACGCTAAACATATCTAATCCAGAGACACTTCAGGGAAGGAGAACGGAAATGTATTTGGGGAAATTCGGGAGATCGGTGAGGTTCGCGATGGCGGGTCTCGCCATGGCAACGTCGGTCGCAGGATCGGCATACGCCCAGTCGGGCAATTCCGTGACGCTCAAATGGGCGCTGTGGGATTGGGACAAGGTGGCTTATTACAAGCCGCTCATAGAGGCATACCAGGCCAAACATCCGAACGTTAAGTTCGAGTCCGTGGACCTCGGTTCGCAGGACTACCAGCAGATGATCGCCACGCAGCTCGCGGGCGGCTCCAAGGATATCGACATCGTCACCGTCAAGGACGTTCCGAACTACACGAACCTCGTTCGTGCCGGCTCGATCTCGGACCTCTCGGGCTTCATGACGGAACAGAAGATCGACCCCGCGTCGTTCGGCGGCCTCGTCGACGAACTCAAGATCGACGGCAAGATCTACGCCCTGCCGTTCCGCTCGGATTTCTGGGTCGTCTATTACAACAAGGACATTTTCGACAAAGCCGGGGTTACCTACCCGACCAACGACATGACCTGGGCGCAGTTCGACCAGATCGCCACAAAGCTCGCTGGCGGCATGGGCGCGAACAAGACCTACGGCGCCCTCTTCCACACATGGCGCTCAACGGTTCAGCTTCCGGGTATCCTTGACGGCAAAAAGACGCTCGCGGGGCCGGATTACGCTTTCCTGAAGCCATGGTATGAGCGTGCGCTTGCCCTGCAGAAGGCCGGCGTCGTTCCGTCCTATGCGTCGCTGAAGACCTCCAACACCCACTACTCGGCGCTGTTCTTCAACAGCACGATCGGCATGCTGCCGATGGGTACCTGGTTCGTCGGCACCCAGATCGCCAAGGTCGCCTCCGGCGAGTCGAAGAGCAAGAACTGGGGGATCGTGAAGTTCCCGCATCCGGATGGCGTTGCAGCAGGCACGACCGCGGCGCAGATTTCCGGTCTCGCGGTCAACACCAACTCCGCTCACAAGGCTGAGGTACTCGACTTCATCAAGTTCGTCACTGGCCCGGAAGGTGCGGCCATCATCGCCGGCACCGGCACGATCCCGACCGTCCGTACGCCGGAAGTCACCGCCAAGATCGCATCCCTGCCCGGCTTCCCCCAGGATCAGGCGAGCAAGGACGCACTGCAGTCCGGCAAGTCCTTCTTGGAGATGGCCGTCAATCCGAATGCCGCGAAGATCGAGGTTGTTCTCAACCGCGCGCATGACTCGATCATGACCGACAACATCTCCATCGACGACGGCCTGAAGGAAATGACCGACGGCGTGAAGGCGATCAAGTAACAGCCCGACCCGCGGAGGCCAGTCCTCCGCGGGTCTCTCTTTCGATAAAAAATGGTTTGCCCGTGATCTACGACCCAGTCCGAGCCAATCCCCTTTGCGGGAACCCTCTTCTTTCCCGAGACGATCTCGGCAGAGCGGTGCTGGATCTGTTCAGACCGCTTCTCCCCTATTTTTCGCAAGGCGGCGCGCGGGTCCGCCTGAGCGCGACCGGGGTGCATTTCGACCGTGCCGCGGCCGACCTTGAAGGTTTTGCCCGACCGCTGTGGGGGATCGTACCGCTCGCAGCCGGAGGCCATGATTTCCCGCATTGGGACCTCTACCGCCGCGGGCTTACAAACGGCACCGATCCCTCTCATCCGGAATATTGGGGCGACATTTCCGATCGCGACCAGCGTCAGGTGGAACTGGCGGCAGTGGGTTTTGCGCTTGCCATGGTTCCCGAACACATCTGGGATCCGCTTGGCGAAGCAGAGAAGAAAACCGTCGCAGCCTATCTCCTGTCGGCCCGCGACAAGGAATTTATCGACAACAACTGGAAATTCTTCCGGGTTCTTATCGATCTCGGCCTGACACGCGTCGGCATAGGCTTCGACCGATCCATGACGAAGAAGTATCTCGACGAGACGGAAGCCTTTCGGCTGGGCGAAGGCTGGTATCGCGACGGGCCGGTCAAGCGCGTCGACCACTATATCCCCTTCGCCCTGCATTTTTATGCACTAATCTATTCGGTGCTCGCGAAGGCCGACACCCCGCGCGGCGATGCCTATCGCGAGCGTGCCCGTATATTTGCGCAGGATATCCGCCACTGGTTCGGCCCGGATGGTGCCGCGCTCGCCTTCGGGCGCAGCCAGACATACCGGTTTGCCGCCGGCGGCTTCTGGGGCGCATTGGCGTTTGCAGGCGTCGAGGCCCTGCCATGGGCCGAGATCAAAGGCTACTACATGCGCCATATCCGCTGGTGGTCGAAGCTTCCGATCGCCGACCGGGACGGGGTGCTGTCGATCGGCTACGGTTATCCCAATCTCCTGATGAGCGAGAGCTACAATTCGGCCGGCTCGCCCTATTGGGCGCTGAAATTCTTTCTGCCCCTGGCTCTGCCCGCCGACCATCCGTTCTGGCTGGCAGAGGAAGCGCCCGCACCCTCCTTTGCGGACCCGGTTCCGCTCAAGGAACCCGGCATGGTTGCCATGCATACGCCCGGCAACGTCGTCGTCCTCGCCTCCGGGCAGCAGCACGACAGGATGCGCGGCGCCCACGAGAAATACTCGAAGTTCGCCTATTCCACTCGCTACGCCTTCAACATCGAGGCCAACGACCGGCATTTCGCGGCGGCAAGTTTTGACGGCATGCTGGGCCTCTCCGACGACGGCGTGCATTTCCGCATGCGCGAGACGCTCGAGCAGGCGCTGATCGCCGGTGACAGGCTCTACTCCCGCTGGAAACCCTGGAGCGATGTCACAGTGGAGACATGGCTGGTGCCAGCCAACCCCTGGCATATCCGTATCCACCGCATTGTCACGCCCCGTGCTCTGCAAACGACGGAGGGGGGCTTTGCCATCGAACAGGCGGATTTCCAGGCGGATATCGCCAGCCGAGGCGAAGGTTTCGCCGTTTGGCACGGCCGAACCGACACCAGCGCAATCGTCGACATCTCGCCTGCCTTCAGGCGGGACGGCCATGCCATGAGCCCGATCGCCAATACCAATCTCATTCACGCCAAGACGCTTCTTCCCCAGCTCCGTGGACAGGTCGAGCCAGGGACGACGCTGCTTGCCGCAGCGGTCATCGCGCTCCCCAATGCCGAGATGGACCCGACCTTTCTGCAGTCTGTCCCAGTTTGCCCGGATGTGGCGGAACTGGAACGACTGTTCCGTGCGGAAGGAGACGTGGTCCCCGCCTTCAACCTCGCCGGCGCCAAGTGACCGGGTAAGCCACGGTGCTGTGATCCCTGCTTCTGAGCTAAACAGCCGTATGCCTTTTCTCAGGTGTCTAAAAATCTGTCGGCCACGCCAAGCCATCTTGCGCCAATCGACCGCGAGGCTAGTGTTGGGTACAAACGACAGTGGAATTCGATGGCAGCCAAGACCACACTCAACGCGAAGAACCTGGAAGCACTCGGCGCGCCGCGCCTGGCCGAATTGCTCATCGAGATCAGCACCGGCAGCGCGGCAAACAAACGACGGCTTCGCATGGAGCTTGCCGGCAACCACAGCAGCGCCGAGGTCGCCCGCGAAGTGCGCAAGCGGCTCGCAAGCATCGGCCGTTCCCGAACCTTCATAAACTGGCGCAAGGTGAAGGGGCTCAAGACGGACCTAGAAACGCAGCGGAAGACGATCGTCGATGTCGTTGCCCGCGACGATCCGAAGGAGGCCTTGGAGCTTATCTGGCAATTCCTGGCGCTTGCCGATCCGGTGTTTGAGAGATCCGACGACGGCAGCGGCTCGATCATCGAGAGCTTTCACGACGCGTGCGCGGATGCCGGCGCGATCGCGAAGTCTTCAGGCGTCGAGAAGGACGCCCTTGCCGACAAGATCTTCGCAGCAGTGCTCAACAACGGCTATGGCCAGTATGACCCGCTGATTGCCGTTACGGCGCCTGCGCTCGGCAGAGACGGTCTTGAACGACTCAAGGTCCTGTTGGGGCAGTGGTCGAAGGAGCCTGAGGACAAGATCGCCGAGAGTGATCGCCGCGTCATCGGCTGGAGCAGCAATGGGCCGATCTACGAAGACCAGGTCTACGGAAATCATCAGGAACTGCTGGTACGTATCGCCTTGCAGGAAATCGCCGATGCCCAGGGCGACGTCGATGCGTATATCGCCCAGCAGCCGGAAAAGACCCGCAGGTCGCCCTTGGTGGCAACGGACATCGCCCGCCGGCTGCTTTCCGCGGGACGAGCCGCCGAAGCGCTCGAAACGCTGGACGCCATCGATGAACGAGGCCATGCCGACACTCCGGTCGAATGGCAGCTTGCCCGCACCGAGGTGCTCGAAGCCCTGGGACGCGCGGACGAAGCCCAGACGGATCGATGGAAGTGGTTCGAGCAGTCTCTGAACGACGCACACCTGCGCGCGTTTATCCGCCGGCTGCCGGACTTCGACGACATGGAGGCCGAGGAAAAGGCGTTCGCTTATGCGCAGGCTTTTCCGGAGTTCCATCGAGCCCTTACTTTTTTCCTGCGCTGGCCAGCGGTTGGCGAGGCAGCCAGGCTCGTGTTGAAGCGCAAGACGGAACTCGATGGCGATCTCTATGAGCTGATGACGGCGGCAGCGGACGCCCTGGCGCAGAAACACCCGCTTGCAGCAACGATCGTCCTGCGCTCGATGATCGACTTCACGCTCGATAAAGCGCGGTCGAGCCGCAATCGCTATGCGGCGCAGCATCTTGCGACATGTGCATCGCTTGCCCCGCATGTCGACGATTTCGGCAGCGTCGAAACCCACGGCGCATATGTCGCGGGACTGAAGGGCCGGCACGGTAAAAAGCACGGTTTCTGGAGTTTGATAACCTAAGTCACCGGGAGGCGGCCGCCATCAGCGGCGTTGACCGTCGTCCAATCGGTATGCGCCGCGCTGGTTCCCTTTGAGGGGGTCCCTGATTTTCCTCCTTTCAACCTGTTGAAAAAGGAATAACCCTCGGGCCAGCGGCCGAAACCGCTTGCTATGTTGATATGTCCCGCAAACCCGATCGTTGCCAGATCGCTGCCCCAGCCACGGACATGGCGTTCGAGATCCGGCATGCTCATATAGGGATCGTTCAGACTGCCTATGACGAGGCTTGGAAAGGGAAGCCGGGCGAGTGGTTCATGCCCGAACTCGATCATGCAGGGATGAAGCCGCAAAGTCACCTCCAGGGAGCACGGCGCGACGAGCAAGGCACCGCGTATCTTGTCCGCATTGCCGCGCCCGGCATAGCTCGCCGCCAGCAGGCATCCGAGGCTATGCGCAACGAGGAAGGCGCCTTCCACCACCGAAAGCGCCCTATCCAGCTCCGCCTGCCAATCCTCGATGACGGGACAGTTCCAATCCTCCTGCTCGACAGTCGACGCACTGGAGTGCTCCGTTGCCCAATGGCGCTGCCAGTGTCCTTCGGGCGAGCCGTTGAGACCGGGCAAGATCAGGGTCGGGAACATGCGAACCTCCAGGACTTATTGCAACCGCGCCGAAGTCAATTTCAGAACACCCTTCCTTCCTTGAGATGCGTCGTCGTACCGTTGAGCAGATAGTCTCCGACCACCCTCGACTTATGCAGCAGCGGATTGTGGTTGAGGACGGTGCGGATATTGCGCCAGTGGCGGTCGAAATTGTTGTTGCGGGATGTCGCCGAGCCGCCACCGAGTTCGAACATGCGCTCGGCGCTGCGGGGGCCGAGCTGGCCGAGCACGAGCTGCGTGCGTGCCGTTGCCAGCGCGCTTGCGACCAGAGCGTCCTCGATCCCTGCTTCGTCGCCTTTGCCGAAGGCAGCCACGGTCCGATCGAGAGCCACGGCGGCGGCCGCGACGGCCGTATCGATCGCGAAGGAGTTGGCGGCTATCTCGCCGATCACCTGCTGTACGAACGGATCCTGGTTTGCTGTTTCCGCCACGCTGTGTGCCGCCGAACGCGCCTGCCGGCGCACATAGGCAAGCCCGTCCGTCAGCACGTTGCGAACCGCTCCAGCCGCACTTGCTGCCAGATGCAATTGACGCAGCGTCGAACAATGCCGGCCGACAAGATTGTCGAGGCCCCGCATCGCGAACTCGTGCGGGAATACCTCGACATTTTCCAGAAGAACGCCGCCACTCGCCGTCAGGCGCTGGCCCATGCCGTCCCAGTCGTCGAGGATCTTGATACCCCCGCGATCGACCGGCAAGAGAACACCGACCGTCTGCCCTTCTTCATCCAAAGCGCTGAAGGAGGCGAAATCTGCAAAGGCTGTCCCCGTCGCATACCATTTGCGGCCATTGAGGCGATAAGTGTCGCCTTGGCGCACGATCGTCGTCGTCACCTGCCCCGGTCGTGCGGTTCCCTGCTCCGTATGGGCACCGCCGAACAGTTTTCCAGCGAGGATCAGCTCGACCGCACCGGCATCCCGCTCCCGTGGTTCGCTGAGAATGACGTTCTCGACATAGTTGAAATGCGAGCGCAGAGCATGCGCCACGTTGGAATCCGCAGCACCGATCGCCGCGATCATTTCGATATAGTCGGCGATAGACCCACCCGGCCCCCCGAGTGCGGCCGGGATGCGCAACGTGCCGAGGCCCAGTTCGCGAAACAGCCTGAAGGCTTCGAAGGGCAATTCGCGGTCGAGATCACGCTGCGCGGCGCCCCTGGCGATTTCGGCGGCGAAAGCGGGGATGCGTGCGAGAAGCTCCTCGCGCGTCGGGCTTCTGGTGGTCTGCAATTTGGCGATGTTCAAGCGATTGTCTCCGAAAACGCAGAAAAAAGGCAGGGGCCGGGACGAAGCCCGGCCGCCTCGATGATCGATTATCCCTCGAAATAGATGTCGGCGCCGTTGCTCCAGAGATCCTCGACACCGATCTTGAGGTTCTTCACCCGCTTGTCGTAGACGGTGATCACCGAAGGCGTGACGATGTCGAGTGTCGGCAGATCCTGCACGACGAGCTTCTGGAAATCGCTGAAGAGTTGCAGCCGCTTCTTCGGATCGACCTCGACGGCGGCCGTCTCGAGCAGGCGGTCGACCTCGGGGTTGAAATATTTCGAGCCGTTGGTGAAGGGCACGCCGGGCTTGAAATTCTTCGACCAGTAGAGCCGCTGGACACCGACCGTCGGATCGTAAAGGTTGCTCATACCTTCGATGGCGATGTCGAAATCGCGATCGGTGAAGACCCGCTTCACGAAGGTCGCGAAGTCCTGGCTGCGAAGCTCGACCTTGATGCCGACCTTGCCGAGCGCCTGGGCGAAATATTCAGCCGTCTGCTTGGGAGGACCAGATGGCTGGGTTGGATCGATGAAGAGCTTGAAGCGGAACCCGTCGGCGCCGCGCTTATAACCGGCTTCATCCAGGAGCTGGTTCGCCTTTGCCGGATTGAACTCGTATTTCGGCAGATCGGGATTGTAGAATTTCGCGAGGTCCGGGCTCACCGGCCCGTCGAGCCGCGTCGCGTAACCGAGATAGACCGTGTTGACGATGAAATCCTTGTCCACCGCATGGGCGATGGCGTGACGCACTTTGATGTCGGCGAGATATTTGTTTTCCAGGTTGAACTCGGCGCGGGCAATGCTCGGCGAATAGGCAGCCGGCGTGGTGTCGACGACCAGGTTTGGATTGGCCTTCAGGCGGTCGATATCCGTCAGCGGCAGATTGGCGGTCGAGACTTGCACTTCACCGGTTTCGATCGCCGCCACAGCAGCGGCCGGATCGATGATGAAGCGGAAGATGATCTGGTCGAGATAAGGCTTCGGCGAGCCCCAATAATCTTCGTTGCGAACGAAGAGCGCGTGGCTGCCGCGCACCCACTCGACGAATTTGTAGGGTCCCGTGCCAACCGGCGCAACATTGTGCGGGTTTTCGGCTACCTTCGTGCCTTCGTAGAGATGCTTGGGCACGATCGGCGCTTCGAAGCTGGCGAAGGCGCTCAGGAGATAGGGCGCCGGCTTCGAAAGAAGGAGCTCGACTTCATGGGAGTTGAGCACGTTGGCTTTCTGGACAGAGGCGAAGGTCGCCCGACCGCGCGGATGGTTTTCCTTCAGCGCCAGAATGGAGAAGGCCACGTCCTCGGCGGTGAAATCCTTGCCGTCGTGCCACCGCACACCCTGCCTAAGCTTGAACCAGTAGCGCAGGCCATCCTCGCTGACTTTCCATTCGGTTGCCAGAAGCGGCTGCGGATTGAAACTGCGGTCATAGGTCAAGAGGCTCTCGGTCGCCTTGCCGCTGATGTAATAGGCGGCACCGGCGCTATGGGCGATGAGCACCAGAACCGGAGGCTCGGTGCCGATATTGATCGAAACGCTGCCGCCGCGTGGCGTCTCGTCCTGTGCCTGGGACATATGCGGAACGGCGGCCGCGGCCGCGAGCGCCACAGTGGAAAGCAGGAAGGCGCGGCGTGTCGGCGTCAGCGCACGAGCATTTTTGATTGTCATGAAATATCCCCCAAAGCAGCCATTCATCGAGACAAACGACCTGGATTTCGTCCAACACCCGATCGAGCGTGGTTGCTTTGAGAATATAAAATCTACTAACTTTATCGAGATACTCGATTTCTAAAGCGACAAGTATGAATGAAAAAAGGCGGAGGTTTTCCTCGCCTTTTGGAGAATTTTTCGCGCGAGCCCGACAAAACACCAGCCCTCGCCGCAAATTTATCCTCAGCACGAATGCCGCCCCTCCAAACAGGGACGGACGTTCCGGCATGAACGAGCCTGATGCCCGACACACGAAGGAAATCCCACGGAACGCCCGTCGATTGGAAATCCTTCCCAAGATAGCTTCGCAAAACGCAATCGACAAAGTCTATCAACGAAATAGACTAAAGCGAGCCGACCAAGCCGCTCGAACTCTGGTTCAGCCGCTGCTTGGTCACCAAACTGGATCGCGTTCAGGAGCTTATTGATGCAACCCGAATTCATCGGCCATACGTCCAACCGGGAAGGGTCCGACATCGTCCCCGCCTCCGGCCCGGTCATCGACAAGGCCTATATCCGCAACCACGTTCAGGCTGCGGAAGCCGCCGGCATCGACCGGCTGCTGATTGGCCAGTTCGCGCAATGGCCGGACAACAACCAGATCGCGTCCTACGTCTTCAGTCAGACGGAACGCATCGGCGCGCTCCTTGCCCACCGACCCGGCCTGATGGCGCCGACGCTCGGCGCCCGCCAACTCGCCACCCTCGACCAGTTTTCCGAAGGCCGTGTCTGGGTCCATATCATCACCGGCGGATCGGATGCCGACCAGGCCCGCGACGGCGATTTCGAGGACCACGATACCCGTTACGCCCGCACCGACGAATATCTGACTGTGCTGAAGAAGGTCTGGGAAAGCGACCAGCCCTTCGACCACGAAGGCCGCTTCTATAAGTTCAAGGGCGCCTTCAGCCAGGTGAAGCCATACCAGAAGCCGCGCATCCCGATCTCCTTCGGCGGTTCCTCCGATGCCGCGATTGCGGTCGCCGGCAAGCATGCCGATATCTACGCTCTCTGGGGCGAACCGCTGGACGGCGCGCGCGAGACGATCGCCAAGGTGCGTGCCGCAGCCGTTGCCAACGGCCGCATGGCGAGCGACATCCGCTTCACGCTCGCCTTGCGGACCGTTGTTGCCGAGACGGAGGACGCGGCCTGGGAAAAAGCCGCCGATATCCTGCAAAAGGTGAAATCGCAAGTCGCCCGCGTGGCCGGCGGCAATGGTGAAAAGCTGCCCTCGAATGTCGGTTCGGTGCGTCTGCGCGAAGCCGCCAAACGCGGCAAGGTGCTCGACAAGCGGCTTTGGACCGAGGTTGCAGAAGCAAGCGGCGCCGGCGGCAATTCCACCGCACTGGTCGGGACGCCCGAACAGGTGGCCGATGCGATCCTCGATTATTACGACGCCGGCGTCTCGAACTTTCTCGTGCGCGGCTTCTATCCGACAGAAGACACCGTCACTTACGGGCGCGATGTGGTGCCGCTCGTGAAAGCCGCGATTGCCGAACGCGAAGCCAGGAAGGTAGCTGCAGAATGACCACGCCGCTCGATATCGTCGATATTCATACGCATCTCTGGCCGCCGGCCTGGGGACCTGGCGGCCAATATGCCAAACCTACCAGCGGCTTTACTCCCGATCTCTATCGCAAGATCACCACGCCGCAGGCGCTGGTGGATGAGTTTCAAGTGGCTGGAGTATCGCTCGCGATTGTCACTGCAACGATCGAGAGCCTGTTCGGTGCCGAGGGCCCCGTCGATCCTGCCGCAGTTCGCGAGGCAAATAACTGGCTCGCCACCGTATCCCACTACGACCGGACGCTCGCCGGCTTTGCCGTCACCGATGCGTTCAGCGGCGAAGAGGGTGCGCGCGAGGCCGAACGCGCAATCGGCGAACTCGGCCTGTCGGGCCTGGTGATCGATTCCTCGCGCGACGGCAAATTCCTGGCCGATCCGTCCGTCAGGCCCACCCTCGAAGTTGCCGCACGCTACAAGGTGCCCGTCTTCGTACACCCGGTCGCCCATCCAAATTCGCAGGTGCTGATTGCAGGCGCCGGTACGCTCGGCAATTCCCTTGGCCGCGGCCTGATGAATGGCGTCGCCTTCCTGTCGGTCATTCAATCGTCGCTGCTCGATGACCTGCCGGACCTTCACCTGATCTTCGCCACCCTCGGCCTTGGCGCGATCGTTCAGGCGGCGCGCGGCGGCATTTATGGTCGTGCGGAAAGAGCGGCAGGCAAGCGCCCGAACATCTATTTCGACACGATGGGGCACGACCCGGCCATCATCCGCACGCTGACCGGTTTCTTTGGCGCAGAAAGAGTGCTGGCGGGCACGGACTGGCCGATCCTGGCGGCACTCGACAGAAAGAGCCTGGTCGCCAGCCTCGCCGAGGCAGGTCTGAGCGAGGCGGAAGCACGTCTCGTGGCCGGCGGCAATGCCAGGCGCCTGCTCGGGTTTCGAGAGGCGCAAGCCCAAGCGGCCGAATAGACCTTGGCCGACGACAAAGCCCCGGACCGAAATCCGGGGCTTTTTTAAAGAATTCCATCTGCCAGCTGGGCTCAGTTCCCGATCATGCAACGCGCTGGGGACGGGCGAGCGGAACGACTTCGCCGGATGCGGCGGCCAAGCGGGGTACGCGACCTTCGACCGGATGACCCGGATCCGTGAAGCCCGGGGTGGACGGATGGCCGGTCGCGACCAGCCGGTCGACAAGCGCTTCATCCTCCGCATCGAGCTTCACGTCGAGCGCGCGGATATAGGCGTCCCACTGCTCCTCGGTGCGTGGGCCGGCGATCGCCGAGGTGATCAGCTTGTTGTTGAGCACCCAGGCCAATGCGAAATCGGCAGGAGAAATGCCCTTGGCCTGCGCATGCGCCGCGATCTGCTTGGCGATGCCGATCGATTCCTCCCGGAACTCGACGTCATGCATGCGTTTGTCGCCGCGGCCTGCACGGGTATCGGCGGCCGGGGCTTCTCCGACATTATATTTGCCGGTGAGAACACCGCGCGCCAGCGGGCTGTAGGAAACGACCCCAAGACCATATGCGGCAGCCGCCGGCAATTGCTCGGCTTCAGCGGTCCGGTTGACGATGTTGTAGAGCGGCTGGCTGGCGATCGGCCGGTCGATGCCGAGCTGGTCGGCAAGATGCGCGACCTCCGCGATACGCCAGCCGCGGAAGTTCGACACGCCGAAATAGCGCAGCTTGCCGGCTTTGATCAGATCGGCGATCGCCCGAACCGGCTCGTCCAGGGGTGCGTCGAAGACGGCACGGTGAAAGTAGAGGATGTCGATATAGTCGGTATCGAGATTGCGCAGCGAATTCTCGACCGTCTGGTAGACCCACTTGCGGGAATAACCGCCGAGGTTCGGACCCTTGTTGTGGGAGTTGACGAACTTGGTCGCCACCACCCAGCTGTCGCGGTTCTTCTTGATGCCGCGCCCGACCACCTGCTCCGACTTGCCGTCATGATAGACGTCGGCGGTATCGATGAAGTTGATACCCTGTTCATGCGCCTTGTCGATGATGCGGAAAGCGACGTCGTCCGGCGTCTGATTGCCGAACATCATGGCTCCCAGCGTCAGCGGCGATACCTTCAGGGCACTGCGCCCCAGATAGCGATAGTCAACCATTCAAAAACTCCCTTATTGTCAGTTGATGCGGTCCGCGAAATGACACGCGACCTGATGGCCGGGCGCGATGGCGCGGAATTCGGGTTCGTCGGCGCGACAGAGATCTGTCGCGAGCGGGCAACGGGTGTGGAACCGACAGCCCAAAGGAATGTCGCTGGGGCTTGGCAGGTCGCCGCCGAGAGGGGCCGCCTGGCGTGGCCGCGATGGATCCGGCACTGCCTCCATCAGCGCCCGCGTATAGGGATGCCGGGGATCAGACCAGAGTGTCGCGTTATCGGCGCTCTCCACGATCCGCCCGAGATACATGACCATAACCCGATCCGCGAAATAGCGCACCACCGAAAGGTCATGGCTGATGAAGAGATAGGAAAGGCCGAATTCTTTCTTCATCTCGACGAGCAGGTTGAGGATCTGCGCCTGGATGGAGAGATCGAGCGCCGAGACCGGTTCGTCGCAGACGATCAGTTCGGGATTGAGCAACAGCGCCCGGGCGATGCCGATGCGCTGACGCTGGCCGCCGGAAAATTCATGAGGATAACGATTGATGGATTCCGCGGGCAACCCGACCTTGGCAACGATATTGGCGATGATCTGCCGCCGTTCGGCGCGATCCCCGACCCTGTGGACGACAAGCGGCGCTTCGAGGATTTCACCGATGGTCTGGCGCGGATTGAGAGAGGCATACGGATCCTGGAAAATCATCTGGATCGATCTGCGAACCCGCTGCAGGCTTCGCTGGTCGAGCACGGTGATATCCTCGCCCTTGAACTCGATGCGGCCTGCCGTCGGGTCGACCAGTCTGAGCACCGTCTTGCCGAGCGTGGACTTGCCGCAACCGCTCTCGCCGACGAGCCCGACAGTTTCGCCGCGCTCGACGACAAGATCGATACCGTCGACGGCGCGCAACAGGCCGTCCCGGCTCTTGTAATGGGTCTTGAGGTCAGAGACTGAAAGCAGCGGCATGGGGCACGGCCTTGATGGATGTCGTAAAAGGGCAGGCAACCAGCCGATCTGCGGCCGGAACGATCAGCTGGGGCACGTGATGGCCGCAGCTGGCGCGCGCCTGATTGCATCGTGGCCGGAACGGACAGCCCGCTTCGCCGACCGCTGAGACGATCGAGCCGGGAATTTCGGTGAGCGCACCGTCGCGATAATGAAAATCGTGCTTCAATCGAGGCGAGGCGGCGAGCAGGCCGCGCGTATAGGGATGCAGCGGATCGTTGAAAAGATCGCCCGGCAGCGCCTGCTCCACCTTGCGACCGGCATACATGACGACCACCTTGTCGGCCCATTGCGCTACCACGCCGAGGTCGTGGGTGATCAGCACGACGGCCATCCGCAGCTCTCGCCTCAACGTGTCGAGCAGGTCGAGAACCTGGGCCTGGATGGTCACGTCGAGCGCCGTGGTCGGTTCGTCGGCGATCAGGAGTTTCGGTTTGCAGGCAACCGCGATCGCGATCATCACACGCTGGCGCATGCCGCCGGAGAGTTGGTGCGGATAATCGTCGACACGCTTTTCGGGCGCCGGAATGCGCACCAGCCTCAAGAGCTCGATCGCCCGTGCGCGCGCCGCCTTGCCCGACAGTTTTTCGTGCACCTTCAGCACCTCGCCGATCTGCCGGCCGATGGTCATGACCGGATTGAGGCTGGTCATAGGCTCCTGGAAGATCATGGCGATCTCACGGCCACGCAGATGCCGCATCTGGCGTGCATCGAGCTTGGTGAGGTCGCGCCCGCCGAACGTAATGCGGCCATTGGCGATCTTTGCGGCGCGTGGAAGAAGCTGCATCAGCGCCAATGCCGTCAGCGATTTGCCAGAGCCGGATTCGCCGACGATCGCCAGCGTCTCCCCCTGTTCGATTTCGAATGACAGATTGCGGACCGGTTCTGCACGGGGAAAGCGGATGGTCAGATTGTCGACTTGAAGCAGTGGGGCCATGGTCTCAACGATCCTGCGAGAAACGGGGATTGAGTGCGTCGTTCAAGCCGTCGCCGATGAGATTGAGGGCGAGGACGGTGAACACGATTGCCAGCCCCGGCAGCGCGGTCAGATACCATGCGGTGCGGACGAGCTCGCGACCGGTACCGATCATGGAACCCCAGCTCACCACGTTCGGATCGCCAAGTCCCATGAAGGAAAGCGCCGATTCCATGAGAATTGCCGTCGCCACCATGACCGACGAGGTGACGATGATCGGCGGCAGCGCGTTTGGCAGGATCTCCCGGAAGATGATGCGGGCATGGCCGTAGCCGAGGCTGCGGGCCGCCATGACGAAATCCTTCTCGCGGATGGCGCGGAACTCGGCGCGGGTCAACCGGGCGACCGTCGGCCACGAGATGACGGCAATCGCAAGTGTCACCGTCGTCGCCGAGGGCTGCGCGATCGCCACCAGCACGACCAGCAGCACGAAGCTCGGCAGCGTCTGGAAGATTTCGACAAGCCTAACCAGCAGATCGTCAATCCAGCCGCCGAAATAACCCGCCGTCGAGCCAACCAGGACGCCGAACGTCAGCCCCAGCGCCGTTGCCATGAGCCCGACGAACAGTGAAATGCGCGAGCCATGCAGGATACCGGCAAGCACGTCGCGGCCGAGCGAATCCGTGCCGAGGGGATAGGCGGAGTTCTGCCCCGGCCACAGGAACGGGCGACCCACCATGGACAAGGGATCGTCCGGATAGAGGATCGGCGCTGCGAGAGCGACGAGGATGACGAAAACAAGGAAACCCGTGCCGAACAGCGCGTTCGGGTTCGACAGAAAGACCTTCAGCGCCCGCCGTCCGTTGGTCACCGCGACCGCCGCGCTCTGCTGCGAGCGGGCATCGGGTGCTTTCATGTTGGACCACGCCGGCCCGTTCACCGCAGCACCCGCGGCAGCCGCTTCCGGCTCGGCAGTCGCCTCGCGTCCGGCCGCAAGGCTGCGGAAGTTTCCGACATCGGTCGTGGACATCAGCGGGCTCCAATACGGGGGTCGAGCCAGGCGTGGATAATATCCACGGCGGCATTGGCGATGATGACGAGAAGCGAAGACAAAAGCAGGATACCGAGCAGCACCGTGAAGTCGCGGCCCATAACCGCCTCGAAGGCGAGCCGGCCGAGTCCCGGCCAGCTATAAACCGTCTCGACGACCACCGCGCCGCCAAGCATGCCGCCGATATGCATCCCGGCCATGGTGGTGATCGGGATCAGCGCATTGCGCAAGATATGCCGAGCGGTGACGCCGAAAGGCGTCAGCCCCTTGGCATAGGCGGTGCGCACGAAATCCTGGTTCTTGACCTCCAGCATCGAGGCGCGCGTCAGGCGGGCATAGATCGCCACGTAGAACAGCGCGAGCGACGTCGCCGGCAGCACCATGTAGCGCGCCTTGTCGAGAATTGCCGGCAGACCGGTCAGCCGCGATCCGATCGTCCCGGCGCCGCCGCTCGGCAACCAGCCGAGCTTCACGGAGAAGAAAACGATCAGCATCAGGCCGATCCAGAAGCTCGGGATCGAATAGAAAAGCAGCGAAAAGATCGACAGCAAGCGGTCCGGAATACGGCCGGCGAAGGTTGCCATCAGCGAACCGAGGACGACGCCGAGCAAGATGGCGATGGTCAGCGCGAGCGCCATCAAGGTCAGCGTGCCCGGCAGGCGCTGGGCGATCAGGTCGGCGACCGGCATGCCGTAGCGCGGCGAAAACCCAAGGCTGAAATGCGCGAGATTGTTGAGATAATGCCCGAGCTGCACGAGGACGGGATTGTCGAGGCCGAAGCGCGAGCGCAGTGCCGCCATGCTTTCCGCGGTCGCCGAGCCCGCCTCGCCGGCCATCACGTCGGCCGCGTCACCGGGCGCCAGCTGCAGCAGAAAGAAATTCAGGATGACGATCCCAAGCACGGTCGGGATCGCCTGCAGCAGCGTGCGTCGCAGTGTTCGTCCAATTCTCAGCAGCGCCGGCATCGTGCTCCGCCTCTCAGGTTCAAGGTAGCTGCACAGAGCAGCTCAAAGCTTCCAGAAACACCGATTTTGGTATCCGGTAATTTTGATAGTTGACTAATTCTATAGGCTTTGTCAAATCTGTTTGCGCAAAATAAAACCTGAGATCAATCATTTTTAGAAACTAAGTTTTAGATGATACTCATTTTTGGCTGATAAACGCAATTATCTCCCACTTTTCGCGAGCGAGAGGCAAGAACGCACTCGTTTGCGGCGATTGGAAGAAAAAGGCTTCCGCAGGCCTGAAGACGCGGACGAGGCATAGGAGGATACGATGACCATTCGCAACGCCATTTCTCAAATCTGGTACACGCGCTGCCCGGTGCCCACTCCGGTGGGTCTCGCGACCCAGCTCGGTCTGCTGGACGAAACTTTCGCCAGGGAGGGAATCACCCTCAACTCGATCATCGACAGCAAGGACCGGAACATCCGGTCCAGCCATTTCAATCATCACCTCGACTATTCCTTCCGTCACGGCGGCAATGTCCCGCCGATCCGAGCTCGCTCGGAGGGCAATCCGACGCGCCTCGTCGGCATTACCTGGACAGACGAGTTCCAGGCGATCATTACCCTGCCCGGCACCGGAATCAGAGCGACGAGGGATCTCGTCGGCCGCCGTTTCGGCATCGCCCGTCGCCCGCCCGGCATCGTCGATTTCATGGCCGCCACTGCGCTGAAAGGCCTGGTCTCCGCACTCTCGCTGGAGGGCCTGACCCACAAGGACGTGGAGATCGTCGATATTGCGCTTCCCGACTCGGTGCTCGACAATCGCGACGGGCCGCAGCTTTACGGCCTGCGCAACCGGCAGGCCTACGGGCCGGAAATCGCCGCCCTGCTTCGCGGCGAGGTGGATGCGATCTACGTGAAAGGCACGCCCGGCATCAGTGTCGCCAATCTCTTCGCAACCCACACGGTCGCCGAATTCGGCTTCCACCCCGACCCGAAAATCCGCATCAATTCCGGCTCGCCGCGCATCCTCACCGTTGATGAGCGGTTTGCCGAGGATCGGCCGGATCTCGTGGCGAAGCTCATCGAAACCTTAAAGCGCGCCAGCGCCTGGGCGGAAAGCCATCCAGACGACGTCCGCCGCTTCGTTGCCCGCGAGGTGGGCGCGTCGGAAGAGGTCGTCGCCTCCGCCAACGGACCGGACCTCCACAAGCATCTCGGTATCGGGCTCGAGCCTGACCTGGTGGAAGCGATCGGCCACTACAAGGATTTTCTGCACGAATGGGGCTTCCTCGCCTCCAATTTCGATATCGACGCCTGGGTCGATCATCGTCCCTGGGCACTGCTCGACACCCGTGCTGTCGCCTGATCGGAGAACTTCATGACCGCTTCGATCGATTTCGCACCGCTGATTGCCAAAGCCGAGGAACTGGGGAAACGCTTCGCGCTTACCGCGCGGCATTATGACGAGACGGGCGAATTTCCTTTCGCCAATTTCGATGCCCTTCACGAAGCCGGCCTTCTTGGCCTCGTGACAGCGGTCGAACATGGCGGCCTCGGCGGAGGGCTGACCGAAGCGCTTGCGGTCGTTTCCGCCATCGCCCGCGGCGAGCCTTCCACCGCGCTGGTGCTGTCCATGCATTATAACCAGCACTATTCGATCCGCGCGTCGGGCAAGTGGCCGAAGCATCTGGTCGAGCGGGTCACGAAGGCCAATCGTGAAGGCGTCGCGTTGATCAACGCCGCGCAGGTGGAGCCGCGCGTCGGCTCGCCTTCGCATGGCACGCCGCCGGAAACCGTGGCCCGCAGGATCGGCAATGAATGGCGGATCACTGGCCACAAGACCTATGCGACCGGCATTCCACTTCTGCGCTGGATCTCCGTGCTCGCCATTACCGACGAGCCGGAGCCGCGCCTCGGTTCATTCCTGGTGCCCACCAGCGCCGATGGCATCCGCGTGGAAAAGACCTGGAACGCCACCGGCATGCGCGCCACCAACAGCGACGACCTGATCCTCGACGATGTCGCGATCCCGCTGGAGGACGTACTCGACATCGCGCCGGCCAGTGAGGGCATCAAACGCGACGAACGCCTGGGCGCCTGGTATTTCAGCCTCGTCCCGGCGATCTATGACGGCGCCGCCCGAGGCGCCCGCGACTGGCTGATCGAATTCACCACATCAAGGGCGCCGGCAAGCCTTGGCGCTCCCCTCTCGACAGTACCCCGAATTCAGGACGGCCTCGGCCAGATCGAGGTCTGGCTGACGGTGAACCGCCGCCTGCTCCGCTCGATCGCCGAGGATTTCGATGCAGGGCGGCCGTTCGGTGCGGATGCGGCTGCGGTCAAGCATACCGTCATGGAAAACGCCGTCGCCGTCACCACGCTGGCACTGGAACTCGGCGGCAATCCCGGCATCAGCCGCGACAACCCACTCGAACGACATCACCGGGATGCACTGTCCGGCAAGGCACATGCGCCCCAGAACAACCTTATCCGCACCATGCTCGCCAGGGCCGCGCTCGGCCGGCATGCCTCTTCACCCGCGGCCGTGCTCGAACCGGTGCCCGTGCGCCCTCACCCGCAACCCCGCCTCGCCGTCGTCGGCCGCGGTTAGGAGCCATCATGCCTTCTCTCTCCTCCGTCTGGTACACGCGCTGCCCGGCGCCGACGCCCCTCTCCATCGCCCACCAGCTCGGCTGGATCGACCGACAGTTCGAATCCTCCGCGGTCGTGGTCCGCTCGATCCGCGACAGCAAGGACCCCGTCGTTCGCCAGAGCCATTTCACCCATGCGCTCGACTACTCTTTCCGGCAGGGAGGCAACATCCCGCCAATCTGGGCGCGCTCCGGCGGACGCGAGACCCGCGTCATCGGCATCACCAGCACCGACGAGTTCCAGGCGATCATCGCGCTCCCCTCATCCGGCATAAAGACCGGCGCCGAGTTGAAGGGCCGTCGCCTCGGCGTGCCGCGCAAGCCGGGCGAGAAAATCGTCGATTTCCAGCGCGCCACGGCGCTGAAAGGGATCGTTTCCGCACTTTCACTCGATAACCTGACGCACGATGACGTCGAACTCGTCTATCTCGACAGCACCGAGGCCAACCTGATCGAGCGGGGCAACGCCGCCTTTCTCGGCCTGAAGCGCCGTTACCCTTATGGCGACGAGCTCCTGGCCCTTGCCCGCGGCGATATCGACGCCTTTTTCGTCAAGGGTGCGGAAGGCGTCGTGCTCGCCAACCAGATCGGCGCGGTCGTCGTCTCGGAATTCGGCTTCCATCCGGACGCAAAGATCCGCATCAACAATGGCACGCCGCGGCCCCTGACGGTCGATGCGCGCTTCCTCGACGAGCATTTCGACCTCGTTACCGACCTGGTCCAAACCATCGGCAGGGTGGCGGCGTGGGCTGAAGCCAATCCCGACAATGCCGTACGCCTGATCGCCAATGAGATCGGCGTTGGCGAAGATGCGATCTGGGCGGCAAATGGCTCCCATGTGCACAAGCATTTGACGCTCTCGCTGGACGCAGACCAGATCGCCGCCTTCGACCATTTCAAGAGTTTCCTGCTCGAATGGGGCTTCATTCCCGCCGATTTCAATGTTTCGGCCTGGATCGACAGCAGGCCATTGGAAGCTGCAAGCCGGAGGGCCGCCGCATGAGCCGGATCCTCGTCACCGGCGCGACCGGCAGGCTGGGCCAGCTTATCGTCGAACGGCTCGTTGCGCAGAACCGGCCGGTCCGGATCCTCACCCGCCGGCCGGAAACGGCACGCAACCTGTTCGGCACCACCGTCCAGATCGCCGCCGGCGAATTTGCCGACCGCTACTCGCTCGATGCCGCCATCCGGGGCGTCGGGCGGCTTCTCCTCCTGTCACCGATCAGTGAAAGGCTGGCAGCGGACCAGATTGCCGTCGCCAACGCCGCCGAGGCCGCGGGCGTGCAGCGCATCGTCAAGATTTCCGGTTCGGACTGGACGATCGATCCGCCCGGCGTCTCGATTTCCGGTGACGCCCACGCAGCCGTCGAGCAACACCTCCGCCGCCTGCCGATCGACTCGATATTCCTTCGTCCGAATGCCTGGATGCAGGTGTCGCTTGCCAACACAATCAAGCACGTCCTGGTCGGCAATCCCGTCACCGCTGCGAACCTTGATGCCGGCGTCGGGTACATCGATGCCCGTGACATAGCCGATGTCGCCGTCCATCTTCTTCTCGCCGACCGTATCGCCGACGCCGCCACGCTCAACCTGACCGGTCCTGACGTGAAGACGCCGCGGCAGATCGCAAGCCTCATCGCGACAGCGCTTGGGCGACGGGTCGCGGCGATCGAGAAGCGGCCTGCCATCGGCCCTTCGGATACCGATTTTGAACATCGGGCCGTTGCACAATTCGCCACCCTCATCGCCGCCGGCCGCGCGGCCGTTACGACGGATATCGTCGCCTCGATCCTGGGGCGGCCACCGCGGAGCGTCGAAGCCTTCGTGTCAGATTATCTCGCCGCCGAAGCGGCCCTGGTTGGATAGAACCCATGAGTATTCCCTTCGTCGACATCGCCATTATCGGCGGCGGCCCTGGAGGCCTCGCGCTGGCCCAGGGCCTCAAGAAAAACGGCATCGACACCGCCGTCTTCGAGCGCGATCCGGTCCGCGCCGACTATGTGCAGGGTTTTCGCATGCGCATCCGCCAGCGTGGCATCGATGCGCTTCAGGCCAACCTGCCGCCGCATCTCTACGAAACCTTTCTCGATACGCTCGGCCTTGCGCCAACGGAAAATCTCGTACTCGACGAGCAGTTTAACCGGCTGGACGACACGGGCCGTGGCAGCGCAGAGCCGGAAGACACGCATATCGAAAAATCCGTAAGCCGCATCACGCTGCGACAGATCCTGCTTTCCGGCCTCGACGACATCTTTCAGACCGGCAAACGTTTTGAACGATACGCGCTTCAGCCGGATGGCACGGTGATCGCTCATTTTGCCGACGGCTCGGCAGTGCGCGCCAACCTGCTTGTCGGTGCTGACGGGACAGGATCGCCGGTGCGACGCCAGCTCCTGCCTGATCTCACCAGCATCGACACCGGCGTGCGCCGGTTGGCCGGCAAGATCACGCTCAAGGACGCCGAGCGCCATGGCATCTCGCCGTTGCTCACCGACTTCAACACCCATATCCGCCCGCGCGGCGGCCACACGCTGATGATCACCAGCCACCGGGTCGATCCGGCTGCCTACGCGCGTCATGGCCTGATTGGCACCGAGGACCCAAGCCATCGGGGTATTCCCGGGTTTCACTTCAATAACACCACCAGCTATGCCTGGTGGAACACGGCCTACGACACCGGCGAGCTCGGACCGGACGAAGCCTTGGAAAAGCTGGATGGCGCTGCATTGCTCGAGGCGCTTCTCGCGCGTGTCGCGCATTGGGACGAGCGCATCCTGAAGCTTATCCGGCATACCGATCCCTCGACGGTCGCATTCCTCAAGGTGAAAAGTTCGACGCCCGGCGCGATTTGGCAGACGGGACCGGTCACCCTGCTTGGCGACGCCATCCACGCCATGACCTATTTTCGCGCCCTGGGCGGCAATACCGCGCTCTACGATACCGGCCTTCTCGTGCCTCAGATCGTCGCCGCCCGCCGCCACGGCAAACCCCAGGCGGCTGCCGTCCACGATTATGAAAATGCCATGCGCGAACACGGCTACGAGGCCGTGCGCTCCTCTCTTTCGGCAATGTTGCGCAATGTCGGTGCCGGCCGGCCGCTTTCGGCCGTGGCCGCTCCCCAATAGCTTCAAGGAAATAATCTCATGTCCATCGTCGTCTTCGGCGCCTCCGGAAACATCGGCAGCAATATCCGCAAGGAGGCGTTATCCCGCGGACATCGCGTCACAGCCGTTACCCGTTCGGCGGATCTCGATCCCGCCGAACGCCTGACAGTCCTTAAAGCCGACATCGCCGATGCCGGCGATGTCGCAAAGATCGCCGCCGGCCACGATGCAGTGATCAGCGCCTATAGTCCCGGCCTGCGCCACCACTCCGCCGATGACGCGGCCGAACTCATCAGCAACGCGCATGAGGCGTTGTTTGCGGGGGTCAAACAAGCAGGCGTCCGCCGCCTTATCATCGTCGGCGGCGTCGGCAGTCTGGAGGCGAGTCCGGGTGTCGATGTGGTCGACAGCGATTTCTACCCGGCCGAACACAAGGCTCATACGCTGCGCAATCGCGAGATTCTGAGGAGCCTCAGGCGCGGTGACCACGATCTCGACTGGACCTATGTCTCGCCGCCGCTTTCGATCAAGGCTGGCGAACGCGCCGGCAAATTCCGACTGGGCGAAGACCGTCTGCTGCGCGATGAAGCCGGCGAAAGCCGCATCTCGGAGGCCGACTTCGCTATCGCCATCCTCGACGAACTCGACAGGGGCCAGTTCGTCCGCCGGCGCTTCACTGCCGCCTACTGACGGCCCGCCCAACCAGGATACCCAGACCCATGGCCAACACCCAGCGCAAGCTCAACCTCAATGTCGGCATCAACACGACCGGTTATCTCGGCAATGCCTGGAAATACCGGACGGGCAACCGGCACGAGATCACCGATCCCGACTATTACCGGCGCCTGACGGAGCTTGCTCACAAAGGCCTGTTCGACGCGGTGTTCTTCTCCGACCATCCGGCGCTGATGACCGATCCGAATGGCCGCCCCTTCCACACGATCGATCCGCTGATTCTCTGCACTGCGCTTGCCGCCCAGGTGCCGGATATCGGTTTCGTGGCGACCATGTCCTCGACCTACAATTCGCCCTATAATCTCGCACGCCGCACCCAGTCGACGGACATCATCTCGGGCGGCAGACTGATCATCAATATCGTCTCTTCCTTCAATCCGAACGTCGCCGCCAATTTTGGTTCGGAGCCGCTGCCGCCGCGCAACCAACGTTATGCCAAGGCCTCCGAATTCCTCGATGTCGCAAAGAAGCTCTGGGCCAGCTGGGACCCCTCCCGCGAAGGCGACGTGCCGGACGACCGTTTCTGGGATGCGACCAGCGCCCATACGATCGATCACCAGGGCAGCTATTTTACCGTCAAGGGCCCGCTCAACGTTCCGCGCGGGCCGCAAGGCCACCCGGTCATCGCCCAGGCAGGCGCGTCTGAAGGCGGCATCGACCTTGCCGCGCGCCATGGAGAGATCATCTACTGCAACATCCTCTCGCGTCCCGCCGGCCAAGCCTTCGGCAAGAAGGTCAGGGACCGCGCCATTTCATTTGGCCGAGATCCCTTGGGCATTCGCATCGTGCCCGGCCTCGTCGTCATTCTCGGCGAGACCCGCGAGGAAGCGCTACGCAAACACGAACTCTTCAGCGGCGCCGGCTCGGAAGACGGCCTGATCGCCCGCTTCGTCAAGGAGAACGGCATTGATCCTGACGGTTTCGATGCGGATGCGGTTCTGGATGCGGAGCGTTTCATCCCCGATCCAAACCGCCTGCAGGCGGTTGGCATGGGGCTTGGGCTTGTCGATCTGCTCACCCACGAGAAGCTGACGGCGAGAGAGGCCGTGCGACGTTCGGAAGGGCACCACCGCCTCCTGCTCGGCACGCCCGAGGAGGTGGCCGACGGGATCATCGATCTCTGGGCGGACGGAACCGTCGACGGCTATACGCTGCAGCCACCCCGCGCGCCGGACGATATCGAGGAATTTGTCGATAAGGTGGTACCGATCCTGCAGGATCGCGGCGTCTATCGTACCCGGTACGAGGAAAAAACCGTCCGCGAGCGGTACGGCCTGCCCTTTCCCGAAGCAGGCGCCGACATCGGCAGGAGCGCCGCCATTTCATGGCTGCGCTGAGCTCCAGTATGATGTGTTGAACCGCCTCTCGCTCGGCTTTGGTTAGGCATTGGTCGAGATAGCGGTTTTAAAATGAGGATTCATCTCGCGCTCCAGCACGGTTCGCACGGCTGTTCTTTCGAGCATCTGGTTTTTGTGCCGGGTGAAATGCCCAAGCGTCTCCATCGGCAAGCCGTTGCTCGTGCCCCAGCCATAAAAGACGAGCGCATAGGGGTCCGCGACCGTATATTGTTCGCCCATGATCCAATGGTGATCGGCAATCAACCTGTCGATTTCTACCATGCTCTCCCAGTATCTCGCCGCAGCCTTCGTCCGAATAGCGTCGTGAACCTCTTCCTCATCCGCGAACTGATAGGGCCGGAATTTGGCTTTCTGAGATATATGGGGCGTGTTCGAAAACCACGCCATCTGCGCGATACATTGCATCTGCTCGACAACATCTGTCGGAAACATGCGGAGTTCGGGATTGATGAGGCCGATATAGGCCAATATCGCGGAGTTTTCCGTGATCACCTGCCCATCCGGCGTCACAAGGGATGGAACTTTCCCCCGGGGATTGATCGCCAGGTAATACGGAGCGAGATGCTGTTGTTTCCGCAGCAACGTCTCGATCGGTCGAAATGGCCGGCCGGTCTCCTCGAGAGCGATATGGGGAGCAAGCGAACAGGCTCCCGGACTATAGAAAAGAACCGTTTCACCCTTCAGAGCCGAGAGCCCGCCTGAAAGCAGCTCAACATTCTCCATATCCCGTTCCTCCCTATTGTTTTCCAAGCCGCCGATCAGATACCTAAGCTCTCAAAGCGGCGGTCATGATCCGTTCCCGTGTCATCGGCATGTCGTGGATGCGCATGCCCAACGCATGAGCGACGGCATTGCCAATGGCCGCGGCGGTCGGCCCACCGGCGCATTCGCCTACTCCAAGCGCCTCATGCTGGTCCGCTCCGATAAGCTCAACGCGAATTTCCGGTATGTCCGAAAACCGAATGACAGGATAGCTATGCCAATCGACGGTCGAGATCCCTTGCGGACCGAAGCCCACCTCTTCGATCAGGGTCCAGCTGATGGCCTGAACGATATTGCCTTCGACCTGGTTGACGACGCCGTCGGGATTGATGACCAGCCCCGCATCCACGGCGCACCAGATATCGGTCACGCGCACCGCCTCGTCGACCTCGACGGCTGCGACGACCGCGGCATAGGCCGACGCGTTCTTATAGCGGGCGAGACCGATACCCAAGCCCTTCCCGGCACCGCCAGCGTCACGTGATGACCAGCCGGCCATCGCCGCGGCCCTTTCAAGGGTTCTGCGGGCACGCGGGTCGGAAAGGGTGGAAAGGCGGTATCTCACCGGATCCTCGCCGGCCCGGGCGGCAAGTTCGTCGATCAGAGCTTCGATGGCAAAGACATTCAAAGTCGCCCCGAGCCCGCGCAACGACGAGGTGCGCACCGGCACGTCGTGGATCAGGTGGTAGCTGATCCGCTTGGCCGCCATGTCGTAGAGCGGAATTCCGTTACGCACCGCACCTCCTCCCCGCTCGAGCGGAATGTCGAAGGGCTTGCGTTCGGGCGGTGGCTCCTTCATCGCCTCGGCGGCCAGCAGATAGGCGCCCCCAACCCCGGGGCGCTGGCCGTGGGTGGCGCTCCATATCTCGGTCGTCCAATCGGCGGGGCGCCCGGCGGCGTCGAGTGCCGCGTGAACGGTCACGATCATTGCGGAGGAGAGCGGTTCGTAGCCAAATTCCTCTTCCCGCCGCCACATCAGCCGGATCGGTTTGCCTGGAAGTGCCAATGCCACAAGAGCGGCATCCAACGCGGCATCATCGGCGCCGTTATGGCCATAACAACCAGCGCCTTGCACGTGGTGGCATGCGACATTTTCGAGGGGCAGGCCCACTGTTTTTGCAATGTTTTCCCGCAACGGATGCATGCCCTGGCCGTGCGACCAGACGGTCAGCATGCCGTCGCGGTAAACTGCGACGGCGCAGGACGGGGCTAAGGAGCCGTGAGACAGAAAGGGGCGGGAAAAGGTGGCCGACACGCGATCGGGTATGGAGCCAGCAAGAGGATCGCCGATCAGCCGGTCAATAGAAGGCTGTGCGGCCACCCATTCGGCCTTGGCCTGTTCGGGATGAAGCGCTCGAGCATTGGTCCAGACGGAATATTCCGCCGCAGCGACGGCCGCAGCGCGAACGGCGGTCTCGTCGATCCCCACAAACGCCAGGAAGTTATCGATGCGGATGACGTTGATATCGGCGGCGGCCTTGCGCCGCACGGCCGCCTCGTCGAGCAGGGCCAGCGCAGCACCGCGGCCAGGCTGGCGCAGGGTGCGGGCATGCAGCATGCCGGGCAGCGTCATGTCCTGGATGAAGCCCGATCCGGTCAGCTTTGCAGGAAGATCGAGCCGCGAAACGGAAGTGCCGACGAGACGGTAAGCATCCGCAGGCTTCGGCGAAACCATGCCTGTCGCCTCGGCAGAAAGATCGAGCTCGCCCGCGATCGCCCAATAGTCGATCCCGCTCGGAATACCGTTTCTGAAAAAGACACCTTCGACGATGGTGAGTTCATCCGGCGAGGCGTTCAGACGCAGGGCAGCATGCATCAAGGCAAGCGCGCGGACTTCCGCTGCGACGAGGCGAATTGCAGCGCCAGAATGCTCGATCGACCAGCTGGAGGCGGTATAACCTTCCCCCGGCCCCTCCACGCTGTTGCCGGACATCATGCTGATCTGGCCGATGCCCAAATCCAGTTCCTCCGCGGCGATCTGGGCAAGCGCGGTCAGAACCCCCTGCCCGAGCTCGACCTTGCCGGTGCCGATCCGTACCGTGCGGTCGCCGAGGAAGCGAAGCCAGCGGTCCAGACGCGGGTTGTCCTTCAGACTGTGGACAAGCCCCGCCATCAAACCACCTCATGGCGCAATGCGGCGGCTGCCTTGAGCACAGCGCGCAGGATGCGGGGATGCGATCCGCAGCGACAGAGGTTTGCATCGAGCGCCGCAGCGACTTCAGCGCGCGTGGGGTCCGGATTGCGATCCAGAAAGGCTTTCGCTGCAATGAGAATGCCCGACAGGCAATATCCGCACTGTCCTGCCTGCTCTTCGAGAAAAGCCTGCTGAAGCGGATGCAGCGCTTCGGCCGAGCCCAAACCTTCCACGGTGGTGATGCTGCGACCGCCAAGCGTACCGACCTCGCGACTGCAAGAATATTCTGCAGAACCATCGATCAGCACCATGCACGCCCCGCATTGCTCAAGCCCGCAGCCATATCGGCTGCCCTTCAGCCCCAGATGATTACGCAGCACGTCCAGTAGAGGCATAGTGGGAGGAACATCCAGGTCGTATTCCCGACCGTTGACGGTCAGAGTAAAAGGCTTGCTCATGCAATGCAGTCTCTTCTTTGCCTGCCTAACGAGATGTCCGGTAGCTGAGGATCGTAGCGGCGGGACCGCCCGGCCTGCTCTCTAAAAAATGCCGGGCGTTGAACTTCAGCACCCGGCAATCGCTTTGCCGCCCGCCTTCAGATCGAAATCAGCTCGGCTGGACGAGGCCCGCCTTGACCAAGGGTTTGAGGGATTCAATCTCGCGCTCGATCGAACCGCGCATTTCGTCTGGCGTATTGACCACGGCCGTTAGACCAAGCGACGCCAGCTTGGCTTTTGCGGCGGGCGTGTCGCTCCACTCCTTGATGGCCTTATGGATGGCACTGACGATCTCGGGAGACATTCCCTTCGGGCCGACCGCGCCGAACCAAAGGGTTTGATTATAGTCCTTGAGCCCCTGTTCCGCGACCGTCTTTACATTTGGCAATTCGCCGATGCGCTGTGCTGACGTCACGGCAACGCCGTGGATTTTCCCGTCCTTGATATGCGGCAGGTAATTGGACGGCGCGTCGAGAGCGAAATCGATATGCCCGCCGAGCAGATCGGCGAGCAGGGGCGGCGAGCCCTTGTAGGGGATGTGGTTTATTTCAATGCCGGTCTGCAGGCTGATGATGGCAGCACAGATATGACCTTTCGTTCCGGCGCCCGGGTTTCCGATATTTATCTTTCCGGGATTGGCTTTCGCGTAGGCGATCAATTCCTGAAGCGATTTCGCCGGCGCCTTGGCGCTTGCGGTCAGCAGTGCCGGGCTTTCTGCAACCACGGTGATGGGCGTGAAGTCGACCTGAGGATCATAGGCGAGATTGGTCTGCACCACCTTGTTGGCCGCGATCGGTGCACTGCCGCTGATGAGGATCGTGTAGCCGTCCGGCGCCGAGCGGGCGAGCTTTCCGCCTGCGAGTGCACCGGCCGCGCCGGCCAGGTTTTCGATAACGAACTGCTGGCCGAATTTCGTCGTCAGCAGGTCTGCCACGAGGCGGGCGATAATGTCGCTCGTGCCGCCCGGAGGGTAAGCCGAGATCACCACCACCGACTTGCTTGGCCAGTTGGCGGCAATTGCTATTCTGCCTGAAGCCAGCGCGACAGCTGATCCTCCGAGCACGATGAATTCTCGTCTGTTCATTCTGTTCCTCCTCCCACTCGTTGAATCGAGTTCCTTGGCTAAAGCCCTACCCTGT
This sequence comes from Neorhizobium galegae bv. orientalis str. HAMBI 540, assembly GCF_000731315.1. NCBI lineage: Bacteria > Pseudomonadati > Pseudomonadota > Alphaproteobacteria > Hyphomicrobiales > Rhizobiaceae > Neorhizobium > Neorhizobium galegae. The sequence continues at coordinate 1,678,784 of NZ_HG938354.1, forward strand.
CTGCTGTTCAGGGCGAACTGCTGACTATCGCCGTTCCGCCCTTTGGAACGGCCGGCATGGTCTACCTGCGCCGGCCGTCATTCATGGCCGGCAAGCCAGCGTTCTTCGCCGGCGTGGAAAGCGCTGAGCTCGTCGGGCCGATCATCCCCCAAAAGGTCAGGACTGACCGTCACACCCCGCTTGTGCTGGATATAGGTGAGGAACTTGTAGGACGGCCGCATCGTCGCCAGAAGCGACCAGTCGACAGGCAGCACATCCGACGGATTGACCGGTTTCATGATGTCCCTCTCGAAAAGCACCTCGAAACTCATCAGCTTCCACGTCCCCGTTTCCCGGACCGCCCGAGAAAAAAAGCGGCAGAAGACGTGAACGTCGACTTCGATGTCGTCGGGACGAGCGCGGTTGAAAATCATCGCCGGACTTTCAACGGTTGCTCGATCACCGTTGACCTGCGCGAAAGCTGGAAACACCCAGTGCTTGCTGTTGCCGGTCGCGCCCATCCATTTGCGGGTCGCCTCCACATAGGCCTCTCCGCCGCGGGCATCATACCAGCTTGTGCGAATGTAAGCGTCCTTGTGGAAACATGCGCTCATGGTGTCGAAACGACGTTGGTCACGGGCAAATCGCTCGCGGCGCACAAGGTCGAATAGTTCTTCACGATCAAGAAGAGCTCGAAGGCGCTTGTCATCGTCCAGCTGCATATTAACCCCCTGAAGGTGGATCCATTGGTTCGGTCAGTGTCAGGCGCTCGCGGCAGAAGTCAGCCGGACGCTTCATTTGTTGCCGTCAGTCGGCCTCCTGCAGCCCCTCCTCGCGCACCTTGCGGAAGCGCGGCGATACAATCGACAGGAGGAGCAGGAAGGCAACGATCAGCGTGCCGAGACTGAGCGGGCTCGTGAAAAAGACCGTCGGGTCGCCATGGGAGATCAGGAGCGCCCGTCGCAGATATTCTTCGGCCATCGGGCCGAGGATCATGGCGAGAATGAGAGGCGCAGGTTCTGCCCCGACTTTCTTGAAGAAGTATCCGAGCACGCCGAACAGAGCCATCATGTAAACATCGAAAACGTTGTTGTTGATGCTGTAGACGCCGATCGCGATGAAGACGCAAATCACCGGGAACAGGAAATGATAGGGCACCGAGATCAGCTTCGCCCACATGCCGACAAGCGGAAGATTGAGAAACAGCAGCATGAGGTTACCGAGCCACATGGAGACGACAAGGCCCCAGAACAGGGCTGGCTGTTGCGTCAGGATTTCAGGCCCCGGCTGGACACCCTGAACCACCAGTGCACCGATCATCAGCGCCATGGTCGCGGTTCCGGGAAGGCCGAGCGTCAGCATCGGGATGAAACAGGTTTGCGCCGCGGCATTGTTGGCGGCCTCGGGTGCCGCGACGCCTTCGATCGCTCCCTTGCCGAATTGCTCGGGATGCCGGGAAATCTTCTTCTCCAGCGCATAGGCTGAAAACGAGGCGAGCAATACCCCTGCACCCGGCAACACGCCGACCAATACACCGATGCCGGTGCCGCGCAGGATCGGCGCGGACATTCGGCGCCAATCGTCGGCAGTCGGAAACAGGCTGCTGACCGTCGCCACGCTGGCGACCCGGTTCCGCTCGTTCTCCAGATTTGCAAGAACATCGCCCAGACCGAATATGCCGGTGGCGACGACGACGAAATCCAGCCCGTCCAGGAGGTTGGCGGAATCGAATGTATAGCGTGCGGCGCCGGAATTGACGTCGGTTCCGATCATGCCGAGAAGAACGCCGAACAACGCCATGCCGAAGGCCGTGAGCAGGGAACCACTTGTCAGCACCATCGACGTGATAAGGCCGAGCACGATCAGCGAGAAGTATTCCGCAGGCCCGAACGTCAAGGCGAAACTCGCCAGAAGTGGTGCCGATATCGCGATGAAGAGCGTGCCGACCGTACCGGCGAAGAAGCTGCCGATCGCTGCCGCCGCCAATGCCCGTCCAGCCTTTCCCTGCTTGGCCATTTCATGGCCATCCAGCGTCGTGACGACGGACGAAGCCTCGCCGGGAATGTTCATCAGAATGGCCGTGGTCGAGCCGCCATACTGGGAACCATAAAAGATGCCCGCCAGCATGATCAGCGCCGTGTCGATCGGCAGTCCGAACGTGAAAGGCAGCAGCATCGAAATGGTGGCGATAGGACCGAGGCCAGGCAATACACCGACGGCCGTGCCGAGAAACACGCCGAAAAAACAGTAAAGGAAGTTCTCCGGCGTGGTCGCCGTCGAAAATCCAAGCAGAAGTCCGTTGAATATATCCATGTCAAACTCCTGCGATGTCTATAGGCCAAGGCCCTGCAGCCAGTTTCCGACAATCGGAACAGGCAGGCCGAGCAGTTCCACAAAAAGGACCGAACAGAGCGCGGCAAAAGCAGCCGCCCCTGCGAAGGCTCTCCAGTCGAGCCGGAATTTTTCGCTCGTCGTGGCGCTGACGACCGTCAGCAGGAAGACGGCGATCGGCAGACCGAGCGGTTCGACGACCAGGCCAAAAATCAGGATCGCGAGGGAAACCACGACGATCGGCTTCCAGCCGATTTCCGGTATCGCAACGAGGGTCAGCCGCGATCGGAACAGAACCAGAATGCCTGTGAGAACGAGCAGGCTCGATATGATAACAGGAAAATAACCCGGCCCCATCCGACTGGATGTCCCGAACGGATAGCTTGCAGCCATCACTGCCGACCCGACACCGATGGTGGTAAAAAACAGTCCCAGTAAAACGTCTTGGCTAAGCTTCATCCGAGCTCCTCACCCCAGAAGAAGTGACACGCTATCGTCAGATACCGATGCATGGTCCATCTCTCGAGAATGGACCATGATCATCAACGCACTATCGAAACGTGCTCACATGGTTGATCAATACAAAGCTGGTGAAGGCTGGCAACGCGGCAATGACGATGTTTCACCAGACGAAGACGGTCGAAGCGGCGTGTCACAGAATAGCGCGCGGCGTTTCGGGCAACTTGCATGCTTGCTTTATAGATGGCGCCCCTCGTCGACAGGAACGATGATGCCGGTCGAGCTGGTGAGATGGACGATACAGGCGATAACCGCGCGCGCAACGTCATCCGGGGTGGTGATCCTCGCCAGAGGCAGCCTTTCCGCAACCTTCTGCAGCTGGTCTCGGGAACGATTGGGAACGAAATCCGTGTCCACGCCGGCAGGTGAAACGGAAAAGACGCGAATCTTGGGCGCCAGAACCTTGGCAAGCGCGATGGTGAGCGCATCAAGCCCGCCCTTGGCGGCCAGATATGCGAGGCTGCTCCCCACCCCCGTCCGCGCTGCAATGGAAGAGATGTTGACGATCGTCGCGCTGTCGACCTGTTCCAACAAGGGCCGAAATGCGCGGATCATGGCAAATGGGCCTCTCAGATTTACCGTCAACGCTCGATCGAAGATGTCATCCGTCAACGCGTCGAAATCGTTTGCCGCAACGGGCGTGGTGGCGCCTCCGCAGTTGACCAGGGCATCGAGGCCGCCGAATTTCTCTCCGACGGCGGAGGCTGCCTCGGTGACCGAGGCCGGATCGTCGATCGCGATACGAATTGCAACGTGACCGCTGCCCTGGAGGCCGTTCACGACCTCCTCCGCCATCTCGCGTCGGCTGTTGTAGCCGACGATGACGGTGCTGCCCATGCCGGCGAGACGTGCCGCCGTCGCCCGACCGATCCCGCTGTTTCCACCGGTGACGAGCGCGACTTTCGGAATTTTTAGTTCCGGGATTTCGATGGCAGTCATTTCCCCTCCCGGCAAGACCTCTTCGATTCCTGCCCATTATCGAAAGCTTGATGAAAATGCGGATCCGTCCAGCCATCCCCGCTGGTCGAACCCGATCAAGCAGGGACGTCGGCAATCTGCCCGGTCGACGCCCCCACGAAAAGCCCCGTCGTCCACAAGCGGCCGGTGCCGGGATCGCGATCCATAACGGTTTCGCCGGCGCCAGCCAGTTAGTCGCAATAGTCCTTCAGCGCCGCGCTGGCCGCCGATCGGATGAAGCCATGGTCGCTCGACACCAACATCGCGCTCGCGCCGAGCTCCCTGGCAAAGGCAAGATCTGCCTTGCCATTCGGCAATAGCATCAGGGGAACGCCGGCCTCCCGGGCGGCCGCGGCCACCGTGGTGGTGATTTTGGCCACCTTGGCGCCGGCATCGGGATCGTCGCCGAATGATGCGGTAAGATCCCCACGTCCCACGAACAATGCGTCGATGCCATCAACCCTGGCAATATCGCCTGCATGTTCGACTGCTTCGGCATCCTCGATCATCGCAATGCATGTCACCTGTCGATCCTGCATCGCCATATGCTGCACACCGCCGACCACGCCCCAACCGCTGGCGCGCGTGAGCCCCGCAAACCCGCGGCTGCCGCCTCTATACCGGCAGGCTCTGGCAATCGCCTGAGCCTTCTCAACCGTCGTCACATGCGGGACCATGATGCCGGAGGCACCGCAATCCAGTGCGGAGAGGATATTCGCGTCGCTGAAGTCGCCGACGCGCACGATCGGCGCGATATTCGATGCCCTCGCCGCAAAGATCATCATATCCGTAATGGCGCGATCAAGCGGCGCATGTTCCTGATCGATGACCACGAAGTCGTAGCCAACCGCCCCCAGGATCTCGACCACCTGGGTGGTCGGAAGCTTGAGGAACGTGCCGAGCATCCGATCTCGCGCCAGCAAACGATCGCGGAAGGAACTGAAGTGAGGATGTTGGTTGGTCATTGAGCCTGCCTTTTCGATAGCTGCTGCCTATACGCTGCGGACGCAACTACGAAGCCAATAGCCGTACCGTTTCTCGCTGCGGAACGCCGCCTGCGGCGGCCTGTACGTTTCTAGGCGCGAAACGGCCGCCGATAAGAATTGTGATCGGCGGCTTCCGGTGCGAGCGAATACGCGAACCCTCATGGTCGATAGACGACCGCACTTAGCAAGGAAGGCGACGCTTGGCCGATCCCACAATCATCACCTGTGCCGTTACCGGCAACATAACGAGCCCTTCGCAGACGCCCTATCTGCCGATCACGCCGGAACAAATCGCCAATGCCTGCCTGGAGGCGACCCGCGCGGGCGCGGCCATTGTCCATATCCACGTCAGGCATCCCGACGGCGGGCCGAGCATGGAGCTTTCCCACTACCGGGAGGTCGTCGAGCGCCTTCGGGCTGCCGACGATGACGTCATCATCAACCTCACCACAGGTCCTGGCGGTCGCTTCATCCCGAGCGAAGACGACCCGAAGACTGCCGCGCCGGGGACGACCCTGCTGCGGCCGGAACTTCGCGTCGAACATATCGCCGCATTGCGGCCGGAGATCTGCAGCCTCGACTTCAACACGATGTATTCCGGGACATCGGTGGTCATCAACACGCCGCGCAATCTGGCGATCATGGCCGATATCATTCAAAATGCCGGCGTCGTCCCCGAACTTGAAGTGTTCGATACGGGAGACATACAGCTCGCCAATCATTTCCTGCAGGAGGGGCGGCTCGATGGCCCGGCGCTTTTCCAGATCGTGCTCGGCGTCCGTTACGGCGCCATCGCGACACCGGAAACCCTTCTCTATATGAAATCGCTTCTCCCGACGGGATCGCATTGGGCCGCTTTCGGCGTAGGGCGCTTCGAGTTCCCGATGCTGGCGCAGGCCTGGCTGGCGGGTGGACATGTCCGCGTCGGCCTGGAGGACAACATCTATCTCGAAAAAGGCGTGCTGGCCGAGAGCAACACGGTCCTCGTCCAGAAGGCCGTGCGAATCGTGAAGGAGCTCGGAGGCACGATCGCCACGGTCGGTGAGACGCGCGAGATCCTGAAGCTGAAAAAACAGCTTCCAACGGCGATCTGAAACCCATCCAAAGCAAGGGAGATAAAGATGTACGTCCAAAGCGACCCGCGGTCGAGCCTGCAGGGCAGTGCCGCGCATAAGGATGCCGTGGCTCATACCAGCTATTTCGGCTCTCAGGCCGGCCTTTTCTATCGGGAAGACCCACAGGTCAGCGATGCCAACGGCGACACCTGGATCAGCCGCGGGCAGAACTTCGTCGTCGTCTATAGCAACGGTAAGGAAGGCGGCACCTTCTCAAGAGAGACCCAGCCTGACGAATATGCGTTGATCATCCCGGACAGGGAGACCTCGGTCGAGATCACCACGGCGCAAGGAAGCACAATCGTTCCGGGTTATTCCGTGGCCTTTGTGCCGCCGGGGGCAAGCTCGATCCGACTGCTGACCTCCGGCACGATCGTCCGGTTATTCACTCCGAAGTCGGAGGACCTGGCAAAGGCGGCATCCAACGCCGATGCCTTTAACGGGCCGCACCCCAACGTGGTACCGTTCGAAGCCTGGCCCGAACCGCCCGGCGGCCTCAAGTTGAAGTGGTATACCCTGGACGTGCCCGAAGATCCCTCCCGATTCGGGCGGATCTATCGCTGCACGACCTTCATGATCAACTATCTCACCCCGCGGATCGGCCCCCGCGAGCGCGACAAGGTCTCGCCACATCATCACGATGACTTCGAACAATGCTCGCTGGCGCTCAGCGGCAGCTTTACCCATCATCTGCGTTGGCCGTGGGCGACCAACATGAATATCTGGCGTGAAGACGAACATCTCTACTGCGAGTCGCCTTCGATCTGCGTCATCCCGCCACCCGCCATCCATACGACGACGGCGGAATCTGCCGGCGTCAATCAGCTGGTGGATATCTTTGCACCGCCGCGCGCCGATTTCTCGGCAAAACCGGGCTGGGTTCTGAACGAAGAGGATTATCCGCTGCCAAAGAGCTGAAGATTGACCGGCGGCGGCATCCACTGCCGCCCGACCAATCTCGGGAGCATCATGATCCGGGGCGGGGCACAGGAACGGTCTCGGCAAGCGCCGGATCGACCGCCAGCACAACCTTGCCGATCTGCCGGTTTTCGTCGAGGATGGTATGGGCGGCCTGAACCTGCGTGAACGGGACGATCTCGTGAATACGGGTCACGATAAGCCCGCTCTCGAGCAACGGCCAGACCTGATCGACCAATTCCCTGGCGATTTGCCCCTTGTAGGAAGCAGGCCTTGGCCGCAGCGTCGAACCGGTGATCGTCAGCCTTCGACGAACAAGCGCACGAATGTCCACTTCCGCGGTCGGCCCCTGATGGCTCGCGATGAAAACCAGACGACCGTCATTTCTCAGCAGGTTCAACTGGCGTTGCGTGTCAGGTCCGGCCTGACCATCGAGGATCACATCGACCCCCTCGCCGCCTGTCAGCGCACGGATTTCCTCGTCCCACCGGCCGCGGTAATCCAATGCCGCCCGCGCACCAAGAGCGCTGCAGACGGCTCGTTTCTCGTCGCTGCCAGCCGTGGCGAAAAGCGTGGCATTGCGCAGGTGTCGAGCAATCTGGATGCCAGCCATTCCCACTCCGCTCGTCCCGCCGTGGACCAGCAGCGTCTCCCCGTTTCCGAGCCGGGCAAGCCATATCAAGTTGTTCCAGGCGGTAAAGAAGACCTCCGGCAGCGAAGCCGCATCGACAAAGCTGAAACCACGCGGAATCGGCATGCACTGGACCGCCGGAGCGACGCAGTATTGCGCATAGCCTCCGCCGTTGACCAGTGCGCAGACCGCATCTCCAATCTGGAGCGCGTCAACGCCGTCGCCCACGTCTTCGACCATGCCGGCGACATCAAGGCCGATGATCGGGGAGGCTTCCGGCGGGGCTGGATAAAGCCCTCGCCGCTGCTGCACGTCGGGACGATTAACCCCGGCGGCGAAGACCCGTATCAAAACCTCTCCCGACCTTGGCCGCGGACGCGGCTGTTCGGCGATCTGAAGAACTTCCGGCCCGCCGGTCTTTTCGATCAGGACAACCTGCATGGTTTCGACCACAGTTCCGGCGCTCAGCCGGTCAATCCGAGCAGGCGGGCGGGATTGTCTGCGACCATGGTCCGCACCTCCGCCTCGCTGAAGCCGAGCGCCAGGCAAAGCTTGATGGCCTGACGCATGCCTTCCACCGGCGTCGGATTGTCCACCTGCCCGAGATCGGACCCGATCGAGGAATGTTCGACACCGGCCGCAAGGATATGCTCCTTGAGCTCCTCGGGCGTGTAGGTGTTGAAGCGGGAATCCACATAAAGCCCGGCGGACTGCTCGATCAGTGCGCCGAGCTTGGCCAAGTCGCGGACGTCTTCATACGTGAAATGCAGGCCGTACATGGGATGGTTGACGAGCAACCGCTTGACGCCACGTGAGCGCGCCTCGTCGAAGAGCTTCCAGATTTCCCATACATGCAGATGGCCCGACGAGAGGATCACATCGAATTCGGCGATGAGGTCCAGAATCTGCTTCACCTCGTCGAGGATTTTTCCATAGGGGTCGACAACGGTAAGCGCCGGAGAGGGCCGGAGCTCGACATTGGTTGCCAGCCGCGTCTTGCGATGCGCGCTGCGGATATGGTTGCCCGCCTGCGCCGTTGGCATCCAGATCAGCTTGGCACCCATCTTCAACTGGGCGTCGACGACGAACGGGTTTAGCCCTCCCGTCGAATTGTTGAGAACCAGGCCGCTGAACATCGACAGCCCGCGGTCTCCGAACAAACGCTCCATCATCGGAATGACGGGCGCCACCGAATAATGGTGATCCTTGAACAACACGGCGCGCATCCCGGCCGCCGCCGCTTCGTCGGCTGCCTCCATGTGGTCGAGCTTTCGCGGCATGGTCGACGGGCCGGAATGGACGTGAAGGTCGATGGCGCCCTTCAACAGACCATTGGCCACGTCATCGTCTATGCCAGCGATAAGCTGCCGGACTTGTTCCCTATTGCGGTTTGCATCGTCTGCCGAAGCCATGGTCTTCCCCTGTAATCAACTAGGCTCTGGTAAAGCGTGACCCCGGGAAACGACAACTTGTCTTGGCGGTCGTTCCGCGTTACGAAACGGTCGCCAAGATGCTACGGGAGGAGGATCCATGGGCATTCGAGCTGTCGAACGCGCGATGACCGTTCTGCAGGAACTCAACCTGCAGCCAATCAACACGATCGCGCAACTGCACGCCCGGACGAAACTTCCCAAGCCAACTCTCGTTCGCATCCTGCGCACTCTTGAAGATGCGGGATATGTCGAGAACGATCCCCGGCAGGGCGGCTATCATGTCAGCGCGCTAGTAACCTCCTTAAGTTCCGGTTTTCACAAGGATCCTCTGGTCGTGGAAGCCGGGCGCGCATGGGCGATCGCAATGACCCGGCAGCACAAGTGGCCGGTGGCGATTGCGTTGCCGGACTATGACAGGATGGTGGTACGTTTCAGCACCGTGCCGGACAGTTTCATTTCGCCGTTCCACAGCACGGTCAACAAACGGTTGAACCTTCTCACCCGCGGCCTCGGCCTTGCCTATCTGGCTTTTCTGGACAAGGAAGAATTCGAACTGATCATCGGTGTCCTGAAGCGCTCGGACGATCCGGAGAACGCCCTTAGCCATCATCCCGACGAGCTGAAGAGGCTCGTGGGAAGGGTGCATGAAAATGGATATGCCGTCAGGTCATCGCTGGTGGAGCCGAAAAACTCCAACACGATTGCCGTACCCATCATCGGTCAAGGCGATCGGGTGCTGGCGAGCATCGGTTTGACCTACTTCAAATCGGCATTCAAGTCGGAGCAGGAAGCTTGCGAGCGGTATGCCCCCATCCTGAAATCCGCGGCAAAAGCAATCTCGGAGGACCTGGATCGCCTTTCGAACCAACTTGCAGTCTGATTGCTTCGATCTTTCGCTCCGCTCTTAAACGCGGCATCGCAATCAGCCGCCCCGAACCGATCCGCGCCAAACCAGTTCGGCGTGCATCTTCTGAGAATTGCCAAGTTCCGCGGGCAGGCGGTCAAGCCAGGCTACGGCTTCGGTCGCTATTCGATCGATCGGCTGGGCGAAAGTGGTGAGGTTGTAGGAAGACCAGGACGACTGCTCGATGTCGTCGAAGCCGATGACGCAGACATCCGAGGGGATGGCGATGTTGAACTGGTGACGGGCCGCATCCATCAGCCCGCAGGCCAGCAGATCGTTGACGCAGAAGATCGCATCCGGCCGCTTTTCGCGGGTGAGAAGCCGCTGCGCCAGCATCGCGCCGCTCTGGTAGGTCGTCGGGCCGAAACGCTCCACCGTAACCTCGAACCATGTTCGCGGCCGGCGGCGCAGAACCCCTCCTCGCGCGCCATCAGGCTTGGCGTCATCGCCTCTGAATTGGCAAAGGCGAAACTGCGACAACCGGCCCGCAACAGCGCGATGAAGGCGCGTCGCGCCGCCTGCCGGTCATTGAGGTTGATCATCAGCGCGCCCTCCCGATCCTCGTCACGGTTGATGAGCACGAGGCGCTGGCCGCTCTTCAGGCAGAGGTCGGTGATCGATTTGTCGGGCATCCCGGAAAGAATGATTGAGGCATCGGCGCGATAACTGATCGCCTGCCGCAATGCCTGATCGACGCTGTCGTCCGAACGGTCGGTATTGATCAGCATGGCGATCTTCGACGTAACCTGAAGCTGCTGGGTCAGCGCGCGGACGAGCCTGGCACGATAGGGCGTGTCCATTTCCGACACGATCAGACAGACGATGCCGCTTTCATTACGCATCAGTCCGCGCGCGAGGTGGTTGACGTGATAACCAAGTTCTTCGGCGGCCTCTGTGACGCGGCGGCGCGTCTCGTCCGACACGCTGGCGCCGGGCGTAAAGGTGCGCGACACAGCGGACCGGGACACACCTGCCCGATCGGCGACCTCCTTGGCGCTGACGAAAATCTTGCGGCTCATCGCCACCCCTCCCTTGCCCATCTCATGCCTATTTTTGCAAACGAGTGCAACAAATATATGATGGGGCCAGCCAATGCCGCTGGAATTCTTCAGCGATAGGTTATTGACAAGCGATGCAAGTACGTGGAACCATTGCACACGCTTGCAAAGCGGGTGATGTGGAGGCGTCACCAAATCTGGGAGGATTAATCATGCGCCTTGCTCTTATGGCTGCGACTGCGCTCGCGGCTGGTCTTATGACGAATGCCACGGCATCCCGTGCGGCCGAAGAACTCAATCTCATCTGCTCCGCTGATGTCGTCATCTGCGAAATGATGCAGCAGATGTTCCAGAAGGAAACCGGCATCCAGGTGAACATGGTCCGCCTGTCGTCCGGCGAAACCTATGCCAAGATACGCGCCGAAGCGCGCAACCCGAAAACCGATATCTGGTGGGCCGGCACCGGTGATCCGCATCTGCAGGCCGCCGCCGAGGGGCTGACCCAGGAGTATAAGTCGCCGCTGCTCGGAGAGCTCAACGACTGGGCGAAAAAGCAGGCCGAGGCCTCGGGCTTCCGCACTGTCGGCGTTTACGCCGGCGCACTCGGCTGGGGCTACAATACCGACCGCTTCAAGCAGAAGAACTACAAGGAGCCGAAATGCTGGGCCGACCTGCTGGATCCTTCCTTCAAGGGTGAGATCCAGATGGCAAACCCGAATTCATCCGGCACCGCCTATACCGCACTGGCAACGCTCGTACAGATCATGGGCGAGGACAAGGCATACGACTACCTGAAGAAGCTTAACGCCAACATCTCGCAATACACCAAGTCCGGCTCGGCTCCGGTCAAGGCCGCGGGCCGCGGCGAAACCGCGATCGGTATCGTCTTCATGCACGATGCCGTGGCAGTTGCCGTGGAAGGTTTCCCGGTAAAATCGGTCGCGCCATGCGAAGGCACCGGCTACGAAATCGGCTCCATGTCGATCGTCAAGGGCGCCCGTAATCTGGAGAACGCCAAGAAATGGTACGACTGGGCGCTGAAGGCCGATGTGCAGTCGCATATGAAGGAAGCCAAGTCATTCCAGCTGCCGTCGAATTCCAAGGCAGAAGTGCCGAAGGAATCGCCGAAATTCTCCGACATCAAGCTGATCGACTATGACTTCGCCAAATACGGCGATCCGAACACCCGCAAGACGCTCCTGGAGCGCTGGGATAAGGAAATCGGCGCGAACGCCAACTGACGTCAATCGTTGCGCCGCGCCAGGGCTCGTCCCGGTGCGGCGGACCTGTTCTCCTGTTAAGCAAGGTCACTGCCGGCCATGGACAATCGCAACCGCAGACTGGACATCGTGCTGGCCCTCGGCATTGCGGCTACGATTGTCCTGCCGTGGTACCGGATCGAGAAGGGGTTCTTTTCCTTCTCGTGGCTGCCTGACTTTCCGCGCACGGATGCGGTCGCGCCGGGCATTCTGCAGATGACCACGCACGGCCGTTGGTGGCTGCTGGCCGTGCTTTTCGCCCTCGCCGTGGCGCTCGTCGCACGTTTCGTTGCCGATCCCATGAGGCGCGGCGCAATTCTCGCCTGGGCCGGCGGATTCGGCGTGTTGTTCCTTGCCTTGCAGGGGCTTGCGATCGGTGCCACCGGATGGACCTGGACCATCAGCGAGACGTTGTTCGGCCAGATTGCCGATGGCCAGTCCTCAATGGGCGCCGGTGCGGTTCTTGCTTCGATTTCCTTCGTGCTGATCTTCTCCTTCGGCCTTGCCGAACGCGGCGCCATGCGTGGCGATGCATTCGTCGTTTCGACCATTTCCATGCTTGTCTTCCTCGTCGCCGTCTTCGTCTTCTACCCGATCGGCAGCATGTTCATCGGCGCCTTCCAGGATTTCGACGGTTCGGCGAACTTCGACGGCTTCAGCCGCAATATCGCGGACTCGTCGATCTGGAGCCTCGATTGCCTGATCGGCGGGGCACGCTGCGGGATTGCCTGGCGCACGCTGTTTCTGGCGATCCTGACCGCAGCCGGCTCGACCACCCTTGGGCTCGCTTTTGCGCTGGTCGCGACGCGCACCCGCTTTCCGTTCAAGAAGGGTTTGCGGCTCCTGACCGTATTGCCGATCATCACGCCGCCCTTCGTGATCGGCCTCGCACTCACCCTGCTCTTCGGGCGCGCCGGCGTGGTCACCCAGGAGCTTTCGTCGCTCTTCGGCGTCGAACCGAGCCGCTGGCTCTATGGGCTCACCGGCATCTGGATCGCCCAGGTCCTCTCCTTCACGCCGATCTCCTTCCTGGTGCTGATCGGCGTCGTCGAGGGTGTCAGCCCGTCGATGGAGGAAGCCTCGCAGACCCTGCGTGCCAACCGCTGGCGCACCTTCTGGCGGGTCTCGCTGCCGCTGATGAAGCCCGGCCTCGCCAATGCGTTCCTGATCGGTTTCATCGAAAGCATGGCCGATTTTGGCAATCCGCTGGTGCTCGGCGGCAGCCACGGCGTGCTTTCGACCGAAATCTTTTTCGCTGTCGTCGGCTCGCAGAACGATCCGTCCCGCGCCGCCGTGCTTGCCATGATCCTGCTCTGCTTCACGCTGTCGGCTTTCCTTGCCCAACGTGTCTGGCTTTCCGGCAAGAATTTCGCGACCGTCACCGGCAAGGGCGATAGCGGCTCGCACATTGCGCTACCCCGCGGCCTTTCCATCGGCGTCCATGCGATCGTCATTCCGTGGATGATCTTCACGCTGGTCGTCTACGGCATGATCATCTTCGGCGGCTTCGTGAAGACATGGGGCCTCGACAACACGCTGACGCTCGCCCACTACACCAAGGCCTTCTCCGTCACCATGCGCGACGGATCGATCGCCTGGACGGGCGTCGCCTGGAATTCGTTCTGGACGACGATGGAAATCGCTCTCATCTCGGCTCCGCTCACCGCCGCCGTCGGACTTGCGACTGCCTACGTCATCGTCCGGCAGAAATTCGCCGGCCGTGAATTGTTCGAATTCGCGCTGATGATGAGTTTTGCCATTCCCGGCACGGTTATCGGCATCAGCTACATCATGGCGTTCAACCTGCCGCCGCTCGAAATGACCGGCACGGCGCTGGTTCTCGTGGCCTGCTTCGTGTTCCGCAACATGCCGGTCGGCGTGCGCGGCGGCATCGCTGCCATGAGCCAGCTGGACAAGAGCCTGGACGAAGCCTCGATGACGCTGGGCGCCAACAGCTTTCGTACCATTCGCAAGGTCATCCTGCCGCTCTTGCGGCCAGCGATCACCGCGGCACTGGTTTATTCTTTCGTGCGCGCCATCACCTCGATCAGCGCCGTCGTCTTCCTCGTCAGCGCCCAATACAACATGGCGACATCCTACATCGTCGGCCTGGTCGAGAACGGCGAATATGGCGTGGCGATCGCCTATTCCTCAATGCTGATCGTGGTGATGATCGGCGTCATTGCCGGCTTCCAGCTGATCGTCGGCGAACGGCGGCTGAGGCGCGAAAACCGCGTCGCCGGCATTGCCAGCCAAACAATCCCCGCCTTTTCCGAGGAGAAAGCCGCATGATCCACAGCCCTGGTTCGGTCGTCTTCCAGAATGTCCGCAAGACATTCGGCGCTTTTACCGCCATCCACGACCTGTCGCTGACCGTCGAGCCCGGCACGCTGGTGACGCTGCTCGGACCTTCCGGCTGCGGCAAGACGACGACGTTGCGCATCCTGGCGGGCCTCGAACATCCGACTTCCGGCCGCATCCTGATCGGCGGCAAGGACGTGACCATGTTGCCGGCCAACGAGCGCGACGTCTCCATGGTCTTCCAGTCCTATGCCCTTTTCCCGCATATGACCTCGCTCGACAACGTCGCCTACGGGCTGGAATCCTCCGGGTTGAGCAAGAAGGACGCGCGCCAGAAGGCCGAGCACGGGCTCGAGCTCGTCGGCCTTGCCGGCATGGGTCGCCGCCTGCCGGCCGAGCTTTCCGGCGGTCAGCAGCAGCGCGTCGCCGTTGCCCGCGCGCTGGTGCTCGAACCGCAGGTGCTATTGCTCGACGAGCCGCTGTCCAATCTCGACGCTCGCCTTCGCCGGCGCGTCCGCACGGAAATCCGCGAGCTGCAGCAGCGGCTGCAGTTCACCGCCGTCTACGTGACCCACGATCAGGACGAGGCGCTGGCCGTCTCCGACAAGATCATCGTCATGAAAGACGGAGAAATTGCCCAGGCCGGCAGCCCGCGTGAACTTTATGAAGCGCCGGCTTCGACCTTCATCGCCGACTTCATTGGCGAGGCGAATGTCGTGCCGTGCGAGATCATCGACATTTCGGGCGCGCACGCGACGGTCAGCATCGAGGGCTTGCGGCATGTCGTGCCGGCGCGCGGCGCCAAGACAGGTCGCGGCAAGCTCGCCGTGCGACCGAGCGCGATCACCGTGGAGCCCGCCGAGAGCGCTGCCTTTTCCGGGCGAATCAGCCATGCGGCCTATCTCGGTGATCATATCGAATACGAGGCGGAAACGAGTGGCGGGACGTTGTTCATCGTCGACCCGTCGGTCGACCGTCCCCTTGCCCCCGGGACTCAAGTCGCGATCGGCTTGAAGAACCGGGGCATCGCCATCATCGCGGAATGACGACAAGGATATTGTCATGAATATACATGAACGGGAAATCAGGGACCGACACGCGTTGGCCGAAGAGATCGCATTGGCGGCCGGTAAAGTCGCCTTCGACTATTTCAGCAAGCGCGAGACCCTGGTCATCGAAACCAAGGGCGACCCCCAGGATGTCGTCTCGATCGCCGACCGGGAAGTCGAAAACCTCATTCGCGATCGCGTTTCCCACGGCTTCGCCGAGGACGGATTTCTGGGGGAGGAATATGGTCTGGTCGGGGGAAGCTCCGGTTATACCTGGGTGGTCGATCCGATCGACGGCACAAGCCCCTTCGTCAGCGGCATGCCGAACTGGTGTGTCTCGATCGCCGTGGTTCACGACAAGGTGCCGGTGGTGGGCGTGATCTATGTACCCTGTCATGACGAACTCTATTCCGCCTCGTCCGGGCAGGGCGCCACGCTCAATGGCAAGCCGCTGTCGCTCGATCCGAAAAAGACCATCCGCAACGCGCTGACAGGGATCGGCGCCAACCATCACGTCACCCCCGCTTCGGTTGGTAAGATCGTCTCCGATCTGCTTGGAGCCGGCGGTAACTTTGTGCGGCTCGGCTCCGGCGCGCTGATGCTCGCCTATGTCGCCGCCGGTCGTCTCGTCGGTTATTACGAGCCCTACATGCACGCCTGGGACTGCTTCGGCGGCTACTGCATCGTCAAGGAAGCGGGCGGCTGGCACCTGCCGTTTCCGGCCGAAGGCGAACGGCTGACCAGGGGCGCTCCGGTTCTTGCAGCCGGTCCCGGCGCAATCGAAGACCTGCAACGGATCGCCGGCATCGGGGCGGGAGACATTGCCGCCGCGTAGTCGCACATTCGTGACCAGCGCCGATAACGAGGTCCTCGAACCGAATTGCGATTTGAGTGCCTTCAGCCGCTCGGCCCGGTCGCTGCGAAAGCAACGCTCGGTAAGCCGGGGTTCCAACCGATCACCAGCTTCGCAAGATCGGCTTCCTTTCATCCAAAATCGTGTTGTCGGTCTTCGCGGTGCCGACGGCGGCGGCTACCTATAGGCGAATAAGCGGGAAAACATCTATTCCGCGAATCGATGAATTGTCCTAACCAAGGCGGGATTTTTTGAAGAGGCACTATAACAAGCAGATTGCCTCACCGATGCGACACTAGAGATCAGTCCAATCAACCGTCGATCTACATAGTTGAAAGCCGTTATGCCCGCGCTCATTTTGCCGAACCGCCCACTCTCAATCGCCCGCGACGTTATCTCGACACCTGGAGCTTACTTCTGGTCGACCCCCATCATTCTTGCACTGGCGGTTTTCCTGCTCCTCTGGCAAGCGCCGGGGGTCCTGCGCGATTTCCAGATCAGCCGGAACCCGCTGGTGATGGAAGACGGGGATGTGCAAAACGGGCGATGCACGACCCGCAAGGCCATCTTCACCGATTGCGAGGCGCGGCTCGTCTATAGTTACAACGGACGAAACTACAGCTCCGATGTGGAGATCATGTTCGTAGACTTTCATGTGGGAGACTACGAGACCGATCTTGTGATCTCCACCGATCACCCGGAACTGGCGACCATGAGCCTTGGCCTGGACAAGCTCTGGAATCGGATCATCACCCTTGGCCTGTTCACCGCTCTGCTCGGCGGCATGAGCCTGGGAATGCTGTTCCTGGCTCTGCGGATCTGGCGTGTCAAACGGCAGCTGCGGCGGCCAGCGCTCCTGAAGCCGGTGCCGGTCGAAATCACCGCTTTCGATCGGAAGCGAAACATCCTCAATATCACGTACAACGACAAGCTCGCTGGCGATAAGACGGGGCGCTCGGTCTACACACGGATGAGGGACGGCGAAGAGCCGCTGATCGTGGGTGAAGCGAATGGAAAGGCCGTTGGGCTGGCTGTCAGGCACGGCAATACCGCCTTGCCAGTACTTCTGGATGATCGCCTGCAACGCATCGGACTGACTGGAGACGAGCGTGACGCTGCACTTGCCCCATTCGTGCAGTTTAACGGCGACCAGAACGGGCCGGTATTGCTCGATGAGGTCAAAAAGACGATTTCGATCGGCAAGCGGCTGCAGATGTTTTTCGGCACCCTGCTCGTGATCGTGGTCGGCGTGTTCGGTTTCTGGCTTTGGTATGTAACGAGTTCGAGCACGCAGTTTCAAAGCCCGGGGATGGATATCAACAACCTGATGCCGGCGCCGCTGAACGAATGGGGCTGCGGCCAGCTGAAGAAACGGTTCGGCCATGATCGAGCGCCGTTTGGCTGCGTCGCAAGCGATTATACAAGCTGGAAATAGCAGCTTGGCCGGCGATCGTCTGCTCAAGCTATATCTTTCGCAGGCCTAAACCTGGCAATGGCTGCCGGTTATTCCAGCCTGCTGCCCAAGTTGCGCATTCGTCTCAATTCCATCCGCCACCATACGGAGCCGACTGGATTGCCGCATGAAAGTCCGGACTTATGTAGCAAATGCCACTAGATTCCAGCCGTTAACATCGATGCCGAAATTTGCGTCTCCGCACAGCCCATTTCTAAAAATCGGAAGTCTGCGCCGTCCCTGTACAAATGTTGCCGCGCCTTTAAGTCTGAAAAGTTTTTATAACTGCCTCATTAATTTTGAAAAGTTTTCGTTCTCTCAATTTTGCCGTTGTTAAAGTTGGTGAAAGGTCTTATCCACCAACTTCGTTAAGTTGCGAAAGTTTTCATTTTCCAGCCATTAATCTATGAAAGTTTTCAAAATCGCTCAGTACGTGTGTGTAAGGAGAAGAAGTTGGCAGAGTTCCCAGACTTCTTACTATCGACAACGGAAAATTCCCTACGGGTGTCGCGCGCGGTTGCCGCCAACAAGCTACGGCCACTAGGCAATCGGCTCCATACGACGCACCTCAGGGGCGATCCGTCCGATTTGATCCGGCAGAACGTGTGGAAGATCGCGGCGCTTTATTTCCCTGGAGGCTTGGTCGCCGATCGCACAGCTTTTGAGATGAAACCGGCGCAAGACGGCAGGGTGTTTCTCGTCGCCGACACCAAGCGCAGTGTCGAGCTGCCAGGGATAAGCTTCCATGCGAGGGCCGGAACCGTAAGAATCGAAGGAGATTTTCCGATGAGGGACGGCCTGTACTGCTCGTCGCGCGCAAGAGCGTTCATCGAAAACATGCGTCCGTCTCGTGCCCGCTCTGGCGTCGCGCGGACCGCGTCCCGTCTCGAGATCGAGGAGCAGCTCACAAAGTACCTTCGAAGCAACGGCGAGGATGGGCTGAACCATCTTCGAGATCAGATCAGGGACGCGGGGAAATTGCTCGGCTTGTCGGATGACGCTGCAGAACTCGACGGCATGATCGGCACTCTCCTCGGCACCCGTGATGTGGTTCTGACCGCGCCCTCGGCTATCGCGTTCGCCTCAGGCACGCCGTTCGACACGAACCGCGTCAAACTCTTCGAGGCCCTTCATGACGGCCTTCGCGGCATGGGGCCACAACTTCCTCGGACATCGCGGATCGCGGCATCCGAGGTCGTCAACTTCGCATTTTTCGAGGCTTATTTCTCGAACTTCATCGAGGGAACCGAATTCGAGGTCGACGAGGCCGAGGACATCATTTTCAATGGTAAAATCCCCGATGAGCGTCCCGCCGACGCTCATGACATTCTCGGCACATTCGCCGTTGTCTCTGATCCCAAGGACATGGGACGAGTCCCGACGGACTTCGAAGAGTTCAGGGCGTTGTTGAAGCGTCGGCATGCCAAAATAATGGAGGGCAGGCCGGGAAAGCGTCCAGGCGAATTCAAAACCGTAGGCAACAAGGCCGGCTCAACGACGTTTGTCCGCCCGGAGGAGGTGGCCGGCACCCTCCAGCGCGGGTTTCAAATCTATCAACGGTTAGACACGCCTCTCGACCGGGCGATCTTCATGATGTTCCTCGTCGCCGAGGTGCATCCGTTCGCAGACGGGAATGGACGCTTAGCCCGAGTTATGATGAACGCCGAACTCTCTGGGCCGGGCGAAACGAGGATCATCATCCCCACGGTCTTCAGATCGAACTACCTCGAGAGCCTTCATCTGATGAGCAACCACGGCGTACCAGACGCTCTGATCAGGACTCTCGACTTCGCGCAGCGCTACGCGCATGCGATCGAGTGGTCGTCGCTTCCACGAGCGATCTCTGTGCTCCGCAAAA
This sequence comes from Neorhizobium galegae bv. orientalis str. HAMBI 540, assembly GCF_000731315.1. Classification (NCBI taxonomy): domain Bacteria; kingdom Pseudomonadati; phylum Pseudomonadota; class Alphaproteobacteria; order Hyphomicrobiales; family Rhizobiaceae; genus Neorhizobium; species Neorhizobium galegae. Next base: position 1,698,328 of record NZ_HG938354.1, read on the forward strand.
CCAATGCCTTCGTTCTTCCAGAAGTCGGCGATAGGGAAGGATATCGCCTCAGGCTACCGCGAGCCGTGGACTTCGAGGATGACGACGACAATGACGGCGGCGATGGTACCGGCGGCGCAATGGCGGGAGGACCGAGAAGGCGGTAGGCCACAGCTGCATCATGGCAACGGCTGGAGCCAGTCAATTGACTTTTTGGCCGGCGGAACATGACCGCCGCCGCTCATCGTGAGCCTGCGCGGTGGTTTGTGGCATTTGCCACATAAGTCCATGAAAGTCCGAGCTCTGCGGAAAACGGGCTGACCCCGAAGAGCCGCTAAGCTCGGAAGCTTCAATCAACGTTCGTGGCGCATGCGTGGCCGTCGAAGTCGCTATTTCATCGCCTCGAGCAAGGCTGCAATATAACCGTAGCAAAAAGCAAAGGCCACGCCCGTGGGATCGCGGCCACTTATCGTGGGAACGTGATCCGGCATGATCATGTAGCGATAGCCGACCTCTTTATAAACTTTGAGAGAGCGCACCATGTCCATGTCACCCTCGTCCGGAAAGGTCTCCATGAAAGACAGCTTTCCGCCCGCGATGTTACGGAAGTGGACATTGAAGATCTTGCCGCGTGTCCCGAACCAACGAATAATATCGTCGATTTCTTGTCCGGGATTGTCCAGCATTTCGCCGATCGAGCCCTGGCAAAAATTGAGACCGTGATAGGGGCTCTCGCGCATCAGCACGAACTTTTTCAAACCCTCGACGGTGCCGAGCACGCGAGTAACGCCCTTGTAGCCGGGCGGGGTGTAAGGGTCATGCGGATGGCAGGCAAGCCGCACCTTGTTGCTCTCTGCGACAGGCACCACACGTTCCAGAAAATAGTCGATCCGCTCCCAGTTTTCGTCCTCGGACAGCACACCCGCCAGGCCTGGTTCGGCCTGCTGGTCGGCCTTGTCCCATCGAAATGCTTCGTTGAGTGACCCGCCTCGCCCCGGTTCCATCTGGGTGCGTGGGATGCCGATCAGGTTGAGATTGTATTTCACCGAGGGGATGCCGGCCTTCGCCGTTTCCTCGATCAACCTGCACACCGCGTCGATTTGCCGGTCGCGATCGGGGCCCTTGAGGAGGATATCCGGATAGGACGCCTTCTCGATGGGCTGCGAGGGAAGTGGAAGCTGGATCATGTCGAGGATCAGCCCGAAGCTTTCGATCTTGTCGCGATGACGCTCGAGATCTTCCAGCTTCCAGCTCGAAGGCGCGCCGGGCGGGTCAGCGCAGATGTGTTTCAACCCCAATTGAGCGAAAACACGGTAGTCGTCATCATCTCTCGCGCCAACTTGTGTGCCAACATACATTTTAACATCCTCCCGAGCCTCTCACATATCATACGACCTATTATGATTTTTATCGACTGTCGAGCATCTTCGTGCGGTCCGGCGTTCAGACGGGCGGACGGACATATCACGGGGGCAACTCCAACGGCCGGCAGATAGTCTTTGAGGTTCTCCGCGAAAGATCGCGTGATCACGCGCATTATCAAGCGGTTATCCGCGGCTAGCTTGCCCTGCAGATCTTCGGGGAGGCTTGCCGAAGGTCCAGAAGTCAGCCTGATGGGCTATTTCGGCAATGCTTGCCATCCCCCATAAAGTCCGCTAAGTCATCATACAACGCTTAAAACAAGCGGCGATGCCCTTGGTCAACTCTGGGAGGAGTTACAATGAAATATCTTTGCACTCGATTGCTCGTCGGCGCCGCTTTCGCTGTCATGTCGTTCGGCACGCCGGCAGCCTTTGCCGAGACACCAGCCAACCAGCTTGTTATTGCGACTTCGCTTGCCCAGGTTCTGTCGCTGGATCCGCATCAGGCAACGGAAGCCAAAGCCAACGAGATCATGGCAAACCTCTACGATCGCCTGGTTTCCACCGACGGTTCTGGAAAGATTTCTCCGCAACTCGCCGAAAAGTGGGAGATTGACGACAAGGGCATCACGTTCCATCTGCGCAAGGCGGAATTCGCCTCGGGCAACCCGGTCACCTCCGCGGACGTTGTCTACTCGATCACCCGCCTCCTGAAGCTCGACCAGGCCGCGGCTGCCAATCTCAAGCGCGTCGGCTACAACGGCGGCAATGTCGAAAAGCTGGTAACGGCGCCAGACGAAAAGACCGTGCGCATTGACCTTTCCGGCGAGGTCACCTCCGAGCTTCTGCTCTATCGCCTGGCAATGGTCATCGCAAGCGTTGTCGACAGCAAGGAACTGAAGAGCCATGTCGTCAATGACGACTGGGGCAATGCGTGGTTGCGCACCAATTCGGCGGGTTCGGGTCCTTTCACGCTGAACAAGTGGACGCCGAATGAGATTGTCATCCTCGATGCGAGCAAGAACTACGTCGCAGGGCCGCCCAAGATGCGCCGCGTCATTGTTCGCCATGTGCCTGAGAGCCAGGTCGAGCGACTGATGCTCGAGCGTGGCGATATCGACATCGCAAGCGCGCTGACCGCAACCGACCTTGCAACCTTCACCGGCAAGCAGGGTTATGAAATCCAGCGCGTCCCGACAGGAGGCTTTTATGTCCTGTCGATGAACGCCAGCAAGGAGCCGCTTTCCAACCCGAAGGTCCGCGAAGCGATTGCCTACGGCATCGACTACAAGGGCATGGAAAAGGCCATCATGGGGCCGTACGGCCGCGCACGCACGGTTCCCGTTCCGGAAAACTTCGAATTTGCCATTCCGAGCCCGGATTGGAAGCTGGACGTGGCAAAGGCAAAGGCGCTATTGGCCGAAGCCGGATACAAGGACGGCTTCACGGTGAACCTGAAGACGATTGCCCAGACGCCGCGCATCGATCTTGCGACCGCGATCCAGGCGTCGCTCGGCCAGATCGGCGTGAAGGTCAATATCATGCAGGGCAATGGTGCGGATATCATCGCCGCGCACCGAGCGCGAGATTTCGATCTCCTGATCCCGCAGACGGGTGCCTATATGCCGAATGTCCTGGGCGCGATGGAGCAATTCTCGAGCAACCCGGATAATTCGCTGAAGGCCAACAATGCCGGCAACTTCGTATGGCGCTCCGGCTGGGACATTCCCGAACTGACGGCCATCACCGCCAAGGCTGCGCTGGAACCGGATGCGAAGAAGCGCGGCGCGCTTTACGTTCAGATGCAGGAAATGTTCGTTGCCCAGAAGCCTGCTGTTCTGCCGCTCTTCGAACGATATGAGCCGATCGTTCTGACGAGCCGTGTGCAGGGTTATGTCGGGCATCCGAGCCAGACGACACGTCTCGAAGGTGTCACGAAGACCGATAAGTAACTTAGCGTCAGATCAGGCAGCCGATCATGAAGGAACTTTCGTTAGCCGAGCTGGGACGACGACTTCTCCATCTGATCGTCAGCCTGTTCATCCTGTTGTGCGTCACCTTCGTGATCGGTCGCGTCATGCCGACCGATCCGGTCGGGGCCATTGTCGGCGAACTCGCCGATCCGAAAGCCTACGAGGCCATGCGCGTCAGGCTTGGCCTCGATCTGCCGCTCTACCAGCAATTCTTCGTCTATGTCTGGGGACTGCTGCACGGCGATATGGGCACAGCCATCCTGACCGGCAACGCGGTCACCAAGGACCTGTCCCAGGCATTCCCGGCGACGCTGGAACTTGCAACGCTCGCGGTGTTGATTTCCACTCTGATCGGCGTTCCTCTCGGCCTGGCGGCCGGTCTTTTCAGGGATAGCGCGATCGACAAGTTTGCGCGTGTCTTTGCACTGGTCGGGCATTCGATCCCGGTCTTCTGGTTCGGAATCGTGGGGTTGGTTATCTTCTATGCCGGCCTCAATCTGGTCGGCGGCCCCGGCCGTGTCGATGTCTTCTATGAAGGCCTGATCGAACCGACCACAGGACTGATGCTCGTCGATAGCCTGCTCGAAGGCGAGACGGACATATTCTGGAACGCCCTGTCGCATATCATCCTGCCGGCCTGCATCCTTGCCTATATGGCCATGGCCTATATCACGCGCATGACCCGGGCATTCACGCTGGAGCAGCTCAACCAGGACTATGTCATCGCCGCACGCGCCAAGGGCGTCGGCCCGGTCCGCACCGTCATCAGCCACGTCCTGCCCAATATCGCCGTTCAATTGATCACGGTCCTCGCGATCTCTTACGGCAACCTGTTGGAAGGCGCCGTGGTCACCGAGATCGTGTTTTCATGGCCAGGTATCGGTCAGTACATGACCAACGCCCTCATGATCGGCGACATGAACGCAATTCTCGCGGCGACCATCATTGTTGGTTTCATCTTCATGCTCCTGAATTTCATTGCAGACATCGCCTACGCGCTTCTTGATCCGCGTACCCGGGAGGCCGCACGATGAGCAATATCGTTCAGGACGACGCCATCATTCAGCCGCCGGCAATCGGCACCAGGATATGGAACTCCACCTCCCGTATCCTGCGCAAACTCGCCGACGAACCACTTGGCATGGTGGGCTTCATCATCCTCGCCATCCTGGTTGTGGTCGCAATCTTTGCGCCGTGGATCGCACCTTACGATCCCGCGGCCCAGACATTGGGCGACGCGCTTCAGCCTCCGAGCCTCGCGCATCTGGCCGGCACAGATGAATTCGGACGCGATATCTTCAGCCGTCTTGTCTACGGCACGCGCATCACCATCCAGACCGTCCTGTCCGTCTCGGTGATTGTCGGCCCGATCGGCCTCGTGATCGGCGTCGTCGCGGGCTTTTTCGGCGGACGCACCGATGCTATCCTGATGCGGGCCACGGATATCGTCCTGTCGTTTCCGTCACTGATCCTGGCGCTTGCCTTCGCCGCGGCTCTCGGGGCAGGCTTGGGAACCGCGATCGTTGCCATTTCGCTGACGGCCTGGCCGCCGATAGCCCGACTTGCACGCGCGGAAGCACTCGTCGTGCGAAATGCGGATTACGTGGCCGCCGCTAGGCTTTATGGCGCTTCGCCAATGCGCATCCTGTTTCTCTATATCGCTCCGATGTGTATTCCCTCGGTGATCGTGCGGCTGACGCTCAACATGGCAGGCATCATCCTGACGGCCGCATCCCTCGGCTTCCTCGGTCTCGGCGCGCAGCCGCCACTGCCGGAATGGGGTGCGATGATTTCCAGCGGGCGAAAATTCATGCTCGACTATTGGTGGGTCGCGGTGATGCCCGGCGTCGCCATCCTGTTGACGAGCCTTGCCTTCAACATCGCCGGCGACACGCTTCGCGATCTATTGGACCCGCGCCATGCCAGATCTTGATGAAACGCCTGTCCTGTCCGTTCGTGGCCTGAACGTCCGCTTCGGCCGAAACTCCATTCCGGCGGTCTCCAATGTCAGCTTTGACGTGGGGCGGGAGCGCATCGGCATCGTTGGCGAATCCGGCTCGGGCAAATCGACCACCGGCCGCGCCATCATGCGGCTCTTGCCGCAGCGTGCCGGCGTGACCGCCGAGCGAATGGATTTCCTCGGCAGCCCGTTGCTGGAAAAGACCGAACGACAGATGGGACGCCTTCGCGGCAAAGACATCGCCCTGATCATGCAGGACCCGCGCTATTCGCTGAACCCTGTCCTGACCATCGGAAAACAGGTCGCCGAGGCTGCAAAGCTGCATCTTGGCGTCGGTGGCAAGGCTGCCGTTGCGCACGCCCGCGACATGCTGGCGAGGGTGCGCATCAACGATCCGGATCGCGTCCTGTCTCTTTACCCGCACCAGATATCCGGCGGCATGGGCCAGCGCGTGATGATTGCGATGATGCTTCTGGCGCGCCCCAAGCTCGTGATCGCAGATGAGCCGACGTCTGCGCTCGATGTCAGCGTACGCAAGGACGTTCTGACGCTGCTCGATGAACTGGTACGGGAGAACAACTCCGGCCTGATCCTCATCAGCCACGACATCCGCATGGTCGCTGCTTTTTGCGAGCGCATTCTGGTCATGTATTCCGGCCGCGTCGTCGAAACGCTGAGCAAGCTCGAAGATGCAGCGCATCCCTACACTCGGGGCCTGATCGCTGCGATGCCTGATCCCAAACATCCCGTCAGGCGCCTGAAAGTCCTCGATCGCAAATCGATCGAAGTGGAGATCAATCCATGATCAAGGTCGAAAACCTCGATGTCGTCTATGGCTCCAAGGATAAAAGCAATCATGTCGTACGCGGTGTCAGTTTCGCCGTGAGCCGCGGTGAAGCGCTCGGCATCGTCGGCGAATCCGGTTGCGGCAAATCGACGGTGCTGCGCTCGCTGGCGGGCCTTGAGGGAGGATGGACAGGATCGATATCGTTTGACGGCAAGCGGGTCGGCAAGGTCCGCACGCGCGACGAGTTGAAGCTTGCCCAGATGGTGTTTCAGGACCCTTATGGCTCCCTGCATCCGCGGCACCGCATCGGGACAGCGCTCGCCGAACCCATCCGGTCAATGGGCGCCGGCGACGGTTGGGCAAGGGTTGCGGAAGCGCTGCAACAGGTTGGCTTGCCGGTGCATTTCGCCAGCCGTTTCCCGCATGAACTTTCCGGCGGCCAGCGTCAGCGCGTGGCGATTGCGCGTGCGCTGATCCTGTCGCCGCCGATCCTGCTTCTCGACGAACCGACCTCGGCGCTCGATGTCTCGATCCAGGCGGAAGTGCTCAATCTGCTGGCAGACCAGCGGGAGGAACGCAATCTGACGTTCATTCTCGTCAGTCACGATCTCTCCGTGATCTCCCATATGTGCGATCGGGTGCTCGTCATGCAGAATGGCGTGTTCGTCGACGAACTCACCAAGGCGGATCTGCAGGCGGGCGTGACCCACGCGAGCTATTCCCACGAGTTGTTCGACGCAAGCTTCTTGTAGCACCTTGCATTCCGAACCGACGACGTCTCGGGCGTGGCGAGAGACGCTTGCTGTCTATCTGGATCAGGGTGCGAGTTCTGTTTCAGGAGAGGTGTCCGCCTGCCCGCGATATTGTCGCGGCGAGCACCCGACAACTCGCTTGAATGCCTTGCTGAAGGCGCTCTCGGACTGGTAGCCGAGCGCCGGCGCAACAACGGAGATGGGATCATTCCCCTTTTCGAGCCGGTCGCAGGCAAGAAGCATGCGCCATCGCGACAGATAGTCGATCGGCGTCTCTCCGACAGTTGCCCTGAAGCGTTCCGCAAATACCGAGCGTGACATGCCAGCTGTCTCGCCAAGCTCCGTCAACGTCCAATGTCTTGCAGGGTCAGCGTGAATGGCCCGAATTGCACTGCTCAGACGCTTGTCCGACAAGGCAAAGAACCATCCCGTGCCCTGATGACCATTCGCGAGATGCATGCGAAGCGCCTGGAGCAGCATCATATGGGCAAGATGTTGCGCCATGAGGTAGCCGCCAGGCTGGTTTAAACGAACTTCCTGCATCATGCGTTCGATCGACCAGCGCAAGGCGTCCCGCTCCGCTTCCTGGCTGAGGTGCACGATGGGCGGCAACATTTCCAGCAGCAGTTCGGCGTGATGACCACCGACCGCAAAGCGGGATCCCGCCAGGGAAAAGCCACCCCCTCCATTGAGGGTCACCATTCCGCCGGCACGGGCTGGCGGAAAGATCGTGGAGGCATCGATCGGGGGTAGATTGAGGTCGCTTGCAAGCCGGAACGGCAATCCGCGCGGAAGCACAAAGCAGTCACCCTGCTCGAGGCGTACCGCGTCCCGGACGCCATCCACGGCCAACCAGCACCCGCCCGATTGGATCACATAACATTTGATCTGGCGCTGCTGGTCGCCGAACCGCACCGACCAATCCCCGCCGGCGTCGAAGCCGGACGAAATGGTGCTGCTGGGCTTTAGCAGGGTAAGAAGCTCGGACAGAGGATCCATACGTTTTCCGGACGATCTCGACGATAATCGAGACCATGGAGCATGGATCGTCTGCGAGCAACGCCTTATTTGTTTCGGCGAGCTTCGGCGTTGGTCCTGGACGAGGAACGACATCGACCCGCGAGAACATAAGGAGCATGCCATGATTGTAGTCACGACCCCTACGGGCGATATCGGCCATCAACTCGTTGAGAAACTGCTTGAGAGCGGCGCCTCCGTGCGCGTCATCGTCCGCGATCCGTCCAGGCTATCCGATTCCATTCGCAACCGGGTTGAGATCGTTTCGGGTTCCCATGCCGATGCCAATGTCGTGAACCAGGCGTTCGAAGGCGCCGATGCCGTCTTTTGGCTGGTGCCTGCCGACTCGAAGGCAGACAGCGTCACGGCTGCCTATGTCGACTTTAGTAAGCCGGCTGCCCAAGCATTGAAGGCCTGCGGTGTCAAACGCGTCGTCAGCGTCAGTGCGCTTGGTCGAACCACCCCGCTCGCCAACCAGGCCGGTTATGTCACGGCCTCGCTTGCGATGGACGACTTGATCGCGGCCACTGGCGTGAATTTTAGGGCACTGACCATGCCGTCGTTCATGGACAACACCCTCATGCAGGCTGCGGTGATCAAGGCTCAAGGAACCTTCTTTTCGCCGATCGATGGCGACCTGAAATTGCCGAGCTGCGCTACCCGCGACATCGCGGCCGTCGCAACGCGACTGCTGCTCGACGAGAGTTGGACAGGTCAAGAAGAAGTCGCGGTCCTCGGTCCAGAGAACATCTCCTTCAATGACATGGCGGACATCATGTCCGATGTGCTCGGCAGGCCGATACGGTTCCAGCAGATTCCGCTCGACGCCTATAAAGCCCGGTTCTTGCAGTTCGGGTATTCCGAAGCAATGGCCCACGGAATGACAGACATGGCAGACGCGAAGAACCGCGGCCTCGACCTCGGCGTCGAGCGAAGTGCTGACAACACCACGCCCACAAGCTTCCGCCAATGGTGCGAAACGACGCTTCGCCCGGCGATCCTCGATTGAAAGCCGGGCGGGGAATTTAAGCACACGGCAATGTGCAGATGACAGACAACGCGCTCCTTTCCGGAGGCACAAGCGGCATCGGCGGAGGTCTCGCCGAAGCCTTTCACTGATCCCAGACCGTCGGGCGGGGAAATTCTCGTCGGGCGGGCCGCGTCAGGTCAAAGTGCCAGTTCACGCCGCATCGTTTCCAACCGTTCCATGGCAATGACGCCTTCGGCGATCGTCGGGGCGGGCGTCGAAGCTCCCCTTAAGGCCGGGACGACGTCGGCCAGCAATGCGTGATATCCTTTCGGGTCCTCGTTGGCGGCCGCCGTAAAATTCGGCTTCCAGGTCAGCGTGTCGCAATCCTCCTTCAGCGTCGCGCCGAGGTCGTCGATCTTGAAGGGCGGGTTGCGATGCCAGCGGATCTCGATCACGTCGTCCACCTCGATGCGCTGATGGTCGCCCATCAGCTCGATCCGCTCGACCGGAGTGCCCCGCGACTGGACCGTACCCATGGCGATATTGCCGATCGCCCCACACTCGAATTCGAAAGCCACATGGAAAAGCAGCCGTCCCGGCGTCTTTTCGACCTTGCGGGTGGAGATCGAACGAACCGGTGAAACCAGGAAGGACACAAGGTCCATGTAGTGGACGCAATGATGCAGGAAGAAGCCGGTGTAATCGACGTTGCCGACGAAATAGCCGGGGGCCGTCATGTAGTAGCCGGTCAGGCCCAGCACGTCTCCGAAGCGGCCGGATTTCACGATGTTCGCCGCCATGCGGTTGCCGATCGAATATCGCTTCATGAACCCGACGAGCAGCGGCTTCTTTGCCTTTTCGGAAGCGGCCAGAAGCTCGCGCGCACCGGCGGCAGAGCCCGATGGCGGTTTTTCCATGAAAACCGACAGGCCCCGTTCGAGCGCCGCCTTGCCGAAGGCAAGATGCTGATCCGGCCCGACAGCCATTCCGACCGCGTCGATCCCCGGGGTCGTAAGCAGCGCCTGCGCGTCCGTCGTCAGATTGGCGACGCCGAATTGCCGGCCGGCGTCCTTCAGACGGTTGCCGTCGATATCGCACATCGCCACGAGCTCGATATCATGGCGCACGAGCTGCGGAAGCAGCATCTGGGTTGCGTGGATACCACAACCGATCCAACCGATTTTCAAGGTCATCGACGATATTCCGTAAGCAGGAGATGGGATTTCATGAATGCGCTGGAGGCTGCGAGGCGATTGCTTTCGTCCTCGTGCGGCGGGCGCCACTGGGCGAATGGCACGCCGAAACGGTCGTCGCTGCGCCGGAACGGCTCGAGCGATACCGGTCCCTTGTAGCCGACCTCGTGAAGCGCGCGGCAGACCTCGACCCAGTTGGTCATTCCGGTTCCCGGGAACCCGCGGTGATTTTCATTGGCCTGGAAATGCACAAGACGCTCACCAGCAAGGAGGATCGCCTCGGCGATCGAGCTTTCTTCCATGTGCATGTGGAAGGTATCGAGCATCAGTTTGACGGCCGGGTTGTCGACCGCGTCCAGCAGTTCCATCGCCTGCTGCGTCGTGCACAGCACATCGCTTTCGAAACGGTTCAGCGGTTCGGCGGCCAATAGCACGCCGGCCTTGCCCGCATAGTCGCCAGCCTCCTTCAGACCCCTGACGCAGCGTTCCTTGCGAGCCAGCCGCTCTGTCTCGTCGACCGGCTGCGGCGGGCGTCCGGCGAAAACCAGCGGATTTCCGGTCAGCGGGCCCCCGACGATCTTCGCACCCAGGCCAGCGGCGCAATCGACTGTGTATTTCAGGTAGTCGATACCGGCGCGATGGGCCTCGGCATCCGCCGATGCGAGATTGCGCTGCAGGTTGACGCGGGCGGCGAGCACCACGCCGAGGCCGGCGTCATCGAGCGCCTTTTTTGTTTCCTCGATGGCGAGTTCGCCGACCTCCGGAACCAGAAGCTCCACGAAATCAAAACCGTGCTCACGCATCTTTTCAAACAGCGGGAAATGCTCGGCCGTAAAAGGCCTCGCATATTGCATGGAAATCAACCCGATGGGGTTCATTGTCACTTCCTTTTCAAATTCCTCAATAATTCCGTTGTTCTTTCTGGCGAATGTTTTGCTGCCCTCATCCCTGTGACGAGCGTCAGGAATAAGGGCGGAGCTCTTTCAGCCGGCCATTTCTCACCCTTTCACCGCACCCTGGGTCAGGCCGCCGACGAGGCGGCGCTGGACGAGAAGGAACAGGATGGTTGCAGGCATGGCGCCGACCACGGCGCCGGCCGCCAGCAGGCCCCATTCGATCTGGTACTCGCCGATCAGCGTCTGGATCGCGACCGTGACCGGCCTTACGTTTCGCCCGCCAAGCGTCAGGGCATAGAGATATTCGTTCCAGGCGGTGATGAAGATGTAGATGCCGGTGGAGATGATGCCCGGCATGGTCAGCGGCAGGACTATCTTGCGCAACGCCGTCAGCCGCGAGCATCCATCCGTCATCGCTGCTTCATCGAGGCTCTTCGGGATGGCGCCGATATAGCTCGTCAGCATCCACACCGCGAACGGGATCGCCACCGTCGCGTTGGCAAGGATCAGACCGAAATGGGTGTCGAGAATGTTGAAGCGGCGCATCAGCACGAAGAGCGGCAGGATGAGCAGCACGATCGGGAACATGTTGATCAGCAGGAACTGCAGCATCAACAGCTTGCGGCCGGGGAAGCGAAACCGGGAGAAAGCGTAGGCAGCCGTAACCGAGACGATCAGGCCGACGACGACCGTACCGCTGGCGATGATCAGGCTGTCGAGCATGTTCTTGAGGAAGGACGTCTGCTCGACCAGCCGCACATAGTTGTCGAGGCTCCAGCCACGCGGCGAGAGCGATACACCGGTGGCAGAAAGCACGGCGGTCGGCGTCAGCGACGTCAGGATCATCCAGGCGAACGGCGCCATGGCGAAGAGGACGATCACCAGGACGGGCAGGTCCGTGGTGAGGATCCGGCGAAACGTGCTCTGCTGTCTCATCGTTCCACCTCGCGCATGGTGCGGGCGAGATAGAGAGCCACGAACGCACCCAGAAGAATGGTGAAGGTGACGGCGATCGACGTGCCGTATCCGAAATCGAGATTCTGGCGGGCCTTGACGAAGGCGTAGAGCGGCAGCGTGTGCGTCGCATAACCCGGACCGCCGCCGGTCATGACGAAGATGACGTCCATGGAATTGGCGACCCAGATCACCCGGAGCAGCCCGGCCGTTGCCAGCACCGGCGCGATCCCCGGCAAGGTGATATGCACGAATTGCCGCCACGTAGAAGCGCCATCGATCGACGCCGCCTCATACTGGCTGCGTGGAATGCCCTGCAGGCCGGCAAGGATCATCACCGCGAAAAAGGGAAAACCCTGCCAGGTCAACGTCGCGATGATCGCGTAGATCGCGACATTCGGATCGGCCAGCCACGGCACCGCCGAGCGAACGATCGAAAGGTAGATGAGGATGTCGTTGAGCACACCGGTATTCGGGTCATAGATCCAGCGCCACATCAGGGCGATCACGACGCTCGGCAATGCCCAGGGAATGATGATGAGGGCGCGCGCAAGACCGCGCCAGGGAAATTCGCGGTTGAGAAGCAGGGCTGCCATAAGCCCCAGCCCCATCTGCAGCGGCACGGTCAGGCCGATCCAGATGATCGTGTTCCAGAGCGCCGTCCAGAAAACCGGATCGTTGAACAGCTTCACGTAGTTTCCGAAACCGACGAACCTGCTGGCGTTCGGCCGAAACAGGATGAGATCGTAGAAGCTCGTGAACACCGCCTGCACCATCGGCATGAAGACGATGACGACGGTTACCACGACGGCGGGGGCAAGCAGCAGATAGGGCAGCCGCCGCTCGGAACGCCATATGGGCGTTGCGCGGCGCTGCGTGGGGGAAGAGATCGATAGGGACATGCTTATCCTGCCTGTGGATCACGGCGGAGAAGGAGGTCCCGGCACATCACTGCCGGGACCGGAGAGAGATTTTACTGAGCAAACAGCGTCTGCAGCTGTTCCATCATTTTCTTCGCCGTGATCTGGCCGGTCAGCGCCTGCTGCATGTTCGTCTGCCAGGCCGTGTTGACGAATTCCGAGACCGCCGAGGTCTGCGGCAGCACCTTTGCGAATGGCAAGGACTGGACGGTCGCTTCGACGAAACGGCGTTCATGGAGTTTCCAGTCGGCGGAACCGCTCTTCGTCACCGTCAGCTGACCCGTCGCGCTGTTGAAGGCGACGTTGTTCTGGCCCTCGGCCAGGAAGGAAATCCACTTCCAGGCCGCATCCTTCACCGAGGACGAAGAGAAGATCGCGAGCGACTCGTCGCCGTAGGAAGTCCACTGGCCACTGCCGCATTTCGGAACCGGCACGGCGGAGACCTTGTCGCCGAGAGCGGCTACGAGATCCTTGGACGAACCGATATGGTGGATGGTCATCGCCGTCTTGCCGGATTTGAAGGCAGCGACGATTTCCTGGAAACCGTCATTCGGCGCGGACGGCGGAATGACCTTGTCCTTTTGGAAGAGATCCACCAGCCACTGGTTTGCGGCGATCGCCTCCGGCTTGGTCAGGCCGCCCGGCTTCAGCTCGGCGCCCTGGGAGAGCACGAAGGCACCCCACTGGTCCCAGCCGCCCTTGCCGCCGCGCAAGCCGAAACCATAGGTCTGCGGCGCATTGGTGAGCTTGATGGCCGCGTTGCGGAATTCTTCACAGGTCTTCGGCGGCTGCAGGCCGGCTGCCTGGAAGAGGTCGGTTCGATAATAGAGGTAAAGGACGACGTATTGGATCGGCAGATAATACTGCTTGCCGTCGGGGCCCTTGTTCAGCTCGAGCAGGTTGTCCAGAAGGTCTGCTTTGCCTTTCCAGCTGTCGATCTGCTTGCCGATCGGTTCCAGCGCGCCCATTTCGGCGAGCCGCGGCTGGGCGAAAAGCTTCACCATGGCCGCATCGGGCGCGTTGCCGCCGACCAGCGCAGTGTAGAGGTTATCGTAATAGCTGTTCCACGGCACGTTCTCGGCTTCGATCTTGATGCCGGGATTGGCTGTCTCGAATTTCTTGACCAGATCCGACATCGGGTTCGCCGGATTGTCGAAATGGTACCAGAAGCGGACGGTTTCCGCCTTGGCCTGGCTGAAAGCGGCCGAAGCCGCAAGAGCGGCCCCGAGCGCGAGTGTCTTCAGAAATTTCATAGTCTCCTCCTCCTGATTGTTTACGTCATGGACGTCTTGTTAGTCGCCTTGCTGCATTGCCCGCGACCGCCAGAGCCTCCCTTGCGGCCGAAAGTTCGTTGGTGTTCTGCAGGAAACCGTGGATGACGCCCGGCACGATGTGCAACTCGTCATCACGGCCAAGAGCCTTGAGACGTTGGCCCAGGCCCAAGGTGTCGGAAAAAAGCGGATCCACGGCCGCCGCCATCAGATAAAGCGGCGGCAGCGCGGCCAGGGCCGCATCGGAAGCCACGAGAGGACAGGCGAGCGGATCCTGCTCGATCGCGCGCTCGCCGGCATAGAACGACCAGTAGCGCTGCATCTTGCCGCGCGTCAGCCCCGGGCCTTCGGAGAAGCGGACATAGGAAGGCGACGTGAAGCTCCGTGCGTAACAGCCGTAGAAGAGCAGCGCTGCATCCGGCAATGCGCGGCCTTCGGCTTGCTCATGCAGCATCGCCGCAAGAGCAAGGTTCGCGCCCGCGGAGTCGCCCGAAATCAGCAACGGGCCGCGGCGAATACCGGCATCGGCCGTCACCTCGAAAAGGTTGCGCAGGGTGGCAACAACATCCCTGAGGCCCGCCGGATAGGGGCTTTCCGGCGCCAGCCGATAATCAGGCATGACGACCGGCAGGCCGCTTTCGAGTGCCAGAACCCGGGCGCAACGCTCGTGGGTTTCGGGCGAACAGAAGGCAAAACCGCCGCCGTGTACGAAAAGAATGGCACCAGCCCCGCCGCCGGAAGGCACGAGCACCTTGAGGCGGCAACGTGCCGAACCAAGGCTCGGGTCTTCCGCCACCATGACCTCGGTCACACTTTCCATCGGCGGCAGATTGACATTGCAGCGGACATTGGCGGCAAGCGATTGCGCCCGACCTTGCGCAGGCGGCAGCATTGTAGGATCCGGTAACGGGCCCAGCTCGGCAAGAACCCGCTCCATGAGCGCTGCCATCTCGTCCGACAAGACATCCGACAGCTCGATATCGTCGCTCATTGGATTACCTCCGGGAAGACTTCCGGCCCGAAGTCGACGATGGTCGCGATATGATGATGCATGGCGGCGGTGGCGCGCCTCACGTCGCCGCCCTCGATCGCATCGATGATGCTGCGATGGCGCAACGCCGTCGCCTCGAGATCCCGCGCCATCGGGCTGCGGGAAATCTTGAAGCGGTGATTGTGGACGAGGCAGCGATGCAGGATCGGATCAAGCGCCGGCAGGTTGGCGTCCTCGAAAATTCGGCGATGGAAGTCGCGGTCGAACGAAGCGAGTTCCAGTTCATCTCCCGCTCCGGCCGCGACAAGCATCTTCTCAAGGAGGCCATTGAGCTCCTTGACCAGCGTCCGGCTCGGCGCACGCATCACACGCGCCATGCCGCTGCCTTCGATCTGCTGGCGCAGCCTGAACATTTCGATCGCCTCGTCCTCGGTGCATTCCGAGACCTGCGTGCCTCGATGCCCCTGGCGGCGAACAAGCCCCTCCTCCTGGAGCTGAAGCAGCGCTTCACGCACCGTTCCCTGGCTGCACTGGAAATGCGCCGCCAGCTCCAGCTCGGTCAGCCCGGTTCCGGGCGCCAGCGTTCCGAGCATGATGTCGCGCTTCAAGGCGTTGAAGGCGGCGCCTGCCTTGGGGGGTTTGGTCGATGTCGGTCGAGACGAAAAATACGCCATGTAGTTCGATCCAGCCGGTTGCGCATTTCTAAACATATCATTATTGATATTGATATCGATAATTGGCGTCAAGCGCGAAAGTCGTGTGGAGGAGGAAAAACGTGGCCGGCATTGCATTGAAGAAAATCCAGAAATCCTATGGTGCTCTGCGGGTCATCCACGACATCGACATCGAAATAGAAAGCGGCGAATTCCTGGTCCTCGTCGGTCCTTCCGGCTGCGGAAAATCGACCCTGCTGCGCATGATTGCCGGGCTGGAGGAGATCTCCGGCGGTGAACTCGATATCGGAGGCCGGACTGTGAACCTGCTACCGCCGGCCGAGCGTAACATTGCCATGGTGTTTCAGGACTACGCGCTCTATCCCCATATGAGCGTGCGGGAAAACATGTCTTTCGGCCTGAAGATGCGCGGCGGCGAGCAGCCTGATATCGACAATCGCGTCAATCAGGCGGCGGACATCCTGAAGATCCAGGACTACCTCGACCGGCGCCCTGCACAACTATCTGGCGGACAACGCCAGCGCGTCGCAATGGGACGCGCGATCGTCCGCGAGCCTGCGGCTTTTCTCTTCGATGAGCCTCTTTCCAACCTCGACGCCGCCCTGCGCGTGGAGATGCGCCTCGAAATTGCAAAGCTCCATCGCCGCATGAAGGCGACCACCGTTTACGTGACCCATGACCAGGTGGAGGCCATGACGCTTGCGGACCGGATCGTGGTGATGAACGGGGGCGTGGTCGAGCAGGTCGGCAAGCCGCTCGATCTCTATCACAAGCCGTCGAGCCTGTTCGTTGCCCGCTTCATCGGCAGTCCGACCATGAACACCATCCCCGCCAAGCTCTCCAGATCGGGAGGCGAGGCTCGAGTGCTTGGAAGAACCGTTAAGCTGGACGGACTTGAATTGCCATGCCATGGCGCCGAGGACATCGTCCTCGGGATAAGGCCGGAAGACCTGACGCAATGTCCGGCCGAGCAGGCCTGGTTCAGCGGCGAATTGATGGTGGCCGAGAAGCTCGGCAGCCAGACCTATGGCTATATTGAGGTCGGGCACACGAGGATGCTGGCCGTAGAGTTTCCTCGCGACCAGGAAATGAGTGTGGGCGATGTCATGCATGTCCGAGGCAGCACCACCTCTGCGCTGCATCTTTTCGACGCCGGAAGTGGTAAGCGCCTGAGCATGTAAGCCGGAATGATCCTTGATCCAGGATGTATTCGAGAATGGTCGAAGCCGGATTCAGGACCGGCCCGACAGGCCGGCCCCTTTTTGCGTCGAAGAGATCGCTTCAGGATCGTGCTGCCGGAACCGCCGTTTCGGGACGGTCCTTGTCCAGCAGCTTCGAGAACATGCCCTTTCGAGCGTCCTTCGACTTGATGCCTCGACGTTTTTTGATCTGAACCGTGAACGGCTTTGTCGGAAACTTCATCGAGACGTTCTCAAGCCACCTGACGCTCGGCCTTGATCTGAAGAGGCGCCGGTTGAAAGGAGCTGTCTCCAATCGCAATCCTGCGCGGTTTCATGGCCTCCGGCACTTCGCGCTTCAGCGCGATCGAGAGAAGGCCGTTCGTCAACGAGGCGTTCTCGACCCTGACGTGGTCGGCAAGCTCGAAGCGGCGTTCGAATAGCCGTCCGGCAATACCGCGGTGCAAGTATTCGCCGTCCTTCTCCTCGGCTTTCTGCCCCTTTACCACGAGAACGTTGCGCTCCTGGGTGATGTCAAGGTCGCCCTCGGCAAAACCCGCGACGGCCATCTGGATGCGATAGTCGTCTTCTCCGGTTTTGACGATGTCGTAGGGCGGCCAAGTATCGATAGCCTGCAGGCGCTGCGCATTGTTCAGGAGATTGAAGATGCGGTCGAAGCCGATGCTGGACCGGTAGAGTGGTGCGAAATCAAGTTCGTTTCTCATAGCCATATCCTTTAAAGCAACATGGAATGGAGACGCGTCGGAAACCTGCGCCTCCGGTTCGATCGGCCCCTTTTAGGCTGCCGACGAAAATGATCTGGTTTTGAGCGATTTTCGATTCAAGAGGGAATCCGAAAAAAATAACAGGCCTGCCACGAAAAACCAAAGCCTCTTGATCGCCGATTTTGTGGAGTGCGTCCTCAGAAAGGCAGGCCCACATAGTTCTCCGCAAGCGCCGTCGAGGCTGCACGCGAATGCGTCAGATAATCCAGCTCGGCTTCCTGGATCCTCTGGTCGAATTCGCTCGTATCGGGGAAACGATGCATCATTGTCGTCATCCACCAGGAGAAGCGCACCGCCTTCCAGACGCGGGCCAATGCCCTTTCGGAATAAGCGTCGATACCGGCATCGGAATGGTCCAAATAGTGTTCCCGCAGCCCGTCGAAGAGGTAATGCACGTCGCTTGCAGCAAGGTTCAGCCCCTTGGCTCCTGTCGGCGGCACGATATGGGCTGCGTCGCCAACGAGGAACAGGTGGCCGAACCGCATCGGTTCGGCAACGAACGAACGCAGCGGTGCGATCGACTTCTCGAAGGACGGCGCGGTGATCAGCGCTTCCGCATGATGCGCCGGCAGGCGGCGGCGAAGTTCGTCCCAAAACCGGTCATCGCTCCAGTCCTCGATCTTCTCGTCGAGCGCGCACTGGAGATAGTAGCGGCTGCGGGTCGCCGAGCGCATCGAACAGAGCGCGAAACCCCGTGGATGGTTGGCATAGATCAGTTCATGGTTGACCGGCGCGACCTCTGCCAGGATGCCCAGCCAGCCGAACGGATAGATCTTCTCGAAAACGCGGATTGCGCTTTTCGGCACGGCGTTGCGGCTGGGGCCATGAGAACCATCGCAGCCGGCGATGAAATCGCAGTCCATGCGATGCGTGCTGCCGTCTTTTTCGTAGGTGACGAAGGGTAAGCGAGTGTCAAAATCATGGGGCGTGACTTTGGCGGCTTCGTAGATCGTCCGGGCTCCGCTTGCCTCGCGACGTTCCATCAGGTCGCGGGTCACTTCAGTCTGGCCGTAGACCATGACGCGCTTGCCGCCAGTCAGTCCGTAGAGATCGATCCGGTGGTCGCGCCCGTCGAAGGCGAGCGAAAAACCTTCGTGCGGCAGACCTTCGGCGCGCAGCCGGGCACCGGCCCCGGCCTGGTCGATCAACCCGACCGTGCCTTCCTCCAACACGCCGGCGCGAACGCGGCCGAGGATGTACTCCTTGCCGACACGATCGAGAATGATGTTGTCGACACCCGCTTCCGTCAGAAGCTGGCCGAGCAAGAGACCCGACGGTCCGGAGCCGATAATGGCGACCTGCGTTCTCATGCGTCTCCTCCCGAATGTTTTTGTTTTGGCAAATTGTGCTCGGCTTCCGCATTGGCGGCAATGGACATTCAAGCCAAAAAATTGGACAAAACGAACATTACGGCCGGAGGCATCCGATGAACAGGCACATACCGACCTATCAGCTATACGGAGAGGATCCGGGCAAGCGGCATGATTTTTGGCTGCATTGCGAAACCATCAAGGCGAGAAGCAGCCGCCACCAATGGGAAATCCGCCTGCATCGGCATGAGTCATTCTTTCAGATACTGTACATCGAGGCGGGATCGGGCGACGCGACCTTCGACACCGAGACGCATGTCATCCGCCCGCCGTCGATCATCACTGTTCCCCCTGCCCTCAACCATGGCTTCCGGTTCTCCCGCGATATCGAGGGGTTGGTCGTCACGATCCTGAGTTCTCATCTGGACCATCCGCCGGGGGAGCGCAGCCGCTTCGGCGAATGGCTCGCCACACCGCACCTCACCCCGCTCGACCCGTCGAACGCCGATGCTGCCTACGTGATGCAAACGGTGAAACGAATTGGCGAGGAATTCGACCATCGCAACAGCGGGCGCAATGAGCTTGTGGCCACCTATGTGAAGCTCGCGCTGAGGCTGACAGCGCGCATCTCTCGCGCCGATGACATCAACCAGCTCCCGGCGAACGAAGGCGAACGGCGGATGGAGATGCTGGGCGGCCTGATCCGGCAGCACTTCCGTTCGCATAAGCCGATGTCCTTTTACGCGGACGAACTCGGCATCTCGCTGACCCATCTCAACCGCATCGTCCGGTCGATGGCGGGCTGTACGGCGCACGATCTGGTCGCCGCCAAGCTGATCGAAGAGTCGAAGCGTGAGCTCGTCTTCTCGCTCGCATCCGTAAAGGAAGTCGGTCATCGTCTCGGCTTTGCCGATCCCGCCTATTTCTCGCGTTTTTTCCTGAAGCAGACGGGCGAAACGCCGCGCGCCTGGCGCCTGCGAGAAATCCAGTCGCTGGACAAGGCGTCGTTCTGAAGACAACGAGTTGCGGCGTGGAGGTTCATCGTCGTCCCCGTGACGTGCCGGTGTTTTGGCCTATCAGCGAGCAGGCGCTGGAGTGTCCGAGCAAGAAAATCGGGTGTCGCATCGGGTCGCCGGTTCTCGTGTCGATGGTCGACATGTTGGGATGATATTTCACTATCCGGCGCATTCTTAAATTAAATAGTCTATTTCTTTTATAGAAAATATCCCACCCTTCCGTGCATCGACGTTCGCGTCCTGCAACCGATGAGGGGAAGATCAACGATGACATTGGTAAAAACTGTGAGAACGGCGCTGCTCGGCCTGCTTGCCTTCGGCACCATGAGCGGGGTGGTCGCGGCCCAGACGAACGCGCCCCTTCTTCCGAAGGTGCCGCCCGGAACGGTCTTGACGATCGGCGATCCGGTGACGCAGAAGGCGCTGGAAGTCTCCGGATTAATCAAGGAACTGTCGTTCGAAGTCAAATGGGCCAATATCAGCGGCGGCCCGCAGACCTCGGAAGCATTCCGCGCCAAGGCGCTCGACGTCGGGTCGGTGGCCGAAATCCCTTCGATCTTCGCCAACTGGAACAATCTGCCGGTTCGCAACATCGCCTATCGCGAACGCCGCGACCCGATTGCCAATCCCATCTATCGTTTCGGGGTGGCGCCCGGCGCTGGCATCAAGACGCTGGCCGATTTCCGCGGCAAGCGCATCGCCTTCAGCCCCGGCCAGGCCCAGGGAGCACTCGTTCTGCGCGCCCTCCATGCCGCGGGCCTCAAGAAAAGCGACGTCACCCTGGTCGAACTGCCGAGCACCGGCGATGTCTATCCGAAGGCGCTGGCCAGCAAGCAGGTCGATGTCGCGCCGCTCGGGGGCGTCTATATAAGGCGCTATATCGCCCAGTACGGCGGCGATGGAGCGACGCTCGTCGAACACGGACTGCGCGATGATCCGGGCCATCTCTATGCACCGCAATGGGTGCTGGACGATCCGGCAAAGGCGGCGGCTCTTGCCGAATATGTCGGACTTTGGGCACGCGCCACCGAGTGGGTGAACAAGAACCCGGAGATCTGGATCAAGGAATATTATGTCGGCCAGCAGGGTCTGAGCCAGGATGACGGCGAATATCTGGTCAAGCTGACCGGGGAGCAGGTTGTTTCAGGAGATTGGAGCGAGGTGAAAAAGCGCCACCAGGAGACGATCAACCTGCTGGCGGCGGAGCTCGGCTACAAGCCGTTCGACGTGGAAAAGATCTTCGACAACCGCTTTGAGAAAACCGCTTCCGCCGCCTTGGCGAAGAGCCAGTAATCCCCCTGCATCGTTCAAAAGGAGATCCGAAACATGGCAACCATTTGGGATGCGGATGAGGTGAAATCATCCCGGCCGTCCAGCCGTGAAAGCGCGCATACCGTTCCGGCCGTGGCAAGGCCCCGCACGTCCCGGAGCCGCCGGAGACTGGGGCCGGGACCGGCGATACCATTCGGGCTTCAAATCGGGCCGGCATTGCTGGTGCTGCTATGGGTGGCCGGCTCGGCTCTCGGATGGATCGATCCGCGCATACTCTCTGCGCCCTGGACGGTGGTCGAGGCTTTTGGAAGGCTGATCGAACAGGGCCGGCTGCAGGACAATTTCGTGACGTCGGCGACACGCGCCCTGCTTGGGCTCAGCATCGGCCTCGTCATCGGCACGATCCTTGCCGTCACCGCCGGTCTTTCCCGGATTGGCGAAGCACTGATCGACGGCCCCGTCCAGATCAAGCGCGCCATCCCGACGCTGGCTCTGATCCCGCTGCTGATCCTGTGGTTCGGCATCGGCGAAGGCATGAAGGTCACGACGATCGCCCTTGCCGTTATCATACCCATCTACATTCACACCCATAATGCGCTACGCGGTATCGACAGCCGCTACGTCGAACTGGCCGAAACCCTGCGCATGAGCCAGAAGGATTTCATCTTCCAGGTGGTGCTGCCCGGCGCATTGCCCGGATTTCTGCTGGGCCTGCGGTTTGCCGTCACTCTCTGCTGGGTTTCGCTTGTCGTGGTCGAGCAGATCAACGCCACCAGCGGGCTCGGCTACATGATCGACCTCGCCCGCAACTATGGGCAAACCGATGTCATCCTCGTCGGCCTGGTCGTCTACGTGATGCTCGGCCTCGTCTCGGACGGTCTCGTCCGCCTGCTCGAACGGAGGGTCCTCTCATGGCGCCGCACTCTAGCCAACTGAAGTCTGCATCCAGAGCCGTGCATGTCCGCAACCTCATGCGCCGGTTCGCCACCAAGACGATCCTGGATCGCGTCGATCTCGATATCGCAGAAGGGGAATTCGTTGCCCTGCTCGGCAGGAGCGGCTCCGGCAAAAGCACCTTCCTCAAGGCGCTTGCCGGCCTCGATCACGACGTCCAGGGAACCGGCACGCTTGAAACTCCGGAAAACCTTTCGGTGGTTTTCCAGGATGCACGTCTTCTGCCCTGGCGCACCGTGATCCAGAACGTCACCCTCGGCCTGCCGGGCCCAGCCGGGCAGGAAGCAGGCAGAAAGGCCTTGGCCGAGGTAGGGCTCGAGGGGCGCGAAGCAGCCTGGCCAAACCAGCTTTCGGGCGGCGAGCAGCAGAGGGTCGCGCTTGCACGCTCGCTGGTCCGCCAGCCGTCCCTGCTTCTGGCCGACGAGCCGTTCGGTGCTCTCGACGCACTGACCCGGCTGAAGATGCACGACCTGCTGCGGGAATTGTGCGCAAGACATCGGCCGGCCGTGTTGCTCGTCACCCATGACGTCGACGAGGCAATCTCGCTCGCCGACCGGATACTGGTTCTCGACGAGGGTCATCTGATCGAGGACCTGCGGATCGATCTGCCGACGCCTCGCGATCATGGCGATCCGCGCTTTGCAAAGATCCGCACCCAGCTTTTAAGCCGCCTCGGGGTGGAAACTCCCGGACGGCGAGCCGCCTGAAATCCAACGGAACTTGTCATCATGACCAGCAAGGGTCAGCTCAATCTCAACGCCTCGAACGGGGGACACGTCAATGAGTAAACAGAAGAGACAAATGCGGCTAGGAGCCTTCATCATGGCGACGGGCCATCATGTGGCAGCCTGGCGCCATCCGACTTCGCAGGCTGACGCGGGACTGAATATCGATCACTACCGCGAACTGGCGCAGACGGCGGAACGGGGCAAGTTCGATCTGGTCTTCGTAGCCGACAGCCCGGCCGGCTGGGAGCGCGCCAAGGACCCGGAGGCGCTTCGGCGTTCCTCGCAGGGTGCCCATTTCGAACCGGTGACCCTGTGGGCCGCGCTGTCGCAGACCACGAGCCATATCGGCTTCGTCGCCACCGCATCCACCACCTACGAGGATCCTTATCTTCTCGCCCGCAAATTCGCCTCGCTCGACTATATCTCCAATGGCCGGGCGGCCTGGAATGTGGTGACGACGGGCGCGGACGTTTCCAAGAACTTCTCCATCCCGGGCCATCCCGCCCATGCCGACCGCTACGCCCGCGCCGAGGAATTCGTCGATCTGGTGAAAGGGCTGTGGGATAGCTACGAGGACGATGCCTTTATCCGCGACAAGGAAAGCGGCGTCTATCTCGACCCGGACAAGGTGCATCTCGTCGACCACAAGGGCCAGTTCTTCTCGGTCACCGGTCCACTCAATGTCGGCCGTCCCGTGCAGGGCTATCCGGTGATCGTCCAGGCCGGCGCATCGGAACCCGGCCGCGAGCTGGCCGCCCGGACCGCCGAGATGATCTTCACTGCCAACCAGACGATCGAGGACGCCCAGGAATTCTATTCCGACGTCAAGGGGCGGCTTGCCCGCTATGGACGCAGCCAGGACGACCTGTTGATCAGTCCCGGCATATTCCCCGTTCTCGGCGGCACCGAAAGGCAAGCCCAGGAGAACTACGACTATATCCAGTCGCTCGTTCATCCGTCGATCGCCTGGAACATCCTCGCCCGCCACTACAAGGGCGTCGACCTTTCCGGTTATTCGCTGGACGACCCCGCTCCACCCCTGCCGCAGGATACGGAACTCAACAAGAGCCGGCTTAAGCTGGTCACCGATCTGGTATCGCGAAACAATCTGACGCTGCGCCAGTTCTATCTGGCCGTCGCGACCGCCCGCGGCCATCGCACGGTGATCGGCACGCCGGAACAGATTGCCGACGCGATGCAGGAATGGTTCGAGAATGGCGCTGCCGACGCCTTCAATATCATGCCACCGATCCTGCCCGCCGGATTGACGGACTTTGTCGACCAGGTCGTGCCGATCCTGCGCAAACGCGGCCTTTTCCGGCATGAATACGAAGGAACGACCCTGCGCGAGAACCTCGGTCTCAAGCGCCCGCAGAACGGCTTCGTGCTTCGCTCACAGCTTGAGCCGGAGGCGCGGGCAGCCGTATAGCTCCCGCGTCACATTAAATCTCCTGGCCGCGAGGAGGGCGACACCGCCAATACTTCTCGGCCAGGGCCTTTCGTTGGTCTCTTCCCGGGCAGACTCGCTCAGGCGCTTAATGCTCGTTTGCGGTTATTGACGAAGCCGATCACTTCCGATTGAGGCATTGCCTTGCCGAAGATATAGCCCTGCCCGATATCGCAGCCCTGGCCAAGGAAATAGGCGAGCTGGGCGTTCTCCTCGATCCCTTCGACAGTGGTTTTGAGGTTGAGACTGCGACCTAAGCCAAGCACCGCGTCAATGATTTTGGCGTTCTTGTCGTTATGGGTAAAGCTCGACACAAAGCTCTTGTCGATCTTGATCTTGTCGAACTTGAAGCGCGCCAACTGCGCCAGGCTTGAATATCCGGTTCCAAAATCATCGAGCGCCACCTGGATGCCGGCGGCGTGGAATTGCTCGATCGTCGCGGCGGCAAGGTCCGGGTCGTCGATCAGAGCGTTTTCGGTGATCTCGATTTCCAGCCTGGACGACTGTAGGCCAGTCTGCTGCAGGATGTGGAGAACACGGCTTGCGAGCAGCCTGTCTTCCATCTGGACAGGCGAGACATTGAAGGAGAGCGACAATGCTCCCGGCCAAAGCTGCGCATCGCGGCAGGCTTTCGACAGAAGCTGCTCGAAGAGCGTGGTAATGAGGCCGGTCTCTTCGGCCACGGCAATGAAGTGTTGCGGCGAGACGAATACGCCGTCCTTGTTCCACCGGGCAAGCGCTTCGAAACCGCAGAGTTCACCTGTCCTGAGATTGATCAGCGGCTGGTAGAAGGGTTCGATCTTGCTCTCGTCGATGGCCCGGCGAAGGTCGCCTTCGAGTTTGGCACGCTCAGAGACCTTTTCCTGCATTTCAGGCTGGAACAGGGAATATTGATTGTGACCCCGGCTCTTCGCCTCGTACAGCGCGACGTCCGACCGATGGCAGACTTCCTCAAGCGAGTTGCCGTGGTCCGGCAGGCGCGCATAACCGACGCTGGCACCGACTTGCGTCAACAGGGTGCCGATGCGGACCGGCCGGGAAACAGAGTGGATGAGCAGCTGCGCGAAGAGCTCCTCCTTTTCCGGCAAGAGATTGCGAGCCACGGCGACGAACTCGTCGCCGCCAAAGCGGAAGACACATTCGTATTCAGCCAATGCGCAGACGCGCCGCGACACTTCCTTCAGCAGGACGTCGCCCCCCTGATGGCCGAGAAGGTCATTGACCTTCTTGAAGCCATCGAGATCTATCGAAAACACCGTTGCGGTCTGCCGCTCGATATCCTCACCTGTCTCCTGCAGCCTTTCATCGGGGTGCGAAAGGACGAACCTGTCGAACGCATAGCGGTTGGGATGCTTCGTCAGATGATCGTGCGTGGCGATATGGTCAGCCTCATCGAATGCCTTCCGGCGATTCATCATTTCACTGCGCATATCGAGAATGCGCAGCACCGAATAGGCAAAGCTCGCAAGCCCTGCGACGATGAGTACGATGATGATGAGATGGGCTTTTCCCGCACTGATCGACTGAACCAGCCCCAGCAGCAGGTCGTCATAGGCTATACAGCCGATGAGCAAGACCATCGCGACTGCCGTCACTTGCGCCAGCTGCCTGCCGGCTTTGCTTTCCAGAAAATCCTTCATCTACCCCTCCAACTCCGTGATCCTAGGAGAAATAATTAAAGGATTTGTTATTCCCGGTTGTGCTTCCTTCTAGTTTAGCGAGAAGAATGATAGATTCGGCGCCGGCAAAAGTATGCCGCCGAACGCACCTTGCTCGGCCGAACGAAAAACTCCACCCGCATGGTCTGTCAATCTGCGGTCTGGCGGCGTCAATTGATGTCCTTCTTGAATATTGCTCCTTTAAGAGCCTCTGACAGTTCGGCAAGCTGGTAGGGTTTGCGTAGGATCTTGATGCCTTGCGCGTCTGCCGCCTGTTTGGCGACTTCGGAATATCCACTCGTCAACAGGATCGGCAGGTCCGTGCGGCGAGCTCGAATTTCCTTGGCCAATTCCACGCCGTTCATTCCTCCAGGCATCATGATATCGGAAAATACCAGGTCGACCCGCCGCCCGTTCGCAAGCGCGCCGAGAGCAGCAGCGGCCGTCGCGGCACGGACGACCTGAAATCCGAGATCATCCAGCATTTCACTGACAAGAGCCGCGACTTCGTCGTCGTCTTCAACCAGCAGGATGCTGCCCGCCGAAGCCGGGCGTCGCCGCGCGACGTGCAGATCGACCAGATTGTGCTGATCCGGTCCAGGCTGCTTCGAAGAACGCGGCAACAAGAGGATTATTTTCGTTCCCCGGCCGATTTCGCTTTCGATCTTTATCTTCCCGCCCGACTCCTGGACGAAACCGTGCACCTGCGCAAGGCCAAGGCCGGATCCCTTGCCAATGTCCTTGGTGGTAAAGAAGGGCTCGAACACGCGCGCCTGCACCTCTCGGGTCATTCCGGAGCCGTTGTCGCTGACGGAAAGGCGGACGAAGTCCTTGGCGGGGCCGGCTTGATCCGAGACAGGAACGTTTTCCGCGCGGATTTCGATCGTGCCCCCTTTGGGCATCGCGTCGCGGGCGTTGACTGCAAGATTGAGAACAACAAGTTCCAGCTCGCTTGCATCAACCTCGACGGGCCACAGATCGGGTGAGAACTCGAGGGTGACATGGACATCGCCCCTCAGACTGCGGTCGAGCAGTTCGCGCATCCCCCCGATCTGGCGGGCGAGATCGACTGTCTGCGGCCGGAGTTCCTGCCGGCGGGAAAAAGCCAGAAGCTGCCGTGTCAGGCCCGATCCGCGTTCGGCGGCTTGGCGCATCCCGTCCATCAAGCGTTTTCGCCTGGCCGGGTCCGTCTGGCGGTCGAGCATTTCCAGTCCTCCGGAAATCACCATCAGCAGATTGTTGAAGTCGTGAGCGACGCCCCCAGTCAATTGGCCGATCGCTTCGATCTTCTGGGCTTGCCGAAGCTTCTCCTCCACATGCGCCCGCACCGTCATCTGGTCGCGCAGGGCCTCGTTTGCTGCTTTGAGTTCCTGGGTGCGCACGATGACCTGCTTCTCCAGTTCCTGGGCGGCCTGCTCGCGCTCTTCCAGCAGCGTACGCAATTCCAACTGTCGGGCTCGCGCGCGAAGCGCCGATTGGATCGTGCTGACAAGGGTCAGGGCCTGGATTGGGCGTTCCAGAAGGGACACATTGCGCAAAGAGTCGATCAGTTTCTGCCGCCATGCCTCGATGCCGGTCTGCTCCTGGCGGCTGGTCAGCAGGATAAAAGGAAGATCCGACCATGGCGGCTGGTCGGCAACCCATTTGAAGAGCAAACTCGCATCTTTTCCGAACAGGGCCTCTTCGGCAATAAATGCGGCTGCAGCGCCGGTCTGCAGTGCTCCCGTGAGGTTTTGAAGATCGTTACAGGCCTTTGCCGCGATGCCGCTTCGATTGAGCAAGCCGACTGAGGCGGCCGCATCTCTGCCGACCGGAGCAAAGACAATAACGGGTTCTGGTTGGTCTTCACCTGGCGCCATCATTTCCGTCTGCTGAACTCGTTACAGGAGCGGCTGAAAAATACGGCGAGCCGGCCAGCACGCCGGTGAACTCGAGCGTCGGCGGCCCGAGTTTGATGCCATTGTCGGACAGCCTGAACTCGCGCACGCTGTGCTCGTGCCTGCCGCTTCGCTTTTTCACGACGGATATCGCTCGGCGCACGGTGCCCTGCACTTCGAAATACCGCAGCATGATGACGGAATCGCTGAGATAGCTCAGGTCGAGCGGAGCCTCGAGCGGCCCCACGAGCCCATGCTGTGCGAGGACAAGGATGGTCAGTACGCCACGCTGGCCAAGGTAGGTCAGCAGTTCGTGCATCTGCAGGACCAGAAAACGCTCGTCCGGCATCGCATTCATGTAGCCGTTCAAACTGTCGATGACGACGACGCGCGCGCCGTCGACCTCCACGCTTTTCTGGACGTTGGCGGTAAACTCCCCTGGAGATAGTTCAGCAGGATCGATCTGCTGCAACCGGATCAACCCGCTGTCCAGGTGGGTTTGGAGATCGAAGCCCAAATTCCTGGCCCGCGCCTGCAGCGTTCCACGCCCCTCGTCGAAAGCATAAATGACGGCGTGCTCGCCGCGGTTCGCTGCCGCCAAAGCGTAGGTCAGGGCAAGGGATGACTTTCCCACCCCAGCGGCTCCCAGGAACAGCGCGTTCGTACCCCGCTCGAGCCCGCCGCCCAGCATGTCGTCGATTTCCTTGTTCCCGCTGGAGGTGAACTCGTCGTCGAAGGACTGATGATGCTCCGCGGCGATGAGGCGCGGAAAAATGTGCAGGCCGCCCTTCTCGATCGTAAAATCATGATAGCCGCCGCGGAACTTGATGCCACGCATCTTAACGACCCGCATGCGTCGGCGTTCGGCGCCAAAGTCGATGGCAACCTGCTCTAGCAGCACGACCCCATGCGAAATCGAATGGAGTTGCAGGTCGTTCTGTTGAGACGAGAGATCATCAAGAAGAATGACCGTGCACTGTCGGCTGGTGAAGAAGTGCTTCAGCGCCAGGACCTGGCGCCGGTAACGCAGGGGACTGTGAGCAAGGAGGCGCAATTCGGAAAGGCTGTCAATGACCACGCGCTTTGGATTGAGCTCGGAGACGCGATCGAGAATGAGCTTGGTCGTCTCGTTGAGCTCCATTTCCGCCGGATGAAAGACCGTCAGCTCGCGGTCGGGATCGAGCGTGGTTTCCGGAGGGACGAGTTCAAAAACCTCCAGCCCCTTGAGCGACCAGCCGTGGCGGGAGGCGACAAGCTGCAGCTCCCGTTCTGTTTCGGAAAGGGTAATGTAGAGCACCCGCTCTCCCTGGCGGACCCCCTCCAGCAGGAATTGCAGGGCTATCGTCGTCTTGCCCGTCCCAGGCCGGCCCTCGTACAGGTAAAGCCGGTTTTCATCGAGGCCGCCATCGAGGATGGTGTCGAGACCGGCCACGCCGCTCGAGATACGCGGAGGGTCGACAAACTCCGCCTCTTCGAACCGTTCTGTCATGTTCAACCTTTGCAGTGGAACCCCTTGAACAAGATCATATAGATTGCGGCGGACAAGCCTCAAGAGGGCCACCGACGGTATGCCGGACGGCTTTCGAAAGGCTCGCCCGCCCCACAAAGCATCAGGCGGAATGTTGTTCCCAGTACCAGGCCACATACATCATCTTTTTGTCGTGCCTGCGGCTTTTCAGGAAGGCGCGGATGGAGCGCACGTCCTCTTTTTCGCAGGCGACCCAGACGAAGGTACCGTCCTCGATGGAGGCGACCGCTTTCCTGACTTCCTCCGCAAGAATACCTTTCGCTCCGGCAGGATAACTCCGCCGATGCAGCCAGCGGACATCCAATGAACCCGCTGACGGAAGCGGCTGTTCTTCCGCTTCATCCAGCACTTCGATGATAGCCTGCATCCGGGTACCCGGCGCCACCTCGGCCGCAATTCGGGCGATGGCGGGAAGAGCACTTTCGTCGCCGACCAGAAGAATGGACTGTGCCGCCGGAAGGCTTCCTCCTCCCGGCCCGAGCAGCGCTACTTTTTCTCCGGGCTGTACGTCGCGGGCGAAGTCGGCTCCTGGTGTCGCGACAGGGGAGGATGGATGCTGCAGGAAGTCGACCCACAATTCCCGGCGTTCGATATCGACGGCGCGGATCGTGTAAATGCGAACCAGAAGTTCGTCTTCTCCCTCGGGCCAGGCGACGCGCCCATCTTGGCGGATTCCCGGCCAGACCGGCGGCCTGCCCTTCGGGGGAACTAGAAGGCGGACGTGCATGTCGCCACCGACGAATGGTGCGATATCGGCGCAGGCAAACTTCACCCGCCGCATGTGAGGGCTGACATCCTCCGCCGAGACGACCGTCACCTCGTGGATATTCGGCAGCACCGCGAGGAGCGAATGCTCGGACCAGGTCAATTCAAACGGGTCCTCCCCTGCAAAGTAGAACAGGTGCTCCGCAATCATCGTCCGATTTAATTGCAAAGCCGCTTCCGACTCGCAGGCCAGTTCGATCAGGAGCTTGCTGTCTGCCAGTCGAATGCTCGTCGTGCTGTCCTTGCTCTTCAGCAGGGCGTGGTCCTTGCTCCGCTGCACGTCGGCATGCTCGATGAAGTGCTCGCAGATTTCGTCGAGCATGCGCTCGGCATCTTTTGGTAGCGCAACGCCGGACAATTTGAGGGGCTGAACTGCATTCATGACCGATTCTCCTTTAGATCTTGCCCCTCCGCCATCCGATGACGACCGATCGGCAGCATGATCGGCCGGCCCGATGTCGGATCGGTAATGACGCGGCTCTCGAGGCCAAAGACCTGCCGCACGTTCTTTTCCGTCAATACGTCCTCGGGCATGCCTGCGACATGCACCCGCCCCTCGGCTATCGCGACGAGGTAGTCCGCATAGCGCGCCGCGAGATTGAGATCGTGCAGGACCATTACGACGGTGGTTCCCCGCGCGTGGTTGAGATCGGTCAGCAGATCGAGAACTTCGACCTGGTGATTGATGTCGAGAAAGGTCGTCGGTTCGTCGAGCAGCAGAACCTCCGTCTGCTGCGCCAGCGCCATGGCGATCCAGACGCGTTGGCGCTGCCCACCCGAAAGCTCGTCCACCGGCCGTTCGGCGAGCTCGACGGTTCTGGTCACCGTCAGCGCACTCTCGACGGCTTCGTCGTCCTTGCGCGTCCAGCGTGAAAACAGGCTTTGATGCGGATGCCGCCCGCGGCTGACGAGATCGGCGACGGTAATGCCCTCCGGGGCGATCGGCGACTGCGGAAGTAGCCCCAATGTCCGGGCCAATTCCCGGGACGGGACACGGTGGATCGATTTTCCGTCCAGCAACACATGCCCCTGGCTGGGCGAGATGAGCCGGGACATGGTGCGCAAGAGCGTGGACTTGCCGCAGGCATTGGCGCCGACGACAGCAGTAATCTTGCCGGGCGGCACCGTAAGATCCAACGCATGCAGGATCTCGGCGTCGTTATAACCGGCCGAAAGCCGGCTGGCGGTCAGAGAATGTACGGTCATAGCGAGCCTCCCATCCGGTTGGCGCGCACGATCTGATAGATCAGATAGGGCGCGCCAAGTGCTCCGGTCACCACGCCCACCGGATAACGGCCTGGCAGGAGGAACTGACCGACATAATCGCCGCCCAGGACAAGTATCGCTCCGATCAGCGCCGCCGGTATCAGCAACGATCCGTTACGTCCGACGACGCGGGCGGCGATCGGTCCGGACAGGAAGGCCACAAAGGCGATCGGCCCCGTCACCGCCGTCGCGGATGCGATCACCCCGACTGCCGCTACAATGACCAGCATGCGGGCCCTTGCCACCTTGACCCCCAGGGCAGCAGCCATGTCGTCGCCCAGGCGAAGGGCTTCCAGGTCGCGCCCCCGGCTGAGCAGCAGCCCGCCAAATGTGGCCAGCACTAGGAGAAGCGGAAGCGCCTGGCCGAGCTGCGCACCGTTGACGCTGCCGGTCAGCCAGCGCATTGCTTCCTGCAGGTTCCAGGCTGGCGCGCTGGAGAGGATATAAGCGACGACGCTTTCCAGCATGGCGGAGACGCCAATCCCGACGAGGATCAGCCGGGTCCCCGCAACCCCGTTGCGGAATGACAGTGCATAGATCAGCAGCGCCACGCCCAGGCCCGCAAGGACGGCCAGGACCGAGACGATCGCCCCGCTCAATGACAGGACAACGATGGCAAACACGGCTGCAGCACTTGCGCCCGAAGTGATGCCAATGATGTCCGGGCTGGCCAGCGGATTGCGCAGCATGAGCTGGAACGTGACCCCGCCCAGTCCAAAGGCTAGCCCCGCGAGAACGGAAAGGACCGAGCGCGGCAGCCGCAGCTTTCCGACGGTAAAGGCAGCGCCTGCGACATCATCGCCGAGCAAGACGCGCATGACGTCCCCAGGCGGCGTGAAGGACTGGCCGAGCGACAAGGTGACCGCAAAGAGGATGACCATGATAGCCAGCAGAATGGCTGTCACGAGAACATGCCGGCGCGTGCGCCGGCGGCGATTTTCCACGATGAGATCGATGGTTGGAGAAAGTGTCGTCACAGTTCCCGGACCTGCTGGCGCCTGACAATCCAGATGAAGAATGGGGCCCCGACGAGAGCCGTGATAATTCCAACGTCGATTTCGGCAGGCCTGGTGGCGATACGCCCGACGACATCCGCCGCCAGCAGCAGGCAAGCGCCGCCAAGCGCGGAAAACGGCAGCAGCCACCGGTGATCGACCCCGACCAGCAGACGGCAGGCATGCGGTACGACCAGTCCCAGAAAGCCGATTGGCCCGCAGACTGCCGTTGTCGCCCCACAGAGGAGAATGGCGCCGAATGAGGCGACGGCGCGGGCCAGCGCGACGCGCTCGCCGAGCCCAGCCGCGACATCATCGCCCAAAGCCAGTGAATTCAGCTTTCGCGCCGACAGAAGGCTGACCACGAAACCGACGGCAAGAAACGGCAGCACCGGAACAATGCGCTCGAAGGTCGCGCCGCCCACGCCGCCGATCTGCCAGGAGCGGATGCCGCCTGCAATATCCGCTCGCGGCAACACCATGGCAATCACCATGGAGGAAAAGGCAACCGACGTTGCTGCTCCGGCAAGCGCCAGCTTCAACGGGGTTGCCCCGCCACGCCCGAGCGATCCTATCGTGTAAACGAAAACCGCCGAACACCCGGCTCCGAGGATCGCAGCCCAGACATAACCCTGCGCGGAGGACATATCGAACAAGACGACGCCGGTCACGACAGCCAGCGATGCCCCCATATTGACGCCGAGAATGCCCGGATCGGCGAGCGGATTGCGGGTCACGCCCTGCATGATCGCCCCGGCAAGCCCGAGCGCGGCTCCGGCAAGCACGGCAAGCACCGTCCTCGGGATACGCACGCTCACCGCTGCCTGGCCGATGCTGTCGATCCGTCCCGCAAGCGCAGCGACGATATCGCTCAAGGCCACCTCACGGGTGCCGACCGTGACGGAGAGTGCACAGAGGGCGGAAAGGGTCACGGCCAATCCGGCCAGCCAGAGGCCGCGGGTCCGGTTCGAACGCCGAGAGACGACCGACCGAGAGAACGGTCGCATGCTGCCGGCCGTCATTTGGATTTTCTGGCCGCGTCCGACAGCAGATCCACATAGTCCTTCAAGACCCATGAGATCGAAAGCGGTGTCGGATTTGCCGCCGTGCCGACCGGGTTACGACCGAGCATGACGAGAGCGCCCTTGTCCACGGCCGGCATTCTGGACATCAAGGGGTTCGCCG
The DNA here is from genome assembly GCF_000731315.1 of Neorhizobium galegae bv. orientalis str. HAMBI 540. NCBI lineage: Bacteria > Pseudomonadati > Pseudomonadota > Alphaproteobacteria > Hyphomicrobiales > Rhizobiaceae > Neorhizobium > Neorhizobium galegae. The sequence continues at coordinate 1,731,990 of NZ_HG938354.1, forward strand.
CCAGCGCATCGAGCAATTTCTGGTTTCCATAGGTGACGACGATATCGACGTCGTCAAAGACATCGATACGCTCGGCGCTGACAGAGCCTGCGAATTTCCCGGACTTCGAAGCCTCGACGACGCTTCTGGGAGACTTCAGGCCAAGATCCGCGAAGAACCTTACCCGGCTATCGTTCGTCGTATAGAAGTTGACGGTGCTCAAATCTGTCGCATCCAGATGGGTAATGAACATCGCCGATTTACCCCGGAGCTCAGGATGCCCGCCAACCACCTTGGCGATGTCGGCTTCGATCCTGGCGATCAATGCCTCGCCTTCGGGAGCCATGCCCATGCCTGCGCTGTTCAAGCGGATCATGTCACGCCAGTCGGTCGACCAGGGCGCTTCGGGATAGGCGACGACCGGGGCGATCTGGCTCAAAGTATCGTAATCCGATTGGCTCAGGCCGGAATAAGACGCCAGGATCACATCGGGCCTTGTGGCGGCGACAGCCTCGAAATCGATGCCGTCCCCTTCATCGAAAAGCACCGGTTTGGCGGCATGGAGCGCTGCCAGCCTTTCGGCTACCCAGGGCAATATCCCATCGCCGTCATCGTCGCCGAAATTGGCCCTGGCGAAACCGACGGGCACGATACCGAGCGCCAGGGGCACTTCATGGTTTGCCCAGGCGACGGTTGCAATTCTTTCAGGCTTCTTGGCGATGATCGTCGTGCCAAACGCGTGCTTGATGGTGACGGGATAGGTCGTTCCTTCGGCAGCCCGGGCGCCTGCCCCGGCGCTGCCGAACGCAACAATCCAGATGCCTATCGCCGCCATTTTCACGGCCGAAAGCAGTAACCGCAGCATCGTCAAACTCCGCAGACCTTAAGTGGACTTTCACTTTCAGGTTAAGAGAGCCACGTCAACCGCCCTCCAGGCCTGCACCGACAAGAGCACTGAGATTCCCGTGGGATCCTACAAAGCCTGGAGAATTTACAATACTGGACAATCATGCTCAAGTTAGTAGCGGTCCGGGGGCGTACCAGACCAGGATGTCGTTCGGGATGGTTCCCCCAGACCTGGCATCAGTCTCGGCGATCTCTCGCCTAATCAACTTCTGGAACGTGAATATGGACAACGAAAGAACAAGCGCTCGCTCGAGACCGGCCCTTATCCGCTACCGGAATGCGGCCCTTCTGGCATGTACGGCGCTTGTCGCCCTCACGCCGACCATAGTGCTTGGCCAGGAAAATTCGAGCGCCGATACGACACTCGCACCGATCGTCATCCAGGGCAGCGGCGCCGGCCTCGATACCGACAACGATTCGAAGTCGATTGTTGCGACGAAGACGACCGGCGTCGGCAAGATGCCGGCAGATATTCTGGATACACCCGCCTCCGTCTCCGTCATCACGTCCAAGGAAGTCCGGGAGCGCGGCGCCGACAGCATTGAGCAGGTCGTGCAATATACCGCGGGTGTGGTCACGGACTATTACGGTTCGGACGATCGCTACGATTATTTCAAGATCCGCGGTTTCACGCCCTTTACGTATCGCGACGGGCTGGTCGTCGGCAGAACCTGGAGCGGGATCCGGGAAGAACCCTTTGCCTTCGAGCGCATCGAGGTACTGAAGGGCGCCAACTCCACGGGCTTCGGGGTTTCCGATCCCGGCGGTTCGGTGAATTATGTCACCAAGCGGCCGAAGAGCGAACGTTTCGGCGAGATTTATGGCACCGGCGGTTCCTTCGGCCACAGGGAGACCGGTTTCGACTTCGGCGACAACGTCACCGAGGATGACACCCTCTCATACCGCCTGACCGGTAAGTTGCAGCGTTCGGACGCCGAATACGACTACTCGCAGGATGACGAAAACTTCATCATGGGCGGCCTGACCTGGCGCCCCACGGCTGCGACGAGCCTCTCATTCGTCTTTGATCATCTCGACAAAGACGGCACACCCAGCAGCGGGGGCCATCCGAGGGGGACGGATCTCGACAGGGATCGCTTCTTCGGCGAGCCGGACTACAACTACGATACGACGAACAGGAACACCTACAGTGTCATGCTCGACCACGATTTCGGGAATGGCCTCACCTTCAACGCCAACGCGCGCTACAGCAAGTCGGATACCGGATTTGGTTACGCCTATATCTACGATGCGCTGGGTGCTAACGATCCCACGGGCATGGTTGACCGAAATTACTTCGGCAGCGACAAGTCATCCGAACAATTCATCGTCGATGCGCATCTGCTCTACGAGACGAATTTTAACGACGTGGAAAGCCGTACGCTGCTCGGCGTCGAATATAACAAGTTCGAGTCGAAAAATGACAGCTTCTACACCGCTGCACCGGCCATAAACTGGCAAAATCCGGTCTATTCGGGCGGACCCGGATCGCTGTCGCCTTTTAATAGCGTGGCAAACGACCAAAAGGCCAAGGCGGTCTATCTGCAACAGGATCTGACCTTTTTCGACAAGCTGACGGCGAGCATCGGCCTGCGCAACGATTGGCTTGATCTTAGAGAAACAGACCGGCGTACGGGCACCTCGGCGTCTGGCGACTTCAGCGAATTCACCAAGCGCTTCGGCCTAAGCTATAAGCTCACCGAGGAACTTGCGGCCTATGTCAGCTATGCCGAATCCGTCGCGCCTCCGAGCGCAGGTACCGAGCCTACGCTTGGCACGCAGTATGAAGCCGGCATCAAATATCGCCCGGATGCCTTCCCCGCCCTGTTCACCGCTTCCATCTACGACCTGACGATGGAGAACATCACGACCTACGAAGCTCCGACGTACCTGCCAGCGACGGTTGACAAGATCCGCCATCGCGGTATCGATCTCGAGGCCAAGGCGGAGGTGACCGCCAACATCAACCTCATAGCATCCTATTCCTATATCGACTCAAAGATCGTCGAGAACGGCGGCTCCTACGATGGCAAGCGCTTCGCGCAGGTTCCGGAGCACCTGGCTTCGATCTGGGGCACTTATACGATAGAAGGCAACGGAAGCCGCGGCGATATGACCTTCGGGCTGGGGGCTCGTTATACGGGTTCGTATTACTTCGACAACGCAAATAGCCGAAAATCAGACGGCGCCATCGTCTTCGATGCCGCCTTTACCTATAAGATCCAGGAGAACACGACGCTCCAGGTCAATGCCAGCAATCTGTTTGACGAGAAGCATATCGCCAACGATGACGACGGCGCCTATTATTACAATCCCGGTCGCGCAATCTATGCGACGCTGCGCCAGACGTGGTGATACTCCGCTCCTAGGGCAAAAAGTCCCGCGGCAAAGTCGCGAGACGTCTTGAGGCGCTAGACCGGGAGGGAGTTGGTCAGGCAGCCTGAACCTTGCGGCCGGTGCGGGCCCAGGCCGGCAGCCAGTCGCCGTGAGCGGCAAGCAGCTCGTCTGTCATCGCCCAGATCTGGTCGAGATCGAGTTCCGCCGCTGTATGCGGGTCCATCATTGCAGCGTGATAGATGTGCTCGCGGTTCTCGGTCATCAGTGCTTGAACCGTCAACTCCTGGACGTTGATGTTGGTGCGGATCAGGGCCGTCAGCTGCGGCGGCAGGTCGCCGATGAAGGTCGGCTGGATACCCGACGCGTCGACCAGGCAGGGAGCCTCGGCTGCGCAATTGTCGGGCAGCGAGGTGATGCAGCCATTGTTGCGCACGTTGCCGTAAATGACGGAGGGTTCGCCCGTCCAGACCGAATTGATGATCGACGAGGCATATTCCTTCGACTGCGCGACCTCGATCTTGTCGGCTGAACGATAGGCCTCCGCCTGCCCCTTCCAGCGCGCGATCTGCTCGATGCAGCGCTTCGGATATTCGTCGAGAGGGATGCCGAATTTCTCGATCAGGTCCTCGCGGCCTTCCTTGATGAAGTAAGGCGTGTACTCGGCGAAATGCTCCGAGCTCTCGGTGACGAAATAGCCGAGGCGGGTCAGCATCTCGTAGCGCACCTTGTTGGGGCAGCGCGGGTTCCAGCCGGGCTTGGGCGCGCGGCCCTCGCGGTAGGCGCGGACCAGATCCGGATAGAGGTTCTTGTAGGATCCATCCGCCTGGCGATGCTCGAACTCCAGATAGAAGGCCATGTGGTTGATGCCGGCCGAGCGGTAGCGGATTTCCTCATAGGGAATGTCGAGGTCATGCGCCAATTCCATTGCCGTGCCCTGCACCGAGTGGCAGAGGCCGACCTGCTTGATCGCGGGATATTTCTCCGAAATCGCCCAGATGTTGATCGCCATCGGGTTGACGTATTGCAGCATGATCGCCTCGGGGCAAACGGCGAGCATGTCCTCGCAGATCTTCCACAGATGCGGCACGGTGCGCAGGCCGCGCATGATGCCGCCGATGCCGAGCGTGTCGGCGATCGTCTGACGCAGGCCGAACTTCTTGGGGATCTCGAAGTCGGTCACCGTGCAGGGTTCGTAACCCCCGATCTGGAAGGCGACAACGACGAAGTCCGCACCCGTCAGCGCCTTGCGCTGGTCGGAATAGGTCTCGGCTTTCGCCTTGGCGCCCAGTGTTGAAATCAGCTTGTTGACGACGATCGCGCTTTCTTCGAGACGCTGCGGATTGATGTCCATCAGGGCGAAGGTGGCGCCCGACAACGCCGGGCGCTGCAGGACGTCGCCGATGATGTTCTTCATGAAAACGGTCGAGCCTGCTCCGATAAATGCGATCCTGGGATTTCGTGCCATTATAACCTCCGGCATTCGGCAGTCATTATGCTACCTCGAAAGCGGCCTTGACGAGCCGTTCGGTGTAGGCGGTCTTGGGGTGGGATAGAACTTCGTCGACGGGACCCTCTTCGATGATCTTGCCGTGCTGCATGACAATGACCCGGTGGCAGAGGGCACGCACGACCTTCAGATCGTGCGAGATGAAAAGGTAGCTGAGGCCCCGCTCGTCCTGCAGCTTGCGCAAGAGTTCGATGATCTGCGCCTGAACCGAGAGATCGAGAGCCGAGGTGGGTTCGTCGAGCAGGATGAATTCGGGCTCGAGCGCGATGGCTCGGGCAATGGCGATACGCTGCCGCTGGCCGCCCGAAAACTCGTGCGGGAAGCGCGACAGGATGTTGCCCGGCATGCCAGCTGCGATGAGCGCCTCGCGCACGCGGTCGAGACGTTCGGCCTTCGTCGCACCGAGCTTGTTGACGACAAGCCCTTCCTCGATGATTTGGCCGATCGTCATGCGCGGATTGAGCGACGAGAACGGATCCTGGAAGACCACCTGCATGCGCGAGCGCAACGGTCGCATTTCGACGCGCGAACGGCCGTGGATCGGCTGCCGGTCGAAATAGATCTCGCCGCTGTCGGTGTCGTTCAGCCGCAGAAGCGCCTGTCCGAACGTTGTCTTGCCCGAACCGGACTCGCCGACAAGTCCCAGCGTTTCATGGCGGCGAAGCGTCAGATCGAGGCTGTCGACCGCGACAAGCTCCCTCAGCTCCGGCTTGAAGAAGGTGCCGTGGCGCAGCATGAAAGAGACGCGCACGCCCTTGGCGTCGAGAATGACGTCGGAGCCCTCCGGCAGCGGATTGGCCTGGCCGCGGGGCTCGGAGGCGAGAAGGTGCTTGGTATAGGTATGCTGCGGATTGGCGAAGAGCTTTTCGGTCGTGTTGTGCTCGCACATCTCGCCATGCTGCATGACATAGACATAATCGGAGAACTGCCGCACGACGGTCAGGTCGTGGGTGATCAGGATCACCGCCATCCGCAATTCCTTCTGGAGATTGCGGATGAGGTTGAGGATCTGCGCCTGTACGGTAACGTCGAGCGCCGTCGTCGGCTCGTCGGCGATCAGCACGTCTGGATTGTTCGACAGCGCCATGGCGATCATCACGCGCTGGCGCTGCCCCCCGGAGAGCTGATGCGGATATTGCCGCAGGCGGGCTTCCGGGTCCGGAATCTGCACATGCCTCAGCAATTCAAGTGCACGGGCCTCTGCCTGTTTCCGGCTCATCCGGCGATGCACGCGAATGGCCTCGATGATCTGGCTGCCGATCGTGTAGATCGGGTTCAGCGAGCTCATCGGCTCCTGGAAGATCATCGAGATACGATCGCCGCGCAGCTTGCGGCGCTCACGTTCGGAGAATTTCAGGATATTGGCGCCGTCATAGGCGACCGTCGATTGCGGCGACACCACGGCGCGTTTCGACAGCAGCCCCATGACGGTGCGTGCGGTTACCGACTTGCCCGATCCGGATTCGCCGACGATGGCGATCGTCTCGCCGCGGTAGAGCTGGAAGGAGATGTCCTTCACGGCCTCCACCGTGCCGTGCTCGACCTTGAAGTTCACGGCGACGTTGCGGGCATCGATGATCGGCTCTTCCGTGCGCCCGGTATGGTCGAGGCGGATGGGCGGGGCGAAGCTGTTGACGAGTGCGAGAGCCATCTGGACCACCTCAATAAGGATCGACTGCGTCGCGCAGCCCGTCGCCGAGCGCATTGAACGCAAAAACCGTGATGAGCACGAACCCGACCGGCGCCAGGATCCAGGGATAGGTGCCGATCACGGAGTAGTTTGCCGTGTCCTGTAGCATCAGTCCCCAGGAGATCAGCGGCGGCTTCACCGCGAAACCGAGGAAGCCGAGGAAGGATTCGAGCAGCACGACGCTCGGGATATGCAGCGTGACGGCGACGATCACGTGGCTCATGACGTTCGGAAAGATGTGCTGGAAGATGATCCGCCGGTCGGTCGCGCCGACGGCCATGGCCGCCCGAACATAGTCGATGCGGGCGAGCGCCAGCGTCTTGCCGCGTACCTCGCGCGACATCTGCGCCCAGCCGAGCGCCGACATCACGACGATGACGAAGCCGAGGAAAACGTTGGTCGGCGCCGTCACTGGGATGAGCGAGGTCAGCGCCAGATAGAGCGGCAGCTGCGGAAAGGCGAGGACGATTTCGACGAAGCGTTGTACCCAGGTATCGAACGAACCGCCGAAATAGCCGGATACCATGCCGACCGTGGTGCCAATCACCGTGACGATGAAGACGACGGTGAGCGCGATCGTCAGCGAAATCCGCGAGCCGATGATGGCGCGCGACAGCACGTCGCGGCCGAACTTGTCGGTGCCGAGGAAATGCACCGGCTGGCCGGTGGTGGAACCGAAGAAATGGCGGTTCGTCGGGATCAGTCCGAACAGCCTGTACTCTGCGCCTGCCACGAAGAAGCCGAGACGGTTAGGGTTGTCGTAGTCGGGGCCGACGACCGGCTGAAACGTCACGGGATCGAGCTCTGCGGACTCGGTCTGTCCATAGACGCGCGGCTGGAAGACGATGTTGCCGTCCTTGTCGTGGAAGCTCATTATCTGCGGCGGGGCAAAGCCCACATCCGTCGCCTTCGGATCCATCGGCGCGAAGAACTCCGCGAAGATCGCCATGATGAGCAGCAATCCGACGAGGATGAGGCCGATCATTCCGGTCCAGGAGCGCCGCAGCCGGCGCCAGACCAGCGCCATGTAGCTTTCATTGCCGTGCGGCCCGTTCTTGGCCGTCTGTTCGAGGGACATCTGCTCGTGGGGCAATCGCGGGGAGGAGTCGAAGGCGAGCATATCAGGCTCCTCCATAGGCACGGACGCGCGGGTCGAGCATCGCCAGCAGCATGTCGGCGATGATGTTGCCGACAATGAGTGTGGCGGAAAGCACCATCATGAAGGTCGCCGTCACATAGACGTCGCCGACGGCCATTGATCCGACGATCGCCGGCCCGACGGTCGGCAGCGAAAAGATGATCGCCGTCTCGATCTCGCCGGTCAGCATGTAGGGAAGCACGACGCCCTGATACATGACGAGCGGGTGCAGGGCATTGGGTACAGCATGGCGCATGACGACCGCACCGCCCGAAAGCCCCTTGGCCCTTGCCGTCTCGACATACTGGGCGTTCAGCGTATCGAGCAGGTTGCCGCGCATGACGCGCATGTTGTAGGCGAGCCCGCCGAAGGTGGCGATCGCGACGACCGGCCAGACGTGTTTGACAAGGTCGGCGAATTTCGCCCAGGACCACGGCGCGCCGCCATATTGCGGCGAGAAGAAGCTGCCGATTTCGGAAACGTTGAGCTGGAAGACGAGCAGGTAGACGATGATCAGCGCCATCAGGAAGCGCGGCACCGTCATGCCGAGAAATGAGATGCCGGAGAGCAGGCTGTCGATCCAGGAATATTGCCGGGTTGCCGCCCAGATGCCGAAGCCGATGCCGAGCACCGACGCAAGGATGTGGCAGACCAGCGCCAGGAGCAGCGTGCGCGGCAGGCGTTCGCCGACGACGTCTGCCACCGGCTTGTTGTAGAACATGCTGTAGCCGAAATCGCCCTTTGTAACGATGCCCTTGATCCAGTTGAAGTACTGGATGACCATCGGCTGATCGAGGCCATGGGCGATGCGGTAGGCCCGAGCCTGTTCGTCGGCCTGTGCAAAGGACGCGCCGCTCTGGTTGATCAGCTGCGAGCGGATGTAGTCGGCATAGTCACCGGGCGGCGCCTGGATGATCGCGAAGGTCACGATGCTCAGAATGATCAGGACGGGGATTGCGGACGCTATGCGCACGAGCAGGAATCGTAACATCGGACGGTTCGCTTCTCCTTGCCGCCAGTCGCCCCTGTCGGTGCGGCCGGCTTGTTGATCTTGCCCGGCCGCGCTTCACGCGCGGCCGGAATCCTCGGTTGGGAGGGGAGCTCTTAGTTGATCGGGCCCTTTTCGCCCGGCTTGCCGGGCAGCCTTTCGGGAAACAGCTCATATTTGCCCTGCTTGTCGGCAGCGACCCACAGGCGCTCACGGATGACGGAGTCCTCAGCCCAGTTGAACATGAAGATCGGGGTTCCTTCTGGCACGTTCGAGAAGCGCTTGTTGATGATCAGCGCACCCGGATATTCCGTCAGTCCGACCGTATCGACATTCTCGGTTGCTATCTTCTGGTATTGCTTCATCAGGTCGACGCGCTGGTTGTTGTCCTGGCTGGTCTGGAACTTGGCGACGATAGCGACCAGCTTTTCTTCGTAGGGCATCAGGTCGAGTTTGCCGTCCTTGCCGGCGCGGTGGTGCCAGCTCGTGCGCGGACCGACAGGTGCAAGCTGCTCGGTATTTTGAACCACGGAGGCAAGTTCCGGCATGTTGCGCTGGATCAGCCAGTCGAAACGGCCGCTATAATGAGCGTCGTCGCGTTTCGGACCATCGAGCGCATTGAGGATGACCTTGACCCCGAGCTTTTCCATCTGGCCGATGACGCCTTCCGCGAGGCTCTTGTCGGTCGCGTAGCCGTTGTTGACCAGAAGGACGATCTCGACGTCCTTGCCGCCGACGGTTCCGGCGGGGAAGTTCACGAAACCGTCGCCGTCGGTATCCTTGAGGCCCGCCTTCGCCAGCAGCGCCTTGGCGCCATTCAGATCGAAGGGGTAATAGACCACCGAGTTGCGGTCGTAGAAGCTGGTGCCCGAGGACAGGCCACCCGGATAGATCGCGGTGAACGGACCCTTGACCAGCGAATCGCCGATCGCCTTGCGGTCGAGACCCATGGTGATCGCCTTGCGGAAATCCTCGTTGCGGTTCAGTTCGCGAACGGCCTGGCCGCGCGCGTCTGGCTCGCCCCAGCCGTTGCCGGACAGGTTCATGCGCATGTTGTAGCCAATCAGGCGCGGGCCGAAGGCAAGACGTGCCGGGGCGGTCTTCTCGGCGGCCCGCTTCAGCGATGCCACGAAATTTTCCGGCTGCTCGAGGTTGGAAATGTCGCCGGATCCGGCAACGGCCTGCACGTCGCGGTCGGCCCAGGTCGACAGCTTGTAATGCAGTTCGTTCAGATAAGGGAGTTGATTGCCCTTCTCGTCGACCTTCCAGTAATACGGATTGCGGCGCATCACGATTATGTCGTCCGGACGGTATTCGACCGGCACCCAGCCGCCCATCACCGGCATGTTCATGAATTCCGGCGGGAACGCATTCTTGAACTGATCGTAGGTATTTTTCGAATATTTCGGATGCTGCGGCTTCAGGATATGCGAGGGGCCAGGGCAGAAGCCCGGATAGGCCATCGTGTAGAGATATTGTTTGGGGAAAGCCTCCTTGAAGGTCCATTCGACGGTATAGTCATCGATCTTCTGAAGTGTTGTCCCCTGGCCGAACGCTTCAGGCGATGCGCCGCCGCCGAGCGGGGAGACATTCGGGTCGATGACCTCGTCTTCCCAGTAAAACATGATATCGTCGGCATTGAAGGGAACGCCGTCGGACCATTTCGCGCCTTCGACCAGATGCATGGTGAGCTTATGGCCGTCCTTGGACCAGTCCCAGCTCTTGGCAAGGTTCGGCAGCGGCTCGGTATCCTTGGCTTCCACCTGGAAGAGCGGCGCAGTGCGCGTCAGGCACTCGGACAGACCAATATCGATGCCGCCCCAGCCCTGGGTCTGGCCGGCACCATAGTTCCAGCCTTCAGGCCGACCGCCGATGACATGCCGCAGGGTATCGCCGTAGACGCCGGGGCCATCCACCATGTTCTCCGTCTTGAAGACAAGCGGCACCTTGGGCAGGCGGTCCTTAACGGGCGGCAGCTTGCCGCTGTCGACGAAGTTCTTCGTCACCCAATCGGGCTCGTGATAGGTGGGCAGTGCCTTGAACTCTTCAATGGAATCCCTGGACACGTATTTAATCTTGCCTTCCGCCGGGAACTGCGCCGGAACGGGCGGAGCACTGGGCTCGGAGGCATAGGCGCTCAAAGCCGAGACCGAGACGCTCAGCGCCAGTCCGGCAAGACTGCCAAGGTTGCGGAAATTTGTCATCGTTTCTCCCTCTTGTTGCGGAGCACTTTGCAAATACCCCGGTTCTCCTCAAACGATCCGGATGCGGGCTTGCGGCGACAGGCTCCCTCCCGGAGCCCCATCGCCACCCGTCCTCCCGAACTCTCAGACAGCCTGCTTGAGCGCCGCCTTTTCGGCGCGCAACTCGTCGATCGAACGGACATTGCGGCGTGCCGCCCCGGCCCAGTCGCGGGTCTTCACCGTCGATTTGGCCAGCCGCTCTTTGGCCGCAGGAATGGCATCGGCATATTGCGGCAACCAACTGGCCTGGGCGACGACCATCTCATCGACCATCTGCCAGACTTCCTCCGGAGTTGAGATGGCGCCGACCAAGGGGTCGTGCAGGACCGCCAGCTTCAGGAGGTCGATATCGCCGCTGATGGCTGCGTGCACCGACATGCGCTGCACGTTGATGGAGGCGATGCACGTCGCTGCGCAGGCTTCCGGGATCGTGATGCCGGAGACCATATTGATACCGAAGCGATCGACGAAACCGGGCGACTCGACAATCGCATCGGCCGGCAGGTTGGTGATGACGCCGTTGTTCTTGACGTTGAAGTGGCCGCGATAGACGCGGTTGGTTTCAAGCGCTTCGAGAATATGGCTCGCATGCTCGTTCGAGCGCTTGGATGGATCGATCGGTTTTTCGGCCGAGGCGAGGAACTGCGGGAATTCCGTTTCAAACCAGTTGCGCGTTTCCGTCGAGTGCCTGAGGTAACCGCCGGTCTCGCCATGGATCCAGTCGGACATGTCGATCCACCTGGTGATCTCTTCCGGCCGCTTGCGATACCAGGGCAGGTATTCGGACAGGTGGCCGTTGCTCTCCGTCGAATACACGCCGAAGCGCTTCAGGACGTCGATGCGCAGCTTTTCCTGCTGCGAGAAAACCGGGTGCGCCTCGAAGGCGGCGACGAGTTCGTCCTTGCCGATCTTTCGGCCGTTGAGGCGTAGATCGATGAACCATGTCTGATGGTTGATGCCCGAGCAGATATAGTCGAGTTCGGAGCGCGACTTGGCGCCGAGAACGTCAGCGATCTGTTCTGCCCCATGCTGGACGCCATGGCAGAGGCCGACGGTATCGACCTTCCCGTATTCGATCGCAGCCCAGGTGTTCATCGCCATCGGGTTCGCGTAGTTCAGGAATTTCGCACCCGGTTCGGCGACCTCGCGGATGTCCTTGCAGAAATCGAGGATCACGGGGATGTTGCGCTGGCCGTAGAGAATGCCGCCGGCGCAGATCGTATCCCCGACGCACTGGTCGATACCGTATTTCAGCGGGATGCGGATGTCGTCGGCATAAGCTTCCAGGCCGCCGACGCGAACGCAGCTGATGATGTAGCGGGCACCCGTCAGCGCCTCGCGACGGTTGGTGGTTGCCGTCACCCTGGTCGGCAGCCGGTTGGATTCGACGACCTTGTCGAGGATCGCCTTGATCATCTGGAGGTTATGCTCGTTCATGTCCGTGAGCGCGAATTCGATATCTCTGAATTCCGGAACGCACAGGATGTCGGTGAACAGCTTTTTCGTGAAGCCGACGCTGCCCGCGCCAATGATAGCGATTTTGAAGCTCATGATCCTAACCTCGATGCGATGAAAATGCCGGCGCTGGGGATGAGAAGAAGAATAGCCGCCGGGCTTGCGCCCTGCGCCAAAAAAGGCCAGAAATCCGGCTTATTCCCCTCCCCGCCGTTCCTCGATGCTGGCGGTGTTCTCTCTCTCGGGAGCGGATTATGCGCAAATTCGGCGGGGCCGCCAGAGAAGGATTATGCTTTCATGGGTAATTCTATGCTGCGGGATTTAATCGAGCGGGGGCCGGTCATGCGGACCGTGTCGTTGCCGCGGGGCCGGCAGACTTTGCACACGATGCCGACCAGCACCGGCTACGAAATCCGCACGGATGCAACCTACGATTGGGATGGACGCAAACGCGGTCAGACGCCATTCACTGTGCTCCAGCATACGATCGGCGGCGCTGGCAACCTCAGATACGACAACCGTGAGCTGCGGGTGAAGGAAGGCGAAACCCTGTTGGTTCTCGTCCCGCATAACCATCGCTATTGGCTGGAGGATGGCGGCCGATGGGAGTTCTTCTGGATCTCGATGAATGGCGACGAAGCGCTTCGCATTCACCGCTCCGTCCTCGCGGTAACCGGCCCGATCCTCAAGCTGCAGCCGCGCACCATCGAGCATCTGGCCGATTGCAGCCTGCGTCTCATCAATGGCGCGGAGACCCCAGGCCGTGCATCGGCCATCGCCTACGAAGCGGCGATGGCGCTCTATGACGACGTCTTCGGTTCGCATCCGATCTTCAGCGAGGAATACCGGACGATGCAGCATGTCATCGGCCACATCGTGATCAATCTCGAGCATCCGCTGCCGGTCGAGGAGCTAGCCAAGGTCGCGGGCCTCAGCCGAGCGCATTTCTCACGCATCTTCGCCGCCAGCGAAGGCGTTCCGCCGGCCGAATTCGTCCTGCAAAAGCGCCTGGAGCGCGCCATCAAGCTCTTGACCAAGACCGACGGCATGCCGGTAAAGGAGGTGGCAATCCGCTCGGGCTTCCGGGACGCAAACTACTTCTCCAAGGTCTTCCGCCGTGTCTACGGCACCAATCCCACCGAATTCCGCACGACCGGCATGTATGCGAGCGTCGGCAGGGGCGCTGACACCGCACTGCGGCGGTGACCCTCGACCTATCTTTCCGCCTCTTAGGAGAGCTTCGGATACCAGGCCGGCCCGAGTGCCTTGATCCATCCGGACGCCCACGACGTGCCGGCATCTCGAAACGGCCTTGACGGGAAACCACCTGTTTTACAGTCCTGTGACAGAAATGAAAGAAAGCTGGAAAACTCTGTAACCGGCCTGACACGATAGCGCTCTAAGGAACCGTAAACGCCTTCGCACCTGCGGAAGGTACTTGCGAGACCGGAGACTGCCGTGAAGATCATCCAGATTACCGATACCCATTTCAGCCCGGAAAAGCCGCATTTCAACGGCAATTGGGCGCCGCTGCTGAACTGGATCGAGGATACCCGGGCCGATCTCATCATCCATACCGGGGATCTGACCGTCGATGGCGCCGATAAGCCGGGTGACATCACTTTCTGCCTGGACCTGATGCGGCAGACTTCGATCCCGATGCTGATCCTGCCGGGCAATCACGATGTCGGCCACCTGCCGGGCTCCGAGCAGCCGGTCAATGCCGAGCGCCTCAAGCGCTGGCGGGACCTCGTCGGAGAGGACCGCTGGTTCGAGGACACCAACGGCTGGCGTTTCATCGGCCTCAACTCACTCCTGCTCGGTCATGAGGACGACGAGGAGGAAGCCCAGTTCGAATGGCTGCGCGAAACCCTCGAAGAGCGTCGCGGCCGTCGCATCGCGCTGTTTGCCCACAAGCCGCTGTTCGTCGACGAGCCGCACGAGGGCGACACGGGCTATTGGAGCGTGCGCCCGGCCCAGCGCAAACGCCTCTACGACCTGATCGCCGCCCATGACGTGGCGCTCTTTGCGAGCGGCCACCTGCACTGGGCCTGGCAGGGCCGGTTCGAGAACACCGCCCTCACCTGGGGTCCGTCGGCCGCCTTCATCCTCGACAAACTGGTGCGCGAAATGCCGGGCGAGCGGCTGGTCGGCGCGGTCGTGCATGAATTCGGCGACGGCGTCGAGAGCGAGATCGTCGCCGTGCCCGGCATGACGGCCTATGTCCTCGACGAGGTCATCGAGGAAGTCTATCCGACCAGCGCCAAGCAAACGGAGAGCGCCGAATGACCGCCCTTTCGCTTCGCGGTATCGAAAAATCCTTCTCCGGCAACCCGATCCTCAAGGGCGTCAGCCTCGATGCCGGTCCGGGCGAATTCATCGCCCTTGTCGGCCCTTCCGGCTGCGGCAAGAGCACGCTCTTACGCATCCTCGCCGGCCTCGAAAGCGCTGACGCCGGCGAAATCATGCTCGGCGACCGCGACCTGTCGCCGGTACCGGCGGCAGACCGCAACATTGCCATGGTTTTCCAGTCCTACGCGCTTTATCCGCACCTGACGGCGGCGCAGAACATCGCCGTGCCGCTGGTCATGCGCAAGCTGACGCGGGCGCAGCGCCTGCCGCTGATCGGCCCGCTGATGCCCGGCCAGCGCAAGGCGGTCGCGGCGATCAAACGCGACGTGCGCGAGATGGCGGTGTCGCTGAAGATCGACCACCTGCTCGATCGCAAGCCCGGCCAGATGTCCGGCGGCCAGCGCCAGCGCGTCGCGCTTGGCCGCGCCATGGTGCGCCGCCCCTCCGTTTTCCTGATGGACGAACCGCTTTCCAACCTCGACGCCAACCTGCGCGTCCATGCTCGCGGCGAGATCGTCGAATTGCACCGCCGCGCCGGCGTGCCGACGCTCTACGTCACCCATGACCAGGCGGAAGCGCTTTCCATGGCAGATCGCGTCGCCGTGATGATCGGCGGTTCGCTGCTGCAGCTCGCCTCGCCGCAGGTGATCTACGACGATCCGGCCAATATCGAGGTGGCCCGTTTCATCGGCCAGCCGCGCATCAACCTTTTCCCGTCGCAGATCGGGGCCGATGGCACGATAGCGTTCGGCGATATCCGGGTCGGATTACACCGTGAGACGGTCGCAGCCGGCGCGCCGGTGACGATCGGCATTCGGCCGGAATTCATCCGCGTGTCCCGCAGCGGCCAGCAGGGCCTGCCGGCACGCATCGACCGCATCGAGTTCCTGGGCTCCGAGATCATCCTCTATTGCCGCCTGGATGCGATCGGCGAAACGGTTGTCGCCAAGCTTTCTCCGACTGAGGGCGCCGGTCTTGCCGCCGGCATGCCGGTGCGCCTCGAGTTCTCAGCCGATCGCCTCTTCGTCTTTGCCGAGAACGGCCGCCGCCTGCCCTCGACACCGGTCGATACCGCCACCATGCGGGAGACCGCCCATGGCTGACGCGATCGCTGCTGCACCCCCGATCGTCCGGAAACCCGCCCGTTCGGCCGCCGAGCGGCAGGAGGCACGCGCAGCACTCGTGCTGTCGCTGCCGGCTATGGTTCTCCTGTTCGTCTTCATCCTGCTGCCGGTCGCGGTGGTGATCCTGTTCGCCTTTACCGACTACGAACTCGGCTATGCGGGTTTCCGGTTCGTCGGCTTCGACAATTACACAGAGCTCTTCACCGACCGCACCTTCCGCCGCTCGCTGTGGAACACAGCGGTCTATACCGCGATCGTCGCACCGATCTCGATCTTCATGGCGCTCGGCCTCGCGATGCTGATCGAAAGCGAGAACATCGGCCGTTCCTTCTTTCGAACCGCCTATTTCCTGCCGGTCGCCTCGCTGCTCGTTGCGATGGCGACGGTCTGGCAATATCTGTTCCATCCGACGATCGGCCCGATCAACGCGCTTCTGGCGCTCGGCGGCCTGCCGCGTCCCAACTGGCTCGGCGCCTCGACATCCGTCCTCTACAGCCTGTCGATCATCGGCATCTGGCAATCGGTCGGCTTCAATCTCGTGCTGTTCCTGGCCGGGCTCACCGCAATCCCCCGCGAGCTCTATCACGCCGCACATGTGGACGGCGCCCGCTCCGCCTTCGACCGGTTCCGGCTGGTTACCTGGCCGATGCTCGGACCGACGACACTGTTCGTCACCACGATCAGCATCATCAATGCGGTCAAGGTCTTCGAGACGGTCAAGACGCTGACCGAGGGCGGGCCGAACAAGGCCTCCGAAGTGTTGCTTTTCACCATCTACCAGGAAGGGTTCGTCTACCTGAAGGTCGGTTACGCTTCGGCGATGACGGTCGTCTTCCTGATCATCCTGGTGGTGCTGATGTTCCTGCAATACCGCGTCCAGGACAAGCAGGTGCATTACTCATGAACGCTTCAGCCTTCACCCTCGCGCGTGCTGTCCGCCTGTCGATCCTGATCTTCGGGGCGGCGATCTTCCTCGCCCCCTACGTCTTCATGATTTCGACCGCCGGCAAGGCGCAGAGCGACATCTTCTCCTCGTCGCTGTCCCTCATCCCGCAGCACTGGTCCTACATCCAGAACTTCGCCAAGGCGCTGACGCGCGTCTCGATGACGCGGCTGCTTTTCAACGGCGTCGCCGTCTGTGCGCTGATCTTCGGTTTCCAGGTGATGATCGCCATCCCCTGCGCCTACGCCATGGCAAAGCTCAAATTCCGCGCGGCAAAGCTGATGATGGTGCTGGTCATGCTCGGCCTGCTGGTACCGATCCATGCCACCGCCCTGCCGCTCTACGTCGCCTTCGACCGCATGGCGGTGCTCAACAGCTATTTCGCGCTGGTCGCTCCCTTCACCATCTCCGTTTTCGGCATCTTCCTGTTCCTGCAGTTCTTCCGCGCGATACCGGACGACCTGATACATGCCGCCCGGCTCGACGGCATGTCGGAGCTCGGCATTATCGGCCGCGTGATCGTGCCGAATGCCTGGCCGGCGATCACCGCGTTCGCGATCTTCTCGGTCGTCGCGCACTGGAACGACCTCTACTGGCCGTTGATCGTCGTTTCCAACCAGGCCTATGCAACGCCGCCACTCGGCCTCCTCTATTTCCGCGCCGCCGAGGCCGGCGACGACTACGGCGCGCTGATGGCCGCCACGCTGATCATCACCACTCCCCTCGTTGCGGCTTTCCTTCTGGCACAGAAGCGCTTCGTCGAGGGCATCACCATGACCGGTCTCAAAGGCTGACCGGCATCAACCAGGAGACTATGCGATGAAGCATCTCACCAAGTTTTTCGCCGCCGCGGCGATTGCCATGACGGTGTCGCTTCCGGCCCATGCCGAAACGACATTGACCGTGCATTATCCGATGCCGGGCTTCTTCAAGGACGTGATGGACACGATCTCGAAAAAGTTCATGGAGGAAAATCCGGACATCAAGATCCAGTTCGCCAACCCGTCCGCGACCTATGAAGAAGGCATCCAGCTCATCATGCGCCAGGCCGGCACGGCGGAAATGCCGGACCTGACCTTCATCGGCCTCAACCGGCTGCGCATGGTTCAGGAGCGCGACCTGCCGGTCGATCTCGCTCCGTTCATCGCCAAGGAAGGCGATATGGGCAAGCTCGGCTTCTCCGACAACATCCTGAAGCTCGCCCAGGTCAAGGGCAAGCAGGTCGGCCTCGCCTTCGCGACGTCAAACCCGATCATGTACTACAATGCCGATCTGGTGAAGGCTGCCGGCGGCAATCCGGACGTTCCGCCGAAGACCTGGGACGAAGTCATCGCGCTCGGCGCCAAGATCAAGGCGCTCGGCAACGGCGTCGAAGGCATCGATTTCCGCTGGCAGGGTGACGACTGGATGTTCTCGGCACTTCTGTTCGGCGCCGGTGGCCAGATGCTGGGCGCCGACGAAAAGTCCGTCGCTTTCGCCGGGCCGGAAGGCCTGAGGGCTGTCGAAACGCTCGACCGCATGGTCAAGCAGGGCGGCCTGCCGGTGTTCACCGCCCAGGCCGGTGAGCAGGCGTTCTTCGCCGGCAAGGTCGGCATCGAGTTCAAGACGACCGGCGGGCTGCGCAATACGATCAAGAGCGTCGGCGACAAGTTCGACCTGCGCACCGCGCAGATCCCGCTGATCGATCCGGTCAAGGGCAAGCTGCCGACCGGCGGCAATGCCGTCGTCATCCTCGCCCGCAATGCCGAAAAGCAGCAGGCCGCCTGGAAGTTCGCCAAGTTCGCCGCCGGCCCCTACGGCGCATCGGTCGTCGTCCCGGGCACCGGCTATGTTCCGAACAACGAGCTCGCCGCCAAGTCGCCGGACTATCTCGGCAATTTCTACAAGGCGAACCCGCTCTTCGTCGCTGGCCTCAGCCAGATGGATCGCATGGTTCCCTGGTACGCCTTCCCGGGCACCAACGGCGTCAAGGTCACCCAGGCGATCGTCGAGAATCTGTCGCGTATCGTCGAACAGCAGGCCACCCCGAGGCAAGCGCTGGAAGATGCCGCTTCCGAAGTGAAGGGCTTGCTGCCGCGCAGCTAAGCTCCGCTCCGGGCTAACCGCACAACGAGCCGCCGCTTCCGATCGGAAGCGGCGGTTTTCCTTTTGTACGAAGCGTCATCAGATTGCCCGCACCGTACCGCCCCGGCGCAGCATATAAGCGACATCGAGATGCCGGGCGGGCGCCGCATTCTCGGCCATGTCCAGCAGCAGCGAGGCCGCCGCCGCCCCCATGCTCGCATCCGGCATCTCTACCGTCGTCAGCGGCGGGTCCATCAGCCGTCCGATGGCGATCCCATCGAACCCTGCGACGGAAATATCGCGTGGTACGGAAAGTCCTTCGCGCCGCAGCGCACTGATGACGCCGAGTGCGAGAAGATCGTTGGAGGCGATGATCGCCGTCGGCGGTGCGGTCGCAAGCGCCGCACTGAGATCGAGCTGGTCGTAACCGTTGAGGAAGGAAATCTCGACTGCTTCCAACGGTGCAATGCCATTCTTGATCATCGCATCGCGATAACCTTCATGCCGGCGACGCGCGCGGTCGGAAGCCGCGAAATTTCCGGAGACGAACAGGATGCGTCGATGGCCGAGACCGACCAGCATCTGCGTCAGTTCGCGGCCGGCTCCGCGATTGTCCACCGTCACGGCGGCAGGAAACAGTGAGGTCGGCATGTTGTTGAGAAGCACGGTCGGCGGCAGCGAGGATGTGAGGGCAACGCTTGTGGCGGGATCGCAGACGGTCAGGATCAGGCCGGTCGGCCGGTCGTTGAGAAGCGAGGCGACTGCGTCCGCCTCGCGTGCAGGGTCGTAGTTCGACTGGGCGATCAGCACGCCGTGGCCGGCAACCAGCATGCGGTTCTGGATGCTGGAAAGCGACGAGGCGAAGACGGGATTGGTGATGCTGGGGATCAGTACGCCGACGACCGGCCGTTGCCCGGGTCTGCCAGCCGCTGAATTTATCGGCCGGTAACCGAGCTCTGCCGCCGCGCGGCGGACCCTGCGGGCCATGCGGTCGCTGACATTGCCGTTGCGATTGAGCGCCCGGCTCGCGGTCGCCAGCGAACATCCCGCTCTTATCGCCACCTGCTGCAATGTCGTCATCAGAGAATGCCCTCTTCCACTTGCCCCACCTCAGGGCCCGCCGGCAGCAGGTTTCCTCCCGACATGTAAGAGTTTTATGTCAGCAACGAAGGATTTTCCCGCCGCTGCGGCGACCATTCGCGCAGAACTCGTAGAGCAGGATGCCGTTGATGGTAAGAAACGCAAAAAAATTACCCGTGGCGGGTCTCAAACGACATGGGCGAACTGGTCCAGGTGCCAATACTCCTGGTTATGCGTGCAATGCTGCCGTGAGCCAGGCAACGGCTCTGTCATTGGCAACCGTTCGTCGAGCCCTGAGTGGCAGCAGGATATTATATCGCCCGTCAGCCTTGTACGTCAGATCATTTAGCGCGACCAACGTTCCGGCATCAAGAAACGCCTGAACGAGCGCGCCCCAGCCAAGTGCTACCCCCTGGCCATTACACGCGGCGAATATCGTTTCGGTATAATGGCTAAATCTCAAGGACGGCTTGAGATCGAAGGATGCTCCGATCTGGTCAAGCCATTGAGCCCACGAAAACCACAACGGGTCGGAACTGTGAGTTTCGATATACTCGTCTGTCGAGGATAGCGGGCCTGATTGTCTGCGTTTGAGATAATCGGGCGAACATACGGGCGTTATGAAATCGTCTTTTGAAGCAATGACCGTCCCATCGTTAAACGGCGGTATTCCATAACGAATGGCAATGTTTATCTCACCGCTATCGAGATCGATTTTTTCATCCTGGGATACGACACGCACCTGGATCCCGGGGTTTTGGGAACGGAAGTCGGCCAGACGCGGAAGCAGCCAGAAAGACGAAAACGCGATCGTCGCGCCGATGGTGACGACATCCTGGCCGGACGTTTTGATCGCATCGACCGTCTCCGCAATATTGGAAAGGCTCTGCGCCAGCGACGCTCCCAGAATGCGACACGCAGGCGTAGGTTCGATCGCGCGATGTTTACGCACAAACATTGGCTGCCCCAATTCTTCCTCAAGCAAAGCAATCTGCCGGCTTACGGCCGCCTGTGTGACGCCGAGTTCGGTCGCTGCCGCGGTAAAGCTCTTTCTGCGCAAAACTGCTTCAAGCATGAGCAGCGCAGTCAAGGATGGCAGCCGTTTACGAAACTGCATTGTCCCGGCCTCAATCCATTACTTTTCATTATGCCAACGTAACAATTTATGCCGTTGAACGACTTGCATGGCAAGAGCACTCTTGTCTGAAAGCAGGCAAAGAGGTTTTTCAATGCTGAACAGACTTGCGTCCTCGATCTCGTCACTTTTGGACGCGCGTGCCGACGGGCATGCTCTTCCAGCGGGCCTGTATACCCGGTCAGACGTGTTCGAAGCCGATATGGACGTCTTCTTTCGTCGGCACTGGATCTGTGTCGGACTTGAATGCGACGTGCCCGAGCCCGGCGACGCTGCGGTTATCGACATCGGCAAAACCAGCCTCATCCTGCTGCGCGACGATGACGGCGAAATCCGCGTCGTGCACAACGTCTGTCGCCACAGGGGCTCGCGCCTCCTCAATCCCGGCAAGACGATCGTCTCGAAGCTGGTCTGTCCCTATCACACCTGGACATACGAGCTCAGCGGGGAGCTGAGTTATGCACCCCATATGGGCAAGAGCTTCGACAAAGAGTGTCACAGCCTGAAGCCCGTGAACTTCAAGTCGATCAGCGGCCTCATCTATGTTTGCCTTGCCGACAATCCGCCGAAGGACATTGCTCGGCTCGAGTTGGCGATGACCGAGCGCCTGGCACCCTACGATGTTCCTAACTCCAAAGTCGCATTTGAAACCGATGTGATCGAGCACGGCAACTGGAAGCTGACGATGGAGAACAATCGTGAGTGTTACCATTGCTCGGCAAACCACCCGGAACTTTGCGTCTCTTTCGTCGATCTGGATTTCGGTTTCGATCCCGAGACACTTAGCCCGGAGGACAGGGCGCAGGCCGGAGAGCATCTTGCTCTCTATGAAGAGCGCATCCTTCAATGGACAGCAGACGGCTACCCATCCGCCGCCATCGAACAACTCGTCGATTGCGAGACCAATTTCAGGACGCAGCGCCTTATCATTTCCGGTGCGGGCGAATCCCAGACCCCGGACGCCACGGCGGCATCATCCAAACTTTTAGGAACGATGACCCGCAAGGACCTCGGCGATATGCATCTCTGGGGCCATAACAGCTGGAACCACTTCATGGGTGACCATGCCATCGTGGCGATAGTCATTCCAATTTCGCCCGACAAGACTCTGGTGCGCACGAAGTGGCTCGTTCACAAGGACGCCGTCGAAGGCGTGCACTACGATCTTGAGAAGTTGACGAACGTCTGGGTGGCGACCACGGATCAGGACGCAGAACTCGTCGCGCGCTCCCACGCCGGCGTGGAAGACCCTGCCTATGTGCCCGGTCCCTATTCGCCATTCTCGGAGACGAATCTCGACAAGTTCGCCACCTGGTACATCGATCGGATGCGTGCGCATGGATATTAAGAGCGCTTTCGCATCTGTCGATCAGATCGAGAAAACTGAATTCTGGAACCGGGATTTGGACGAGGATCTGGTTTGCATCGACGTCCACCAGGAAACGCACGATGTTAAAACATTCACGTTCGCGTCTTCCCTTGGGAAAAGGTTCGCCTTCAAGGCCGGGCAGTATTTCCTGTTCGATCTCGAAATTGGCGCAGAGCCCGAAAGTCGCTGCTACAGCATATCCTCCTCGCCGCAGCGTACCAACGCGTTTTCAGTCACCGTGAAACGTGTGCCAGGGGGTAAGATTTCCAACTGGTTTCATGACAACGTCACAGCTGGCTCAACGATGAAGGGCAATGGACCGCTCGGACATTTCATCCGGTCCAATGCCAAGAAACTGCTGCTTCTGTCTGGTGGATCGGGGATCACGCCAGTCATGTCGATGATACGCGAACTGGCGGATACCTTTGAACCCATCGACGTCGTGTTCATGCATGCGGCGCGAAGCCCCAAAGACTTGATCTTTCGGGAGGAACTCGCCTGTCTGGCGAATAAAGGAAAGCAGCTCCGCCTGCATTTCCTACCTGAGATCACCGCCGGCGAAGCCCATTGGCCTGGCCTTACCGGGCGCATCTCGGCAGACTACATGAAGCTGGCCGTGCCTGACATTGCAGAGCGTGTCGTCATGTGCTGCGGCCCAGCGCCATTCATGGCTGCTGCCCGCGGGATTGCCGCAGAGCTCGGCGTTCCGTCGTCCAATTACATCGAGGAGAGCTTCGACGCTGCCGTCATCGACGACATCGACCTTCCGGTTGTCCAGGAAGCCGCCACGAGAATGTTCACGGTGGAGTTCGCCAAGCAAGTTCGTAAGATCGATGTCTCAGGCGAGCAGACCATCTTGTCCTGCGCGAAAAAAGCTGGCGTGAAACTGCCCTCTTCATGTTCCAACGGAGTGTGTGGCACCTGCAAATCAAAACTGGTGACCGGATCCGTCGACATGAACCACAATGGCGGGATCCGCCAGCGGGAGATCGATGCCGGGTTATTCCTGCCCTGCTGTTCGAAGCCACTCAGTGACCTCGTGGTCGACCGATAGGGCTTTAAACAATAGCGGGGATGACCGAAGAAACTATCGATCACCTTACATCAATGTTTCCGCTGGTCGGGCAAAAGTGCCCAGAATGCGAAGAGAGGCTCCTCGCCCGAGCGCATCGCGTGCCGGATTCCAGGTGGATTGTAGAAGGAGCCACCCATGCCGGGCGTGAACCAACCGGAATCGCCCTGCATGAATTCGCCATCCGAGAGGACAAGATAGATTTCCTCCGGTGCATGATCGTGGTCCGGATACCGCACGTTCGGCGCCATCAGGGTCGCGCCAAGCCACACGTCCGAACGGTCCTCCAGGCCGCCCGGCCCGACAATCATGGTATTGGCGTGGCTCATCGGGAAATTTGCACTGGCCGAATTGTCATAGGTCGAGCGACCGTTCCATTCGAGCTGCGCCTCCAACGCTGCGAAGCGCCGGAGCAAGATGTTCAACGAGGGTTGCTCCGCCTTTGCAGCCAAGACACCCTCCAAATACAGGCCGCAAACCGGAAGCCGCTTTGCGATATTCACCCGCTGCGGCAGCGATGTTTGCAGGTGCGCAAATATCTGCGTCAGTGACTGCCGGCCCCGTGAATCCTCGGCAAGCTGATCGAACGCGACGAACGCGGCATTCAGAAAATCCTGCAAGGCTTCGCTGCGAGCCATGGTTCAAATATCCTTGGCAAGCCGCAATGCGTCATAGATCGCTGCATGCGTGTTGCGAGCAGCGACCGCGTCGCCAATCCGAAAGAGCTGATAGGTGCCAGCGGGATTGCGCTCGGTCGTTTGCGGCGCGCCGGAAATTAGCTGGTCGTAGGAAACTTCACCGAGGTTCTTCGAGCCGGGCTTCATCTCGAAATAAAGGTCGTCCAATGGGATCGTACCGTGATTGATGACGATCTGGTCGATGGTCCGTTGCTTTTCAACGCCGCCGTAGTCGCTGCCGACATGGGCAATGATCTGGTTGCCGCTCTTTTCGGCCGATTGCAGCCGGTAGGTAACGGTGAAGGTGACGTCGAGTTTCTGCAGCGAGCGCATGTAGGGAACAAGGTTCATCGCCATGACCTCCGGCGCGAAGGAGCGGTCGGGCGTCATGATCTCGACCCTGGCCCCTGTCTTGGCGATGAATTCCGCGGCCTGCAAGCCGGCATGGTCGCCCGCGTCGTCGAAGATCAGCACATTGCTGCCCGGCTTGACGTCGCCCGAAATGATATCCCAGGAGGAAACGACAAGCTCATTTCCCTTCGACAGAACCTCGGTATGCGGTAGTCCACCTGTCGCGATGATAACCACATCGGGCTCTTCCGCCGCGATCACATCGGCATCCGCCCAGTTGTTGAAATGGAACGTGACACCAAGCTTCTCGCATTGGCTCATCCGCCAGTCGATGATGCTGATCATCTCACGGCGGCGTTCGCTCTGCGCGGTGAGGCGGATCTGCCCGCCGGGATTGTTGGCCGCCTCGAAGACCACGACCGCATGACCCCGCTCGGCGGCCACGCGCGCCGCTTCGAGGCCAGCCGGCCCGGCTCCGACAATGACCACCCTCTTGCGGGTGTCGGCTTTTGCAATGGTATGCGGCATGGTCTGTTCGCGACCGGTTGCGGCATTGTGGATGCAAAAAGCCATCCCGCCCTGGTAGATGCGGTCGAGACAGTAATTCGCGCCGACGCAAGGGCGTATGTCCTCCTCGCGCTTTTCGATAATCTTGCGAACGATGTGCGGATCCGTCATGTGGGCGCGCGTCATTCCGACCATGTCCACTTTGCCCGCGGCAATGGCGTGCCGTGCCGTCGCGACATCCGGGATTTTTGCCGCATGAAAGGTCGGAAATTGGGTTGCGGCGCGGATTTCACCGGCAAAATCGAGATGTGGCGAGTTCGCCATGCCCTGGATCGGAATGACGTCCGTCAGGCCGGCATCCGTGTCGATGTGACCTCGGATCACGTTCAGATAGTCGATCAGACCGCTGTCGCGCAGCCGTCGCGAGATCTCGATACCGTCAGCTTTTCCAGTACCTCCGGGGAGACATTCGTCGGCCGTGTAGCGAACGCCGAGGATGAAATCGTCTCCGACGCGCTCGCGCATCGCCTTGAAGACGTCGAAACAGAACCGCATGCGATTTTCGAGCGAGCCCCCATATGGCCCGTCCAGTTCATTGGTGAGCGGCGAATTGAACTGATCGATCAGGTGACCGTAAGCCTCCAGCTCGACTCCGTCCATGCCGCCCGCCTTCATACGCTCGGCTGCGTCCGCGAAGTCTCTGATGATGCGCTCGATGTCCCAATCCTCCATCTTCTTCGGGAAGGATCGGTGCGACGCTTCACGATGATGGGACGGCGCGACCACCGGCAGCCAATCGCCCTTGTCCCAACGGGTGCGCCGGCCGAGATGGGTCAGCTGGATCATGATAGCCGCGCCTTCTTCGTGCACGGCATCGGTCATTTCCCGGATCCAGGGAACGATCTCGTCCTTATAGGCGAGCAGGTTATTAAAGACCGGTGGACTGTCTTTCGACACCGCTGCCGATCCCGCCGTCATTGTCAGCGCAACGCCCCCTTTCGCCCGCTCCACGGTATAGGCTCGGTAACGTTCCTTCGGCATGCCGTCCTCAGGATAGGCGGGCTCATGCGATGTAACGATGATACGGTTGCGTAGGGTCAGATGCTTCAGTGTGTAGGGCTGAAGGAGGGGATCGTTCGACATGCGACGGGCTCCGGTTTATGGCCTTTGCGCATAAGGCTAAACAGGAATGTACAGCTGTGTCAATATTGAAAACATCGGCGTACCTGTAGTTGACATTGATGTACATTTCACTTGAAGTGCGGTTATGAATTTGTTAGGAAGTGCCTATGGAACAGGCGGTAAGTGACAGCGGCTGGCGTGGTTCTCAGGAGGGTTGGCTTGAAGCCGCCTATGAAGCGCTGCTTGAATCCGGCGTAGATTCAGTGAAGATCTTGCCGCTTGCCAAGAAACTGGGCCTATCGCGGACAAGCTTCTATTGGTTCTTCAAGGATCGGGAAGAACTGCTGAGCGCGCTCATATTGCGCTGGAGGGACAAGAACACAGGCAACCTCGTAAAGCAGTCCGAGGCATATGCGGAATCTCTTGCGGAAGCGATGCTGAACGTCTTCGATTGCTGGCTCAACAAAGATCTCTTCGACTCCCAATTCGAGTTTGCAATTCGCAGTTGGGCACTGCAATCTCCGGAAATTCAGGTTGAAGTGCAGCAGGCTGATCTAGCCCGAATAGACGCTTTGAGCCGTATGTTCGTGCGGTTCGGCTTTGACGAAGGGCCTGCGGACGTTCGCGCGAGAACAACTTATTTGGTCCAGATCGGCTACATCTCCATGCAGTCCACCGAGGATATCGGACTGCGTATGAAGCGCATTCCCGAATACATCGCAATCTACACCGGTCAGATCCCGCAACAGCGAGAACTCGATCGCTTCTACGCGCGGCACGGCTATAAACAAGGGTGAGAGCAAGGTGGAAGCTGGCAGGGGCTGGAGAATTGGCGTGATCGGCGGCAACGGCTGGCTGGGCAGCGCCCTTGCTGGCGCGGTGCTGGACGCCGGCTTCGTGAAGCCCCAGGACCTGTCGCTCTCTTATCGCAGCAAGCTGCCGGATCGTTTCGGCGAGGCTTTCTGGACATTGGACAATCAGGCCCTCGCCGACCGCTCGGATGTCGTCATTCTCTGCGTCCGCCCCGCTGACTGGCGTGACCTTAACGTCGATGTGAAAGGCAAGCTGCTGATTTCCGTCATGGCAGGCGTTCCGTTGGACTCGCTGAGCGACCATCATCAGACCGCCTGTGTCGTTCGTTCGTTGCCGAATGCAGCGGTCGAGATCCGCCGATCCTACACGCCGTGGATCGCGACCCCTAAGGTCAGTGAAGAAGAACGCACATTTGTCCGAGCCCTGTTCGAGACCTGCGGTGTTCAGGATGAAGTGCGCAGCGAAACCGATATGGACTATTTCACCGGCCTGTCCGGATCCGGCCCCGCCTTTCCGGCGCTTCTTGCCGACGCAATGATGCGAGATGCCCTCTCCCGGGGCATCCCCGTCGCGATGGCCCGGCGTGCCGTTAACACGCTTATCATCGGCGCGGGGCGTCTCATGGAAATGCATGAGACCTGTCCCACCGAAATCGTGCAGACCTTCCTCGATTACCGTGGCACCACGGCAGTCGCGATCGAGACAATGCGTGCTGCGGGTTTCGAAACAGCGATTGCTTGCGGACTGACGGCGGCATTCGAGAAATCGGTGAGTTTGGGAGACGCTTCCAAGCATTTGTGAATCGGGCATCCGCGGCGCCCCGCATTCCACGTCAAGCCGCTAAAAAAAGGGAACGGTACTATGAATAAGCTTTTGGCTTCGGGTTGCGTGCTAGTCGGAGTGTTCGCCGGCGCATCGGCGGCAAGTGCTGCCGGGTGCGGCCGCGTCACGATCGCGAGCATGAATTGGCAAAGCGCGGAGGTCATCTCCAATCTGGATAAGTTCATTTTAAACGAAGGTTACGGCTGCCAGGCGGAGATCACGGTTGGAGACACCGTGCCAACCATCACCTCCATGGCGGAAAAGGGCCAGCCTGATATCGCTCCGGAGGCCTGGATCGACCTGCTTCCCGACGTGGTCGCGAAAGGCACGCAGGAAGGTCGGATCGTAAAGGTTGGGTCTCCGCTGCCGGACGGTGGCAATCAGGGCTGGTGGATCCCGAAATATGTCTCGGACGCACATCCGGACATCAAGACCATTCCGGATTTGCTGAAGCATCCCGAACTCTTCCCGGGTGAGGAAGACCCAAGCAAAGGCGCAATCCTCAACGGTCCTCAGGGGTGGGGTGGCACCGTCGTGACAACCCAGCTGTTCAAGGCGTTCGGCGGGGAAAAGGCTAAGTTCACGCTGATCGACACCGGATCGGCAGCCGGTTTGGACGGCGCTATCGCAAAGGCATATGAGCGGAAGAAGAGTTTTGCCACTTACTACTGGGCGCCGACGGCACTCCTCGGCAAATACCCGATGGTGAAACTTGAGGCAGGCGTTAAAAACGACCCGGCTGAATGGAAGCGTTGCAACACAGTTGCCGATTGCCCGGATCCGAAGCCGAATTCTTGGCCGATCGATACGATCGTCACCCTGGTCGCCAAGCCCTTTTCGGAAAAAGCAGGACCCGAGGTGATGACCTATCTCGAAAAACGGTCCTGGAGCAACCAGACCATTGGCAAACTAATGGCATGGATGACGGACAATCAGGCAAGCGGTGAGGATGGCGCCAAGCATTTTCTGAAGGAAAATAAGGACATCTGGACCAAGTGGGTTTCAACGGACGCCGCCAAGAAGATCGAGGCAGCGCTCTAATAGGCCCTTGGGGCGATGTGCCAAACACATCGCCCCTTCCGCTTGCCGTCAAAAGAAGAAAAAGACCTCACACGGCTCTTTCCAGAGAAAGGGAACCGAATGGAATGGTTTTATAAATTTCCACATATGGATGACGACGCACTTCGCAACTTGAAGAAAGCGATCGACGAGGGATTTCGGGCTTTCACCCGCGCCTATGGCGATACGATCGAAAGCATGTTTTCGCCTCTGCAGAGCTTTCTGCTGGCGGCCGATCGCTTTATGACGCAGACCCCGTGGCCGATCATCACGGCGATCATCCTCATTATTGCGTGGTTTGCGAGCCGAAGTGTCAAAATCGTGCTGAGCTGTCTGATCACGCTCCTGCTGATCGGTTATTTCGACATGTGGACCGACACGATGCGTACGGTCGCGATGATCTTTGTCTGCACCGTCCTGTCGATTGCCGTCGGTCTGCCGATAGGCATCCTCATGGCGCGCTCGAATGGCGTCAAGCGAGTCGTCAACCCGATCCTCGACGTGATGCAGACCATGCCGAGTTTCGTTTATCTCATTCCGGTCGTCATGCTGCTGGGCATCGGCCGCGTCCCGGGGCTCATCGCCGTGGTGATCTACGCCATACCGCCAATGATCCGGCTGACCGATCTCGGTATCCGCCTCGTCGACAAGGATGTTCTGGAGGCTGCCGACGCCTTCGGCACCTCGGAGACCCAGAAGCTTTTCAAGGTGCAACTGCCGCTTGCCCTGCCTACGATCATGGCGGGGATCAACCAGACGATCATGATGGCACTGGCGATGGTGGTGGTCGCCTCGATGATCGGCGTCCAGGGGCTTGGCCAGCCGGTGCTGAAGGCAATCGCCAACCAGTATTTTACCCTCGGCGTGTTCAACGGCCTCGCAATCGTTGGAATCGCCATAATCTTCGATCGGGTCAGCCAAGCCTATGGCAAGCGGCTCCAGAAGCATCGGGAGATCGTTCATGGCTGAGCAAGGTTTGGGCGGCATCGCAATCCGCAATCTCTACAAAATCTTCGGCGCCAACCCCGCCGCCTATGTCCATGCCGTCCGCAACGGTCTAACGAAGACAGAGCTTAACGATGCACATGGCCATGTGCTCGGGCTGTGCGATATCAATCTGGACATCAAGTCAGGCTGTATTCAGGTCATCATGGGCCTGTCGGGATCGGGCAAATCCACGCTCATCCGCCATATCAACCGCCTCATCGATCCGACCGCGGGTGAAGTGCTGGTGGACGGGGTGGACGTCGTTAAGATGAACAAGGACGAACTGCGAAACTTTCGGCGTCATCAGACGGCAATGGTCTTTCAGAAGTTCGCCTTGCTGCCACACCGGAGCGTGGTCGACAACACCGTTTTCGGCCTTGAGGTTCAGGGCATCGGCCGCTCCAAAGCGATCGACGTCGCAATGAGATGGCTGGAGCGTGTTGGGCTGAAGGGGTTCGAGCATAAATACCCCAACCAACTGTCTGGAGGAATGCAGCAGCGCGTGGGACTTGCTCGCGCCCTATCGAACGATGCGCCTGTCCTGCTGATGGACGAAGCCTATTCCGCACTCGACCCGCTCATCCGCACGGACATGCAGTCCGTTCTTCTCGACATCCAGAGAGAGATCAAGAAAACGATCGTGTTCATCACACATGATCTCGATGAGGCTCTCCGGCTGGGAGACCAGATCGCAATCCTGCGCGACGGCGAGGTCATACAGCAAGGTACAAGCCAGGACATCGTCCTGAGGCCGGCGGATCAATATGTGGCCAATTTCGTCAAGGAAGTGAACCGCGGACGGGTCGTGCAGGTCGAAGCGATCATGGCTCCCTTACGTTCCCGGACCGGGGGGGAGCAGCCCACCATTCCAGCAAATGTCACGATCGAAGAAGCGATACGCACGCTGGTCTCTGCCCCTGACGGCGACGTGACCGTTGTCGATCCATCAGGCAAGCCGGTCGGAACCGTGAGTTTCCGACAACTGGCAGGGGCTATGGTCAATTCCCGTGACGTCGAGCACCGGTCTTTCGACGCGCCGGCGATCGTCGCTTAACCGAAGAGGTTGGGAGGCTGGTGTCAGTTAGCTTTACGGTGCCTGAAGATCAGCAGATCTGTCGCATCCGGCGCCAGGCGGCAGGCGTATCGCCGGCAATCTGCCTGAACGCCTTGGTCAAATGTGCCTGGTCGGTGAAACCCAGCTGGGCCGCGACCTCCGCGACGGCCAGATCGCTATCGACCAGCAGCTTCTTGGCTAGGTCGATGCGCCTGGCGAGCTGCCACTGCAGTGGCGTCTTGCCCGTTGTCTGCTTGAAGACATTGGAGAACCAGCTTTCGGACAGACCGACGGTCGCGGCCATCTCGGCAACGGTCAAGCGGCAATCGCTCGAGCCGTCGAAGCGCGACACCAGCTTGTTCATCTGCGCTTGAGTAAGCCTGCCATTGGCCTTTTCGGCTTCATGGTCGGGTATGTCGAGAAGGCCGGCGACGATGCTGCCCACCAGGCTTTCGGCATAGACGGCGTGCTTTGCCGGGCTCGATATCTCATCGACCAGCAGGCCCGCCAGCGTCTCTATGGCGCCGACGTCCTGAAGCTCCACCGGCCGGCGCACCGCGGCCAAGGCGGCGGAGGCCCCAACCGAGGGCGACAGGAACCGGAGCAACCGATCCCGGTGCATATGCAGGTTGAGGTGGGAAAATCGGTGCTTGGTTTCGCTGCTGGTCCACATGGGTACGCCGGCCGGGACATAGACGGCGCGGGTCATTGGACGGTAGTCCTGCGAGCCGTCCCGGTTCGACACGCGAATTCGAGACGACACGTCGTTGAAGAAAATCATGATGCGCGGGTCATCCGCCAGATAGTAGCCCGTGGCTCCCGATTGGCTTTCGGCTTCCCAGAAGACGCTCACCAATCCGTCGAAACGACGCCACTTGACCGGAGCGACAACCCTTATCCCCTCCGTATGCCAAGCCATGGAATGCCAATAACTCAACGCCGGGATCCTTCGCCATCTGCCATTACAAATATCATATCCACTGCCAAGGCATCGCAACCAGCTTGCTCAGGTGCCGCCTCATAACATGATAACTTTAGTCATCTATATAAAATCTCCGGGCGGATAGTAAAGGTCCGCATCGCAGAGCCCACGGACCCGCCACGGCGACACCTTGCTTCTTGACAAAGGATATTGCCGCAGTCTGATCCAGCACCTTGACCTCGTCACGATTATCTTATGGATGCCTTTCCCGGTATTCAGGCCATGCAGGAGAAATTTCGATGAACGTCCAACATCCACTTTTCGATCTGCGGGGACGCCATGCCGTCCTCACCGGTTCGAGCCGGGGCCTCGGCTTTGCCATGGCACGCGGACTCGCCTCCGCCGGAGCGCGGGTCACGCTGAACGGGCGCGATGAGGCGACGCTTTCGGCCGCAGTGGACCAATTGAAGACGGAGGGGTACGAGGCATCGGGGATGGTCGGCGACATCACCAAGGCCGACGAGACGGAGGCAGCGTTCGCCGGCGTCGGCGCGGTCGATGTCCTCGTCAACAATGCCGGCATTCAGATCCGTGCGCCCTTCCTCGAGCATAGCGCCGAAACCTGGCGGCGGATGTTCGACACCCACGTGATGGGTGCAGTGCTTCCCTCGCAAGCCGTGCTGCCTGGCATGATCGAACGCGGTGGCGGCAAGATCATCAACATCTGCTCGCTGATGAGCGAGGTCGGCCGCAGGACCGTCGTGCCCTACACGACAATGAAAGGCGCGCTGAAAATGCTGACCCGCGGCATGGCGACGGAGCTGGCCCATCACAACATCCAGGTCAACGGCATCGGTCCGGGCTATTTCGCGACCGAGATGAACCGCGCGCTGATGGACGATCCGGTATTCGACGCCTTCGTGACGAACCGCACGCCCGCCGCTCGCTGGGGCCGGCCGGAGGAGCTTTCCGGTGCAGCGATCTTTCTGGCCTCTCCGGCGTCGGATTTCGTCAACGGCCAGGTGCTCTATGTCGATGGCGGCATCCTGGCGGCTCTTTGAGCCGCTTCGCTTCCGCAGTGTCCGATGGGCGTTGAAGCCGCCAGGCGTTAGTTCTTTGCGGGCTGGTAGCCGAGCCCGGAAGAGGCGGTGAGCCCTGCCGTGCGCAGGAGATCGACATATTCGGATTTCCGGCTTTCATCGAAGCGGAACATCGGAAAGGAAATCGACAGCGCAGCAATCGGTTTTCCGAGGTAGTTGAAGATCGGCGCCGCCATGCATCGCACGCCCGCCTCGCTCTCTTCCACCTCTTCGGCAAACCCACGAGTGCGGGCCATCTGCAACTGGGCAAACAGTTCCTGCGGATCGGTGATGGTGCGCGGCGCGAGCTTCGTCAGCTCCATCTTGTTGATCCGCTCCCGGATCTCGTCGTCGTCGCGCCACGCAAGAAGCGCCTTGCCGAGCGAGGTGCTGTGCAGCGGATTACGCAGCCCGAGCGTCGATTTCATCGAGAGACTGTAGGCGGAATCATATTTGTGAATGTAGACGACCTTCTGGTCGCGGTCATCGAGAATACCGAGATTGACGGACTCGCCGGTTACCCGAGAGAGCTTTCCCATCGCCTGGTCCGCAACACGCAGCAGATCCGTCTGCTCGGTCAGCGAGCGAGCGCCCAGGCTGAAGAGTTTCAGCGTCAGGCCGTATTTTTCCGTTTCAGCATCCTGCTCCACGTAGCCAAGTTCCACCATCGTCTGCAGCAGGCGATGCGCTGTGGTCTTCGACGTCATGGCTCGTTGAGCGAGATCGGCAAGGCTCACCTTCTTTCCCTCGACCAAGGCCTCCATCACGGCAAAAACCTTGAGGACGGCGGCGACATTTTCGGTTCTTGGGTTCAACTCTGACATAGCGCGTTCTATTTTTTTCGAAATCTTATTCTGGAATTTGAGAAAACCTGTGTCAAGATACAGGTGAGCATGCGGAACAGGCGCAGAGTGCAACAGAAAAACACGGTTGAAAAGCCATGGAGAGTGTGATTTCTTAAAATCCGGAATATCGTTCCGAATATTTTTGGAGGACGTCCGGCATGCATCCGCTGCTGCGGCAAAAGCAACATCCTATCGAGCGCCACGATGTGTGCGGCCTCATCGATCGGCTGATCGACAACCTTGTCCATATCGAGGATCGCACCGGCGAATTCCTCCTGCGCCTCGACGACGGCCGGGTTATCGACACCAAGGGCTGGGCGGGCTGGGAATGGACCCATGGCGTCGCACTCTTTGGCCTTCTCAAATATTGGCAGCTGACCGGCAACCAGAAGGTGATGGATATCATCGTCGATTGGTTTGAAGCCCGGCTTGCTGAAGGGACCCCCACAAAGAACATCAACACCGTCGCACCGTTCCTGACGCTTGCCCATCTCTACGAGCTGACGGGAGATCCCCGTTGGCGGCCCTACCTGGAAACATGGGCCGAATGGGTGATGCATGAAATGCCGCGTACCCGCGAAGGCGGGCTGCAGCATATCGTCTATAACAGCGTTAATGATCAGCAGATGTGGGACGACACGCTGATGATGAGCGTGCTGCCGCTTGCCAAGATCGGCCTCGTGCTCAAGCGCCCGGAATTCGTGGAGGAGGCAAAATACCAATTCCTGGTGCACGCCCAATATCTTTGCGATACGCAAACCGGCCTCTGGTTCCACGGCTGGACGTTCGATGGCAATCATAATTTTGCCCGCGCTCGCTGGGCACGCGGCAATAGCTGGATCACCATCGCCATTCCGGAATTCATCGAGCTCCTGGACCTGGCTGAGAACGATCCCGTCCGCCGCCATCTCGTGTCCCTGCTCGGCCGGCAGGCGGCAGCGCTGAAACTCCACCAACATCCATCGGGTCTGTGGCACACGCTGATCGACGATACGTCGAGCTATCTTGAAGCCTCGGCGACCGCCGGCTTCGCCTATGGCCTGATGAAGGGCGTACGCAAGCGGTATCTGGGCATCGAATATCTGGAGACCGCCGAGAAAGCCATGAAAGGCGTGATCGATAACATTAGCCCCGAGGGAGAACTCCGGCAGGTTTCTTTCGGCACGGCGATGGGCGGCGATCTCGATTTCTACCGGCAGATCAAGCTGACATCCATGCCTTACGGGCAGGCGATGGCAATGCTCTGCCTGACTGAACTTTTGCGCAGCTTCGTGTAGCAAGCTGCGCCGAGAAGAATGGAGCGTGTCCGGCAGGAGGAGCCGGTACGCGACAAACCATGGAACAACCGCAACGCATCCGGCGCCGACGAGACGCTCCGGAGTTACAAGGAGGAGGACAAAATGACCAAACTGACAAGGCGAACTTTATTGGGCACGATAGGAGCGGCTGCCGCCGCTTCTGCGCTTCCGGCCATGCCGGCGCTTGCTGCCACGCGCACCATCCGCCACTATTGGTGGGGCAATCCGGAGCGCGACAAGCGCACCTTTGCCGTTATCGACGCCTTCCAGAAGAAAAACGCCGGCATCGCCGTCTCCGGCGAAACGATCGGCTGGGGCGACTACTGGACCAAGATGGCGACCCAGACCGCAGGCCGGAACATGGCCGACCTGGTGCAGATGGATTACCGGTTCCTGTTCGAATATGTCAATCGCGGGGCGCTGAAGCCTCTCGATGAATTCGCCGGCAAGAGCCTGATGATCGCCGACTTCGACAAAGGCCCCCTCGATGGCGGCAGGGTCGACGGAAAGCTTTATGCCCTCAACATCGGCTCGAACAGCCAGGTCATGGTCTACAATACGCGCGCCTTCCAGGAAGCGGGCATCGACGTAGACCTGATCAACTGGACCTGGGACGACTTCGCCAAGGCATGCGAAAAGATTACCGCCAAGTCCGGGGGCAAGATGAAAGGCTCGGACGACCTGTCCCTGATGATCGAAACCTTCGAATCCTGGGTTCGCCAGAACGGTCGGGAATTCTACAGCCCCGATGGCAAGGTCACGGCGACAGCCGGGGACGTTGCGAGCTGGTGGCAGATGTGGGCCGATCTGCGCAAGGCAGGGGTCGTTCGCGACAAGAACAAGACGGTCATTCTCGACCCGCCGATTGCCGAATCGGGCGTCGCCGTCGGCGATACCGCCATGTCGCACTACTGGTCCAACCAACTGGTCGGCATCCAGTCCGTGGCAAAAGACAAGATCGGCGCCGCCATGGTGCCCCACAAGGCGGGCGGCAAGCCCGGCCAGTTCATCAAGCCGTCGATGTTCCTGTCTCTCAGCCGGGACGCCAAGGACACGGAGGCCGCAATTGCCTATATGAATGCCTGGGTCAACGATCCCGAGATCACCGGCATTCTCGGTCTCGAGCGCGGCATTCCCTGTTCGCCAAAAATCCGTGCTGCGTTGACCCCGAAGCTCACCGAGGTCGAAAAACTCTCGGTCGACTATTTCGCAGCGATTCAGAGCAAGGTCGGCCCGCTGCCGCTGCCTGCCCCCAAGGGAGCCGGAGAGGTGCGAGACGCCTTCATGCGTGCCGGCACCGACGTCGTGCTTGGCAAGGTGGAAGTTGCGAAAGCCGCTGCCACCTTCATCGAAGACGCCCAGTCGATCGTCGAGCGCGCCCAGTAATCGGTGCGGGAATATCAAGGCCCCGGCAATTCCTGCCGCCGGGGCCTCTCTTCCGACAACAAGGTCGTTTCGATGAGACGTTTTTTTGCCCGCAATGCACCGGCCTATGTGTTTCTTCTCCCATGGCTGATCGGATTTTTTCTGCTCGCCCTGGGGCCGATTCTTGCGTCGCTTTATCTATCCTTCACCCGCTATGACATGGTGAGCGCACCCCGATGGATCGGCTGGGGCAATTACGAATACATGTTCACCCGGGATCGGCGCTTCTGGAAAGCGCTGCAGGTCACTTTTACCTATGTTGCGCTGGCTGTGCCCGCCCGCCTGATCATGGCCCTCGGTGTCGCCATGCTGCTCGACAAGGGCTTGCGGACGATCGGCCTGTACCGAGCCATCTTCTACCTGCCGTCCCTGCTCGGCTCTTCGATTGCAATCGCGATATTGTGGCGTCAGCTTTTCGCGGCCGACGGGGTCGTCAATCAGGTTCTGGCAATGGTGGGAATCCAGGGCGCCTCCTGGATCACCGATCCCGACACTTCGCTCTTCACGATTGTCGTGCTCGCCATGTGGCAGTTCGGCTCGCCGATGCTGATCTTTCTGGCTGGCCTTCGCGGCATTCCGCGGGATCTGTACGAGGCGGCGGAAATCGACGGCACGCCGCGTTGGCGGCAATTCACCCGCATCACCTTGCCGCTCCTTGCTCCGGTGATCTTCTTCAATCTGGTGCTGCAGACCATCGATTCCTTCAAGACCTTTTCCAGCGCCTTCATCATCTCCAACGGCACCGGCGCCCCGGCGGACAGCCTCCTGTTTTACACGGTCTACCTGTTCAACGAGGCCTTCAAATTCTTCCGCATGGGTTATGCATCGGCGCTTGCCTGGTTCCTGTTGGTCATCATAGCGACCTTCACCGCGATCGCATTCTTCACTTCCAAATATTGGGTGCACTATGAAAACGAGCGCGACTGATCTGGAAATCGCCATCCAGATGGATGAGGCCGCGCGCGTCGCTCATGAGCTTCGGCTGAAGCGGGACAAACGCGATCGCAACGGCCGGATCCTGAAGCACATCTTCCTGATCATCGTGTCATGCGTGATGCTCTATCCGCTGTTCTGGCTGCTCGCTTCCTCGTTGAAGCCGGAAAACGAGATTTTCGGCAGCCTGACGCTTTGGCCTTCCGAATTTCGGTTCGAGAACTACACGAAAGGCTGGTACGCGCTGCCGATATCCTTCACGGTCTTCTACGTGAACTCGGCGATCGTCACGAGCCTGTCGGTGATCGGCAATCTGGTCTCCTGCTCGTTCGCGGCCTATGCCTTTGCACGGCTGAACTTCACCGGGCGTAGCTTCTTCTTCGCGCTGATGATGATGACCCTGATGATCCCCTATCACGTGGTTCTCATCCCCCAATATGTTCAGTTCCTGAACCTCGGCTGGGTCGACACCTATCTGCCCCTCGTGGTGCCGCGCTTCCTCGCCTCCGATGCCTTTTTCATCTTTCTGATGGTGCAGTTCTTTCGGCAACTGCCCCGCGAGCTGGACGAAGCTGCGATGATCGACGGCTGTTCGCCCTTCAAGATCTATTGGGCAATCATATTGCCGCTTTCGTTGCCGGCCATGGGCACGGCGGCGATCTTTTCGCTGATCTGGGTTTGGGAGGATTTCCTCGCCCCGCTCATCTACCTCAACGACATCAAGAGCTACACCGTGCCGCTGGCGCTTCGCCTCTTCCTCGATCAGGAAGGGCAGTCCGCCTATGGCCAGATGTTTGCGATGTCGGTCCTTTCGCTGGTCCCGGTCGTCATCTTCTTCGTCCTGTTCCAGAGACTCATCGTGCGCGGCATCGCCACCTCCGGAATGAAATAGGGAACAAGACGCATGGCAGGATTGACGCTTCGAAACGTCGGCAAGCGCTATGGGGCGCTGTCCATCATCCAGGGGCTGAATCTGGACATCCACGACGGCGAGTTTCTTGTTCTCGTCGGTCCATCGGGCTGCGGAAAGTCGACGCTCCTGCGCATGATCGCAGGCCTCGAAGACATCAGCGAAGGAACGATCTCGATCGGCGGAAAGGTCGTCAACGACTTGCCCGCCTCCAAGCGCGAGCTTTCCATGGTCTTTCAAAGCTACGCTCTCTATCCTCATATGAGCGTGCGAAAGAACCTGGCTTTCGGCCTTCAGAACTTCAAGGTATCGCGCGCCGAGGTGGAGCGGCGGGTGGCGGACGCCGCGCGCATCCTGCAGATCGAGCAGCTTATGGACCGCAAGCCGCGCCAGCTTTCGGGCGGCCAGAAGCAACGCGTCGCCATCGGCAGGTCGATCGTGCGCGAGCCGCAGCTTTTCCTGTTCGACGAGCCGCTTTCCAATCTGGACGCGGAACTGCGCGTGCAGATGCGCGCGGAACTGGCCTCGCTTTACGCCCGCCTCGGCACCACCATGATCTACGTGACCCATGACCAGGTTGAAGCGATGACCATGGCAAGCCGGATCGTGGTCCTGCGCGGTGGCAAGATCGAACAGCTCGGTACGCCGCAGGAACTCTATACACGGCCGCAGAACCTCTTCGTAGCGGGCTTCATCGGCTCTCCGAAGATCAACATGCTACAGGCAAGAGCAACCCGCGGGTCCGGAAAGACCACTGTGTCGGTGGCCGGCATGCCCGACTTTTCGATTGCCGAGCTTCCGACCGAGGATCCGGCGCTGACGTTATGCGTGCGGCCTTCGTCTTTGGGTGTCGGCAATGGCGACGTCACGGGCGAAGGCACGATCCGGCTGGTGGAATATCTTGGTAGCGAGACCTTGCTGCATATCGCGCTGTCTTCAGGCCAGGTGCTGCTGGCCAGCGACAACGGACGGACGCCCTACCGGATGGGCGATCCGGTCACCATCGGATTCGACCTCTCCGAACTCCACTATTTCGATGGCGCAGGCAAGCGCATCGAACCCATCCAGAAAGAAAGCCAAGCACAGTGAAGATCGCCATTGTTGGATGCGGCTCCCGGCATCAGATGTTCCGCAATTCCGTAGTTGAAGATTATGCCGATAAACATGAGATCGTTGCCCTTTGCGACAGCAATGCGCATCGCCTTGGCGAAGCGGCGCAGGCGGCCTCAAAGCCCGGGACGAACGGCGTCGCGACTTACCTTGCCGCCGATTTCGACCGCCTGATCGCCGAACAGAGGCCGGATACGGTCGTCGTCGCAACGCCGGATTTCCTGCATGCCGACTACATCGTTCGTGCCTTCGAGGCCGGCTGCGACGTCATTTGTGAAAAGCCGCTGACGATCGATCTCAGCCGTCTCAAGCAGATCGTCGATGCCCAGGCGCGCACGGGCCGAAAGGTCACCGTGACCTTCAACTACCGCTATTCGCCGGCACGCACCCAAATCAAGGAGCTGATTTCATCAGGAGCGATCGGCACCGTGACGGCGGTCGATTTCCGCTGGCACCTCGATCGGGTTCACGGTGCCGATTATTTCCGCCGCTGGCACCGCCAGAAGGAGAATTCCGGCGGGCTCCTGGTCCACAAATCGACCCACCATTTCGATCTTCTCAACTGGTGGCTGGGGACCGCGCCGACGGAGGTCCTCGCCTCCGGCCGACGCGTCTTTTATCGCCCGGAAATGGCAGTGGAGCTTGGCCTCGCGGGTCGTGGGCCACGCTGCAGCGACTGTCCCGTCGCCTATAAGTGCGATTTCCGCCTCGACCTTGCGGCCGATGAGAACCTGCGCAAGCTCTATGTGGAAGCTGAGCAGGAAGACGGTTATTTCCGCGATCTCTGCGTATTCGACGAAGAGATCGGCATCGAGGATACGATGCAGGCGCATATCCGCTACGCTTCGGGCGTCACCGCCAACTACACCCTGACTGCCTATTCGCCTTGGGAAGGGCTGGAGATCAAGTTCCAGGGTACCAAGGGCGACATCACCCATCGCCATGTCGAGGTTCATGGGGTTTTCGGCGGCAAACGCGCCCATGCGGACGAAGATGCGATCACCACGGAACTCCACCTGGCCGGCGAGCCCCCGCGCCAGCTTGCCGTTCCGAAGGCGACGGGGGATCACGGCGGCGCGGATCCGGTCATGCTGGGTTATATCTTTGATCCGGAAAGCATGCAGCCCGATCCTTATGGTCGTGCCTCCGATCATGTTGCCGGCGCCTGGTCCATCCTCACCGGCATCGCCGCCAACGCTTCCATAGAAACGGGGTCGTTGGTCAACATACAATCCATGCTTCGCGCTCGCGGCATCCACCTGAAAAGGTAGTTCCCATGGCTTTTAACCTTCGCATCGGCGTCATCGGCATAGACCACGGACATATCTACGGCATGATCAACGGCATGTTGGATGCCGGTGCCACGCTCGTTGCATGGACGACCGGCGAGGAGACGCCGGAGGCGGTCCGCAAGGCTTTCCAGAAAACCTATCCGGATCTGCCGGCTCGGCCGATGCAGGCCATCCTCGACGATGAAAGCATTAGCCTTGTCCTCTCGGCCGCAATCAACAGCGAGCGCGCCGATATCGCGGTGGCGGCAATGGTGCACGGCAAGGACGTTCTGGTCGACAAGCCCGGCTGCACCAGCCTGGAACAGCTGGCAGATATCCAACGCACCGTCGCGGATACCGGGCGACGCTGGACCGTGTCCTTTTCCGAACGTGTCTCCGTCGAGAGCGCCACCCTGGCGGACCAGCTGATTGGCCAAGGTCGGATCGGCAAGGTGGTTCAGACGGTCGGTCTCGGACCGCATCGCTTGAATGCGCATCTGAGGCCGGATTGGTTCTGGGACAGAGCTCGCTGCGGCGGGATTCTTGCCGATATCTGTGCCCATCAGTTCGACCAGTTCCTCCATTATACCGGATCGATCGAGGCCCGCGTTGTTTCCGCCCATGTGACCAATGTCGCAAATCCGGATCGGCCCGGATTTCAGGATTTCGGCGAGGTGCTGCTGGAAGGCAATGGCGGCCGGGGTTATGCCCGCGTCGATTGGCTGACGCCCGACGGTCTTCCCGTCTGGGGCGACGGCAGGATGACCATTCTGGGGACGGAAGGTTATATCGAGCTGCGCAAATACATCGATATCGCCGGCCGGGACGGCCAGGACCACGTCTTCCTGGTCGACAAGTCGGGTGTACAGCGGTTCGAGGCAAGCGGCGCCGGAAAGCCGTTTTTCGCCCACCTGGCCGCCGACGTGGAAAGGCGAACCGAGACGGCCATGGGCCAGTCTCATGCGTTCCTCGCGACGCGGTTGGGGCTGCAGGCACAACTTATCGCGGAAGAGAAAACAGACCGATGACGGAGCGTGTCCGGGTCGCCGTCATCGGCGCGGGTATAGGCAAGGCGCATATCGCGGCCTATGCCGAATTGGCCGATCTGTTCGACGTCCGTTACGTCTGCGATCTCAACCTGCCTCGGGCCGAAGACGCGGCGCAACAGGCGCCGGGCAGCCGCGCTGTTCCCGACATCAACCAGGTCTTCGCCGATCCCCTCGTGGATCTGGTCGACATCTGCCTGCCGCCTCAACTGCATGCGCCGATGACACTTGCTGCCCTGAAAGCAGGAAAGCACGTCGTCTGCGAGAAACCGCTTGCCGGTTCGATAACCGAGGTGCGCCGGATCGCCGACCTTTCCGAACGAAGCGGGCGACAGGTCTTTCCCGTATTCCAGTATCGTTATGGCGCCGGCTACCGAGCGGCACACGAACTGAAGGTCCGGGGACTTTTGGGTCGGCCTTACGTGGTGGCGCTGGAAACACATTGGCAGCGCGGACCTGATTATTACGCAGAACGCTGGCGGGGCACCTGGAAAGGCGAACTCGGCGGCGTACTTGTCAGCCATGCATGTCATATCCACAATCTGACGACTCATCTCGTCGGAGATGTCGTGGAGGTTGCCGCCTTCCTCGACACCCGCGTCAATCCGATCGAGACCGAAGATTGCGCGGTGCTTTCCATGCGCACCGCGCAGGGCGCCTTGATCACGTCCTCGGTCACCTTGGGTGCGGCTGGAAACAGTTCGCGGTTGAGGATGTGTTTCGAGCACGTCACGGTCACGTCGGGCGCAGAGGCCTATCAGATAGGGGCGGGACCGTGGAAGTTCGAAGCCACCGATCCTTCGCGGCAGCCCGAGATCGACGCAGCAACGCAAGAAGCGCCCGACGTTCTTCCACGATTTCCGGGACTATTCGCGGATGTCCATGCACGTCTCATCGGCAAACCGGACCTCTATCTGCCATCGCTTCAGGAAAGCTATCACTCGATCGAGCTTGTTACGGCAATCTACGCATCGGCAAGACAAAGCCAGATCGTACGCCTGCCGCTTTCCGCAGATCACCCCCTCGCCGCGGGGTGGCTGCCGGTCTGAACAAGGCAGATATCTGGTTGCGAAAAATCGTAGAGCCCGAAAGGGGCGCTCAGGCGGCCGACGCCCGCTCGGCCA
The DNA here is from genome assembly GCF_000731315.1 of Neorhizobium galegae bv. orientalis str. HAMBI 540. NCBI lineage: Bacteria > Pseudomonadati > Pseudomonadota > Alphaproteobacteria > Hyphomicrobiales > Rhizobiaceae > Neorhizobium > Neorhizobium galegae. Next base: position 1,774,727 of record NZ_HG938354.1, read on the forward strand.
CCGCGCGATGGACTGCCGTCTGAAGTTGCTCTTGAGTGAACGGTTTCGTCATCCGCGGGAGATCTGAAAGCCCGTGATCTTCGTGTAGTTCAACATATCCGGAGGCGAGGATCACCGGCAAGCTCGGATAGGACCCGATGATCAGGCGCGCCAGCTCCGCCCCCGTCATCCCCGGCATGGCGTGGTCCGTGATGACGAGGTCGAACCTCTGGCCAGAGTTGAGGATTTCCAGTGCGGCAGCGGCCGAGGACGCCTCCGTGGTGACATGGCCAAGATCTTCCAGCATTGCCGAGGTTCCCATGCTGACGAGCGCATCGTCATCGACCACAAGTACCGTCAGCGCATTCGGCATATTGGGGGCAACATCCTGCGGTGCGGCCTCCGGCGACGGCGCCGTCGTCACGACATCTTCGGCGATCGGCAGCCACAGGGAGACGGTCGTTCCCTCTCCCTTGACGCTCGACAGGTCCAGAATACCGCCCGATTGGGCCGCCAGACCGTGTACCATGGAAAGCCCCAGACCGGTTCCTTTCCCAGGTCCTTTCGTCGTAAAAAAGGGCTCAGCCGCACGCGTCACCGTGGCTTCGTCCATCCCCTCTCCGGTGTCGGAAACCGAGAGCCGCACGTAGCGACCGGCGGTCAAGCTGCTGGCCCGCGTGACGTCTTTTTCCTCTGCGGACACCATGATCGTGCCGCCCCCGGTCATGGCATCCCGGGCGTTGACGAACAGATTGAGGAGGGCAAGCTCGAGCTGATTGCTATCGACCAGCAACTGCGGCAGCCGTGGCGGAATGTCTTTCCTGATATCCACCCCAGGTCCGAGCGCCTTGCTCAGGAGGTCCTGAATGTTTTCGAAGAGCTCGGCGAAATCGACCGCGTGCGGCTTCAATTCCTGGCGGCGCGCGAATGCCAGCAACCGCTGGGTTAAAGCCGCGCCACGCTCGGCCGCCTGTATCGCATTGGCGACCAGCCGCTCGCTCTTCTCATCGGTGGGAAGCCGCTTCTTCAGGAGGTTCAGGCTTCCCAGCACCGCCATCAGCAGATTGTTGAAGTCATGGGCGACGCCGCCGGTCAGCTGGCCGATCGTATCCAGCTTCTGCGCCTCGAACAGTTGAGCAAGCGCTTCTTCCCGCTCGCGTGTCCTCTGATCAATCCGTTCTTCGAGTTCTTCGTTAAGCTGACGCAATTGATTGGAGGACGCTTCGAGCTCGGCGGTACGTTCGCGAACCCTGTCCTCGAGGTCGGCGTTCAATCGCTCAAGTTCCCTCGTCTTCCGGTACAAGTCGGCGAATACCCGCACCTTGGCCCGCAGAACTTCGGGAACGATCGGTACCGAGACATAATCGACGGCTCCCGCCGCATAACCGCGCAGCCGGTCCGGTTCAGCCATCATGACGGCCGATACAAATATGATTGCCGTATGCTGGTAGCGGGGATGCTCCCGGATCATGCTGACGAGCTCGAAGCCATCCTGCTCCGGCATGCAGACATCCACCAGAATGACGGCAATATCGTTGCGCAGGAGGTGCTCCAAAGCCTCTCGGCCGGACTGGGCCTTGATCAGATTTTCACCAAGCTCCTGGAGCACGACCTCATAACTTAGAAGTTTTGCCGGCTGATCGTCCACGAGAAGGATATTGACAGGGTCCATGGCCATATCCCCTAGCGGTGCAACCACATGCGGAGCGCAGAAAGCAGCTGTTCGGTATTGACCGGCTTTGCCAAATAATCAGACGCACCCGCTTCCAGGCACTTCTCGCGATCGCCTTTCATTGCCTTCGCGGTCAGCGCAAGGATCGGCAGGCGTCGGAATCTGGGGTCCGAGCGGATCACCTGCGTCGTTTCGTAACCGTCCATTCCTGGCATCATGATGTCCATCAGAACGATTGCGATGGCCCGATCCTTCTGAATGAAGTCGATGGCTTCGCTGCCTGTGGTCGCGGTCAGGACTCTCATTCCACGACGCTCGAGAACACTGCTGAGGGCGAAAATATTGCGGGCGTCGTCGTCCACCAGCAAAACGGTCTCTCCGATCAGATCCTCGTCCGAGCTGTGAAGTTCCTCGAGCATCGCTTGCTTGGCGGCCGGCATATCGGCCACCACCCTGTGGAGGAACAGGGCAGTCTCGTCCAGGAGACGCTCAGGCGACTCGACGCCTTTCACGACGACGCTGCGCGCCATCGTGTGTAGTTGGGCGTCCTCCTCGGGCGAGAGCTCGCGGCCCGTGAAGACCACGACCGGGACCTCGGCAATGTCATCGTCATCGCGGATCTTTTCGAGAACTTCGAAGCCGGACATGTCAGGCAGGGTGAGATCGAGAACGACGCAGTCGGCCGGATCCTCTTTAAGTGCGGCCAGCGCCTCGGCACCCGAGCCTACACTTTCGATGTCGATATCGTCATGGCTGAGCAGGGCGGTCACACTCAGCCGCTCAGCCTCGCTGTCTTCAACAAGAAGAAGCCGCTTGCGGCGCGGTTCTGAATAATTCTTCAGCCGCAGGAATGCTTTGCCGAGACTGTCGGTCGTGGTCGGCTTGCTCATGAATGCGAAGGCGCCACGTGTGAGGCCATGCTGACGGTCCTCATCAAGGCTGATGATCTGAACGGGGATATGCCGCGTCGCCGCGCTTTGCTTGAGCTGGCTCAGCACTGTCCAGCCGAGCATGTCCGGCAGGAAAATGTCGAGGGATATCGCGGCAGGTTTGTATTCCTGCGCCAAATTCAGCGCTTCGCCGCCGCGCGTGGCCACCAGCACCTTGAACCCGCTGTCATGGGCCAGATCGACAAGGACGCGGGCATAATGCGGATCGTCCTCGACGATCAACAGAACCGCATCCCCGGGCTGTATTTCACCACGATCGTCTTCGACCTGTTCCGTGGGCTTGTCGGCGCGCCGTGCTGCGGCAGCCTCTGCGAGTTGCACGACATTGCTGTGGGTTGGCAGGGATCTCGACGCGGGGGAAGCGCCCACATATGTCAGCGGCAAATAGAGTACGAACGTGCTGCCGACGCCGGGCGTACTGCGCAGCTGGATTTCGCCGCCAAGAAGGTTCGCGAGTTCGCGGCTGATCGCAAGGCCCAGCCCGGTGCCGCCGTATTTCCGGCTGGTCGAAGCGTCAGCCTGCTGGAACGCCTCGAATATGATGCGCTGCTTTTCGGGCGGTATGCCGATTCCGGTATCGGTGACCTCGAAGGCGATCACCGATGGCGCGTGTTTGAGAGACGAGTGATCCAGGGACCAGCCTTCGGTCACCGGAGCGACTTTCAGCGTGACACCGCCTTGCGCGGTGAACTTGAAGGCGTTGGACAACAGGTTCTTGAGGATCTGCTGCAACCGCTTGGAGTCGGTGATGATGCTTCTCGGCACGTCTTCGCCAATCTCGACCATGTAGCTGAGATCGCGATTTTCCGCCTCATGCCTGAACGGCCGCGACATCATCTCCAGCAAATTGGTGATGAATATCTCCTCGGCATCGACCGACACGGTCCCCGACTCGATTTTGGAGAGGTCGAGAATATCGCTGATCAGGTTGAGGAGATCGGTGCCAGCCCCGTGGATCGTCTTTGCGAACTCCACCTGCTTGCCGGAGAGGTTCCCGTCGGGATTTTCTCCCAGCTGCTGGCCGAGGATAAGGATCGAGTTGAGCGGCGTGCGCAGCTCGTGCGACATGTTGGCGAGGAACTCGGACTTGTATTTCGATGTCAGCGCCAGCTCGGTTGCCTTTTCTTCCAGCGCACGGCGGGCCTGCTCGATTTCCTGGTTCTTCGCCTCGACCTCGACATTTCGTTCTTCGAGCTGCTGCGCCTTTTGCTCAAGCTGCTCGTTGGTCTGCTGCAACTCCCTCTGCTGCGTCTGAAGCTCGGTCGCAAGCTGCTGGGATTGCTTGAGCAGACCTTCCGTCTGCATCGTCGCCTCGATCGAGTTGAGTACGATGCCGATCGAGGTCGTCAGCTGGTCCAGGAAGGAAAGCTGCAGCTCGGTGAATTCGCCGGCCGACGCAAGCTCGATCACCGCCTTGACCTGCCCTTCGAAGTGAACCGGCAGAACGATGGCACTTTTGGGAAGAGTCGAGAAAACCCCCGAGCTGATGGGAACGACATTGTCGGGAAGATTGGTCACCAGAATGCGACGGGCATCGATAGCGCATTGTCCAACCAGCCCCTGGCCGAACTCCAGACGCCGCGGATGTGCCGCACCGACCCCGTCCGCATAACTTGACAGCAGAGACAGGGTTGGCTGGTGATCCTCAGCGTCCACCTGATAGATCACACCTTGATGTGCCCCGACGAGGGGCGCGAGTTCCGAAAGCAGCATTTTCCCGACCAGCGTCAGGTCGCGCTGCCCCTGGAGCATGTTGGTGAATCTCGCCAGGTTCGTCTTCAGCCAATCCTGTTCGGTATTCTGCTCCGTCGTCAGGCGCAGGTTACCGATCATCGTATTGATGTTGTCTTTGAGCTCGGCGACTTCACCGCGCGCTTCCACCTGGATCGACCGCGTCAGGTCGCCCTTGGTGACGGCGGTCGCGACCTCGGCGATAGCCCGGACCTGGGTGGTCAGGTTGGCCGCCAGCAGGTTGACGTTACCGGTCAGATCTTTCCACGTGCCGGCAGTGCCCGGCACGTTCGCCTGACCGCCGAGGCGGCCTTCGACGCCCACTTCTCGGGCAACCGTCGTTACCTGGTCGGCGAAGGTCGCGAGCGTATTGGTCATGTTGTTGATGGTTTCGGCAAGCGCGGCGACCTCGCCCTTGGATGCGACGGTGAGGTTCTGCTTGAGATCGCCGTTGGCGACGGCGGTCACCACCTTGACGATGCCGCGAACCTGCTCGGTCAGATTGGCGGCCATGACGTTGACGGTATCGGTCAAATCTTTCCAGGTACCGGCGACGCCCGGCACCTGCGCCTGGCCGCCGAGCTTGCCCTCGGTGCCGACTTCGCGCGCCACGCGCGTGACTTCGCCCGCAAAGGCGTTCAGCTGATCGACCATCGTGTTGATGGTATTCTTCAGTTCGAGAATTTCGCCCTTCACATCCACGGTGATCTTGCGCGACAGGTCGCCTCGCGCGACGGCTGTCGTCACTTCGGCGATATTGCGGACCTGCGTGGTCAGATTGGCAGCAAGCAGGTTGACGTTGTCGGTCAGATCCTTCCAGGTTCCCGCGACGCCCGGCACGACCGCCTGGCCGCCAAGACGGCCGTCAGTGCCGACCTCGCGCGCCACGCGCGTCACTTCGCCCGCGAACGACCGCAGCTGGTCGACCATCGTGTTGAGGGTGTCCTTCAACAGCAGGATTTCACCCCGGACGTCGACGGTGATCTTGCGCGACAAGTCGCCATTGGCAATCGCGGTGGCGACCTCGGCGATATTGCGCACCTGGGCCGTCAGGTTGCCGGCCATCGAGTTCACCGAATCCGTCAGATCCTTCCAGGTACCCGCGACGCCCGAGACCTGCGCCTGGCCGCCGAGCTTGCCTTCGGTGCCCACCTCGCGTGCGACACGCGTCACTTCCCCGGCAAAGGCGTTGAGCTGGTCCACCATCGTGTTGATGGTATTTTTCAGTTCCAGGATTTCGCCCTTCACGTCGACGGTGATCTTGCGCGACAGATCTCCTCGCGCAACTGCAGTCGTCACTTCCGCAATGTTACGCACCTGACCGGTGAGGTTGGAGGCCATCGAGTTGACGTTCTCGGTCAGATCCTTCCAGGTGCCGGCAACACCCGGCACCTGAGCCTGGCCGCCGAGCTTGCCTTCGGTGCCCACTTCGCGCGCCACACGCGTCACTTCGGAAGCGAACCGGTTGAGCTGGTCCACCATCGTGTTGAGGGTTTCCTTGAGCTGCAGGATTTCTCCCTTCACGTCGACGGTGATCTTGCGCGAAAGGTCGCCGTTGGCGATCGCGGTCGAGACCTCGGCGATGTTGCGGACCTGCGCCGTCAGATTACCGGCCATCGAGTTCACCGAATCCGTCAGATCCTTCCACGTTCCGGCAACACCCAAAACGTTCGCCTGGCCGCCGAGCCGCCCTTCAGTCCCGACCTCTCGGGCGACACGCGTCACCTCCCCGGCAAAGCCGTTGAGCTGGTCCACCATCGTGTTGATGGTCTCCTTCAGCTCCAGAATTTCGCCGGACACCGTCACGGTAATCTTCTTTGACAGGTCGCCCTGGGCGACGGCAGTCGCAACTTCAGCGATGTTGCGCACCTGGCCGGTGAGGTTGGAAGCCATGGAGTTGACCGAGTCGGTCAGATCCTTCCAGGTTCCCGCGACGCCGCGCACATTCGCCTGGCCGCCAAGCCGACCCTCGGTCCCCACTTCGCGCGCAACGCGCGTCACTTCGGACGCAAACGCGTTGAGCTGGTCGACCATGGTGTTGATGGTCTCCTTCAGCTCCAGGATTTCGCCCTTCACGTCGACGGTGATCTTCTTCGACAAGTCACCATTGGCGATTGCCGTGGAGACCTCGGCAATGTTGCGGACCTGTGCCGTCAGGTTCCCGGCCATAGAGTTGACGTTCTCCGTCAGGTCCTTCCAGGTACCTGCGACACCGCGGACGTTTGCCTGCCCGCCGAGCCGTCCTTCCGTTCCCACTTCGCGGGCGACGCGCGTCACCTCCGAGGCGAATGCATTCAGCTGATCGACCATCGTGTTGATGGTTTCCTTGAGTTCCAGGATTTCACCCGAAACCGTGACCGTGATCTTTTTCGACAAGTCGCCATTGGCGATTGCGGTCGACACTTCGGCGATGTTGCGGACTTGGGCCGTAAGATTGGAGGCCATGGAATTGACGTTGTCGGTCAAGTCCTTCCAGGTTCCGGCGACGCCCGGCACCTGAGCCTGGCCGCCCAGGCGGCCTTCGGTGCCCACTTCGCGGGCAACGCGCGTCACCTCCCCGGCAAAGCCGTTGAGCTGGTCGACCATCGTATTGATGGTTTCCTTTAGTTCCAGGATTTCGCCGGACACATCGACGGTGATCTTTCGCGAAAGGTCGCCGCGGGCGACGGCGGTCGTCACCTGGGCGATGTTTCGCACCTGCGCCGTCAGGTTACCGCACATTGCGTTGACCGAGTCGGTCAAATCCTTCCACGTGCCCGCAACGCCCGGCACAAGGGCCTGGCCACCCAGCTTTCCTTCCGTGCCGACCTCTCGTGCAACGCGCGTCACTTCCGACGCGAAGGAGCGGAGCTGGTCAACCATCGTGTTGATGGCTTCCTTCAGCTGCAGGATTTCGCCTCGAACATCGACGGTGATCTTTTTGGAAAGATCGCCATTGGCGACTGCGATCGTGACGTCCGCGATATTACGGACCTGAGCGGTCAGGTTCGAAGCCATCGAATTGACGCTCTCGGTCAAGTCTTTCCAAACGCCGGTGACTTCCGGAACCTGAGCCTGTCCACCCAATTTGCCGTCCGTGCCGACCTCGCGGGCAACGCGCGTCACTTCGGATGTGAAGACGCTCAGCTGCTTGATCATCGTGTTGACGATCTCGGCTGAACGCAGGAATTCCCCTTTCAGCGGTCGCCCATCGACGTCAAGCGGAACCGTCTGCAGCAGGTCGCCTTTGGCGACCGCCGTGATCGTGCGGGTGACCGCCGTCGTCGGCCACAGCAAGTCATCGATCAGGGTGTTGATCGACCCTTCCATGTCCGCCCAGGCTCCATCGGAAAGTCCAAATCTAACGCGGGTGCTGGTGCGCCCATCCCGCCCGACCACTTGGCCGACGTTTTCAAGCTGAGCGGCCATTTTCTGGTTGGCCGCGATGATGTCGTTCAATGTATCTGCAATTTTTCCGGTGACTCCGGTCATGTCGGACCGCATCCGGACCGAAAAGTCTCCTCGTCTCATCACCAGGAGAGCTTCAAGCAGGGCGCGGGCATCTTCGTCCGCCATCACCGCCACATTCACATCTGAAAGGTCGCCAGAATCCACGCCACTGTGCTGAACGTCATTGCCCTGTCTCGCCACCGAAGCCCCCTGCCTTAGAGTGCCATTTAATCTAGCGCAGGATTTCAAAAAGACTACTGGCCGGGCGCACTCCGCCTCCGGCGTCAACAAGCAAATTCCGCTCGCTTATGGGACGCTAATTGCAGCAAGTGAAGGCCCGGAAAAATACGACCCAACCGGTCGATCCGGCACGCGAGCCATGGCTAAATTTGTCAAATACCGCAGTTATACGATTGACAATACGAGCAAATTTCGCTCAAAAAAGATAACAACAGATCATGTGGTCTAATATGCTGGTTATTCTCGCCGACGACCTGACTGGCGCGCTTGATTGCGCAGCACCGTTTGCCGGCAGGGGTTTGCATACTGAAATCGCGTTGAGCGCCGAGGCTATCGAGTGGGCCCTGCAAATGAGGCCCGCGGTTCTTTCAATCAACCTCGGATCTCGCGAAGTCGGGGCGGAGGCTGCGCGGCAGGCGACTGGTGCGGCCTTGTCGTCCCTGCCATCGGACATCGTGCTGTTCAAGAAGATCGATTCCCGCCTCAAGGGCAATATCGCCGCCGAGCTCGACGCCACGCCTTTTCACCTGATGCTAGTCGCTCCCGCGATACCTGATTTCGGACGGAATGTGCGAACCGGACATGTCGAAGGTTTCGGCCTGGACAAGCCGCTGAATGTCGCCGATGCGCTTGGCGTTCATGCCGAACGCGCCATCATTCCCGATACCCTTTCACAGGAAGACATGTCCGCGGCTCTGGCAATTGGTCGCGAGGCCGGGGCCGATCTTCTTGTCGGCGCCAGGGGTCTCGCCGAGGCGCTGGCATGTCATATGACCGGCCGTCAGGCCGCCGAACCGGCCCTGCCTAAACCGGGCCCTGCCCTTTTTGTCATCGGCTCGAGAGATCCGATCACGCTTGCGCAAGTCGAGGAACTGCGCCAGGCGGTGGTGCTTGACTATATTGCCGCGCCGAACGGACGTCTGAAAGGGGTTCTTCCACCCCAGCATTCCGTGACACTGGTTCAGGCCACGCCGGATGGAAAGGACGATCCGCCGCTTCTGGTATCGGACAGGATGGCGGCGAGCATAGTCCCGGGCATGACCGCACCAGCCGCCACTCTGCTTCTGTCGGGCGGGGCGACTGCCGAGGCTGTCCTGAAGGCAATGAATGTCTCGAGATTCCAGCTTCTCGGCGAATGTCTGCCGGGCCTTGGCTTGGCTTATATCGATGGCCAATGCATCATCGCCAAATCCGGCGGATTCGGCACGCCGGGCACATTGTGCGAGATAGCAAGAATAGCCAAGGGCGAGAAGGATTGAACGATGGGGCTTGAGAGCGGCACTGCCCGCAAGGGCCTTCCCGATATCGTCTTTGAGCGGATGTTGCGCGCGATCAAGTCGGGGGCGTACAAGCCGGACGAACGGTTGCCGACCGAACACGAGCTGGCCAACGAATTCGAAGTGTCGCGGCCGGTCATCCGGGAAGCGCTGAGGCGGTTGCGCGAGCAGGGACTGATCTATTCGAGACGCGGTGCCGGCAGCTTCGTGCGTGCGCTCGGCCTGCGTGAACCGCTCGGATTCGGCCAGCTGGAAAACGTCGCCGATCTCCTCAACTGTTATGAATTTCGCATGACGCTTGAGCCAGCGGCAGCGGCAGCGGCGGCAGCGCGTCATGACAAGGAGAGCCTGGCGGCGATAAAACGGGCTCTGGAATTGCTGCGCGATGCCACGAACCGCCAGGCCCATCGGGAAGATGCCGACTACCAGTTCCATCTGGCCATCGCGCGTGCGGCTCAGAACAACTACTTCTCGACGGCGATGGAAGCCCTGAAAGACCACATTGCCATGGGCATGAAATTCCACGGAGCCTCCGTCAAAAGAGAAGCCACCGGACTGGCGAAGGTGTTCGGCGAGCATGAGGCAATCGCCGATGCGATCACTCGCAGAGACCAGGAAGGGTCGCGGCAATTGATGCTGGACCACTTGAAGGGTTCACGCGAGCGACTGTTTCAGTCGTCGCACCGATAAAACCTGGATGCGTCATCTGGAAATCGGCCATCCGGCAGCATACCGCCGGATGGCCGTTCCTTCAAAATGCCGCCTCGTAGATTCCCAGCACATCCTGGACACTCATTTCGGCCGGGTTGTTATCCATCAGCCGACGGATGGCATGCGCCTCCGAAGCGTAGAGGGAAAGTTCCTCCTGCTTGGCGCCATGAGCCGCCAGCGACATCTGGATGCCAAGCCCTCCGCAGAAATCGTAGGCTGAAGAGCGCAATTCGTCCGAGGAGAGGTGATCGCCAAGGCCCAATGCTGCAGCCACTTCCGCAGTCTTCGCGGCAACGACCGGCTGATTGAAAGCCAGGACATGCGGGAAAACGATGGCATTCGCCAGGCCGTGCGGCAGGTTGAGACGCGTGCCCAGCGGATAGGCGATCGCATGGCCGGCCGCCGTATTGACCGGGCCGAGGCAAATGCCGCCGTAATAGGAAGCAAGCATCAGCCCTTCGCGGGCCTCCGTATCGTGCCCGTCCTTCACCGCCCGCGCCAGATACCGGCCGACCAGCCCAAAACCCATGCGGGCAAAACCGTCGATCATCGGATGGGCACGGCGGTTGGTGAAGGCCTCGACGCAATGCGCCATGGCATCGACACCCGTAGCAGCCGTCACAGCCGGAGGCACCGAATAGGTCAGCTCAGGATCGAGCACCGCGAAATCGGCGATCATGTGCGGGCTCTCCACCGCGATCTTGGTCCGCTTGACCGGATCGGTGATAAGCGAGCGGATACCCGCCTCCGAGCCGGTACCCGCGGTGGTCGCGACCTGGACAAGCCGCGTGCGGCGACCGGCGACGCGATTGGGACCGGCAACGTCCTCAAGCGTCTGCTCGGAATCCCACAGCGCTGCAACCAGCTTGGCGACATCCAATACCGATCCACCACCAAGTCCGACGATCATTTGCGGGCGGGTCTTGCGGGCGGCCTCCAGCGCAGCATCCAGCGTTGCGGTATCCGGCTCGCCTGGAATGGCGTCGAATACGGAAAATCGGCCAGGTAACTGCAGACGGTCAACGAAGCCTGCCGTAATCGGCGTGGCAATGACCAGGGTCGAGGCGACATCTTCGGCCCAGGGGCCAACCTGGCTGATCGTGCCGGCACCGACGGCGAGGCGCAGCGGCTGGTGGAGTGTGATGGGTGCAATGGCCATGACGCGTTCCTTATCGGACCCCCACCACGAGCTTGCGCGCGTAGGCGATGGCAGAATTCATGTTGCCGTGATTGGCGATCCCCTTGCCGGCGATATCGAACGCGGTGCCGTGATCGACGGAGGTGCGATCGATCGGCAGATCGACGGAAACGTTGACGGCCGTATCGAAGGCCACGAGCTTGATCGGGATATGGCCCTGATCGTGATACTGCGCGACGACCAGATCGAAGGTGCCGGAATAGGCGCGGTGGAAAACCGTATCGGCTGAAATCGGGCCTTGAACCTCGATACCTTCGGCGCGAGCGGCCACGACGGCCGGCGCGATCTGATCGTCATCTTCTGTGCCGAAGAGGCCGTTTTCGCCGCAATGGGGATTGATGCCGGCAACTGCAATGCGCGGACGTTGATAACCGATGCGCTTCAGATGCGCGTCACCGGCGCGGATCGTCGCCAGAACCCGTTCCGTCGTGGCGCGCCGGATGGCCTCCTGCAGGGAGACATGCGTGGAGACATGGATCACCTTCAGGCGGTCGGACGCCAGCAGCATATATGCCGCTGCCGAACCGGTGAGGCTGCGCAACATACCCGTATGGCCATCATAGTGATGACCTGCAAGGTTGAGCGCTTCCTTGTTGATCGGCGCGGTGACGATGCAGCCGATCGAGCCGGCCTCGGCATCGCGCACGGCACGCTCGATGAAGCGGAACGCCGCATCGCCGGCGACCGCCGACAGCTGCCCCCAGGGCAAAGGCGCTCCCTCCACCGGAAGGTCGACGACGTAAGGTGTGAGATCGAGCGTGACCCCCACCGCATCACGAGCCGCCTCCAGCGTCGCAAGATTGCCATAGACCCGCGTTGCGGACCGATCGGCGTCGGACATTTCGGCGAGGGCCTTGACGGTTATCTCCGGACCAACGCCACAGGGATCTCCCATGGTGATGCCAATGATATTGCTCATCCAATTCTCCCGTCAGTCGCGTCTGCCCAGCCCGAAGCCAGGCTGACATATTTGATTGCCCGCCTGTGGTAGGTATAGGCGAGGTGCAGTGTCCCGTCCGGCGCTTCCAGTAGCGACGGATAAGACATTTCCTTGTTCCGGCCATCGGTGGAATCGTTGGACAGGCAGGTGCCCGGCCCGTCTTCGATCAGGATACGGACTGGAAAACTAAGCCCACCATCATCCGAAATACAGACACAGACCGGCGCGCGCGGCACGCCCCAGACGGGCACGCAACCACCTGTGGGATCCGCATCCGGCCTTTCGTCGCTCTCGCCAAGCTCGTCGTAAAGCGAAGCCCGGCGATCACCGGACTGAGCCGCGTTTACCGGGTTGCAGATCATCGCAAGCCGACCGTCCTTCAACCGAATAACCGCGATGGAGGAGTTGTTGTTCGGCACATTCGTAGCCTCGGGCACCGACCAGGATCGGCCGTCATCGGCGCTTTCGCTCCGGTATACGAAATCCGCCTGCCTCCGGCGGAAAAACGCCGCATGACCGCCTGCGGGCAAGGCGACGGGGCTCATGTGGACGCAGCCGGTCGATTGCGGCAATTCTTCAAGGCGCCAGGTTTTCCCGGCATCTGTCGATATCCCGACCGCCGCCGTATCATGGCTTCCGTTCCACTTCTGGCCCGGCCGCTGAACGCAACGGAAGATCGGCAGAAGCCATGCGCCGTCATTCCGCACCGTCAGCGGAGCCCGGATAAAACATCCTTTCGGCAGATCGAGATAACCGCCCGTCTCCGCTGTCAGCCTTGTCGTGTCGCTTTGATCGCGCCGGATCTCGGCCATGCGGATACGGCATTCGTCCTGGTTACCGGAAGGCTGTGACGTATGGAAAAGCCAGAGCCGGCCATCGGGCGCGGTAAACAGAACCGGGTTCTGCTCGGAATGCGCGTCATCGAAACTCAGCCTCTGCGGCGGACCCCAGACGTCCGAGCCCGGCACGACGACGGACGCGAAAATGGATATGTCAGACTTGCCTTCCAGCGAACCACCGAACCAGGCGCAGATCAACGTGCCGTCGGCCAGGAGATGCAGGAAGCTTGCATGGTTCTGAACCATGGGGGAAGGCAGGAAGGCTTCGCGCCTGCCGGTGGCCACCATCCGTACCGTGCCAGTCATTGCTGACGCTATTTCATCAGGGCTCATAAAGCTCTCCTCTAAGCCCCGAGAATTACCAGAAACACAAAGTTGTCAAGTTTTATAAAATACACAAGTCCTAGATTCTGGAGACTTGCAGAGCATCAACATACTGTAAAATAACAATAATTTTACGCGAAAATTTTCCTCAAAAAATAACATCGCAAAACAATTTGACAAACTGCGCGCGACAGAACATGGTTTGGGGGAGAATAGCACAGGAGGAGTAGGCGATCGCGGTGCAGCGAAATATGTGGCCCTGCCGTTGGGAGGAAATTTGGTCCAAGGTCCGAACGCCCCACGATAGAGCCTCGAAATCGCCATCGGTCTTCCTTCACGGGTCGGCTCGCCAATCACCAAATCAGCCGTTCATCCACCGGGCCACGGCAGGTCGATCGAACGGTGTCTGACCAATTTATATTCACTTGGGAGGTGAACCACATGAAGAAGATGCTGATGACCGCGCTGATCCTCGGATCTGCGCTTGCCCCGGCTTACGCAGGGTCCGGCCCTATCAAGATCGTGCTGCCTGAAGAAGCCGATCTGCTGGAGCCGTGCATGGCGACCCGTTCCAATATCGGCCGTATCATCATGGAGAACGTCAGCGAAACGCTGACCGAGCTCGATGTTCGCGGCAAGAAGGGCGTCATGCCGCGCCTGGCCGAAAAATGGGAGCAGACCCAGGACGGCAGCTGGCGGTTCCATCTCCGCCAGGGTGTCAAGTTCTCCAACGGGACGACGTTTGACGCCAAGGATGTGAAGCACAGCTTTGACCGCGTGATGAGCGACAAGAACGCCTGCGAATCCCGCCGCTATTTCGGCGGCATGAAGATCGCCGCCAATGTCGTCGACCCCTACACGATCGATTTCAAGGCCGATCCGGCCCAGCCGATCCTGCCGCTGCTGATGTCGCTGGTCACAATCGTTCCGGAAGAAACCCCGCTCGCATTCATTCGCGAGCCGATCGGCACCGGCCCCTATGCGCTGAAGAACTGGACGCCAGGCCAGCAGATCGTGCTTGCTGCTCGCAGCGATTACTGGGGTGCCAAGCCGCAGGTGACCGAGGCCACCTATCTGTTCCGTGCCGATCCGTCCGTACGTGCGGCAATGGTGAAGGCCGGAGAAGCCGACCTTTCTCCGTCGATCTCGCAGCTCGATGCGACCGACCCGAAGACTGACTTTTCCTATCTCGACAGCGAGACGGTCTATCTGCGCCTCGACCACAACATTCAGCCGCTGAACGACGTGCGGGTTCGCAAGGCGCTCAATCTTGCCATCGATCGCCAGGCGTTTCTCGGCACGCTGGTGCCCCAAGGAGCCGTGCTCGCGACGGCGCTGGTGCCGCCGACCACGCAGGGCTGGAACCCGGACGTCAAGGTGTTCCCCTATGATCCGGAAGGCGCCAAGAAGCTTCTCGCCGAGGCAAAGGCCGCCGGTGTGAAGGTCGATACGCCGATCACGCTGATCGCCCGCACGGCAAACTTCCCGAACGTCACCGAAATCATGGAAGCGGTTCAGTCGCAGCTCCAGGAAGTTGGCTTCAAGGTCGATCTGAAGTTTGTCGAAGTGGCCGAGCACGAGAGCTACTATTCCAAGCCCTTCAAGGAAGGTCGTGGCCCGATTATCGTCGCCGCCATGCACGACAACTCCAAGGGCGACCCGTCCTTCACCATGTTCTTCAAATATGCCTCGCAGGGCACCCAGTCGGGCTTCTCCGATCCTAAGGTCGACGACCTGATCAAGCGCGCTTCGGCGGCAGTCGGTGACGAACGTGCGAAGCTCTGGTCGCAGCTGATCGCCTACCTGCATGACGACGTGGTTGCCGACGCCCTTCTCTTCCACATGGTCGGCTTCTCGCGCGTTTCGCCGCGTATCGACTTCAAACCGACCATCGCCACAAATTCGATGCTGCAATTGTCGGAAATCGGCATCAAATAGTCAGCGGAAACCGGCTGCCGGATTTCCAATCACGACCCAAAGGCGGCGGGTACCCATCCGCCGCCATAATAGTCGAGGGCGACATGCTCAGTTTTATTCGTAAGCGCTCCGTGGCGAGCTTGATTTCACTGGCAGGGCTGCTTGTGCTGGTGTTCTTCCTGTCCCGCCTCACGGGCGATCCGGCCGCTCTTTTCCTGCCCGTCGAAGCTTCGGCCGAAATGAAGCAGCAGTTCCGCGAACTTCACGGCTTGAACGACCCGCTGATGGTGCAGTTCGGACGCTATGTCGGCGACGTGCTGACCGGAAATCTCGGTGAATCGCTGCGCAAGGCGCGGCCGGCGCTGGACGTGGTGACAGAAGCGTTCGTGTGGACGCTCTGGCTTGCGGTGATCACCATGTCGCTCGTCACGGCCGCTGCCATCGTCGTCGGCTCGCTTGCCGCTTTTCGCTCCGGCGGCTTCTTCGACCGGCTCTCCTCGATGATCTCGCTGGTGGGCGCATCGGTGCCGGACTTTTGGCTGGCAATCGTCGCGATCGTCGTGTTTTCCGTAAACCTCGCATGGCTGCCGACATCCGGCACCGGGTCGATCCTGCACTGGATCCTGCCGATCGGCGTCCTGTTCGTCCGTCCCTTCGGCATCATCGTCCAGGTGGTGCGCGGCGCGATGATCGGCGCCCTATCCTCCGCCTATGTGAAGACGGCCCGCGCAAAAGGCGTCAAGGCCGGTCCGATCATCTTCATCCATGCCCTGCGCAACGCCATGCTGCCGGTCATCACCGTCATCGGAGACCAGGCGGCGAGCCTCTTGAACGGCGCCGTCGTGGTCGAGACGATCTTTGGTTTCCCCGGTGTCGGCAAGTTGATGATCGATTCGATCCTGCAACGGGATTTCAACGTCGTCCTGGCCGCGATCCTGGTGACCGCGCTGGCGATCTTCCTCATGAACCTGCTGATCGACCTTGCCTATGCGCTTCTCGATCCGCGCATCCGTCATTGAGGAGCGCAACGATGAGTGTTTCCACCTCCGATACGACGATCGTGCACGAGCCCTCCTTCCCGGTCCGCATGGCGCGGATGCTATGGGCCGACAAATTCGCGCTCTGCGCAGTGATCTTCCTGCTCGTCATCATTGTGCTTGCCCTGATCGGGCCGTCCTGGCTCGGCGAACTCGCTACCAAGCAGAACCTCCGCGGCCGCAACCTCGCGCCCTTCGACTGGAGCCGTGAATGGGTGTGGTGGATGGGGGCGGACGCTCTCGGCCGGCCATTGCTCGCCCGCATCATCGTCGCGACGCAAAACACGCTCATGGTCGCCGCCGGCGCGGTGATCCTGTCGTCGGTCATCGGCACGCTGCTCGGCCTCGTCGCCGGCTTTTCCTCACCGCGCGTTGGGCAGGTGATCATGCGCCTGGCAGACGTGATCATGTCCTTTCCCTCGCTGCTGATCGCGGTGATCGTCCTTTATCTCCTGGGCTCCTCGATCCTGAACCTGGTCGCCGTCCTGTCGATCACCCGCATCCCCGTTTACCTGCGCACCACCCGCGCCGAGGTGCTGGAGATCCGCGAGCGGATGTTCGTGCAGGCGGCGCGGGTGATGGGCGCTTCGCAGAACCGCATCCTGTTCCGTCACATCCTGCCGGTCGTTTTCCCGACGCTCACCACGCTGGCGACGCTGGACTTCGCCTATGTCATGCTTGCCGAAAGCGCGTTGTCCTTCCTCGGCATCGGCATCCAGCCGCCGGCGATCACCTGGGGGCTGATGATTTCCCAAGGGCGCCAATATCTCACCAATGCCTGGTGGCTCTCGTTCTGGCCCGGGCTGGCGATCATCATGACCACCTTGTCGCTCAACCTTTTGTCGAACTGGCTGCGCATCGCGCTCGACCCCGTTCAGCGCTGGCGCCTGGAAATGAAAGGCCGAAAGAATGGCTGAGCACCTGCTGGAAGTCCGCAACCTCTCGGTCGAGTTCCATACGGCCGCCGGCGTCGTGCATGCCGTGCGCAACATCTCCTACCATCTCGACCGCGGCGAGACGCTGGCGATCCTCGGCGAAAGCGGGTCCGGCAAGTCGGTTTCGTCAGCGGCGATCATGAACCTCATCGACATGCCGCCCGGGCGGATCAGTGCCGGGCAGATCCTGCTCGACGGCAAGGACCTGCTGACCATGTCGCCCCAGGCGCGCCGCGAGGCAAACGGCCGACGGATCGCCATGATCTTTCAGGACCCGCTCAGCCATCTGAACCCGGTCTATACCGTCGGATGGCAGATCCGCGAGGCGATGACGACCCACGGCATGCCGGCCGGACAGGCCAAAAGCGAAGCCCTGCGCCTGTTGACGCGCGTCGGAATTCCGGACCCGGGAGGCGCCATGGGCAAATATCCGCACGAGTTTTCCGGCGGCCAGCGTCAGCGCGTGATGATTGCGATGGCGCTTGCGCTGCGCCCCGACCTGCTGATCGCCGATGAGCCGACCACAGCACTCGACGTGACGGTCCAGGCCGAGGTGCTGGCGCTGTTGAAGGAACTGCAGCGGGAAACCGGCATGGGCGTGCTGATCATCACCCACGATCTCGGCGTGGTGGCCGAAATCGCCGATCGGGTGGTCGTCATGGAAAAAGGCGAGTTGGTCGAGACCGGCACGGTCCGCGATGTCTACAAGAACCCCACGCATCCCTATACCAAAAAGCTGATCGGCGCTGCCCCCGGAAAGGGCGAGATGCACGTCGCGCAGCTGTCGGGCGAACCGCTGCTTAGCGTCCGGGACGTGCGCAAGCGCTACGGCTCTTTCGATGCGCTGAAGGGGGTTTCCTTCGACCTCCGGGCTGGCGAGACCATGGCGATCGTCGGAGAAAGCGGCTCGGGCAAATCGACGCTTGCCCGCGTTCTTTTGAGGCTGGACGAGCCGGACGCCGGTACGGCGCACTGGAAGGGGCGCGATCTCTTTATGCTCTCGCCGTCGGAACTCTACAAGCTCCGGCGCGATCTTCAGATGGTGTTTCAGGACCCCACCCAGTCGCTCAATCCACGCATGACGGTGTTCCAGCTCGTATCGGAAGCATGGGCCATCCATCCTGATATCCTGCCGAAACGTCGGTGGCGGGAACGGGTCGCGGAACTGCTGGTGCAGGTGGGCCTTTCGGTCGAGCACATGGGCCGTTATCCGCACCAGTTCTCGGGCGGCCAGCGGCAGAGGATTGCAATCGCCCGTGCGCTTGCGCTCGAACCACAGCTGATCGTCTGCGACGAGGCGGTGTCGGCGCTCGACGTATCGGTGCAGGCCCAGGTCATCGCGCTTCTCGACAAGCTGCGAAGGGACATAGGCATCTCCTTCATCTTCATCGCCCACGACCTGCCCGTCGTTCGCGACTTCGCGGATTACGTCATGGTCATGCAGAAGGGCGAAGTGGTGGAATTGGGAACGGTCCGGGAGATCTTCGAGACGCCCCGTGAAGCCTATACAAAAGCGCTCCTGGCGGCGAGCCTCGATCCGGACCCGGACGTTCAGGCCGAACACCGGGCAGCCCGTCTCAAACGTGCATGACAAACCGCCGAGCGGCGGATAAGCGGAGTTGATTGAATGACCAGAAATGCCTTTGTCGCACTCGTGACCTGCTTCAACGAGGACGAGACGATTAATTTCGAGGCGACCCGCGCCCAGGTGCGCCGGCAGGTGGCGGCGGGCAACAACATCATGTGCGCCGGCACCAATGGTGATTTCACTGCTCTCACCCACGAAGAGAAGATCCGCCTGACCGAACACGTGGTCGACGAGGTTGCGGGTCGCGCCAAAGTCATCGTCAATGCCGGGATGCCAGCCACATTCGAGACGGTGCAACTGGCCAAAGAGTTTGACCGGATCGGCGTCGACGGCATCGCCGTCATCACCCCCTTCTTCATCGCCTGCATGCAGGACGGGCTGGTCCGCCACTTCTCGACGGTCGCGGATGCGGTCAAGACACCGGTTTATCTCTATGACATCCCCGCCCGGACCCAGAACCACATCGAGCCGGCGACGGCCGCAAAGCTCGCCGGGCACGGCAATATCGCCGGCATCAAGGATTCCGGCGGCGCTCAGGAAACTCTGGCAGCCTACCTTCAGGTCTCGAAAGAGAACCCGGGCTTCGAGGTCTATTCCGGTCCTGACCATCTCGTTCTGTGGTCGCTGCAGAACGGTGCTGCGGGCTGCATATCGGGGCTCGGAAATGCTCTGCCGCACGTGCTCGCCGGCATCCTTGCAGCCTTCAACTCCGGCGACATTGCGGAAGCGGAGCGTCAGCAGGCGATCTATACCGCCTTCCGCACCGACCTTTATGCGCTGGGCTTTGCGCCCGCCATGGTCAAGCGTTCGCTTTACCTTCAGGACAAATCAGTCGGCGCGAGCAGGCAGCCTGCCCTGCTTCCGGACGAGGCTCAGGACGAGAAAATAAGAGAGATCCTGAAAAAGTACGATCTTCTCTAGGTTCTAATCCCGGCCTTGATGGTGCAATAACGTGCGTTGATTGAAGGGGCCGGTCGGCATTCGCCGCTGCAACCCTATTTGGTGATCACGAAGACCGCGTCCGGCGCCCAGCTGATGCAGCATTCCTCGCCTTCCCTGATGATCACCACATCGGCACCGAGCACCCTGACGCGCATCGGAATATCCCCTGCCCGGCCGATCACGAGTGCGTTGTCGCCGTAGTTGACGATCGTCTCGACGATCATGCGGACGTTCTTGCGGCCCTCGACCGGGCTGCGCGACAGCTTGATGTGCTCCGGGCGGATCAGAAGCGTCACCTTCTGGCCGTCCGCAAGAGCATCTTCGCCAGCGTATTGGAAGGCTCCAAGCGTCGGGTTCTCGGCCGTTCTGCCGGCCCCGCTGGTAATGATTGCCGGAATCAGGTTGCTCTCGCCGATGAAGGCGGCGACGAAGGAGGTCTGCGGGCGATGGTAGATATCCAGGGGTGCTGCGACCTGCTCGATACGTCCCTTCTCGAACACCACGATGCGATCGGACATCGACATGGCTTCCGACTGGTCGTGGGTCACGAAGATGGTCGTCACGCCAAGGCTGCGCTGGATGCGCTTGATCTCGATCTGCATCTGCTCACGCAGGTTCTTGTCGAGCGCGCCGAGCGGCTCGTCGAGCAGAAGCAGCGAAGGCTCGAAAACCAGGGCGCGGGCAAGCGCGACCCGCTGCTGCTGCCCGCCGGACAATTCCTTCGGATGGCGATGGCCAAAACCCTTGAGGCCGACGAGTGACAGCATGTCCTCTGCCTGTCTCAAGCCCTGCGAGCGGCTCACGCCACGCATCTGCAACGGGAAATAGACATTTTCGACCGCCGTCTTGTGCGGAAACAAGGCATAGTTCTGGAACACGATGCCGATATTGCGCTCATGCGGCGCAAGCTCGGAAATCGACTGGCCACCGACTTCCACCTTGCCGCCGCTCGCCTTTTCGAAACCGGCAATGATCATCAGCGTCGTCGTCTTGCCCGAGCCGCTCGGCCCCAGGAAGGTCACGAACTCCCCCTTGTCGACCGACAGGCTCACGTCGTCGAGCGCGGTGAAATGTCCGTAGGTCTTGGTGATGTTGGAGAGTTGCAGGTAGTTCGTCATTGGAAATCCTTGGGGGGAGCCCTTGGGAGGATCAATGTGCGCCGGCCGGGCGGCTCGGCTTGGGAGCGCGGCTGCGCAGCGCGCTGGCGAAATAAGGAGCCGCGATGCCGACCAGCACGACGACGAAGAGCAGCGTCGAGATGACGGCAATCACCGGATCGGCCTCCTGGCGGATGCTGTCGAACATCTTGCGCGGCAGGGTCTCGGCATCGCGGCCCGAGATGAAGATCGCCACCACCGTCTCGTCGAACGACTGGATGAAGGCGAAGAGCGAGCTGATGACCAGCCCCGGTCGCAGGATCGGCAGGGTGACGTGCAGGAAGGTCTTCGTCGGGCTGGCGCCGAGGCTCTGCGCGGCCCGTTCAAGGTTTCGGTCGAAACCCTTGAGGTTGGCCGAAAGGACGAGGAAGGCAATCGGAACCGACAGGCAGGTATGCGCCAGGATGACGCCGAGATGGCTGTGCACCAGTCCGAGATCGCCGAAATAAGAATAATAGCCGACCGCCATGACGATATGCGGCACCGCCATCGGCATCAGCATCATCAGGTCGGCAAACCCCTTGCCGCGAAACTTGTGGCGCACCAGAGCGAAGGTTGCGGGCACGACCAGGGCCATGGTGAGGATGGTGGTCGCGGTCGCGATCAGAATGCTGTTCCAGGTGGGTATCAGCCAATCCATGCTGGTGAAATAAGCCCGATAATACCCGAGCCAGTAACCCGGCGGCGGGAATTGCAGGGAGCTCGCATTCGAAAACGACATCGGCACGACGATGACGAGCGGGGCTGCAATGAAGAGCACGACGATGAAACCGGCCCAGCGCATGAACGTGTTCATGTTCGGTCACCCCCAGAGTTTGTCGAGGCCGAAACGGCGGTGATAGATAGTGAGGATGATGAGTGTCACGACGAGCAGGATCATCGCCATGGCGGAGCCCAGACCGAAGGCCAGGAATTCCTCGATCTGGTGGCCGATCAGACCGGCGACCATCTGCTCACGCGGACTGCCGAGCAGCACCGGCGTCACATAGAAACCGAGGCAGATGACGAAGACGAGGACGGAACCATTGGCGATGCCCGGTGCCGTCAACGGCAGGTAGACATGCCTAAACAGCGACCACCCCTTGGCGCCGAGGCTCTCCGCCGAGCGGATCAGCGCCGGGTCGATCTTCTTCATCACCGAATAGATGTTCATGATCATGTAGGGCGCCAGGATATGCACCATGGCGAGCGTCGAGGAGAACCGCGTGAAGAGAAGCTGCGGCGGCTTGTCGACGCCGATCATCTGCAGGAAGGCAATCAGCGGGCCGTTATTGCCGAGCAGGACCATCCAGGAATAGGTGCGGACGAGGAAACTGGTCCAGAAGCTCATGGTGACGAGCAGCAGGATCAGCATTGCCGTGCGCGGCTTGGAATGCGCCATCAGATAGGCCAGCGGATAACCGACCAGAAGGCAGCAGAGCGTCACAAAAGCGGCCGTCGTGAAGGTGTTCAGAAAGACGCGCTGGTAAAGCGCTCCGGTCAGGACCTTCTGGTAGTTGGCGAGCGAGACCTTCGGTTCGGTAAAGCTCATGATCGCCACTTCGGCAAGCGGCACGGCGAAGAAGACGAGCATGTAGATGCCGAGCGGCGCCAGCAGCAGCCAGGGCCATATATTCGTCTTTTCCGTCAGTTTTGAAAGGCTGATGCCCATTGCCGTTCCCCTTTTATGGCAGGCAGGGTCGCTGCGGCATCGCGCGGTCGTTCCGCGCGATGCCGGCCAGCGGGTCAAGTTGATCCAGGAGAGAGGATCAGCTCGCGACCCACTCCTCGAAACGTTCGGCGAGCTCCGCCGGGTCTATGCCCAAATTCGCCATGTCCTGCTCGAAAGTCAGCTTGTAGTTGTCCGGCGAGGTCGGCATGCGCTTGGCATCCGCCGGATCGACGAACTGGTTGGAAGCCGGGTTGAGCGCGCCGTAGTCCGCAGCCTTGGAGAAGCCGGCGAGCGGTTTCGCACTGGTCGCGAATTCGACGAATTTCCTGGCGTTCTCGAGGTTCGGCGTCTTTTTGGCGACAACCCAGTAGGCGCGTTCGATTTCGCCTTGGTTCCAGGTCATGGCAACTGGAGCACCAGCCTTCTCGGCCTCGAAATAACGGCCGTGCCAGATGCCGATCATGTCGATCTCCCCGTCACGCAGGATCTGTGTCGACTGGGCGCCGGCAGTCCACCAGACGCGGATATGCGGCTTGATCTTGTCGAGCGACTTGAAGGCCCGGTCCACATCGAGGGGATAGAGATCCTTGACCGCGACGCCGTCGGCCAGAAGCGCGATCGGGATGACGCGCGATGCATAACGCTGCAGCGACCGTCCGCCGGGAAACTTCTCGACGTTCCAGAAATCGGCCCAGGTCTTCGGAGTGTCCTTATATTTATCCCTGCGCCAGGCCATGACGGTCGCGAACGCATGCGACGCGACGCCGTTTTCGAAGAGGCCGCCTTTGTAGGGCTCGGTGAGCTTTTCGATGATGCCGGCCTGGTTCGCACGAACCAATTCGCCGCCGCCGAGCGTGGTGACGTCGAATTCGTAGGTGCCGGTCTTCACCTGCTGGGCGAGCTTGGCAAAAGAGACCGGGGAAACCGTCTTCACCTGGATGCCGGTTTCGGCGGTGAACGGATCAATGAGATGCGCCTTTGCGGCAACCTCCCAGGGACCGCCCCAGGTATTCACGTAGAGGATCTTCTCCTGCGCGCGAGCAAGATAGGGAGCCGCAAGCGAAGCGGTCACCGCAGCGCCGGCCGTCTTCAGGAAACGGCGGCGGTCAGGCATGAGAAATGTCTTCATTCCAGTCATTGCAGTTCTCCTCTTTTATGATTTTCTGAAGGTGGCTTCGTAGAGCCGCAGCCAGTTCTTGTGGGTGATCTTCGCGACTTCTTCCTTCGAGAAGCCCACAGCGCGCAGACCGTCCGGGATCACCCTGATGTCCTCGACCTTCTGGAACCATTCCGGCGGCGCGGCCTTGAGCGGCTTGCCGGCGGCGCTGGCGCCATAGTCCTCGCCACGGGTCCAACGGCCCTTGCGCATCCAGGCGTAATCGGGAGCAGTGAAATTGTGGCTCTTGTCGGTGCCGATCGCGACGGAGTCGATGCCGGCAATATCCACCGTGCGGGCAACCATCGTGCACCAGGCTTCGATCGAAGCGCAGAATTCGTCACCGGTGATGTTGCGATAGGCGGCGCAGCCGATCACGCCGCCGGTATCCTTCAGCGCCCGGATGACGTCGTCCGACTTGTTGCGCTTGTGCATGAACAACGACTGGGCGTTGGCGTGGGTGACGGCGATCGGCTTTTCGGAAACCTTGATCGCGTCGAGCGTCGTGCGGTCGCCGACATGGCTGCAGTCGACCAGAATGCCGGCGGCATTCATCTCGCGCACCACTTCCTTGCCGAAGCGGGCAAGGCCCGAATCCTCGGCCTCGTAGCAGGAGCCACCGAGTTCGTTCTGGTTGTTGTAGGTGAGTTGCACGACGCGCACGCCGAGTTCGGCAAACAACTCCACAAAGCGGATCCGCCCTGCGAAGAGATTGGCGTTCTGGAAACCCATGATGACCGCGAGCTTGCCTGCGCTGGAAATACGGCTGATGTCGTCTGCGGTAAGGGCGATCTCGGCGATATCGGAGTTTTCACGCACCAGGTCACGCCAGCGACCGATTGAATCCATCGACTCGACGGTGCCCTCCCAGAATCCGCAGGTGTTGACGACCCCGCCGACATTCCCTGCCCTCAAGGATTCAAAGGCGGCGCGATCGAAATGCCCGCATTGCAAACCGTCGATGATCATGATCTCGCGCCCTCTTTCATACGTTCGGAAATGCTGGATGACAGGAAGGAGACATCGGTCTCGTCGTCATTGTCCTTGCGGCCGATGACGGTGCCGTCCTCGTTGACGATCATCGGGCCGGCATGACGGCGCGAGACGATGCTATCGGTCGCAAGCGCCTGTTTTGCCAGGTGATAGATGCGCCACCAGAGATCGCTCTCGATTTCAGCACCGCTTTCCAGAAGCGACCAGAGAAGCGGATCGTCTTTTTGAACGTCGCTGGTGACCGCTGCCGGAACCGCCTTCAGCACATTGCCGAATACGGAAATCGAGAGCCCCGATCGACCGCCGAGACGCGCGGCCATCGCGAGTTCCTCGGCATCCGTGGCCCCTGTCACAGTCAGTTCCGCCGACCCGAACCGGGTTGTCAGCTCACCGAGAAGATCGATCGCCGTCGGCAGCACGAACCAGGCGTGTTCGCCGCAAGCATCGAGCGTCAAGCGGTGGCCGTTTTCGGAAGCAATCGCGATACGGGCGGGAGCCGCCGACTTGAAGCTCTCGAACCGCTGCTCGAACAGTTTGAAGCCACCAAGACCAAGCTTTTGCGAATACATCGGGATGTCGCCGATAGTCAGGAAGAAACCCTTGGGCAGGCTGCTCAGCGAGAAGATCCGCTCGGACATCAGCCGCATTTCGCGGGGCATGACGCGCATGGAAGGAGTTGAATGTGGGGATGTCATAGAACAGGCTCCGCCGGGCAATACCAGGTGCCGGTGTAGCCGGCGCGCAGATCGTCGGGGGTCGGTGCGCCGTGATAGAGCACGCCGCGCAGGTTGCGGCTGAGGAAATCACGGGTCTTGTCGATGCCGTGGACCCCCACATTCATCAGCCGCACGAGATCGATCGGCACAAAAGCCTCCGCGTTGATGTTGGCGCGGGGCGTGTGATAGTCCCGCCCGCGCAGGCTTTGAATGCGCGCCACCATGTAGCGGTGTTCAGGATGTTTCATCAGGAACCGGGCGATGCTGAGCGAACCTTCGGCCCTGCCGAGATCGGCAAAAAGGGATTGGATGCCGCCGCAGACATCGAGGCCGAGGTCAAGCGCATCGGGGACTTCGTCGCGGGCGCCGCGGCGGGGTTCCTCCGCCGTCTCCGATTTGTACCAGACATATTTATAGGCCTCTGGGCCGCCCATGTCGGTATCGAGCGCCCACCGATATTCGTCATGGACGAGCGCCATCAGCTGTTCGACCGTCTCGGCTGGCGCGACGCTGAATTCGTCGGGAGCATCAATGGCTGCCAATAGCCGGTCGGCTTCTTCCGGCACCAATTCGATCAGCAACGAGAGGAAAGTCTCGAAAGCTTCCGGCAGGAGGCCGGTTTCGAATTCGGCGGCAAGCACATCAAACGGCAAATCGGTCGTACGACCGAACACCGTGCCGCTTCGCCGGAATTCTCCGAGCGCCGCCACCACCTTCTCGAGATCGGCTGCCACTTCGGCGCTGGAGGCAAATGTCTCGTAGACCATCTGGTCCTGTTTGCGGAACACGATTGCCTGGCGGAGAAGTTCGAGCAGTCTGGCGACGCGGGGATCCGACGCGTCGAGCTTCAGCGCACGGGCCATCGCAATCGCACCTTCGCGGGCAGACAGAAGCCCATCGATCAGGCGCGGATGTTTGTGGACGAAGAAGATAAGGCCGAGCGCCGAACCGTTGCCGACGCCGATATAGCGGCGAAGCTGCGGGTCGAGACGCACGGCGGTCTCCGATTTCTTGGCCGCCAGATGCTCGACGAGGTCGCAGGAGAATTCCCGCATCAGATAGGCGGTCAGCAACTGCGCCTGCAGGACACCACCGAGCGCATGACGGGCACCGAGCGACGGAAAGGAACGCGTCCCGAACGTACCGTTGCCGTCGAGGCCGGTATTGCGCATCAGGTAGCAGACTTTCGAAAGATCGGCGACGGAGGGCTGGCGGCCATCGGCAAGCGCTTCGAGCGTCTGGTCGAAGACCCGCATCGAGCGGTTCGAGCGGCACCAGATCAGCGTGCCGGCCGTTGCCCGGCCGGTATAAAGCTTTGGGATTTCCCGCCGCGCCGTTTCGATCTCGATTTCGGTCGCCGGTCCCTCGATCAACGCACCCATCATGTCCCAGGCCTGGCCGATGATACGGCCGGTGCGGGCCGTCCGGCTCGGCGGGCGGGAAAAACCGATGAACGAAAATTCCTGGTCCGGCACCTTGATGGAATAAACGACGATGCCTTCGGCATTTTCATCCACGTCGAAAAGGACATTGGAGATGTCCCAGCGCTCGCGGATCATCTTGTTCATCAAGGCGCGGGTGCCGCTGAGCCGGCTCGGCTGGATTGCCGCCAGCCGTGAGGTCTTCATCACCTCTTGGCCTGGGCGCGGTCGGGGCGTTGCCACCTGTTCGGAAGTCGCGGTCATGACCGTCAACGTTCTCCCTGCTGCATTTTCGTAATAGTTCGGGCGGTTTCGAGAAGCGGCTCGCGGAAGCTTTCGAGGTCGAAGCGCATCTCCGGCATGACCAGCGAAATCGTCGACGCGCACTTGCCGCGGAGATCGAAGATCGGCGCAGCGATGGCGACGACGCCGCTATGGGTATAGCCGCTCGACAAGGCGTAACCGTTGGCGCGGGCCTCGCCCAGGAGCTCTTCAGAAGCCAGCGGTTCACCGCTTTCCTTCAGGCGGGCGAGCGTCACTTCGTCTGCGAAGGCTGTCAGGATGCGGCCGGATGCGGAGCCCTCCAGCGACATGGTCGTGCCGATCTTCTGTTCCGCACGCAGTACGCTTTCGGACTCGACACGCGAGACGATGCAAGGCAACCCGCGATCGAGCACCGCCAATGAGGCCGTTTCCTTCACGCGATGGACCAGCATTTCGATGATCGGCTGAACTCGCGTTCCGAGATTAGCCTGCTCCATGGCCGCCGCGGCAAGCCGGCAGGCGTGCATCGTGAGCCGATAGCGCATCTCGTGATCCTGCTCGACCCAGCCAGCTTCGATCAACGTCAACAGCCGCTGATAAGCGGTGGGGCGAGAGAGCTCCATCGCCGACGCGATCTCCGGCAGTTTCATGCCGCGAGCGCTGGAGGCCAGCACGTCGAGCACGGCCATAGTCTTCAGGACCGTCGAGAGCGGGCGGACGCCGCCGCTTTCTTCTTGTATTCTATTTGAATATGTCGTATCCATGTTGAATATGATGTCGCCGTCATTGATTTATGTCAATCGCGTGGGAGCGCGCTTACGCGCAAATTTGGCCCTCTCGTCGCTAAGGCGCTCACGGCGTTGAGAATTTTTTATGCTGGATTTGCCTGCATCGCCTTCGGAGCAGTGACGGAAGCGTGTAAATCTACAGCTCTACCTTGCATCCACGCGGGAAACGGCAAGGTGGGACGCGGGGCCTGTTCGGCTACAAGCCGTCCGCGAATTGGGGCATGACCGAGGCTGAGTAAAATATTCGCATTTGCCGGCTTTTTTTGCGGTTTTCTTTCAATCCCGACGTCCTATTTTCTGTCATCTAGTCGCCAGCAAGCACTGCTGAAAGGATGACCTAATGTTTCGGTTGAAAACCATTGTCGCGGCGGCCCTTATTCACGCGGCAGCCCTTACGCCTTCCCTCGCCGGCGAAAATCTTGCCGCCGTCAGGTCTGCGGGCGTCTTCAAGATCGGCACCGAGGGGACCTACGCACCGTTCACCTTCCATGACGCAAGCGGCAAGCTGGTCGGTTTCGACGTGGAGATCGGGCAAGCCGTTGCCGCAAAACTTGGCGTCAAGGCCGAATTCATCGAAGGCAAGTGGGACGGTCTCATCGCAGGGCTCGATGCCAAGCGTTACGACACCGTCATCAACCAGGTCGGCATAACCGAGGCCCGCAAGCAGAAATACGATTTCTCCGAGCCCTACATCGCGTCCAAGGCGGTGCTGATCGTCCGCCAGGACAACAGCGACATCAAGGGTTTCGCGGACCTCAAGGGCAAGAAATCCGCCCAGTCCCTGACCAGCAATTTTGGCAAAATCGCCGAACAGGCAGGCGCCGAACTGGTGGGCACGGATGGCTTCGACCAGTCGATCCAGCTCGTGCTGACACGCCGCGCCGACGCGACGATCAATGACAGCCTCTCCTTCCTCGATTTCAAGAAGCAGAAACCCGACGCGCCGGTAAAGATCGCCGCGCAGCAGGACAATGCCGATTATTCCGGCATCATCATCCGCAAGGGCGAGCCGGAATTGCTCGGTGCCATCAACAAGGCACTGGCGGACATCAAGGCAGACGGCACCTATCAGAAGATCTCCGACAAGTATTTCGGGCAGGACGTCTCCAAATAGGCTGCCGAGTTCCCGTTCCTGACCTACATGATTAAAGCGTCCGGCGCCCGCGCCGGACGCCATTTTTTGAGGATCACATCGTGCCGCACTGGCTTCAGTTGATGTCGGATTCACTTCCGACCCTCCTATGGGCGGGCATCCGTTTTACGGTTCCGCTGACATTGCTGTCCTTCCTGCTCGGGCTCATCCTCGGCCTGATCACGGCGGTGACCCGGCTGTTCGGCCCGGCGTCGCTTGCGATGATCGCACGGTTTTACGTCTGGGTGATCCGCGGCACCCCGCTTCTCGTGCAGCTCTTCGTCATCTTCTACGGCCTGCCGAGCGTCGGCATCCTGCTCGACGCCTTTCCCGCGGCACTGATCGGCTTTACCCTGAATATCGGTGCTTACAGTTCCGAAATTATCCGCGCGGTCATTTCCTCGGTGCCGAAGGGGCAGTGGGAAGCGGCCTATTCGATCGGCATGTCATGGCGCCAGGCGATGAGCCGCACCATTCTGCCGCAGGCGGCGCGTGTCGCGGTGCCGCCCCTTTCGAATACCTTCATCTCGCTGGTCAAGGATACCTCGCTTGCCGCGGCGATCACGGTGCCGGAACTCTTCCAGGCAGCCCAGCGGATCGTCGCGACGACCTATGAGCCGCTGATCCTCTATATCGAGGCGGCCTTGATCTACCTGGTCTTGAGCTCGGTGCTGTCATCGTTGCAGAACAGGCTTGAAAAGCGTTTCGCCCGTTATGGCGGCATGATGGAGTCAAACCGATGATCGACCTTTCCAACATCGAAAAGCGGTTCGGCGACGCGGTCATCCTGAAGGACATCAGCCTCGGCATTCCCGAGGGAAGTGTCACCGCGCTCATCGGTCCCTCGGGCGGTGGCAAGAGCACGCTGCTGCGCTGCATCAACCTCCTGGAGATCCCGACAGCCGGCTCCGTCCGCATCGGCGATGAAAAGATCGACTTCGAGCCCGGCATGAAGATCGGCTGGAAGTCGATCCAGAAAATCCGCCGCCAGACCGGTATGGTCTTCCAGAACTTCCAGCTCTTTCCGCATCGCACGGCGATCGAGAACGTCATGGAAGGACTGACGACGGTTCTCAGGTGGCCGCGCGAAAAAGCCCATAACCGCGCCACCGAACTGCTCACCAAGGTGGGAATGGCACATAAGACCGAGGCCTGGCCCTCCGAGCTTTCCGGTGGGCAACAGCAAAGGGTGGCGATCGCCCGGGCGCTTGCGCCTTCGCCCAAGGTTCTTCTCTGTGACGAACCGACCTCGGCCCTCGATCCTGAACTCTCCGCCGAGGTCATCGACGTGCTCGGCCGGCTTGCTGCCGAAGGAACGACGATGGTGATGGCGACGCACGACTTGCGCCTTGCCTCGCGGATTGCCAACCACGTCGTTTTCCTCGAGAGCGGAAAAGTGGTCGAGTCTGGCAGAGCGGAGGCGATCTTTGGTGATCCGAGGCAGGAACGCACCAAGAGCTTCATCTCATCGATCAACGCGGCGCAGACCGCCCATATCTGAGCGCTGTTCCTGAGCGAACGTCCGGCTGACGCAGCACCGGAGAAACTCCCAAGATCGATCCGCTCCGCGGCCGGTCAACGATGGATTATCTCATAATTTCAATAGTGCTTGCCATCGATGGCAACGCATGGATCACCGGTGCTGAACGCTTGAGCGGTACCCTGGATCAGACGGCCTAAACTCGGTTTTAAAAGAGAACCTCGCCCAAGCTCAAATCGGAAGTGCGGTTTTCGGCGATATTGTCAACCAAACCGCACGGACTGTCGGCGGCAAATTTCGGCTATTTACAAGAAAAACTGGCCTTATGCCGAAAATCGGCATTTGTCCGTCTCTACCCGGAGATTCGGGATTCGTCGACATATCCATCCGACATTTCATTACCTCTAGATATCACGGGAGGTGAAGTCAAAACTCGCGACGGGTCGATAAATTTGCCATTCCAACCACCTTCCAGCCACCCTCTCCTGCCTTCGACCACGTGACTGGAATTGAACCCGAGGCCGGAAACATGCGGCAAAGTACATCCGACGATCACGGAGCGAACACTTGCCCCAGTGATGTCGAGGCAAGCCGCTTCCCAACTCAGCCCCCTTTTGAAGCGCAGACGGATCCTGGGAGTTGGGAGATCGATCAACGGATTGCCCGTCCGCACCTTCGACAACCGGAAACCACACGGCGAGGCAAGCGAGGAGTCGCGCGGTATCGCGCGACCTAACATCGGGCTTCCCTGTCGCTGCGGAGCAGAGCCCTTCCGCAGCAACAGCAAGAGAAGAAAGGAGGGTTTTAATAAGGCCCGGATCAGGACAATACACAGCCTAGCCAGACTGAGTGATCGAGCGAATATTTATGCACCGATGACCAAAATGGCTCTCGGTAGATCTCCAATTGGAGCCACCTGTCCGCGAAAGCGGGATGCGACCCCTCATCCGGCTCGCCGTTATGCGCGACGGTAGAAGCCATTCACCCAGGCGCGACAGCAACGGCCATACCCGCAACGACCTCATCTCGCGTATGTCATGGAAGTATCTGCTGCGAGTGGCGGCTCTCTATCTCGGTATCGTATCATCGAAACCGACGCACTTATGAGGACCTTTTTTCGCCGGCATGGCTGCCGATCGGGGAACGGAAGCTGCGTTGCGACGAACCATACGTCCAGTAAGCGCTCATCGATTGGTAGCGAACAGGTAATGACTGCGGGCTCGGATGCAGAAAAAGGACTGCCGCTTCACGGCCTCCGTCAGCGGGGCCAGGTCAGCCGGCGTCACCAATCCGAATTTCGCCAGACGAGAAAACCCAGACATGAAGGAAATCGGCCGCAAGATGGAAGAGCCGTCGGGGACCTTCTTGAGAAGGCGGAGGGGCAGCGGATGGCTGGATCCGAATCCCGCCCAGCCTTGCCGACCGTGGGCTCATACGTTGCTCCAGTCGCAGCACTCACTCTCGTGGCCAACCAGCAGCCAAACGCGACAGAGTACCGTTGCGTGAAAAGGCCTCCTCTTCCAAAGATCGCGTGGTTCGATTTGCCGGAGGCGTCGCAGTTGTCCGCGGACTACCATCACTCCGGAAACATCCTCTCACGATGGCGCCCCGCTGCTCGGCATGCGATCGGACGCAAACCTCCAAGGGCAGTAGTCCGCGGACTACTGCATTTGACGAGTCGATGTGAAATGCCAAAATCGCCCGGCGTCCGAAGGGACGTATAAGCGCGCGTGAATGCCAATTTGGCCGGCGAAGCAGCGTAAAATGACAGTCTGGTTAAGCATTTGTAAATCGGCAACGAATCGGCGCATAATACAACTGCGCAGTTAGAGCGCTTTCGATAAAAATTGCGCAGTTATTCGGGAAACGCAC